>CAWGFQ010000001.1:0-43080 GCA_963821895.1 uncultured Solirubrobacterales bacterium
GATTTCCACCGTCCCTACCTTCGATGCCTCGGGGCAGGTGGACATGGCCGCCGAATCCAGCGCGATCTGTTCTTCACTGCACGCCTGCAGCTGATTCGCCGCCGCTGGGGAGACAGACATGCCCGCGGGCAGCGAAGCTTCCGCGCCCTTCAAGTCCGACTCAGCGAGGCCGGTCGAGCTTTCGTTCTGGGGAAGCGAGACTTCGACCGACGCGCCGGTGGGGAATCCGGCCATGGCGGTCTCCGGTCTCACGCTGACCATTGGGCTGAAGTCCAGGCGTTCACACCCCACGACACCCGCCGTATGGCCTTCGCCGTCGCGGAGCAGCGCAACTTCGGTGACGCCTTCCAGTTCCGCCGAGGGCACGGGAGCCTCCCACGAGTCGAGGTGAATCGTCGTGTTCAAGCTAGCCGTGCCACAGCTCGTGGGAAGCCTCAAGAACGGCCGCCCGCCGGTTTCCACCGGGCACGGATGTTCCACGCCGAGGGCATACGTTTCTCCCAGGCCGCCGAGGCATTCCCCGCGTTCGCCGTTATGGACGGGCGACGATGGGGCACCCCAGAATGTCGTCTTGACACCAAAGACGCGCAATGTCTGGTTGGTATTCTTGGAGGAGACCGTTACGCCGTAGTCGCTGCCCGTGCGGACCGTCGGCGTCAGCACCACGGCGACCCCGATCGGGTTGAAGCCAAACTCCGCGGGGACGCCGGGGGGGGCGACCAGGTTGTAGATGCCGAGCGTAAGCGGCACCGGTTCGCCTTCTCCGTTGGGCGTGATTTCCACCTGCGCGACCCCAATCTGACTGTCGTTCGGGCAGCTCGCGCCCGAGAGGCCAAACGCCTCGCCCGTGTCGGAGGTATTGAACTGCGCGATCGAACACTTCGGCGTCGCCGTCGGGTTGCCGATCAAGCCCGGAGGCAGTTCCACCTCGACATCCTTCACGGACCCTTCCGGGATCTGTTCGCCGGTGAGGCCTTCCGTGGTGTTGAACTTGAACTGCGTGGTCACGTCAAAGGCGTGCGAGCCAGCCTGGAAGGCCCCTCCGTGAGCCGACCCGCCGCCTTCGCCCACGAGCAGGCTCTCGAAGCTGTTGGACTGCAGGCCAAAGGACGCCGACACCGGCGTCGCGGACGCGCCGCTCAACGCGAAGCAGACAGCGATGCCCAACACAAGCCACCTCATGCCCGCGGCCCTCTCGCGCGCGCAGCCTTGCCGTGTTCGCGCTTCTTGGGCTTGCGCTTAGGCTTAGGCCGAGGGTGCTTCTTCGGCTTTGGCTTGGCCGTCTGCACAGACGGCGCCACGGTGTTCCCCGCACCTGTGAAAGCGACGCTCGAGGGCGAATCGAACACGGGCGGAGCAGGACCCGAAGCGCGACAATCTTCGCCTTCGCACGTGGCCGGCACGGGCGAGGCGAACCCAACCGCTTCGCCTGGCGCGTGCGGCGCTCGCGCATCGTAGAGGTCGACCAGCTGGTCGGTGTCCTGGGCGACGAGCTGCGCGCGCGTGATGAAGAAGACATCGTTCCCGCCACTGCTCGCATCGACAAACGACGCCCCTTCGGGACTGACTCCGCCTGAGAGGAGATACACGTGTCCGTTCTCATACTCGTAGACGTCTTCGGCGCCGTTGCTGTCCTGGGGCATGAGCCCATCAGCGCTGTCGAAGAACACCCGCGCCGCCCCTCCTTCCGAGAGGACCCTCGACTGATAAAATGCCTGCGCGGTGCTGACCTGGCTTCCCGGCGGTATCCCCGAAGGACCGGTCGGCCGTACACCTGTCGGGTTGCAAGACACGCAACTCAAATGGTTCGTGGCAGCTTCATACAGAAAGACCTCCTCGCACTGGGCCGGCAGCGGCGGCCCGCCGGCGAAGTTAGGCCTGCAACTGCCGCCGACGCTGACGGTGTTGTCGTATCCGGTCAAGCTCCGTTCCGACATGAACACGAGACGGTTACCGTCGCGCGAGACCCTCGCGGTACGCAGATCCTGCGACGGAGCCCAGTCAAAGGCAGCGCCCAGTTCCACCGCCGTAAAGCCGGATTCTTCGAAGTCATCTCCGCCGGACAACGTGGCTATGAAGCGCGGAGTCGCCCAGCCTTCGTGCCACAAGTAAAGGTTGCAGGTCACTCCCAGCGGAGACGATCCGGCTGTGCAGTTCCCGTGAACAGCGCCCGGAGCAAGCACGCCGTTGGCGACGAAGTAGAGGTAGGAGCCATCGGCGCTTGCGCCCAACGCGCCCAATACTTCAGCCCCCTGCGGATCCGAGGGTTCGTGATCGACCGTCAAGTCCGTCAAGTGGCCGCCGCCCGAACCATTGGGCTCGAACCTGTACAGATCGCCACGGCCACCGGCGCCAGCAGTGGAGTCGGGGGTCAACCTGCTGATATCCGCAAAGAAGATCTTTGAGTCATCGCTGCTGGCCGTTAGAAATCGCCCGCCTCCCAGCGGTGCGTCGGCCTGCACGGTGAGAGGATGTTCGGTGCCGACACCTTCGCGCACGTAGAGGCCCGAGGGGGTCGATTCGGCCGTCCACACCACTCGCGAGCCATCTTCGGAGATCGCATGGCTCGTCGCCGCACCGCCGCCGAACAGCACCTTTTCCGATTCGTCGCTGCCATTCGGGAGCACGTTCACTGGCTGGAACAGCTTGGTGGCCCTTTCCCACTCGTACAGATTGTGGCCTTCGTCCACTTCTATCCCGCTCGTGCCCAGCACGGCGGGACTCTCGACGACAACGTGCCCGAGATCGGCACTGACGCCTAGTATTTCGAGGCGAAATTCATCCGCTGGCGTGCCCGGAGTCTTGGACAGCAAGGGCTGCAGCCCACCGCCGGGCAGTTCGGCCAGATAGTAGTTCTCGTACAGCGGCGGCGACCCAGCCAACGGCGGGCCTTCGAAAAGACCTCGCGGACCGCGTGGGCCGCCCCAGATCAGGCCCGCGGAGAGGTCCGACGAAAAGGCCCGGAAGGGTGTCCCTTCGCCGGCGCCAGGGGGAAAGCTCTGGGCGTTCATAGGCGGGCTGATGTTCTGTGTCAGCCAGCCCAGTGCGCCGTCGCGGTTGGCTATGTACTGGCTGCCTATCGATGCCCCTTCAGCCGTCCCAAAAGACGCGAGCGAGACATACGTCACCTTCTGGCCATCCGCAGATGCCTGCACGACACCACCCCCGCTGTCGCCTCTGATGCCAAGGATGTCGCCCTCGTTCTTATTCGGAGGCGAGACCATCTCCCACGCGCGTCCATCGGGGAGCGAGGAACTCGCCACACTCGTTGCGGACATGCTCGTCGCACATAAAAGCGCCTCAGCAGCCACCGCCACAACCGCCAAACGCCGCGCAGAACCTGCTGGCCTAGACCATTTGGGAAGAACCATTCGCGACTGCCTCTCCTTCCGAGGTCTAGACGAGATGCTTTGAACTCAATATCGTGGCAGGCCGCCCATCCTGCCACAAGAGCTGTCTCCGACTCGGAGATCTTAACCCCGGCCGGCAACTGCCGCTGCCGTCGGCGTCTTTGGCGCGTGGGAGAACGCGAGGCGCGCAGGGCCGAAAGGCGTCAGCTGCTGTGCCTTTTGGGCGTGCCCGCGTGCGTCGCCAGCGTGCGTCGCCAATTTCGTTCGCGCGCGAACGTGCGCGTTTAACCGCGCGCCTTAATGCATTTTTTCGCCCTGCCCGAGTTGCGTGCATTCCCCTACCTCTGCGGGTTTATATCTTCTAACGATACGAATATTTTCCTTGACAAGCACCTCAGTCGTGCTAGAATGCCTCCTGGCTCTCACATGAGAGCTTAAGTCAACAAGACAACAAAAGGAGCCTTACGCAGCATGTTCAGACTAAAGACACTGAGCTTCTTCGTCGGAGTAGTCGCTACGCTCGCCCTCTCGGCGACGCCGGCCTCCGCGCTGTTCAGCTCGACACAAACACAAGGCAAGGTAACGGTTCTTGCCTCGGGCATATTTAACTACGCCGGACAGGGAACAGTCACCTGCCCCCCAACCGAAATTGTAGCCCAATGGCATATCGGCAAGACAAACGGAATCAAAGTACAACAGGAACAAGTTCTTGAAGGCCCCAATCTAAGCATACAAGTAAAAAACTGGGGTCCGAACTGCACAGCTGAAATCGGCAAAACTAAAGTCGCTGCAGGTGAAATCGAAGTCAAAGCATGCGACTTTTTGCTGGTGCAAGCAACCAAAGGCTCCCTTTCGCCAACCGGAGGCGTCGCAGAATCTTGCCTCCTAAAAATCGGCAAAGGGACTAAACCTCTATGTGAAATCCAAGTCCCTGCTGGTATGGAAACCTCTTCTGGTTCCAACAGCGGCATAAACGTCGGCCTTGCTAAAGGAACAATTGCAAATGAAGGCGCCAATATACTTGGTAAAGTCAACGCGGAAGAAGGCGGCACTGGCGGACTAGCAGGAAAAGGCATCTTTGCCGAGAGCGTCGGGACGAACGCACTGTGTACCCTTAAAAAAGTCACCGAAGAAGCGACACTGACGGGCCTTGAAGGCAAACTGGAAAATATCAAAGCAGTCTAACCACGAGCGGTCCAGCATCTAAGGTCAACCAACAACAGCGGGGGTGGAGGCAATCACGTCCTCCACTCCTCGCCTTTGCCTTTGCACCGCCCTCACCCCGCGTTATGACAAACCGCGCGCCCTACCTCCAGCACGAACCCCTGCAGTTCCCGCATGATCTTGCTCTGGCCCGCTGAGTTGTCGCTGAAGCGCACGTAGCCTTCTTCATCGCGCAGGTAGTAGCTGAACACTGACCCGGAGCGCGGCGGTAGGTTCTGGTGGCTCGACACCGCTTCCTTGAGTTCTTCCTGGATCCCCCGCGCGAGCACGAGTTGCGGGTCGCTGATCGGCAACGGCTTGCCGCCGTTGCAGCGCACGGTGCCGCCTTCGTTGACTACCAGCGTAAGCGTGGCACCCGGCACCGAGCCCGACCGCTTGACTTCGAAGAGGTCTCCCGAGAGCACCCCGCCGCCACAGCCGGTCGGAAACAAAATCGCGAGCAGGAGGGCGCTGCCGGACAGGGCGCCGGCCGCTGCGGCACGCGGGCTTCTACGGGGCTTGGGGGGTAACGGCGCCGTAGTGGGCGACGACACACTCACGCGTCCACCGCCACCCCACCCCGGCGCGGGTCGCCGGCTCCGGCGACGCCTCCGTCACCGCTCTTCTTCACGGCCTGCACCCCCCCGAAGAAGAGGTTCAGGTCGTGAAAGCGCACCAACTCGCGCGGCGCCCCTGGCGCCGCCTCTCCCAGCTCGATTCCCGGCTCGTGGTAGACGATGCCGCCCTCGAAGTGCGCGCGTGGCGCTTGCACAGCATCGGAAACACTGAGGCCGTGGTCCACGACGCCCACGATCGTCTGCAGGATGGCAGAGCGAATGCGGTTCGAGCCGGCCGAGCCGAGCACCAGCTCTACAGACCCGTCGCGCAGCACGACTGAGGGGGCCATCATGCTCGGCATCCGCCGACCCGCGGGGTGGCGGTGGAAACCGTGGGGGTTGAGGTCCTCCTCGCCCATCACGTTGTTGACGTGGATGCCCGTGCCAGGCACGACGACGCCCGAGCCCTCCCCGTTCGTGCAGGTCACGCTGCAAGCGCAGCCCTCGGCGTCGAGCACAGAGATGTGCGTCGTTGCACCCAGGCGCGAGCCGAGGAAGCACTCCAGGAAGCCGTCCTCCCCCAGTTCCTCCACGAACTCCGCGGTGCGCTCGCCCTGCGCGGCTTCCATTGCCTGCACGACCTGCTCCAGCGTGGGCGGCGCGGGGCCGCGATCGAGCAGGGCCAGCGAGTAGGCCAAGAGCGTGCCCCCCGCGGAGGGCGGCGGGTTGGTGAGGACCTTGCGGTCGCGGTAGCCCACCTGCAGGGGCGCACGCTCGATCGCCTCGTACCCAGCGAGCGCCGCGCGCGTGAGCGAGCCCCCGCGCGGTGCGAGCCAGTCGCAGACGGCGCCCGCAATGTCGCCGCGGTAGAACGGCGCCGCGCCCTCGCTGCCCAGGCGCAGGAGCGCGTCGCCCAGCTCGGGGTTGCACAACTGCTCGCCCTCGCGCAGCACCTGCCCGTGTGGTGCCCACAGCGCGGCGCACTCGGGCGTGGAGCGCAGCAAGTCGGCGAGGATCTCCGCTACGTAGGCTTGGCCGTGGTTGAGTTGCACACCCTCGCGCGCCAGGCGCGCGGCGGGCGCGACGAGGTCTGCCAGCGGCACCGTGCCCCATTGCTCCACAGCAGTGCACACCCCCGCGGGCGTGCCGTAGACACCACAGGAGGCCGGGCCGATGTAGAAGACCTGCACGGCGTCCCCGAACGACACGTCGATCGCCTCAAGCTCCGCTGCGCTGCCGTCGTCGGCGCGCGGCGGCGCCTCCACGAAGAAGTCGAGCAAGGCTGGCTCGCGCCCGCCACCGGCGACAAGCATGTAGCCCCCGGCCCCCAGGCCCGTGAGCAGCGGCTCGGCGACGAACGACATCAGCATCGCCGCCACGGCGGCATCGACCGCGTTCCCCCCTTCGCGCAGCACCTGCGCCCCGGCGTGGGCTGTGAACGGGTGACCTGCGGCGACTACACCGCCGCCACGGCTCTCAAGGGTTCGGGATGAACTCGGGGACTTCAAGATCCCCCAGGCTACGCCGCCGCTCACGGCGCGGCTCCGGCGGACGCGCCGATCTGCGCACGCGCGGCTCTCCTGCGGGCTCTTCGAGCCGTCCCCGGCGCGCGCTGCCGCGGCCTTCTTCGCGGTAGCCGGTGGCGACGACCGTCACCCACACCTGGTCGTCGAGCTTTTCGTCGACCATCGCGCCGAAGATGATGTTCGCGTCGGGGTGCGCGGCCTCGGACACCGCCTTGGCGGCCTCGTTGACCTCCCACAGGGACAAATTTGCGCCGCCGGTGATCGAGAGCAGGATCGAGCGCGCTCCCTCCATCGAGGTTTCCAAGAGCGGCGACTGCACAGCCTGCATCGCGGCCTCCGTCGCGCGGTGCTCGCCCACGCCCATGCCGATCCCCAGAAGCGCGTCACCGGCCTCGCTCATGATCGTGCGCACGTCCGCGAAGTCCAAGTTGATGAGCCCCGGCAGCGTGACCAGATCGGAGATGCCCTGCACGCCCTGGCGCAGGACGTCGTCGGCCACGCGGAAGGCGTCCACCATCGAGGTCTGCTTGTCGAGCACCGACAGCAGGCGTTCGTTGGGGACAACGATCAGCGTGTCCACCTCTTCGGCGAGCGCGCCCACGCCGTGCTTGGCCTGCTCGGCGCGACGGGTGCCCTCAAAGCCGAAGGGCTTGGTCACGATCGCGACGGTCAGCGCGCCGATCTCGCGCGCGATGCGGGCCACGATCGGGGCCGCGCCGGTGCCGGTGCCGCCGCCGGCGCCCGCGGTGATGAAGATCATGTCGCTGCCCTTGAGCAGCGCCTTCACGCGGTCGTAGTCGTCCATCGCGGCCTGCCGGCCGACGTTCGCGTCCGCTCCGGCACCCAGACCGCGCGTCAGCTCCGCGCCGATGTGCAGCGTGATGTCGGCGGTCGATTGCTGCAGCGACTGCTGGTCGGTGTTGATCGCCATGAACTCCACGCCCGCCACCTCGGCCTCGACCATGCGATTGACGGCGTTCACCCCGGCACCGCCGACGCCCACCACGCGGATCACGGGGTGGACGACCGGCCCGGCCTGCCCAAAGGGGCGCGGTTCGGGCTCGTCGCGCGGGGGCATCTCCACGGGAGCCTGGCGCCGCGACTGCTCGACCGCCTCTTCACGGACGGCATCGCGCCCAGCGTCCTCGCGCGCGGCGGCCTGCTTGCGCGGGTTCTCCATCATGTTCTCGGGTATCTCCGAGGAGAAGACGTCGCGCAGGCGCTCCTGCGGGCTGCGCACCGCTGCGGGCTCCTCCACCTGCGGCTCGTCGGACGGGCTCAGCGCGGGGTGGGGCATCTCGCGGCTGCGCTCACGCGGGGAGTTCTCACCGGAGGAACCGGCCGCCCGTCGCGACGCGCGCGTCTCGGTCTGCTCAGGGGCGCTCTCCGGGGCGGGCGCGGCAACCTCTCCCTCCCCCTCCACATCTTCGGTCTTGCGGAACAGCGCCGTGAGCGGACCCTCGCGCATCGACGCGCGCTTATTGCTGGGAGCCATTGGCCAACACCTCCTGTGCGAGCTGACGATAGGACTGCGCGGCCACCCCGTCGGGCTCGTACTTGAGCACGCTCATGCCCTTCACCGGCGCCTCCGCAAAGCGCACCGTCTTGCGGATGCGCGAGGCGAACACGCGATCGCCGAAGTTCTCTTCGAGGATCTCGATCGCCTCCTTGGCGTGGATCGTGCGCGAATCGACGAGCGTCGGCAGGATGCCCTCGATGTCCACGTCGGGGTTGAGGTTCTCGCGGATCATCGCGAGCGTGTTCTGCAGCTGGATGAGGCCACGCATCGATAAATACTCGCACTGCACGGGGACGATAACTTTGTCCGCCGCCGTGAGCGCGTTGATCGTCAGCAATCCGAGGCTCGGCGGAGTGTCGATGCAGATGAAGTCGTAGTCCTCGCGGATCGGCTCAAACGCCTTCTGCAGGGAGCGCTCACGGCCGATCATTGTGCTCATAGCGATCTCCGCGCCGGCGAGGTCGATCGAGGCGCAGGCGACGTCGATCTCGCGCTTGCGGATCACCTCGCGGATCGAAAGCTTGTGCACGAGCACGTCGTACATCGACGTCTCGATCGTGTCCGGATCGATGCCTTGGCTCATCGTGAGGTTCCCCTGCGGGTCCATGTCGCAGCACAGCACCCGGTGGCCCTCCTCGGCGAAGGCCGCGGCAAGGTTCAGGGTGGTGGTCGTCTTGGCCACGCCGCCCTTCTGGTTGGCGAACGCAATGACCTTGGCCCTGGGCTGAGTTTGCACGGTGGGCTCCGATGGCTGGGTTGGCGGGCTCTCCACGCCGGGTGTATTCGCAGGCACAGGGTGGATTCCTGCTTCGGGTCTACGATCCGGGCATGAGCGGCAAGCGCCACCAGCCCCTCGCCGCGCGCGAGGCCACCCGGCGATGACTGCTCGCCGCCACTTCCTCCCCGCGCGCGAGGCTCCCCGGCGATGAGCGCCCGCCACCGCCCCCTCGCCGCGCGCCTCCACGGCAAGCGCGTGTGCATCTGCGCGGGGCCGGGCGGCGTGGGCAAGACGACCACCTCCGCGGCGATCGCGCTGGGCCTGGCGCGTCGCGGGCAGAAGGTGGCGGTGCTGACGATCGACCCCGCCAAGCGCCTGGCTACCGCGCTCGGCCTGGAGGAGCTCGACGGCGAGCCCCACCTCGTGGACCCCGCGATGCTCGCGGCGCACGGCGTCGAGTTGCAGGACGGGGGCGAGCTGTGGGCGATGACCCTCGACGTGAAGGGCACCTTCGACGCGCTGATCGAGCGGCTCGCCCCCGACGCGCAGACGCGCGAAGAGGTGCTCGCCAACCGCATCTACAAGGAGCTCTCCGGCGCGGTGGCCGGCTCGCAGGAGTTCACCGCCGTGGCGCGGCTGTATGAACTCGATCGCAGCGGCGTCTTCGACGTGGTCGTGCTCGACACGCCGCCCTCGCGCAACGCGCTTGACTTCCTCGACGCCCCAGGGCGCTTGGGGCAGTTCTTCGAAGGCCGCGCGCTGCGCGTGCTCGTCGCGCCCGGCGGCATCGCCGCGCGCTTCCTCGGACGCGGCACGGGGCTTGTGCTCTCGATGTTCACGCGCGTGACGGGCATCGATCTGATGGGCGACATCTCCACCTTCTTCACCTCCCTGGGCGACATCACCGATGGCATCAGCGAGCGCGCGCGGGGCATCGGCGCGCTGTTGCGTGCGGAGGAGACGGCGTTCGTGCTCGTCACCTCGCCCGAGCCCGAGCCGGTGCGCGAGGCGATGTATCTCGCGGGCAAGCTCGCCGAGGCGGGGATGCACCGCAGCGGCGGATTGATCGTCAACCGCATGCACCTGGAGGGGCTGCACGGGCACGACGTGCAGGAGCTTGAGGCGCTGCTGGCCGAACAGCTTGGGGAGGAGCTGGCCGGGCGCGTGGCCGCGAACCTCGCCGACTTCGACGTGCTCGCGCGGCGCGACGCGGAGAGCGTCAGCGCCCTGTCACGCACGCTGCGCGAGCGCGACCCGCTGCTGGTCCCCCACCTGGACGGCGACGTGGACCTGCGCGGCCTGGCCGAGATCGAGCGATACCTCTTCGCATGAGCCGCCGAGCCAACGCTCGCCGTAGGCGCGCATGTCATCGATCAGCGGCAGGAGTGCCTGGCCCTTGGCGGTGAGGGCGTACTCCACGCGCGGTGGCACCTCGGGGAAGGTGTGGCGCTCGACGATCCCCTCGTCCTCCAGCGCGCGCAGGCGCAGCGAGAGCGTGCGCGGGCTGATACCCGCCAGCGAGCGCTCGAGCTCGCAGAAACGCGAGCGGCCCTCGGCGAGGTCGCGCACCAGCAAGAGCGTCCACTTGCCGCAGACCACTTCGGCGGTCCTGCACACGGGGCATGTCTCGTCAACGGCCATTCTGGCCTTTACTTTACCAAGTGAAGTGCGTGGGAGCGGGGGTAGTGGGTCAGTTTGAGTCTAGCCGTGGGGGTGGTCTAGCTTCGGGGGGTCCGTAGGTCAATTTGCCCCCCGCGCCGCGCAAACGACCGGGGGGCGCGGCAAAGGAGCGTGAACTCCCATGCAGGAGAAGAGTAGTCGTGGTAGGGAATGGACGGACCCGTGGGTGGCTGAGCGGGCGATTGTGTTGCAGGTCCTTCGCGCCGACAAGGACCCCCGCTGGACGGTCGCGGAGGTGCACGCCGTGGCGGACGACATCGCCCCAGCGACGCTAGCGGACGCGATGGGCCGCCTGGGGCGGCACGGCGTCATCGTGGCGTGCGGCGAGACGGTGGTTGCGTCGCGGTGCGCGTGGCACCTGGACGAGCTGGGGATGGTCTCGATATGACCCCGGACCCGGCCGGGGGCGTCATCCACCGCCTGCGCCTGAAGTACGGCATCACGCAAGAAGCGCTGGCGTTCAAGGCGGATGTCACGATCTCCGCGCTCGCGCGTATCGAACGCGGGGGCGTCGCCAGCCCGAAGATCGGGACATTGAGGAAGATCGCCACGGCGCTCGACATGAGCTTGACGGAACTGATCGCGGCCGTTGAGCAGCAGCAGGACTGAGGACCCGCTGGGAGCGCCACGCGCCTGCTTGGGCGTGGCGCTTCGCCAGCTACCCGAGCTTTCCCTGCAATTCGAGAGGTTAAAAGTCCGTCCTACGCCTCTCGTAGGATCACCTGTGGCGAGTTCTGGTCAGTCTAGATTGGTGCCTTCTGAAGCATCCGTCGAAGACAGGGGGAAAGGGATGAGCGCCCTCAGCCCGCAGGGTAACGCCCGACCAGGCTCGCCCGCGATTTCCTTGCACAGTACGCCGTTCACCGGACGGAATCCTGCATCATTCGCCAATCATGTTGCCGTCCGTGGCGCTACGATGCGCTCATGGCCGACCTGAACCGGATGGCTGCTCGGATCGTCCAGCAGTCCACGGAGCCGCAGCCCTCCGAGACGCCAGCGCAGGCCAGCGGCCGCAAGGGGGGCCTCAAGGGCGGCCACGCGAGGGCCGAGAAGCTATCGCCTGAGAAGCGGTCAGAGATCGCCCGTAAGGCAGCAGCAGCCCGGTGGGAGCGCTAGCTGCCTCCTCCGTCGTAGATCAAGGATGCCTTGCGCCCCTCATATAGGCGGGAGCTAAGGCTGGTGAGCGCAATGCGCATCTCGCAATAGAGGCGCCAGTACGCCTGCCAGAGATCATTGTCATGCGCAAGCAGCTCGACCTTAAGGCCCATCTCCAGTGCACGGTCCGCATCAATCACGGCTCCGTGGGAAAGGTGCTCCTCGACATTGTTTAGGGCGTGCGCAACCTCTTTGGCCTTAGCCGGATCGCCATTGAGCATGTATTTCGTGAGAAACTTCTCGGCGAATTGCTCGGACCGAAGCAGCGCCTTACGGCAGAAATCGATTAACGCCGGGTCTAGCTTGTCCAGCAGGGGGAAGTACGCCGCCGAGAGTTCGTCGCCAGCTCCCTTGACAATGGAATCCAACCCATCGAGAAACGATTGGGCGGGCCGCACCATCGGCTCGCCTTTTGCCGTCGTGATGGTCACCTGCGGGTCGATTGGGCCAAGCTCGGAAGGCTCGCCCATCACAATCGCGTCAGCGGCGATGGCAATGAGCGTGCCAGCACTCTTTGCGCTGTCGGGCACCACAACTCGCAATGAGCCGTTACCGACCCGCTTGCGGCAGAGAAGCACGATCCTCTCGGCCTGGTCAACGTCTCCACCCGGTGTATGAAGCAAGAGGTCGAGATCGCTGTCTTGTGCAACGTCGTCGAGGATGTCAACAAATGGCGGGATGTCCACACCCGAGATCGATGTCATCGGTCCAGCGACATAGGCGATAAGACGCCTACCCGTCCTGTCTTCGATGGCCCGAATCTGCGCTTGGCGGTCGTAGCGCGCCCTCTCAAGGGCATGGAAAAGCGGCGTCTGCCCCGGAATGGGGAGAGGGGTCGGCTCCGAGTCAGCCACTAAAGTCGCGGTAGGCGTGGCGGACCGGGAGACTTTGATCGGACGTCGCGGGCGACTGGCCCCCGCTGATTCGCTTGGCGTCGTAGGTACTCCGCTTAGCGCGATATCGCACCAAACGATCCTCCAGCGTCGGATGCTCTCGCTTTAGGTCGTTCACGGCTCCCTGAAGGGCTTTCTTGCTGTGGTTGGCCATACGGGCAGCTTATCGGCAAACCGGACAGAAAGATGCAGGAGAAGATGCCGTCCGATGCCTCAAGCATAATGGTCATTATGAACCGTTTGAGCACCGAGAAGCGCGCGCAGATCGTGGGGTGCCTGGTTGAGGGCAACAGCATCCGTTCCACGGTGCGGATGACTGGGGCGGCGAAGAACACGATCACGAAGCTCCTTGTCGATCTTGGGGAGGCGTGCGCGGGCTACCAGGACCGGACGCTGCGGGACCTGCCGTGCAAGACCATCCAGGTGGACGAGATTTGGGCGTACTGCTACAGCAAGCAGAAGAACGTCCCGGACGAGCACAAGGGGGAGTACGGCTACGGCGACGTGTGGACGTGGACCGCGATCTGCGCGGATACGAAGCTCGTCCCGTCGTGGCTGGTGGGGGAGCGCACGATGGAGGACGCCTGGTGCTTCATGGCCGACTTGAAGAACCGCCTCGACCACCGCATCCAGCTCACGACCGACGGGCTCCCCGCCTACCCCAACGCGGTGGGCCTCACGTTCGGCCGGGACATCGACTTCGCGCAGCTCATCAAGACCTACGCCGCCGAGCGCCAGGGGGAGGCCCGGTACAGCCCCGCCGCGTACACTGGCAGCCGTGTGCGTGTGGACCGAGGCGACCCGGACCCCGCGAAGATCAGCACCAGCTACGTGGAGCGCCAGAACCTCACCATGCGGATGGGGATGCGCCGCTTCACCAGGCTCACGAACGGCTTCAGCAAGAAGGTCGAGAACCTAGCCCATGCGGTCAGCCTGCACTACATGTACTACAACTTCGGGCGCAGACACCAGACACTCGAATGCACCCCAGCGATGGCCGCAGGCGTCGCAGACCACCGCTGGAGCCTACAAGAGATCGCAGGGCTTCTGAACGGGTAGGAAACGACTATGGAGGTCCGCTGGCTCGTAGGCTAACGTCCGGAATCAAGAATCTGCCGTGTCGCGCCGATTGGACTAAGGAGGTGCATCCGTATGGCAAACGCACATGACGTAGCGGCCTATATTCTCAAACGTCAAGGCGAGATGTCGTCCATGAAGCTCCAGAAGCTCGTGTATTACGCCCAGGCGTGGCACCTCGCGTGGGATGAGGAGCCGCTCTTCACGGAGCAGATCGAGGCTTGGGCAAACGGCCCGGTATGTCGTGTGCTCTACGACGAGCACCGCGGCGAGTTCTCGCTCGCTAAATGGCCTCTCGGCAGGATCGGGAATCTCACCACGTCGCAGAAGGCGTCGATTGATGCCGTGCTTCAGACGTATGGGTCTAAGCCGGGAGCATGGCTAAGTGAGCTGACGCACATGGAGCGGCCGTGGCAGGAGGCCAGGGGTGAGCTACCACCCGGTGCGCGCGGCTCTAGGGAGATCACCCAGGCAGCAATGGCCGAGTACTACGGTGGCCTCACTGGCGCCGGCCAGCCCATCGCCTAGTGGCAAAAAACACGAAGCGGGCCAAGGTCGCAGAGCGGCCAAGCTCCCGCAAGCATCCACACGCCGAGGGTCTCCCCGGCGAGTCGGCGGATCGGATTGTCTGGAGACTCGCACGGCTCGACCTCGACGGCACTTGGGGCTGGCGCAACCTCGACTCTGCCCAGCTAGATCACGTTCTGACGAAGCTCAGGGAGTTCGAGGGCATGAAGGTCAACGAGCTTTTCGGGCACGGCGGCAACAAGAGGGTACCCGCCAAAAGCATCTGCCCGAAAGCACAAGCTCGCCTGGGCGAGATCCAAGCCGACGACCTAGACGAACTCTGGGAGCTTCGATTGACGGGCAAGAAAAGGGTGTGGGGCACACGCACGGGGCACATCTTTCAAGTGCTGTGGTGGGACCCCCATCACACCGTCTGCCCCGCGAAGCTCAAGCACACGTAGCCAAAGGCCGAGCCGGGGCTTCTAGACTCAAACTGACCCACTACCGGAGCGGGGTTGGGGCTCAGCGCGCGCGCCGCGGGCAGGCCTGCGCCTCAGCGCACCCCAGGGCCGAATTCGTCAGACGGCCGTCAGCGGAGCCGGTGCCGACGAGGCCGCGGGCGTCGCATCCCCGCGCTTCTCCTCGGCCGCGGCGACGTCGTCCATCGTGGTGCCGCGCCGCCCGTCGGCCTGCATCAACAGCTTGAAGTCGTGCGGGCTCGATGCCATGCGCATGGCATCGTCGAACGTGACGAGCCCCGCCTTGACGTGCCCGAAGAGCGCCTGGTCGAAGGTCTGCATGCCGTAGTAGGCGCCGGAGGCGATCACCTCGTTGAGCTTGCCGGTCTGATCGGGGTCCTTGATCATGTCTCGCACGCGCCCGGTCATGCGCAAGATCTCGCAGACGGCTACACGGCCGCCGTGCGCGCCGGGGGCCAGGCGCTGGGAGATGACGCCCTTGATCGTGCCGGCGATCATCGCGCGCGCCTGGTTGTGCTGGTGGGGCGGGAAGAAGTCGAGCATGCGGTTGATCGACTCGGTGGCATCGACGGTGTGGATCGTGGAGAGCACGAGGTGGCCGGTCTCGGCGGCGGAGAGCGCGGTCTGCACCGTCTCCTCGTCGCGCATCTCGCCGACGAGGATCACGTCGGGGTCCTGGCGCAACACGCGCCGCAGGGCGCGCTTGAAGGAGGCTGTGTCCATGCCGACTTCGCGCTGGTTGATGACCGAGCGCTTGTCGGTGTGCACGAACTCGATCGGGTCCTCGATCGTGACGATGTGGCGGTTGAGCGTCTCGTTCATGTGATCGATCATCGCCGCGAGCGTGGTCGACTTGCCCGAGCCGGTGGTGCCGGTGAGCAGGATGATCCCGCGCTCCTCCTCGGCCAGTTCGCGCACGACCCCCGGCAGCGATAGCTCCTCGATCGTTGAGATCTTGTGGGGGATCGCGCGGCAGACGAGCGAGATCGCGCCGCGCTGGCGAAAGGCGTTGATGCGAAAGCGCGCGACGTTCTCGATTTCGAAGGAGAAGTCGACCTCGTGCTCCTCGGAGAACTCCTGCAGCTTGATCGGATCGTGCAACAGCTCGTGCAGCGCGTGCTCGGTGTCCTCGCCGGTGAGCTTCTCGGCGCCGGGGTCCGAGCCGAGGTTGCCGTGCACGCGAAACAGCGGCGGGGCGTCGAGCTTCAGGTGCAGGTCCGATCCCTGGCGGGCGACCAGCTCGCGCAAAGCTGTGTGCACGTCGAACACCCCGTGGGCATCGGCATCGCGCCGACGCGACTTGAGCGCCTCTGGGCGCGCTGGACCACCCAGCCAGGCCCCAGCCCCCCGGCCCGAGGCCCCGCCGCGGAGCATCTGGGCGGCGAAGCGTCAGGCTACGTCGCGCAGCTTCTGTGCCTCGGCGAGCGACTGCAGCTTCTTCAGCGACTGGTTCTCGATCTGGCGGATGCGCTCGCGCGTGACGTTGAACGTGCGCCCGACCTCATCGAGCGTGCGCGGGTGCTCGCCGCCGAGCCCGTAGCGCAGCTCCAATACGCGCCGTTCGCGGTAAGACAAATTCTCAAGCGCCTCGCGCAGGGCCTCCTTGGTGAGGATTTCCGCAGCGCGCTCGTACGGCGACTCGGCCCGCTCGTCGGCGATGAACTGCCCGAACTCCGACTCCTCCTCGTCCCCAACGGGCTTCTCAAGCGACACGGGCGCCTGCGCGGAGCGCTTGATCGAGTCGACCTCTTCGGGGTCGATGCCGGTGACATCGGCGATCTCGTCGGCGGTGGGCTCGCGCCCCAGCTCGGTGACTAGCTTGCGCTCGGCGCGGCCGATCTTGTTGAGCTTCTCCACGACGTGCACGGGGATGCGGATCGTGCGCGCCTTGTCGGCCAGCGCGCGGGCGATCGCCTGGCGGATCCACCACGTGGCGTAGGTGGAGAACTTGAAGCCCTTGCGGTAGTCGAACTTCTCGGCGGCGCGCACCAGTCCGAGCGTGCCCTCCTGAATCAGATCCAGAAACGGCAGCCCCTGGTTGCGGTAGTTCTTGGCGATCGAGACGACGAGGCGCAGGTTCGACTCGACCATCTTCTGCTTGGCGTCCAGATCGCCGCGCTCGATGCGCTTGGCGAGATCGACCTCCTCCTGTGCCGTCAGCAACCTGACCTTGCCGATGTCCTTGAGGAACAGCTGCAAGGAGTCCGTCGTCATGTCCGGCTTGAGGTCCAGGGCCGTCTTGGCCTTGCGCCGCCCACGTTTGTCGGGCGCCCGCTCGACGCCCATCGCGGCGGCGGTGGCCGGATCGATGTCCTCGACGAGCTCGATCTCGGACTTCTCGAGGAAGCCGTGCAGCTCCTCTACGTCGGACTCGTCCAAGTCGAGCTCGGAGGTGGCCTTGGATATCTCGGCGTAGCTGAGCACGCCGACCTGCTGCCCCCGTGAGAGCAGCCCCTTGACCTCGTCAAGCTCCTGAAGTTCTACCACTGACATCTATTCATCCCGTTTCGTTGCAAGGGGCTCTGACGAGCGGGCCTTATCTTAACGCGTTGCGCCATGATTGCCGCATGAGCGACGCCAAAGACACATCAGCTCCCCCCGAGCCAGGCGTGATGGGCAGCCTACCCAAAACGCGCCCGCAACGCCGGAGCGCACGGCGCGGCGCGGCGAGTGGCCGCGGCGCGGCGGGGGCCCAGACGGCTGCGGGGACGACCGCGGCAAGGCCCGCCAAGGCAGGCAGCCGCGCGAAGGCCAAGCCCGCCCGGGCGACGCCCCCCAAGCCCACGCGGGCGCCCCCCAAGCCCGCCCGGACGACGCCCAAGCCCACGCGGGCGAAGCCGCCCAAGGCCGCGCGGGCGAAACCGGCCAAGCCCCGTGGGGCGACCGAGCCCGAGCGCGCCCCCAAGCAGGGCTTCGAGGCGGAGAGCGAACTGGAGCTGGGCAAGCCGGTGCAGCCGCCGGGAAGCGGCGAGCTGGCGGCGTCGGTTGCGGAGCTGCTCGGCGAGCTGGCGCAAAGCGGGCTGACAAGCGGCGGACGGCTGCTCAAGGACGCGCTCTCGCGGCTCTCGCGCTGAGCGCCGGCCTGGCGGGTCGGGCTACGCGGCGGGGTCGGTGTCGGGCGCGATCGTTCGCCCGGACGCCCGCGCGGCGTAGACGCCGACATCGGCGTGCACGGCGAGCGCGGCTGCATCGTGCCCGTCCTCGGGGCAGATGGCGATGCCGATGGCCAGCTCCAGCGGCACCCCGCGGTGGCGCGCGGCGAGGCGCACGGTGCGCGCGAGGCGTTCGGCCAGCTGGCGCGCACCGAGCGAGTCGGTCTCGGGCGTGACGAGCCAGTAGCGGCCCAGCGCCTCCTGCGTGAGCAGGTCCGCGGGGCGCAGCTCGGCGCCGATCGCGCGCTCGACTTGCATCGTCAGCCGCGCGAGCTCCTGCGCGACCTCGGCGTGGGCGAGGCGGTCGATGTCGATGACCTCGATGAGCAGCACGGCGAAGGGAAGGCGATCCTCGTGGTAGCGCTCCAGGCGCCGGGAGATGGAGCCGATCCACGCGGAGGGCGCAGCGGCGGGCCGCTCGGCATCGGCGACGGCCGCGGCGAACTCGTGCCGGTGGGCGTGACGCAGCTCGGCCGGCCGCACGTCGTGAACCTCGATGCCGTCCTCGCGGGGCGGCTCGGGCGGCTCCAGCGGCGTCTCCACGGGTGACGCAGGTGCGGACGCGGCAGAGCCGAGGGCCGGCGCGGATGGCGGGGATGGCGCGGAGCGCGCGGAGGGCGCAGCGAGCAGGGCGATGGCGCCGCCAACGTCGGCAAGCCGCTGCGCTAGCAGCGCCGCCCGCTCGCGCTGCGCGCCGGAGAGCTCTTCGTGCAGCGAATGCCACAGGGCGTCGCTCAGCTCGTGCGCCGCGCGCGCGGCGCCGGCAAGACGCTCGTCGGGAGAAGGGGAGTCGCTGCCGCTCATGACGCCGGTTGAATATCAGCAGCAGCGAAGGACACGATGCGAAGAGTACGCGGGTAGCCTCCGGAGAGCATGCAGGAGGCGAGCATAGGCGAGCTGCGCGACCGCACGAGCGTGGACGAGCAGACGGGAGCGGTGCGCTCGGCACAGGCGGCGGAGCTGCTCCTGCCCGCCCGGGCGCTGGAGGACATGTGGACGCCGCTGCACCTGGAGCGCCTCGCGCGCACGTACTGGCGCTTCCTTTCGCGCGTGACGCTGGGGACGATCCGCGTGCGCTACAGCGAGAGCGAGCGCAGCGTGCTGCTGCTGGGCAGGCCGCTGAAGCTGCTGACCTTCGGCGCCCCCGAATACGAGGTCGTGCCCGACGGCGGGCTGGTGCGCTGGCGCGTGCTGAGCGGCCTGCTGGTCGCCAAGCGCGGCCGTGGCGGCGCGGGGCATCTGCAGATCGAGGTGCGCCGCCTGCCCGAACCGCGGGCCGGTTGGGCGAAGGTGGAGGTGCAGGTGGAGGTGGCGAACTTCTACCCGCGCGTCGCCTCGGGCCTGGGCAGGCGCATCTACGAGGCGACGCAGTCGCGCATCCACGTGTGGGTGACGTACGGCTATCTGCGCTCGCTGGCGAAGCTGGAGCTGGAGCGCTCGCGCGTGGGGCGCTTCGAGCAGAGCCCCCCGGCGGACCCTCCCGCGCGCAACACCTCTCTCAAAAACGATCCCCGCCGACGGCGCGCAGCTTGGCGCGGTCGTGGCGGGCACTGATGCGTCGCACGGTGCCCGAGCGCGTTCGCATCACGAGCGACTCGGTGGTGGCCCCGCCGGCGGAGGGGTAGCGCACGCCCTGCAAGACATCCCCATCGGTGACGCCAGTGGCGGAAAAAAACACATCGTCCCCCGCCACCAGGTCGTCCTGGTCGAGCACACGCTCAAGGTCATAACCGGCGGCAAGCGCGGCCTGGCGCTCCTCCTCGTCGCGCGGCCATAGGCGGCCCAGGAGCCGTCCGCCGAGGCACTTGATGGCGGCGGCGGAGATGACTCCCTCGGGGGTGCCGCCGATGCCCCACAGCAGATCCACGGGCGAGCGCTCGGTGACGGCTAGCAGCGAGGCCGAGACATCCCCGTGCGGGATCAGCCGCACGCGCGCGCCGGCGCCGCGGATCGCGGCGATGCCCTCCTCGTGGCGGGAGCGGTCGAGCACGACGACCATCACATCGCCGATGCTCGTGCCCTTGCGCTCGGCCACGAGCCGCAGCGTCTCGGGCAGCGGCCGGTCGAGGTCGAGCAGGTCGGCGACCTCGGGCGAACCGGCGATCTTTTCCATGTACACACACGGACCCGGGTCGAACATCGAGCCGCGCTCGGACAGCGCGATCACGGCCAGCGCCGAGGGCATGCCGTGCGCGGCCAGCGTCGTGCCCTCCAGCGGATCGACGGCGATGTCCACCTGCGGCGGCGTGCCGTCGCCGATGTGCTCGCCGTTGTAGAGCATCGGCGCCTCGTCCTTCTCGCCCTCGCCGATCACCACCAGGCCGTCCATCTGCACGGACTGCAGCGCGTAGCGCATGCCATCGACGGCGGCCTGGTCGGCGGCGAGCTTGTCGCCGCGTCCCACGAGCGGCGCGCAGGCTAGCGCGGCGGCCTCGGTGACGCGCACGAGCTCGAGCGCGAGGTTGCGATCGGGGCGCTGGTGTGTGGGGTCGGTCATGCGAGCGCGAAAGCTACACGAAGGGCCGGGACGGAACCGAGCGGGCTTTTGTGGGGAGGAGAGGTTGCCGCGTGGTTGCAACGACGAACGGGAACGCCGCCCCGGACGGCTACGATCCGCGGAGCTCTCGCGTGAACCCCTAGCAGGAGGCGCTGTCATGCAGATCGGCTTCGTTGGACTGGGCAAGATGGGCGGAAACATGGTGCACCGCATCCGCCGCGACAGCGAGCACGAGGTCGTGGCGTTCGACTTCGACAAGGATGCGGTCAAGCAGGCCGTGAAAAACGGCGCGGTGGGCGCAAGCTCTCTGGCGGACCTGGTCAAGAAACTGAAGCCGCCGCGACTGGTGTGGATCATGGTGCCGGCGGGCGCGCCGACGCAATCGACGGTGGAGCACCTGGCGAAGCTGATGGACCGCGACGACGCGATCGTCGATGGCGGCAACAGCAAGTGGACGGACGACAAGCGCCGCGCCGCCGAACTGAAGGGCAAGGGCATCCACTACGTGGACGTGGGCACCTCGGGCGGGGTGTGGGGGCTTGAAGTGGGGTACTGCATGATGGTGGGCGGGCCGGTTAAGGCGGTGAAGCGGCTGACGCCGATCCTCGACGTGCTCGCACCGGAGACCAACGAGCAGAGCATCGCGGCGATCGGCGCGCGTGGATGGATGCACTTTGGGCCGGTGGGCGCGGGGCACTTCGTGAAGATGGTGCACAACGGGGTGGAGTACGGGCTGATGCAGGCCTACGCGGAGGGCTTCGACGTGTTCGACAAGTGCGAGTACGAGCTGGATAACGCGAAGATCTCCCACCTGTGGGGGCAGGGCTCGGTGGTCAGATCTTGGCTTTGCGAACTGGCCGCACGGGCATTCGAGGAGGACGGCAACGACCTGGCGGCGATCGAGGGCTGGACGGAGGATTCGGGCGAGGGTCGCTGGACGATCGCGCAGGCGACGGAGCTGGATGTGCCTACGCCGGCGATCACCTCGTCGCTGTATGCGCGGCTTTATTCGCGCGGCAACGGCGAATACTCACACAAGGTGCTGGCCGCGCTGCGCAATCAGTTCGGTGGACATGCGGTGAAGTCGGCGCCTAAGCGCAAGGCCTGAAATGGCAACCGTGGAGCAGCCGCCGGAGCTCGACGCGGAGAATCCGCTGGTCGAAGGCCTGGAGCGCCTGCCGGTGGCGCCCACCACCCTGGTGATCTTCGGCGCGACCGGCGACCTGGCGCAGCGTAAGCTGCTGCCTGCCCTCTACAACCTCGCGCACGAGGGCGGCCTGCCGGAGCGTTTTCACCTGGTGGGGGTCTCGCGCAGCGAGAAGACACACGAGGAGTACCGCGCGGAGTGCGAGCGGGCGATCCGCCACTTTTCGCGCCGCCCGCCGGACGATGACGTGCTGAAGGGACTCCTGGAAGACGTGCGCTACGTGCCGGGCGTGTTCGACGACGAGGGGGTGTACGGGGAGCTGCAACAGGTGCTCGATGGCTTTGAGGAGCGTGCGGGCTGCCCGCTCAATCGCGCCTTCTACCTCTCGACGGCGCCGTCGTTCTTCCCGGTGATCGTCGAGGCGCTGGGCCAGCAGGGCCTCAACAGGCGCGCGGACGCGGAGGTGAGGGTGGTGATCGAGAAGCCGTTCGGCACCTCTCTGGAGGAGGCGCGCGAACTCAACCGCCGCGTGCTCGCCGTGTTCGACGAGACGCAGGTGTTCCGCATCGATCACTACCTGGGCAAGGAGACGGTGCAGAACATGATGGCGTTCCGTTTCGCCAACGGCATGTTCGAGCCGCTGTGGAACCGCAACTACATCGACAGCGTGCAGATCACCGCGGCCGAGGACATCGGCATCGGCTCGCGCGCGGGCTACTACGACCACGCGGGGGCGCTGCGCGACTTGATCCAGAACCACATGCTGCAGCTGCTCTGCCATGTGGCGATGGAGCCTCCGGTGAGCTTCACTGCCGAAGAGGTGCGCAACGAGAAGGTGAAGGTGCTGCATGCGATCCACGCGCCGGTCGGAGATGAGGTGACCGAGATGGCCGTGCGCGCGCAGTACGGCGCGGGGCACGTGGGCGGCGATGACGTGGCCGGCTACTTGGAAGAGGAGGGCGTGCGCGCGCATTCGACCACTGAGACGTACGCGGCGCTGCGCCTGGAAGTCGACAACTGGCGCTGGGCCGGGGTGCCGTTCTACCTGCGCGCGGGCAAGCGCCTGGCACGCAAGATCACGGAGATCGCCGTGACGCTGAAGCCGGTGCCGCACCTGGCGTTCAGCCAGGCGGGCTCGCTGGGGGTGCGACCCAACCAGCTGATCCTGACGTTGCAGCCCAACGAGGGGGTGACGCTGCAGCTGGGCGCGAAGATCCCGGGCACGCGCATGATGATCCGGCCCGTCAACATGGAGTTTTTGTATGGCACTTCGTTCCTCTCGCAGTCGCCGGAGGCGTACGAGCGGCTGATCATGGATGCGATGCGCGGCGATCCGACGCTGTTCACGCGCGACGATGAGGTGGAAGCGCAGTGGTGCATCTGCGATCCGATCCTCAAGACTTGGGAAGCGTTGCCCGGACCGCTGGCGCAGTATGAGTCGGGCACGCAGGGACCGGCGGAGGCGCAGGAGATCCTCACCGAGGGGCACAGCTGGAGGGCGATCTAAAAGCCATGCCCGCCGTTAGCGACGCCGTATGGAGCGCGCAGGCCACGACGCCCGATGCAATCGAGGCGGCGCTGCGCGAGCTGCTCAAGGAGCGCCACTCCGAGAACGGCGGCTACGTGCCGGCGCGGGTGCTCAACCTGGTCGCCTTCGTGGACCACGAATGGAGCGGCGAGATCGCAAACCGCCTGCGCGGGGTGGGCCGCTATCACGCCTCGCGCACGATCGTGCTCTCTTACGAGCCGGGGCGCGAGCGCTTGGATGCACATGCGAGCGTGGCCGCTACCGGCGACCTGCGGCCGGGCGAGCTGGGGCTGCTGCGCGAGACGGTGGTGGTGGAGATCGGGCAGGGGCACCTGGACGACCTGCTGACGATCGTCGATCCGCTGGTGGTGAGCGATATGCCCACGCTTTTGTGGTCCCCGCACGGGCATCCCGAGGAGGTGGACTTGCTGCTGGCTTTGGCGCAGGCGGTGCTGCTGGACTCGATCGACGAGCCCGTTTGGCGCGATGCCATCGAGCGCGCGGAGGAGCTGACGCGGCGGGCCTACGTGGTGGACCTGGCTTGGCTGCGCTCGATGCCGTGGAGGGAGCGCATCGCGGGGACGTTCGATCCACCGCAGATGCGCCCGGAGCTGGCGAAACTGGACCGGCTGAGCGTGCGCCATCACCCGGACAGCACGGTGGCGGGAATGCTGCTGGTGGGTTGGCTGGCGGCGCGCCTGGGCTGGCAGACGAGCCCTCTTACGGCGCACGAGGGGGCGCTTGCGGGCAGCGCCAGAGCGCAGCGCGGGGATGTGGCGATCCAGCTGGAACCCGACCCGGAGCAGCAGGTGCGAGGATTGGAGGGCATCACCCTGCGCACGGCCTCGGGCATGGAGCTGAGCTTGGATCGCGGGCCGGGCGGACTGCACGCGCGGCGCACAGGGCGCGACGGGGGCGAGCACGAGTGGACGGTGCTGGGCGCCTCACGCGGCGAGGCGGGAGTGCTGGGCGAGGGGATCCGCCAGGCGCTGCTGCGCGATCCGACGTATGCACCGGCGCTGCGGGCGGCGAAGGCGATGCTGCCGTGAGCGAGGCCAACGCCACTCGACGCTGCGATCCCCGAGGCTCCTCCCAAAACGGGAGGCTGCCGTGACGCGCATCTGCACCTTGGCGGACCACGAGAAGGTCGCGCAGCGCGCGGCGCGCGAAATCGCCGAGCACATCCAGAGCGCGCGCAAGGAGCGCGGCGTGGCGCACGTTGCGCTGAGCGGCGGCCACACCCCCGAACGAGCGCACGAACTGCTCGCGGAGGCGATCACGGACTGGGCAGGCGTCGAGGTGTGGTTCGCGGACGAGCGCTGCGTGGGGCCCGAGGACGAGCAGAGCAACTACCTGATGGTGCGCAGAACGCTGCTGGAGCGCATCGGCGGTGTGCGCCCGACGGTGCACCGCATGGAAGGCGAGCTCGGACCGGAGAAGGGAGCCGAGCGCTACGCGCAGGCGCTGCTCGCGAATGTGACGGCCGGCGCGGACGCAGCGGCAGGCGGGGAGGCCCTGCCGGTACTGGATGTCGTCGTGCTGGGCATCGGCCCGGACGGCCACACAGCCTCGCTGTTCCCCGACGCCCCAACGTTGTCCGCGAGCGAGGATGCGATCTGTTTGGGCGTACACGGCTCCCCCAAGCCGCCACCCGAGCGGATCACGCTGAGCCTGGCGGTGCTGCGCGCGGCGCGGCGTTGCCTGCTGCCGGCCGTGGGGGCGGGCAAGCGCGACGCGGTGCAGGGGGCGCTCGGCCCGGCCACGCCGCACGTGCCGGCCAGCTTGCTGCGCAAAGAGCGCCTGACGCTGATCCTGGACGATGCGGCCTCGCCACCGCCGGCGCTGGGGCGCACGTAGATATCCTTCACGGCTTGCAAACGCACTGTGGATCCCCTCCATCGACCCACCAAAATGCGGAATGTGGGAACTTATGGTGAACCGATGCGTCTGTGGGTACGTAGAGTAGTAGCGACAGACGAGCTATGACGCCAGCCACTGCTGCCAAGCAAGCAGTCCCCGACGCCGCCGAGCTGTCCGCGGAGGAGTTGCTGGACGCGCTGCGCGCGACTCGCGAGCGTACGCTGGAGATGGTGGCGCACCTGAGCGCTGCGGACTTGGAGCGCGCGCACTCCCCGATCATGAGCCCGCTGGTGTGGGATCTGGCGCACATCGCCGCCTATGAGGATCTGTGGCTGGCACACCGCCACGCGGGGCTTCCGTTGCTGCGGCCGGATCTGGCGGAGGTGTACGACGCGTTCGAGACCCCCCGGCCCAGGCGAGGGGAGATCGAGCTGCTCGACACCGCGCAGGCCCGTGCGTACATGGACGCGGTGAGCGAGCGCACGCGCGCGGCGATCGAACGCGACGGCGTGGGCGATGATGGCTTCGTGCACGAGATGGTGGTGCGCCACGAGCTGCAGCACACCGAGACGATGCGCCAGGCGATGGCGCTGGCGGGCCTGCTGCCCGCGGGCGAGCCACCGTCGATACCGCTCGCGGACGACGACCCTGACTGGATCGAGATCCCCGCCGGCAGCTTCGCGATGGGCGCCGCGCCCGACGGTTTCGCCTACGACAACGAGCGCCCCCGCCACAGCGCCCGCACGGACGCCTTCCAGATCGCACGGCGCACCGTGAGCAAAGCCAGCTGGCTGCGCTTCAGCGAGGGCGGCGGCTATGAGCGGCGCGAGTGGTGGTCGGATGAGGGTTGGGCGTGGAAGGAGGAGTACGACATCACGCATCACCCCGACGCGGCCGCGGGGGACCCGAGAGCTCCCGTGTGCCACGTCAGCTGGTTCGAGGCCGACGCCTTCGCCAGAGCCAACGAGGCTCGCCTGCCGAGCGAGGCCGAGTGGGAGAGGGCGGCGACCTGGGAGCAGCGGATCGAGGACACCGGACGTGTGTGGGAGTGGACGGCTAGCCACTTCCACGGCTACCCCGGCTTCGAGGCGTACCCCTACCGCGAGTACTCCGAGGTGTTCTTCGGCCCCGACTATCGCGTGCTGCGCGGCGGCTCGTGGGCGAGCAGCCCGCGCGTGGCCACGGTGACCTTCCGCAACTGGGATCTACCCATACGCCGCCAGATCTTCGCCGGCCTGCGCCTGGCAAGGGACGTGTGATCCGCTGCGAGCACCCGCCTAGGACCCTGCCCACCACCATCAACCGACCCATCCAACCAACCACCTCAAGGACATGAACCCACTGACCCAGCCGGATATCCGCATCGACTCCTACCTCGGCGAGGGCCAGGAGCGCTCGCTGGCCAGCGACGCCCGTGAGGGCCTGACGCGCCCGTTCAAGGAACTCCCGCCTAAGCACTTCTACGACGCGCGCGGGGCGGAGCTGTTCGACCGCATCTGCGAGCTGCCCGAGTACTACCCGACGCGCACCGAGCGCGCGATCCTGCACGACACGGCAGATGAGCTGGCGCGGCTGACGGGCGCGGTGGAGCTGGTGGAGCTGGGCTCGGGCACGGCGGCCAAGACGCGCGTGCTGCTGAGCGCGCTGCACGAGCAGGGCACGCTCGCGCGCTACATACCCGTAGACGTGACCGAGGGCATGGTGCGCGACTGCGCGCACGAGCTGACGAGCGAGTACCCGGGCCTGCAGGTGCACGGCGTGGTGGGCGACTTCGAGCGCCACCTCAGCCAGGTGCCACCCCCGCGCGGCTCGCGCCTGGTGGTGTTTCTGGGCGGCACGATCGGCAACTTCCCCCCAGCCGACAGGGCCGCTTTCCTAGAGCAGATCGCCGGCCTGCTGACACCCGGCGACCACCTGCTGATGGGAACGGACCTCGTCAAGGACCCATCGGTCCTGGAGGCCGCCTACGACGACGAGGCAGGTGTGACGGCGGAGTTCAACCGCAACCTCCTGCACGTGCTCAACCGCGAGCTGGACGCAGACTTCGACCCGGCGGACTTCGAGCACGTCGCCCGCTTCGATCGCCAGAACGAGTGGATCGAGATGCGCCTGCGCTCGACACGCGAGCACACGGTGAACGTGAAGGCGCTGGAGCTCCCGGTGCACTTCGAGGAGGGCGAGGAGATGCGCACCGAGATCAGCGCCAAGTTCACACGCACGCGTGTGAACCAGGATCTGGCTGACGCGGGCCTGGCGCTGGTGCGTTGGCTGACGGACCCAGAGGAGCAGTTCGCGCTGACCCTCTCCACGCCGGCGGGCTGACTTCGGCTAGTCTCCCGCCGCACCATGCAGATCGAGGGAAGCTCAGCGATCGTCGTCGGCGGGGCCTCCGGGCTCGGCGCGGCCACTGTGCGCCGGCTGCACGGCGCGGGTGCGGTGGTGACGATCGCCGACGTAAACGCCGAGAAGGGCGAGGCTCTTGCCTCCGAGCTGAGCGTTTCCTTCGCCACGTGCGACGTGCGCGAGGAGGCGCAGGTGCAGGCCGCCGTGGAGCAGGCAGCCAACATGGAGGGCGGTCTGCGTATCGCTATCTGCTGCGCGGGCACCGGCTGGGCGCAGAAGGTCGCGGGCTCCAAGGGGCCGCACCCGCTGATGCCCTTCGAGATCATCATCGCCATCAACCTGATCGGGACCTTCAACGTGCTGCGCCACGCCTCCTTCGCAATGATCTCCAACGAGCCGATGCCGGAGGACGGGGAGCGCGGGGTGTGTGTGAACACCGCCTCCATCGCCGCCTTCGACGGCCAGGTCGGCCAGATCGCTTACTCGGCGTCAAAGGGCGGCGTCGTCGGAATGACCCTCCCTGCTGCGCGCGACCTGTCGCAGTACGGGATTCGTGTGAACACGATCGCACCCGGACTGTTCGACACGCCGCTCTTGGCGGCCCTGCCGGAGGAGGCGCGGCAGAAGCTTGGGGCCGGGGTGCCCTATCCCCCGCGCTTGGGCCAGCCCGAGGAGTATGCGCACCTGGCGGCGCACATCGTGGAGAACCGTATGCTCAACGGCGAGACCATCCGACTGGATGGGGCCTTGCGTATGCCGCCTCGCTGAGCGCGCCCGCCAGGCCACCAAAACCACTCACCGTCCTCCGAGGCACTGCGTGGATGGCCGCACCGCCGGCATCCTTGCGCAGCGACGCGGCCACCACAGGACCCCTCCGGGGGTCCCCCTCAAAACAAATCAGCTGAGGCGTTCCACGAGCATGGCCATGCCCATGCCCCCGGCCACGCACATCGACTCGATGCCATACGTCTTGTCGAGCGTCTGCAGATCGTTGATCAGCGTCGTCATGATGCGCGCGCCCGTCATGCCGAACGGGTGGCCCAGCGCGATGGCGCCGCCGAAGGGGTTGAGCTTCTCGCGGTCGAGGCCCAGCTCGTCGATGCACGGCACGATCTGCGCGGCGAACGCCTCGTTGATCTCCACCACGTCGATGTCCTCGATCTTCATGCCCGTGTTCTTCAGCAGCGCCTGGATCGCGGGGATCGGGCCGAGACCCATGATCTCCGGACGGATCGCCACTGCCGTGGAGGCAAGGATCTTGACCTTCGGCTTCAGACCCAGCTCCCGCGCGCGCTCCTCGGACATCACGAGTAACGCCGCGGCGCCGTCGTTGAGCGGACAGGCGTTTCCGGCGGTCACGGTGCCGTCCTCCTTGAACACCGGCTTCAGCGAGGCCAGCCGCTCGAGCGTCGTACCGGAGCGGGGACCGTCGTCCTTCGCGACGACTGTCTCGGGCACGTCGCTCTCGTTGCCCTCCTTGTCGACGTCCTTGTGCGCGGGCACCGTCACCGGCACGATCTCGCTGTCGAAGTGCCCCGACTCCACGGCGGCCACCGCGCGCGTCTGGGAGATGAGCGCCCATTCGTCCTGCGCCTCGCGGGTGACGTTGCACTTCTCGGCGACGTTCTCGGCGGTCATGCCCATCGGGATGTAGACGTTGTAGGCGGAGCCCTCCGAGCCGTCAACCATGTGGTTGAACTCGAACTGGCTGCCGCGGCCGGTGCGCGAGACGGCCTCCACGCCGGCGGCGATGTAGGTGTCGCCCTCGCCGGCCTTGATCGCATGGAAGGCCATGCGCGTGGTCTGCAGCGAGGAGGCGCAGAAGCGGTTGACTGTGCAGGCCGGCACGTGGTGGTCGATGCCCGCCAGCAGCGAGGCGATGCGCCCGATGTTGTAGCCCGACTCGCCCTCCCCGTAGCCACAGCCCATCATCACGTCGCCGATCGAGCGCTGCTCAACCTGGGGGTTGCGCTCGATCAGCGCCTTCAGCGGGATCGCCGCCAGGTCATCGGCACGAACTGTTTTAAGCGAGCCCTTCACGGCCCTTCCGATGGGCGTGCGTATGGCGTCGACGATCACTGCTTCGGGCATCTGGCGGTCCTCTCGTTGGTCTGGTCTTCGGGTTGCCGGTCCTGGCGCGGGCTGGGATGCTAATCGAAAGACCCTATGGAACGACCAACACCGCCTCGCAGGCCACCTTCGCCGCCTGCTCGGGCCCGATGAAGGGGGCCAGCGCGATGTATGTCGCGTGGACGGTCGCGGCGGACATTTCCTGCACGCGGTCGTGCATCACGTAGTGATTCATCAGCTCGAACAGCCCCCCGCCGATCGCCTCGATCGTGATCGCCGGCGGACGACGGTGCTCGGAGGTCTCTTCGAAGCCCGGCTCGAGCACCGACAGGTACTCGGTGATGCCCGCGTTGGCGCGCTCCGCGGTGCGCGGGGTGGCGATCAGCATGTGCAGCAGCGCGAGCTTTGCGAAGGCCGGCTCGGAGCCCAGGTACTGCAGCAGCGTGGCATTCGCCGCCTTGACGCCACTGGGCCAGTCGGCCTGCGCGGCATATGCACGCTCCACCAGCGTCAGCCCGCGCGCGTGACCGACCTCGTAGGCGAACAGCAATGCCTCTTCCTTGCTCTTGAAGTGCTCGTAGAAGGTCTGCAGAGACATCGCGGCCTCGCTGGCGATCTTCTCGACGGTCAGATCGGTGTAACCGCCGGCGGCGATCAGGTTGGCGACGGCGTCCACGATGCGCTCGCGCTGGCTGTGCAGGGCGAAGCTGCGCAGCACGTTGCTCATGCTGCCGCGCACGAGCCCGAGCTCGCCGCCGGAGCTCGAGGCCAGCGTGCCAGGCCCGCGACCGCCACTGACCGCCGACAGCTTGAAGGCGTCCCGCTGCGGTGCCCAGCCCTCCGCAAGCGCACCGCCCCCCGCAAGCGCACCACCCTCCGCGGGTGCACCGCCCTGCGCGAGTGCCCCGCCCTGCGCGGAGCGCAGCGCCCGTGTCTTGGCCTCGGTTTCGGCCAGCAGGTCGGGCGTCGGGCGGTAGCAGGTCACCCAGCGCATCAGATCGGGCACGAGCTGGCGCAGTTCCGCGCGCCTGCCGTGGCGCACGCGACTGTAGAGGATCCTGCTCAGGCCCCCCACCACAGCCCGCACGACGGCGTCGGGCACAGTGTCGTCGTCGGGATCGCGCTGGAGGATGCCGTGCACGAAATGCCGATACTGACCGATGGCGCGCTCGCGCCGTTCGATCCCAGCGGGCCCGGCGGCGACGATCTCGACCATGTTCAGGCGCGCGGCGCTGGGGTTGTCGATGGTGGCCTCGAACAGCGCCCTGATGGCCGCTTCCACGGCCTCCTGGCGGCCCTCGCCGCCGGCCTGGCGGTAGGCACCGATCGCCCGTCTGCTGCCATCGGCGGCGATCGTGTCGAAGGTCGCCAGCAGGCACTCCTGCTTGTTCTTGAAGTGCTCGTAGAAGGTCTTGCGCGAGACGCCCGCTCGGCCCACGAGATCGGCGATGGTGGTCGCGCGATAGCCCTTCTCCCCCACTGCATCGATCATCGCCAGCTGCAGCCGCAGCTTCTGATCGGCCGCCACCTGCTCGCGCGGCAGCGCCTGCGAGCCGCGGGGCAGCGTGCGGCGGGCGGGGCGCTCGGTCGAGGAGGGACGACGGGATGAGGGGTTTGAAGAGGCCATTGCATCGATCACCCGGTCCCCTTAGCCTACCCCGTCGGGTTCGACTGGCGCCGAACGCTCCAGTAGGGTATCGTACCGATGCAACAGTACATGGTGCTGATTACAAGGCTTTTGCATCATGGACATCTTGACAAGGCAATAAGAACCTGTTCTTATGGAAGACAATTGATCGACAGACCAAAAGCTTGGGCGTCGCTTGCTACCCCATTCGGCGACGCCCAGGGAGCCTCCAGCGTCTTTCCCCATGGGCGCTGGTGGGCCTCTCATCGGGCGCCGTGACCAATCGACCCTGGTCACGGCGCCCCCCTTTTCCAGGCCGCTTGCTGCGGATCTCCTTATTGGCAAGCCTAGCTCGCCGCGGCGCGCGATGCGTCTTCGCCGCGTCCGCTGAGCCGCGCCCATGCCTGCAGCCGCGCACATGCCGCAGCTGAGCGCGGCCAGGCATCTGCCCGCGCCTACAGATCGAGGCGGCTCACGCCCAGCTCGTCGAAGCCCACGTGGTGGGCGAGCTCGTGGCGCACGGTGCGCGTGACCTGGTCGCGCAGCAGGTTGGCGTCGTGGCCGAAGTCTCGGCGCAGGGTGTCGCGGAAGATCATGATGCGATCGTGCGTGTTGTCGTTGCGCGTCTGTCCACCCTGGTAGAGGCCGTAGGCGCCCGCCGCGCGGCCCCCGTCAGAAACAACGACGGCCACGTGGCGAAGGGCGTTGCGCAGCAGGTCGGGCAGGTCGTCCAGCGCGTCGCGCACGAGCTCTTCGAAGTCGGTGTCGTTCAGCGGGTCGAGCTCCATGAACTCGCTTTCTTCGGGGTCCGCCGCGAGCCCCTCGCGCGCGAGCTCCTCCGAGCGCTCCACGAGCTCTTCGAACTCAAGCTCCGACTGCGGGTCGCGCCAGTCGGCCAGGCGCACCGCCACGAAGGCCGCGCAGCCGACGACGATCGCGGCAATGGCGATGCCCAGCGCCACGTCCTCGACCACGCGCACCGCCCCGATCGTGCTGAAACCCTGCCCGAGCACGACCACCGCCAGACCCAGCGAGAGGGCAGTCAGCGCAGCGAGGCCCACGCGCCGCAGGTGGCCAAATGTCCCCGGCGGCCTCGACGCACGCACAGCCCTCGCCTCTCTCCCCCTACCTGAGCGTGCGGGCGATCACTACCCGCTGGATCTCGTTGGTGCCCTCGTAGATCTGGGTGATCTTGGCGTCGCGCATCATGCGCTCCACGGGGTACTCCTTGACGTAGCCATAGCCGCCGAGCACCTGCACGGCCTCCACGGTGACGGCCATGGCGGTGTCCGAGGCGAAGACCTTCGCCATCGAGGAGTACTGCGCCCGCCTGGGGTCGCCCTGGTCGGCCATCGCGCAGGCCTTGTAGAGCAGCTCGCGCGCCGCCGCCGTGCGTGTCTGCATGTCGGCGAGCTTGAACTGGATGCCCTGGAACTCGTTGATCGGCTGGCCGAACTGCCTGCGTTCGCGCGCGTAGGACACGGCGTAGTCGGTGGCCCCCTGGGCGATGCCCACAGCCTGCGCGGCGGCGCCTAGGCGCGTGCGCTCGAGCGTGGTGAGCGCGACCTTCAGGCCACGGCCGACCTCGCCGATGATGTTCTGGAGCGGCACACGCACGTCCTCGAAGATCGGCTGCCCCGTGGGTGAGGCGCGGATGCCGAGCTTGTGCTCGAGCTTGCCGACGCTGAAGCCCGGTCGGTCGGCCTCCACGACGAAGGCGGTGATGCGCCGGGTATCACGGTCGGTGACCGCGAAGCAGATGTAGAAGTCGGCCACGCCGAGGTTGGTGATCCAGTTCTTGGTTCCGTTGATCACCCACTCATCGCCGTCTCTGACTGCGCTGGTCTGCATCCCCGCGGGGTCGCTGCCCGCTTCGGGCTCGGAGAGCGCGAAGGCCGGAGACCACTCGCCGCTGGCGCACTTGGGCAGGAAGCGCTCCTTGAGCTCATCGCTGCCGAACAGCTGGATCGGCAGGGTGCCGAGCTCCTGGATCATCAGGATCAGCGCGCACGCCGCATCGACCTTGGCGATCTCCTCGACAGCCATGTTCAGCATCAGCGTGCCTGTGCCGGTGCCGCCGTACTCGATCGGGAAGGGCAATCCGAGGATGTCCTGCTCGGCGAGCAGCTTGCGGATGTCCCATGGATACTCGGCCTTCTCGTCGATCTCCGCCGAGCGGGGTGCGATCTTCTCGCGCGCGATCTCCCCGATGGTCGCGCAGAAGTCCAGGTGCTCCTGGGGGATGGTGTAGACGTCGCTCAATATCTGCATGTCAGGGGATCGTAGTGCGCGCGGACCCGCGCCGCTACGCTCATGCTGTGAACGCGCCCGCCGACACCACCGAGATCGAGGTCGAGCCCGCCCGGGTCGCCGAATGGCTGGAGGCGTCGGAGGCCGCCGGCGAGGGCCAAGAGGCCGTGCCCGGCGCGCCCAGCGCGCAGGTGATCGACGTGCGCGAGCCCTACGAGCGCGACGCGGGCCACATTGCGGGCACGCGCCACATCGAGTTTGCCTCGCTCACGGCGGAGGCCGCCACGATCGAGCGGGAGCGCCCGGTTGTCTTCTACTGCCGTGTGGGCTCACGCTCGGATGTCGCCGCGCAGGCCTTCCGTGGAGCCGGCTACGAGGCATACTCCATGAGCGGGGGCCTCGTGCGCTGGGAGCAGGAGGGCCGGCCGCTCTCGCCGGCAGATGGGCACGTCGCCAACCACTGACACAGATCCATCCACGCCATCCCCCTCGCAGCATCACAGCACCGATATCGACACGACCAAAGGAGACGCAAATGGAGGCAGCCGAATACCCAGGAGTAACCATCGGAGAGGGCTATGCCGTCGGCACCCTCGACGACCTCGGCCAGGGACCGGGCTTTCGCAAGGTGCGCAAGGGCCTCGGCGTGACGGCCTTCGGCATCAACGCGATCGTGATGCCCGCGGGCTATGAAAGCGGCAGCCACTACCACGACGTGCAGGAGGAGCTTTACTTCGTGCACAGGGGCGCGATCGAGATGGAGCTCGGCGACGGCTCCGTGCATCGCCTGGACGAGGGTGGCTTCGCGCGCGTGGACGCCGCGACCGTGCGCAAGGTGCGCAACGTGGGCGATGGCGACGCCGTCTACCTCTGCGCGGGGGGCAAGGACGGCTATGTGGGCCGCGACGGGCGCCTGCCCGAGGGCGAGACGCGCGTGGGCGGCGGACCGCCCGGCGTCGCGCACTGACGCGACCGCAACGGGACAGTACGCACCGGCAGAGACAGCGTCCGACCCGAACCCTCCGCGCCCTCGGCGACGCCTACCAGTCGCGGCTCAGTCCAGCAGCTCCTTGACATAACGCTGGTGCAGCTTGCCCAGCGACGTGCGTTCGGGATGGAAGTCGATGGCGTTGAAGAAGTTGCCCGCCAGCGGCGCCCAGGCCATCGCGAAGAACACGCCGATCACGAGCGCCGTCGCGCGCAGCGCACGCGAGCGTGAGAGCGCCGCCATCGGCAGCACCCACAGCACGTACCAGGGCAGCACCCAGCTGAGCGTCAGCAGCAGCGCTACGGAGGCCCAGCCGGCGGCCGTGAGCGAGTCGCGGGTACGCCAGGCCCATATGCAGGCCGCGAGCACCGAGAGCGCGAGCGCGCCCGTCAGCAGATGCAAGAGCGTTTCGGTCGCGCCGCCCTCCCCCAGTGCGAGCCCGAGCAGGTTGGAGGGGCTGAGGGTCGTCGAGAGACGGCTCTGCGTGCTGAGGTCGGGCAGGTGCAAGCCGAAAGCCGAGATGCTCACCGCCGCGAACACGGCCCCCGCCGCGAGCATGCCGACGGTCGCCCACGCGAGGCGGCGGGGAGATTTGATGAGGCCGGCGAGCACCACCGGCAGGAGCACTGCTGCGGAGGCCTTGATGGCGAGCGCCGTCACGAACGCGCCGCCCGCGGCGACATCCAGCCACGAGGGCGAGAGCAGCCACTCGCGCACACCGCGCGCAGCGAACTGCTCGACTCCCCGCGCGCGCGCGAGCAGCAGCAGATAGAAGCCGAGCACGACAAAGAACATCATGATGAAGTCGTTGTGGTCGCCGCCCAGGCCCCACACGAGTACCACTGGGTTCAGGCCGACGAACACGATCGCCTGCACCGGCTCGCGGCCGAGCAGCCGCGCACACTTCCACACCAGCAGGAGGGTGCCCAGGCTGACGGTCATGAGAATCAGCTTGATCCCCCAGAAGGAGCCGGCAACGCCCAGCGGCACCAGCGCGAAGGTGAGCAGCGTGAACAGCGGACCGTAGGGGCTCAGCAGGTGGTGCCAGTTGCTGAGGTCGAAGCTCGGATCGTTGTGCGGCTCGTAGATGGGGATCGTGGTGTAGGGGTTGAGGTGGTGCACGATCTCCATGCGCCCATAGTTGACGTAGTTGAAGATGTCGGTGAGCGCCAGCGGCGGCGAGAGCACGAGCAGCACCTGCACCCCCACGAGCGCAGCGACCGTGAAGCGCAACGGCAGGCGCGGCACGTAGCGCAGACCCAGCAGGTACGCCGCATACATTGCCGCAAGCGAGATCGTGAAGAGGTAGCGCACCGGTTCGTTGCCGGCGGGGAACCAGGGCAGCAAGCCACCGAGCGGTCCGGCGAGCCAGCCGGGGAAGAAGTGCGCGTGCGTGGGCGGGAAGGTGGGCCGGTTCGCCGAGACGACCACGATCAGGGCGCAGCCGATGAGGATCGTCAGCAGCGAGGCTGCGCCGAGCACGACCGCCAAACGCGTCCCGGCGCGCTCGTGCTCGCCCGAGAGCTCGTGACGCCCCGCACCGGTGGCGTTGCCGAGGAGGGGGTGGCGGAGGGGAAATGTCGAGGCGTCGCTGGACATGCTGAGGGTCCGCACCTGTGACGCGGACCCTCAGAAGACTAGGGCCTGAACCCTAAGCGGACACTTAAGGGCTCTCACCGACAGAGGCCCAGGGGCCACCGAAGGGGCGAGCCCCCGAGCGTTGCAGCTAGATCGAGCTGACGTTGACGGCCTTGGGGCCCTTGTCGCCCTGCTCGGCGTCGTAGGAGACCTTCGAGCCCTCCTGCAGCGAGCGGTAACCCTCGCCGTTGATCCCAGTGTGGTGGACGAACAGATCCTTGTCGCCATCATCGGGTGTGATGAAGCCGAAGCCCTTATCGTCGCTGAACCACTTCACGGTGCCAGTAGGCATGTGATTTTCCTCCACGGTACGTGCGTGCTGCTGCGCGGAGGACGCTGCTAAAGAGCTTCGACCTGCGAGAGCCTGCACTGCTTTTTCGCCGGCTCTTTGACCGGCCAGACGACAGTGAAGGTAGCAGGTCGTCCCGCATGTGTGTTAGCAAGTGGTATATGCCACTCACCCCACCGCCCCCGCATGGCCCAGAGCAGCCGATCGCCCTGCACCCCCTGCTGCCCCCTGGCCCACCGGCCACGGCACAGCAGATCGTCGAGAGCTTCGGCCTGCACCTGCCGCGTGCGGAGGCCACCGTCACAACTCCGGCACGTCCGCGCGTGCTGCTCAACATGGTCAGCACGATCGACGGCCGCGCCACGATCGGCGGGCGCTCGGGGCCGATCGGCGGCCCCGCCGACAGGGAGATGTTCCATGCGCTGCGCACGGTCGTGGACGCCGTGCTGGTGGGAGCGGGCACCGCCCGCGCGGAGCACTACCGAACGCTGGTGCGCGAGGAGTCCTCGCGCGCGCTGCGCCGCGAGCGCGGCTTGCAGGAGCAGCCGCTGGCGTGCATCGTCTCGGGGCGCCTGGAACTGGAGGCAGACGACATCCCGCTGCTGAGCGACCCGCAGGCGCGGGTGGCGATCCTGACCGCCTCGCAGGCGAGCCTGCCCGAGGCCCGTCCACCGGGGGAGACCGGCGCGCAGGTGAGCGCCGCGGGCGGGCAGAAGAGCGGGGACGCGCCGAGCAGCGCGGGCGCGCAGATCGAGTACATCAGGGCCGCCGCGCACGGCCACCTGGATCTCCCCCGTGCGCTGGCGCAACTGCACGAGCGCTTCGCGATCGGCACGGTGCTGTGCGAGGGCGGCCCCCACCTCAATACACAACTGCTGGCGGCGGGACTGGTGGACGAGCTCTTCCTGACACTCGGCCCGCTGCTCGCGGGCGGCAGCGGTAACACGGGCGAGGCGCTGCGCATCCTCGCCGGCGCCGACTTCGATCCGCCGGTGGAGCTCGATCTGCTCAGCGTGCTGAAGCACGAATCGCACCTCTTCCTGCGCTATGCGGTGAGCGCCGCCACCACCGCGGCAGCCGAAGCGGGCTGAGGGACGGCAGTGCGCGACCCCCCCTCCTCCTCCATTTCCTCGCCCTATGGCTCGCGCGCGCCCCCGCTGAGACCGTCGCGCTCTGTGCGAATCGCCACGTTCAGCACTACGCCGTTGGGCACCAGCACCGAGCCCTCGTCGGTGGCGAGCGTGGTGTAGAGCAGGCCCAGCGAACTGACCACCCCGTCGAGCTGGCCGGCGATCTGCCCGCCCTGCAAGCGAATGCGATCGCCGACACGGAAGGGGCCGGCGGCCAGCAGCACGGTGCCGGCGATCAGATTGCCCAGGGTCTGCTGCGCGGCCAGCCCGAGGATCACGGCGGTGAAGGCTCCCCCCACGAGCAGCGTGGCGGGCTTCACGCCGGCCACCCACAGCGCCACCAGCAGCGCCACGCCCACTGTGGCGAGGCGAATGAGGAAGCCGACGGTGCCGGCCGTGGCGGGCTCCATGCGCCGGAAGAGCGCCGGGCCGAGGCTGCGGCCCGCTTCGCGCGCGATCGCCCAGCCGAGCGCTAGCAGCACGAGCACCACCACGAGGTTCAGCGGCGTCTGCGTTTCTTCAAGCGTCTCGTCGAGCAGGCTCGCGCGGTTGTTCCACAGCACGACGATCGCCACAAACAGCACCGCGAGCACGATCGCCTCGACGCGCGCGCGGCGTGCGCGGCGCGGGTTGAGCTGTTCCAGGAGACCCGCCTCCTGCCAGGACTGGCTGCGCGTCTCGAACATTTTGGGCGGGGTCTTCGGGAGGGGCATGGTCGCTGTAATCATCTCCGCTTCGCCGGCAATGAGCGCCGGCACGCACCGCAAGCGCTTCGCCGGTACGAGCGCCGGACGCCGCAAGCCATTCGCCGGCAGTGAGCGCACGGCCACGCCGCAAGGACCGGCACCGGCGCTTCGCGACGACACTAGCCGAGCGCGAAGACCAGCGTGCAGACTGTGCCGAGCGCGATGCAGTAGAAGCCGAACGGCGTGAGGCGGTTGCTCTGAAAGAAGCGCAGCAGGAACTTGACCGCGAGGAAGGTCGTCACGGCGGCGCACAGCCCCGCGACCAGGGCCGGCCCGCGCACGCCATTGCCCTGCGAGCCGAGCAGTTCGGGCAGTTTCAGCGCGGCCGCGGCGAGGATCACGGGCGTGGCCAGCAGGAACGCATAGCGCGCGGCGTCCTCGTTGGAAAGGCCAACCAAAAGCCCGCCGCCCATCGCGAACCCCGAGCGCGAGATGCCCGGCACGAGCGCCGCGGCCTGCGAGGTGCCCACGCCGATCGCCTGGCGCCAGCTGAGCTCGGCGATCCGCTCGTCCCCGTCGCCGAGGTAGTCGCCCGGACTGGGCGGGCGCTTGCGCATCCGCTCGAACAGCAGCAGGGCGATGCCGTTGACAATCAGAAAGGCGGCACCGATCGCGGGCGAGGCGAACAGCTTGCGCAGCGGGTCCTGCAACAGCAGCCCGAGAATCCCGGCGGGGATCGTGCCGGCCACGAGCAGCCATCCCAGGCGCGCGTCGGTGTCGCCCGCGGGGATCTCGCGCTGCTTCAGCGAGCGCCAGATGCCTTTGACGATGCGTACCCAGTCCTGCCAGAAGAAGCCGAGCAGCACGAGCGCTGTGGCCAGGTGCGTGGCGACGAGGAAGGTGAGGAAGAAGGGATCGCTCTGGTGGATGTTCCAGCCGAAGAGCTTGGGCAGCACGACGGCGTGCCCGAGGCTCGACACGGGGAAGGGCTCGGATACACCCTGCGTGAGACCCAGGACGATCGCTTGGAAGTAGGAGATGGGGTGCATTGGCGCAAAAGCATATGGATCGCACCGCGGCACGGGTACGCTCGGAGCGCCGCGACACCCGCCGAGCGGCTTCTCTCGGGGCGCCGCCGTGCCCGCCGATCCGCTCTTGCCGGGCTCTACGCGACATCCGCCGATCCCTTCTTGCCGGGTCTACGCGTGGGCGTTGAAGACGCTGCTGTCGAACGCCAGCAGACCCTCGGCGCCCGCGTAGCCCAGGGGCTGCAAGCCGAACAGGTTCTCGATGCTGCGCAGCAGCGCGAAATGGTTGTATTCGCCTGTCACGTTCAGGGTGCCGGGCTTGACGTACTTGGAGAGCAGCAGCAGCCCGACGCGTCCGCCGCCGGTGGGAGCGGCCGCTTGCGTGGTGCTCGCCCCCGGGGTGCTCGTTTCAGGTGTGCCGACGGTGCTCGACGGGACCGTGGACGCGCTCGCGGGCACGGCCGCGGACGTGGTGGTCGTCTCGGCGGGCGCGCTCGACGCGGCGCTCGTCGTCGTGGTGCTGGTCGTCGTGCTCGCGGCCGGCAGGTTCGGATAGGGCGCCAGCGTGCAGCAGCCGCTGGAGTCGGCACCGGGTCCCGTCTGCGGTGCCTGGTCGAAGGTGATGGCGATCAGGCCACCCTCCCGGTAGGCGGCGGAGGCCTGGATCTCGGGCACGACCTTGCGCAGGAACGTTTCAGCCGCTGCGAGGCCGTCGGGCGCTCCCGGCGCGCAGGGCGTTTCCGAGCCGTCTTCGCAGCGATCGGGGACGATGTAGGCCAGCGACGGGGTGCTGCGGGCGTCCTTCAGATCGGAGCCGAGTTGCGGAAGCCCGACGTCGTCCTGCGTGCACACGGTGTTGTCGATGATCGAGTGGAAGTACACGAACGGGTTGCGCCACGTCACATAGGCGTCCCCCGGACTGGGGGCGTTGTCCGGGTCGGCCGCGCCAGGCGTTGGATGACGGCAGCTCACCGGCTGCCCGGGACCGCCCGCTTCGATGCCCCCGACGTAGGCCTTCCAGGTCTTGCCGGCATCGGTGAGCTGGTTGGCGAGGGTGAGGGTCTGCCGCGGATACACGCAGCCGCTGCCGAGCACCTGACCTTCGCTGCCGGTGGTGCCGGGAGCGATGTCGCTGTACAGCGGACAGTTTTCAAGCGTCTGCGGAGTCGGTCCCTGACCGCTGATCAAGGCGATCTCGTTGGCTAGCTCGCCGCCGGCGACGGCGGAGTAGTTCTCCAGCAGCTCTCCTTCGGCGGGGAGATTTTTTGAGATATAGGGGGCCGGTGAGTTGGGGCCAAACGCGGCGGTCTCGCCCTGATCGGAGAGCACGATCAGGAACACGTGCCCGATCGGCGGCAGCGTGCCGGCACCGGGCGATGATGCGCCTTCACCTTCGCCCTTGCCAGCGGCGGGCTGCTTGGTCTTTGTGGTGCTCTGGGACACCGTTTCCGTGACGGGGGCGGGCGTCGGCGCCGCGGCTTCTTCGGTTGCCGGCGGGGGCGTCGGGGTTTCGCTCACCGGCGGCGGCGCCTTGGCCTTGGCGGGGGCCGGGCGCACGAGCGCCAGCAGCCTGGGCGCGTTCGCGCCGCTGAGCGCCACGGGGGCGATGCTCGAGCCGATTAGCACGCCGAAGGCCAATAGCGCCATCACGGCGACCGCAGCGGCGCGCGGCGTGGGCAGCGGCAGGGCCTCGGCGGGGGCCTCCCGGCCCACTCCCTCGCCGCCCACCCGCTCGCGACCCTCCTCATCGCGGCCGGCCTCCCGTGCGTGTGCGTGCGTTGCGGCGCCGATCGCCTCGCATACGATGGCCGGCAGCGGCCCGCGCCGGGCGCCGCACTCCACGCAGTAGCGCTGATCTGCGGCGAGCGGAGCGCCGCAGGCCGGGCAGCTCGCGGCCGCCGGGCTCCCCGGGCGCCCGGCCGGCGTGCCCGCGGAGCGCCTCGGGGGGGTCGGGGGGGATGCCATCGCCGATGAAGTGTCCCGCGGCGATGTGTAAACAATGTAAAAAAGCTGTTTCGCCCTTGCTCACCGCGGGAGCGCTCGCCCTCACTCCTCGGGAGCGGGGCCGGGCGATAACGAACTGTTTACAACCACGGCGGGCGCCCAGCCAATAATGCTGGCAACGCCTTCGCTAAGCGCCTTCCAACGGCGCCGGCGCTTTTTACGGCGTGCTTACAACTTGGCAGGCATGGAATCCAGCACCCCCACCGGCGAGGCATCGCCCTCGCCACCCGAGACTCCGCTCTCGCCACTGCCGGTGGCGCGTGAGCGGTGCGCGATGTGCGGCGCCACCCTGGCGGCCGACCAGCGCTACTGCGTGGAGTGCGGGCAGCGCTGCGGGCCATCGCGCATCCCGTTCACCGACGGCCTCACACAGGGCGCCAAGCAGACGCCGAGCAGCTCCGAGCCGCGCTCGCCGCGCGCCCGCCCGTCGGTGAACGCCACATTGATCGCGGGTATCGGCACGCTGCTGCTGGCACTGGGCGTGGGGGTGCTGATCGGGCGGGAGGGTGCAGGCACGAGCAGCAGCAAGGCTCCCCCGGTGCAGGTCGTGACCGTGGCGGGCGGCGGCGGCACGGGTACTGCGGCCGCCACGGGGGGCGCGGAACCCCAGCAGACCTCGAGCGCCGCCGCCAAGACGGCCGCGACGGGGGCCGCGGCGGCAAAGGCCGCGAAGGCCGCCAAGCCTGCGGTTCCGCCCACGAAGGTCGTGAAGGTCGGCAGCAAGGGCAGCGGCCCCGGCTATCAGCACGGCCATTTCACCGGCAACTTCTTCGGCGAATGACAAGGAGCATGGGCCAATGACGAGCGAGACACCGGGGGCGCAGACGACGGTCGACCTGACGCGGCGACGCGATGAGCTGACGGCGCGCATGGCTGAACTGCAGTGGGACCTGGGCGGGCTGTTGTATGAGATGGCGACTCGCAACGCCATCCACGTGGACGTGCTCGTGCGACGGGCGGCGATCCTGCAGGGGGTCGACGGCGAGCTGAGCGAGGTGGAACGCATACTGCGCATGGAAGAGACCGGCGCGGCGGGCCAGTGCGCGTCGTGCAACGCGCCGCACTCTAGCGGCGCGGCCTACTGCTGGCAGTGTGGGCAGCCGCTGCTCGAGCAGGTGCCGAGCCACGCGATCGGCGCGTAACGCACGACCCACGACGCCGCGCGTCTCAGCCGAAGCGTCCGGTCACGTAATCCCCGGTGCGCGGATCGCGCGGACGGGTGAAGATCGCGCTGGTGTGATCGTGCTCGACCAGCACGCCCGCCCGCCCACGCGGGCTATCGCCGAGGCTGAAGAAGGCCGTCCGGTCGGCGATGCGCGCGGCCTGCTGCATGTTGTGCGTGACGATCACGATCGTGTAGCGGTGCTTGAGCGTCAGCATCAGCTCCTCGATCGAGCTGGTGGCGATCGGATCCAGCGCCGAAGCAGGCTCATCCAACAGCAGCACATCTGGCTCGATCGCGATCGCGCGGGCGATGCACAGCCGCTGCTGCTGCCCGCCCGAGAGCCCAAGGGCGCTCTGGTGCAGACGGTCCTTGACCTCGTCCCACAGGGCGGCGCTGCGCAGCGCGCGCTCGACCCGCTCGTCCAGGTGCGCCTTCAGCTTGAGGTTGCGCGGAGCCCAGGCGACGTTGTCGTAGATCGACTTGGGGAAGGGGTTGGGCCGCTGGAAGACCATGCCGATGCGGCGACGCACCTCGACCGGATCGACCCGGTCGCCGTAGACGTCGTGGCCGTGGTAGAGGATCTTGCCGTCGATGTGAAAGTCCGGTATGGCGTCGTTCATCCGGTTGAGGCTGCGCAGGAAGGTGCTCTTGCCACAGCCCGAGGGACCGATGATCGCCGTGATGAGGTTGCGCTGGATCTGCAGGCTGACCCCGGCGATAGCGCAGCTGGAGCCGTAGGAGACGTACACGTCCTGCGCCTCGAAGACGGCCTCACGCGCCTGCTCGCCTCCGCGGGCGCGCTCGGGTGCCGTGGGCGCGGCTGGGACACCCGCGGGCTGCCCGGCGGGCTGCCCGGAGACATGTGGCTCGGACCCGATGCGCACGCGGGGGCGAGGGGCGCCCGGCGCGGGCCCGACAGGCGCCGGCCCGACGGGCGCGGGCTCGGGGGTGCGCGGCACCGACCCGACAGGCGCAGGCTCGGGAGTACGCGGCGCCGACCCGACGGGCGCAGGC
>CAWGFQ010000002.1:0-119318 GCA_963821895.1 uncultured Solirubrobacterales bacterium
TGCAAGAGGCGAGCGCCGCGGGCGCCGACGCCGTGCTGCTGATCGTCGCCGCGCTCGAGCCCGCGGTGCTGGCTGAGTTGCAAGGCGTTGCCCGGGGGCTCGGCATGGACGTGCTCGTCGAGGTGCACGACAGGACTGAGCTGGATGTCGCATTGGCGGCGGGTGCCGATCTGATCGGCATCAACAACCGCGACCTGCGCGACTTCAGCGTCGACGTGCGGCGCACTTTCCAGTTGCTGGAGCTGATTCCCGAGGGAGTGGTGGTCGTCTCGGAGTCCGGCATCGCCTCCGCCGAGCAGCTGCGCGAGCTGCAGGCAGAGGGCGTGCACGCCGTGCTGGTAGGCGCGTCGCTCATGCGCGCCCCCGATCCCGCGCTAGCCTTACGCGCGCTGCTGAACTTTTAGCGAGTCCATGTCTGCTCTTTAGAGGGGCTTCATGGGTGTCGATCATCCTTCTGTTTCATGAAACGAGCATTTGCCATCCCCTTCGTCTCCGCCCTCCTCGGCGCCGGTGTAGTAGTCGCCGTGCTCGCCATCGCCGGCGATCTGGGTTCCACCTCCAAGACCGTCACCACGATCCAGACCCCTGCCGCCTCCGCCACCCCCGCGGCTCCCTCCAACGCCTCCTCCGAACCCAAAGGCCTCACGCCGCACGACATCTACGTGCGCGACGCCCCGGGTGTCGTCCTGGTCACCTCCACCATCGTCAAGCAGACCGAATCCCCCCTGTTCGGCGAAACCCAGCAGCAGCAGGGCACCGCGACGGGCTCGGGCATCGTCGTCAGCTCCGACGGCACGATCCTCACCAACTGGCACGTCGTCGAGAACGCCGTCAAGGTCACCGTCACCTTCGAACACGGCAAGACCGTCAACGCCCAGGTGGTCGGCAAGGACCCCTCCAACGACCTCGCTGTGCTGAAAATCCCCACCGAAGGCCTGACGCTGCATCCCCTGACGCTCGGCGATTCGAGCAAGGCGCAGGTCGGCGACCCGGTGCTGGCGATCGGCAACCCCTTCGGCTATGACCGCACGCTCACGACGGGTGTCGTCTCCGCCCTGCAGCGCGAGATCACCGCGCCCAACGGCTTCACCATCTCAAACGTGCTGCAGACCGATGCCCCGATCAACCCCGGCAACTCCGGCGGCCCGCTGCTCAACTCGAGCGGCGAAGCGATCGGCATCAACTCGCAGATCGAGACCGGCGGCAGCGGCGACGGCAGCGTCGGCATCGGCTTCGCCATCCCCATCAACACCGCCAAGTCCGAGCTGCCCAAGCTCGAGCAGGGCGGCACCGTGCGCGGCGCCTACCTCGGCCTGACGTCTTTGACCATCGACGAATCGCTCTCGGCCCTGAACCTGCCGGTGAAGAGCGGTGCGCTGGTGCAGAGCGTGCAGAGCGGCACCCCCGCGCAGAAGGCCGGCATCCACGGCGGCTCGCTCACGGGCCAGATCGGCGGCGAATCGGTCGCCGTCGGCGGGGACATCATCGTCGGAGTCGACGGCAAGGCGATCGGCAGCTCCGAAGAACTCGGCGCCATCATCTCCGCCAAGAAGCCGGGCGAAACGGTGTCGATCGAACTGCGGCGCGCCAAGGGCAACGGCTCCTACGAACACAAGACGGTCAAGGTCACGCTGGGCGAACGGCCGAACTCGGTCGCGAACCCGAATACGCCGCGGTAGGGCGCCCTGCTGGGTGCAGGGGCCGCCGCGTGCGGCCCCGCCGCGGGGATTCGGCCCGCCCGGGCTGGGTTTTGATGGGACTGGCGGCTAACGTGGGGGCCTCATGACCCCACGCGTCAAGGTCTGTGGCCTCACCCGCCTCGATGACGCCGAGCTCGCAGTTGGGCTCGGCGCGTGGGCGCTCGGCATGGTCTTCTACGACGGCAGCCCGCGGTGCTGCTCGATGGATGAGGCTTTGCGGATTGCGAGCGCGATGCGCCGCCGCGCCGAGCTGTGCGGGGTGTTCGTCAACGCCTCGCTGGAGGAGGTCATGCGTGTCAGCGAGCAGCTGGATTTGACGATGCTGCAGCTGCACGGCGACGAGGGCCCCGCGTTCTGCCTGGAGGTCGCAAGGCGCACCGGCGCCAAGGTCGTCAAGGCCGTGCAGGTCTCCGACGTCGGCGACCTGCAGGACGTCGAGCGTTTTCACTGCGACTATCACCTGCTCGACGCGCGCGCGGCTGGAAGGCCCGAGTTGCGCGGGGGACGGGGGAGACCTTCGACTGGTCATTGCTCAGCGCGCGTCATTCCAAGGTGCCGCTGATCCTCAGCGGTGGCCTGGGCCCGGGGAATGTGGCCGAGGCGATCGCGCTCGTGCGGCCGTTCGCGGTGGATACTGCCAGCGGCACCGAGTCCTCGCCCGGCCACAAGGACCCCGAGCGGCTGGCCGACTTCTTCGCCGAGGTGCAGCGCGTCTCGGTAGTCTCGCCCGCGTGAGCGCCATCGAGCACCGCTTCGGCCGCTACGGCGGGCAGTTCGTCCCCGAGACGCTGATGCCCGCTTTGGCGGAGCTGGAGCAGGCGTGGCTCGCGGCGCGCGCAGATCCCGCCTACCGCGCCGAGCTGGATGGGCTCTTGCGCGACTACGTCGGGCGGCCCACGCCGCTGTATCGCGCGCGCCGCCTCTCCGAGCGCCTGGGTCGCTCGGTATATCTCAAGCGGGAGGACCTCAACCACACCGGCTCGCACAAGCTCAACAACGCCCTCGGCCAGGCGCTCCTCGCGCTGCGCATGGGCAAGCGCCGCATCATCGCCGAGACCGGCGCCGGGCAGCACGGCGTCGCCACCGCCACCGCCTGCGCGCTGCTGGGCCTCGACTGTCTCGTCTACATGGGCGTGGAGGACACCCGCCGCCAGCTGCCCAACGTGCAGCGCATGCAATTGCTGGGCGCCCGTGTGCAGCCCGTCGATGCGGGTGCGCGCACGCTCAAGGAGGCCACCTCCGCCGCGATCCGCGACTGGGTCACCAATGTGGCCGATACGCACTATGTGATCGGCTCTGCCGTCGGCCCCGCCCCGTATCCGGCGTTGGTGCGCGACCTGCAGCGCGTGATCGGCGACGAGGCGCGCGCGCAGTTGCTGGAGCGCGAGGGCCGCCTGCCGGGCCGTGTGATCGCCTGCGTCGGCGGTGGCTCCAACTCGATTGGCACCTTCACCGCCTTCCTGGAGGACCCGGGTGTGGAGCTGATCGGCGTCGAGGCCGGCGGCGAGGGGATCGATGCGGACGGCGGCGGCCGCCACGGCGCGCCGCTCACCGTCGGGGGCCGCGCCGGCGTACTGCACGGCTCGCTGTCCGCGATCATGCAGGACGAGGAGGGTCAGATCGTCGAAGCGCACTCCGTGTCGGCCGGCCTCGATTACCCCGGCACGGGCCCGCAGCACGCTTTTCTGCGGGACACGGGTCGTGCGCGGTATGTGGCCGTCACCGATGCCGATGCGCTCGCCGCTTTTCGCGAGGTCACGCGCCTTGAGGGCATCATCCCCGCGCTGGAGAGCGCGCACGCGCTGGCATGGGTCCTGGCGCAGGAGGAGGGTGAGTTGGATCTAGTGTGCCTTTCCGGGCGCGGGGACAAGGACCTGGCCGAGGTCCTGGCGCTGAGCGGCTCATGAGCGATCCGCTGACAAGCGATCCGGCGGCTGGGCGGGCGTCGGCCCCGGCGCCGTCGGGTGCGTCCGCGGCCAGCGGCATCGAGCGAATCGGCCAGGCCTTCGCCGGCCACGGCAAGCGCGCGGCGCTGATGCCCTACGTCATGGGCGGCTACCCCTCGCTCGAGGAGTCGCTGCGCATCGGCCAGGCGTGCGTGCAGGCAGGCGCCGATGTGATCGAGCTCGGCGTGCCCTACTCCGACCCGCTCGCCGACGGTCCCGTCATCCACGCCGCCGGCACAAAGGCGCTCGCCGCCGGGGCCAACATGGCGGGTGTCCTTGAGGTGGCCCGCGCGCTGTCCGGCGAGATCCCCGTGGTGCTCATGTGCTACGCCAACATGGTCCTCGCCCCCGGCGTCGAGGCGTTCGTCGAGCGCCTCGCCGTGACTGGCGCGTGCGGCCTGATCGTGCCCGATCTGCCCCTGGAGGAGACAGCCGGGGCGTTGGCCGCCTGCGATGCTGCCGGCATCGCGCTGGTGCCGCTCGTGGCTCCAACGACGCCGCCGGAGCGCCTGGCGCGGATCGGCGCGCAGGCGCGCGGCTTCCTCTACACCGTCTCCGTCGTCGGCACCACGGGTGAGCGCGCCGCACTGTCCGAGCGCTTCGCCGAGATCGTCGCCGCTGCCCGTGCCGCCACCGCCGTGCCGGTCGCCCTCGGCTTCGGCATCTCCACGCCCGAGCAGGCCCGCCAGGCCGCGGACGCCGGCGCCGACGGAGTGATCGTCGGCACGCGCCTGGTGCGCGCCGCGGGCGAAGGATCGGATTCCGCGGCGGCGGTCGGCGCGGTCGTCGGCGAGCTCACCGCTGGGCTTCTGTAGGATTCCCCGCCGATGGGATTGATCCTCACCGTCACCGCCGGCCTCGTCGTGTGGGTCGTGCTCTGGGCGCTCGGCGCCAAGGGCTTCGACGCGTTCATGCTCGCAGCCGTCATCATTCTTGTCGGTGCCTGCCTCAAGATCCTCGCCGGCTATCTCCCCGGCCGTCGGGCCGGCTAGCCGCTCAGTGCGTTCGCGCCGGCAGCCCCTGCGCTGGCAAGCCGAGAGGCACTCCCGTGCCGAGGGGGGCTACCGGACCGAGAGGCGCTCCCGTCTGGCCTGTGCCCTCTGCTTTGCTGCCCTCGCCGCCCTGGCGTCGCTGCTCGTTGCCGCTCTCTCCGGTTGCGGGGGCGTGAGCGTCTCCGGGGCCGCCGCGATCTCCGGCAACCAGCTCACCGTCTATTCCAGCCTTCCCCTGCAGGGCCCCCTCGCAGGAGCCTCACGGCAGATCGTCAATGGCGAGAAGCTGGCCCTGTCCGACGCCGGCGGCCACGCCGGGGCCTTTCGCGTGAGCTACTTCTCGCTGGACGACGCCAACCCCAAGACCGGCCAGTGGGACCCCGGCATCACCGCGTCGGATGCGAAGACGGCGGCACAGGACACCACCACGATCGCCTACCTCGGCGACTACGACTCCGCCGCCACGGCGATCTCGCTGCCGATCGTCAACGGCGCCGGCATCCTTCAGGTCAGCCCCGCCAGCCAGTACGTCGGCCTGACCTCCTCGCTCGACGCCGGCCAGGACGAGCCCGAACGGTTCTACCCCACCGGGCGGCGCACCTTCGCGCGGCTGATGCCCGCCGATCCGGTGCAGGCTGCGGCGCAGGTGCGGCTGATGGGTGCGCTCGGGATCAAGCGGGTGTATGTGCTCGACAACCAGGATCCGTTCCAGGCGCCTCTTGCGCAGATCGTCGCGCAGGACGCCGCCGCGGCGGGCATCCATGTGCTCGGGCAGGACAGCGTCGCCACCACCGCGGGCACCGAATTCGGCTCGGAGGTAGGCAAGATCGCCGAAAGCGGGGCCCAGGCTGTTTTTTTCAGCGGCACCAGCGCGCCGGGGGTCCTCGCGCTGTTCCGTGAACTGCACGCGGCCGATCCGGGGTTGCTGCTGCTTGGCTCCGACACCGCGCTCGGGAGTGGCACGGTTGCGCAACTGGGGGCCGCGGGCGCGAGCGTATATGTCACCACGCCGCTGCTTCCCGTCGGCGCCTATCCGGTGGCTGCGCTGGGGGTCGTGCGGCAGTACCAGGCGCGCTTCGGCGAAACGCCCGGCGCGAGCGCGCTCTACGGTTATGAGTCGATGGCCGCCGTATTGCAGGCCATCCGTGCCGCCGGCTCGCATGGCAACGACAAGCAGGCCGTTATCGACCAGTTCCTCGGGATTCGCAATAGGGCCTCGGTGCTCGGGGCGTATTCGATCCAGGCGGGCGGGGACAGCACGCTCACGGCCTACGGGGTGGATCGAGTGGTCGGGGGGCAGCTTGTGTTCTGGCGGAGCTTCAGCGGGGGCTGAACCGCGGGGCTGCCTCGGGGGCTGAGCCCTTTCACCCCAGCGCCGAGCGCAACGCCTCCTCCAGCTCCGGGTGGCGGAAGCGGTAGCCCAGCATCAGCGGCTTCGCGGGCAGCACCCGCGCGCCCGCCGTCACGATCTCCGCCATCTCCCCATACAGCGTGCGCAGCGCGAATGCGGGAACGGGGAAGACGGCGGGCCGGTGCAGTGCGTGGGCAAGCGCCTTAGAGAACTGGGCGTTCGTCACGGGTGTCGGTGCGGTCGCGTTGATCGGCCCCTGCCACCACTCGTTGCGCAGCGCCTCGACGATCATGCCCACGAGGTCCTCGCGGTGGATCCAGGACATGAACTGCCGCCCGCCCGCCACTGGGCCGCCGAGGCCCAGGCGGAAGGGGGGCAGCATCTTCGCCAGTGCACCGCCCTGTGGGTCGAGCACCACTCCCGTGCGCAGCTGCACCACGCGCACCCCCAGCTCGGCTGCCGTTTGCGCCTCGGCCTCCCAGGCAACGCAGATCTGCGCGAGGAAGTCGCGGCCGGCGGGGGCCTCCTCGTCGAGCGGCTCCTCGCCGTGCGGTCCGTACCAGCCGATCGCCGACCCGCTCACCAGCACGGTGGGGCGAGGGTCAAGCGCGCGCAGGCCCTCCACGAGGTTGCGCGTGCCGAGCACGCGGCTGTCGCGGATCGCCTGCTTGGCGGCTGGGGTCCAGCGCTGGGCGATCGGCGCCCCGGCCAGGTGCACCACGCGGTCGCGGCCGGCGAGGGCCTCGCTGGGCGCCGGTTCTGAGAGCGGATTCCACGGGTACGCCAGCAGCGGCGGGAACGTGGACCGGTCCGGGCGCGGGGCGGGCGTCGTGCCGGCGAGCGTGGCCTTCGCGCGCTCCGGGTCGCGCGAAAGGATCGTCACCTCCGTGTCGCGCGTGCGCAGCGCGGCTATGAGGGCGGGGCCGATCAGCCCCGTCGCGCCGGTTACGGTCACCCGCGTTGCGTCGCTCACTCTCTCAGCTTGACAGTCCGCCTGGCTTGGGCGGCCCCGGGCATGCACGAGCGCCAGCTCGGAGATCCTCTCAGCTTGGCATCTGCACCCGATGCTCCCCGGTCTGGCTCATCGCAGCGGGCTGCCCACCAACGTGCGATGCCGCCGCGTCGCCGTGCGCGTAGCCCACCTCTTGGCCGGCCTGCGCGGTGCCGCTGGCGCGCGCCTCGTCCGCCACCGCCGCGGCCACCGCCGGGGCCACGTCGCGATTGAAGACCGACGGGATGATGTAGTCCTCGCGCAGCTCCTGCGCCGGCACGATGTCGGCGATCGCCTGCGCCGCGGCCATCTTCATCTCCTCGGTGATGCTAGGGGCGCGCACGTCCAGGGCGCCGCGGAAGATGCCCGGGAAACACAGCACGTTGTTGATCTGGTTGGGGTAATCGCTGCGCCCCGTCGCCATGATGCGCACGTACGGAGCCGCTTCCTCGGGGTTGACCTCCGGGTTGGGGTTGGCCATCGCGAACACCATCGCGTCGCTGTTCATGCGCGCGAGCGCCTCCGCGGGCAGCGCCTTCGCGCCGGAGAGGCCGATCAACAGGTCTGCGCCGTCGATCACATCCTCGGGCCTGCCGTCGCGGCAGTCGGGGTTCGTCACCTCCGCGAACCAGCGCTTCACCGGGTTCATCGTGCCGTCCAGGTAGTCGCCGCGCCTGACATGCAGCGCCCCGCGCGAGTCCGCGCCGATGATGTGGCGCACCCCGGCGGCCAGCAGGATCTTCGTCACCGCCACGCCCGCCGCGCCGAGGCCAATCACGAGCACGTGCAGATCCTCCATGCGGCGGTTCGTGAGCTTCACCGCGTTCAGCAGCGCCGCCATCACCACCACCGCCGTGCCGTGCTGGTCGTCGTGGAACACCGGGATGTCGAGCGTCTGCTTCAGCCGGTCCTCGATCTCAAAGCAGCGCGGCGCGCTGATGTCCTCCAGGTTGATGCCGCCCAGGCCCGGCGCCAGCAGCTGCACGGTCCTGACGATCTCATCCGGGTCCTTCGTGTCCAGGCAGATCGGGAAGGCGTCCACCCCGGCGAACTCCTTGAACAGGCAGGCCTTGCCCTCCATCACCGGCATCGCCGCCGCCGGGCCGATGTCGCCCAGGCCGAGCACTGCCGTGCCGTCGGAGACGACCGCCACCGTGTTGCGCTTGATCGTGTACTGGTAAGCCTTGTCCGGGTCGTCGCGGATCGCGATGCACACGCGCGCCACGCCCGGGGTGTAGGCCATCGAGAGGTCGTCGCGCGTCTTCAGCGGGTGCTTGTTGTGCTGCTCGATCTTGCCGCCCATGTGCAGCAGGAAGGTGCGGTCGGTGGTATCCACGACCTCCACGCCGTCGAGCGCCTCGATCGCCGCGAGGATCCTCACCCAGTGTTCGCGGTTGCCCGCGTCGACGACGATGTCGCGCACGCTGCCGCTGGCGTCGGCCTCGACCAGATCGATCGCACCCACCATCCCGCCGGCTTCGCCGATCGCGCTCGTCACCAGGCCGACGACGCCGGGCGTGTCGCCCATGCGGACACGGATGATCAGACGGTACTGCGCGCTGGGTGTGATGCTCACTGTGCTCCCGCTCCCTCTGTGACTGAATAACGAGGGGTCCGGCCGATCGGCTTGCGCCGGCTGCGCCACCCTCGTGAGTTGGGCTGCCATGTTATTGCTCCGGGAGATCGGGCCCCCACCCGCCCCCTGCCCTAAAGTCCCGGCTGTGAGCGAGGCCACCAATGGGAGCGAGGGGGAGCGCCGCCTTTTCCTGATCGATGGACCCAGCCTTGTCTATCGCGCCTTCTACGCTCTGCCCGAGTCGATCGCCACCTCCACAGGTGTGCCCACCAACGCGATCTTCGGCTTCGCCTCGATGCTCGTGAAGATCGTCACCGAGTACGGAGTGTGTCCCACGATCGTCGCCTGGGACGCCGGCACCTCCGGGCGCACCGAGCTGTTCTCCGAGTACAAGGCTCAGCGCCGCTCGCGTCCCGATCTGCTCAAGCAGCAGTGGCCGGCAATGGAACCGCTCGTGGAGTCCTTCGGCTACCGCAACGTGCGTGTCGAGGGGTATGAGGCCGACGATGTGATCGCCACGCTCGCCTCCCGCGCGCAGGCAGCCGGTGTGCCCGTGATGATCGTCACCGGCGACCGCGACGTCTTTCAGCTGATCGACCCCGACGGCCTCGTGAAGGTGATGGCCACCTCGCGCGGCATCACCGACACGAAGATCTACGACCGCCAGGCGGTGATCGACCGCTACGGCATCCCGCCCGAGCTGATCCCGGACTTCTATGGCCTGAAGGGCGACACCTCCGACAACATCCCCGGCATACCAGGCATCGGCGACAAGACCGCCAGCGACCTGATCCAGCGCTTCGGCTCGCTGGAGGAGGTGCTTGGCCACGTGCGCGAGATCGGCGGCGCCAAGCGCAAGCAGAGCCTGCTCGACCATGCCGATGATGCGCGTGTCTCCAAGCAGCTGGCCACCGTGCAGCGCGATGTCGCGATCGCCTTCGACCCCACGGCTGAGGCCGCGCGCGAGCCCGACCGCTCGCGTGTGCGCGAGGTCTTCCGCGAGTACGAGCTGCGCGACCCGCTGCGCCGTCTGGAGGAGGCGCTGGAGGACGCCGAGGTGGCCGCGCCCGCGACGCCGGCGGAGGTAACGCTGACGGCGACCGTGCGGCGGGGGGAGCCGGGTGACATCGCCAATCTCGCGGGCGGGAAGGCGGGCAGGAGAGAAACAGGCGTGGTGCAGTCCGGGGCGGGGGGAGAGGCAAAGGCTGGGGGGGAGGGCGTGGAGCTGAACGTGGTGGTTGCCCCAACCGAGGTCCCCGAGGGCGCGCTGTTCGCCGACGGCCCCTCGTGGCGCTTCGCCGTTGCGCTCGATGGCAACGTCCTCGCCGGAGACTGCGAAGGGCCGGAGGAGGTCGTGCGCGCCTGCGGCGAGCGTCCGGTGGTGGCCCACGACGCGAAGGCGCTCCGGTTGGTCCCGCCGGCGCTCGCGCACGACACGCTGCTTGGCGCCTACCTGCTGGAGCCAGCGCGCCGCGGCTACCCGCTCGCGGAGCTGTGCGAAGAGCGCGGCTGGGTGTGCGACCTGGAGGATCCCGTCGCCGCGCAGGCCGTACTCATAGGCGCCCTGGCCGCGTGGCAGCGCGAGCAGATCGCCGAGCGCTACCTGGAGGCAGTGATGAGCGACATCGAGCTGCCGCTCGTTGAGGTGCTGCGCGACATGGAGATCGCCGGCGTGCGCCTGAACGTGCCGCGTCTGCACGAGGTTGCGCAGCGCGTGCAGGAGGAGATCCTCGAGCTCGAACAGGAAATCTTCGCGCTCGCCGGCACCGAGTTCCTGATCGCCTCGCCCGCGCAGCTGGGGGAGGTGCTGTTCGAGAAGCTCGGCCTCTCGCGCAAGCGCCGCGGCAAGACCGGCTACTCCACCGACGCGCGCGTCCTGCAGGCGATCCGCGAGGAGCACATCATCGTGCCGCGCATCGAGCGCTGGCGCGAGCTGTCCACGCTGATCAAGACCTATCTCGACGTGCTGCCCCAGGAGGTGGACGAGCACTCGCGCATCCACACCACCTTCCTGCAGACGATCGCGCAGACCGGCCGCCTGTCAAGCACCAACCCGAACATGCAGAACGTCCCGATCCGCACCCCGCTGGGCCGCGAGATTCGCGGCTGCTTCGAGGCGGAGGAGGGCCAGCGGCTGATCTCCGCCGACTACTCGCAGATCGAGCTGCGCGTGCTCGCGCACGCCGCCGATGAGCCCGTGCTCAAAGACATCTTCCTGCGCGGCGAAGACGTGCACACCGCCACCGCCTCGCAGGTCTTCGGAGTCGCGCCCGAGCAGATCGACCCGGGCATGCGCTCCAAGTCGAAGATGATCAACTACGGCATCGTCTACGGCCTCTCCGACTTCGGTCTGGCCGATCGCCTGAACATCCCGCGCGAGGAGGCGAAGGAGTTCATCGACGCCTACCTCGCGCGCTTCCCGCGCGTGGCGCAGTTCATCAAGGACACGATCGAGCAGGCCAAGGAGGAGGGTCACGTGCGGACGCTGTGGGGCCGGCGCCGCCAGATCCCCGAGCTACGCGCCCGCAACTACCAGGTGCGCACGCTCGGCGAGCGCCTGGCCGTCAACACCGTCATCCAGGGCACTGCTGCTGACATCATCAAGCTGGCGATGGTCCACTGCCACCACTCGCTCGCCGTGGCCGGCCTGCGCACGCGTCAGATCCTCACGATTCACGACGAGCTGCTGTTCGAAGGGCCGCCCGGTGAGGTGCAGGTGGCGCGAGAGTTGATCGAACGCGAGATGGTAGGCGTGTGGGAGCACGACCCGCCGATGGCCGTGGATGTGGGTGTGGGCGGCAACTGGTTGGAGGCGAAGTGAGCCGCTTGAGGGAGACCAGGTGAGCCGCGGGATGGAGACCACGTGAGCCGCGGGCTCGCCGTGCTGCTCGGCGCCGGCGCGGGCTGTCTGGTCGGCATGCAGGCTCCGGTGAACTCCCGCCTGGGCAAGTCGGTGGGCAGTCTGCAGGCGGCCAGCGTCTCGTTCCTCGTGGGCACCACTGCGCTGCTCTTGATCACCGCGTTCTACAAAGGCGGCCTCGGCGGCATCGGCAAGCTCGGCGACGCGCCGTGGTGGGCGCTCGTCGGCGGCCTGTTCGGGGCGGTGTATGTGACGGTCGCGATTCTCACCGTGCAGACGCTCGGCGCGAGCGGCCTCACGGCTGTGGTGATCGGCGGCCAGCTCGCCATGTCGGTCGTGATCGACCGCTTCGGTCTGCTCGGTCTGCCGCGCCAGTCGATCGGCACCAGCCGCCTCGCCGGGCTCGCGCTGCTGGTCGTGGGCGTGGCGCTGGTCGTGCGCAGGTAGGGGCGGGGCCGGCCGCCGATTGGAGATGCCTGGACGTTCGGTTCCTGGAGCGCATGCGGCGGCCTCTCACCCCAGCGCCGTGCGAAACCCCTCGCGCCAGCTCGGATGCGCGGGCTTCCAGCCCAGCTCCTCCTTGATCAGCGCATTGCTCGCGCCCTGTCCCTTGGTCATCGCCATCACCCCGTAGCTGCCCGCCCCCAGGCGCGCGATCGGCGTGGGCACTCGCCACGGGCGCGGCGCGCCGACGGCGCTCGCCAGCGCCGGGAGCCATTCGCGCACCGGCGCGGGGTCGTCGTCCACGACGTTGTAGACGCGGCCCTCCTCGTTCTCCAGTGCGAGTGCGGCAAGGGTGGCGCGGGCGGCGTCGTCGATGTGGATGAACGACCACACACCCTCGCCGCGACCGACGACCGGCATGCGCCGCTTATGCAGGTCTTCGACCATCGAGCCGTCCGTGGAAATCGCGCTGCCGGGGCCGTAGAAGAAGCCGTAGCGCAGCACCGTCCCCTGCGCGCCGCGCACCGTCGTCTCGAGATCGTGCAGCGCCTGCGCGCTGCGTTTGAAGGACTTCGGCACGTCCAGGTAGAGCACTTCGCTCTCCACGTGCAGCGTGCCCGGCGGGCCGGGGTAGTAGGCGAAGGCGATGCTCTGCGCCACGAACCGCTTCACGCCCGCCTCCTTGGCGGCCGCGACCAGCGCGCGCGTGCCGCGGCTGCGCAGCGCGTCGTTGACGACGAAGTCGCGCTCCATCTTGCGCGGGTCGATGCGCTGCGGCAGCGCCGTGAGCTGGTGGATCACCGCTTCGGGCCGCGCGGCCAGCACGGCCACGCGCAGTGCCTCGCTGTCGAGCGCGTCCACGACCACCGGCTCGGCGCCCGCAGCGCGCAGCGCATCCGCCTTCTCCGGCGAGCGCGTCATGCCGGTCACCTCGTGCCCGTCCGCCACCAGCAGCGGCAAAAGTCGCCGGCCGATTGCGCCCGTGGCGCCTGCGAGGAAAACCCTCATGGCTGCGCAGCGTAATGGTTGCTCACGCGGCGAGCACGGGCGTACCCTCCATACGCGCACAAGCCTGCCCTTCGCTGAACCCCGCGGCGCCGATGGCGAAAGTGGAGTTGAAGCGCGAGCGCAGGTTCTCCAGAGCAATCATGTGCACCAGCTCCACAAGCTGCGCGTCGTCAAAACGCTCGCGCAGGGAGGCGATCAGCTCGTCGCTCACCTGCACAGGCGTGCTCGTCATGCCGACGGCCAGATCCAGCACGAGGCGTTCCAGCTCATCGAAATGCTCGCTCTCGCGGTAGCGATAGAGGTCGAGGATCTGCGCATCGGTGATGCTCGCGCGGCGCGCCTCGTGCGAGGCGATGTCCTGGCAGAACTGGCAGCCCTGCATGACCGCGGACTTGAGCACCACGAGCGAGCGCAGGTGCTCGTCCACGCGCGGCCTGGAGGCGGAGCTCTGCTCAAGCACGCCGTAGCCGAACAGCAGCCGCGGCGCGTGCGCGTAGATTTCGATCGGCTCCATCCCCAGATCGCGCCCGGAGGAGATCTGCTTCACCTTGCGCCGCGCCATCCAATAGGTCACGCGCACGAACGGTCCGGCCTTGCGCTTGGGTACGCCTGCGATGCGTGTCATTGCGGAGCTCCTTCCGGTGGGTGAATGGTGCCCTCGTGCGCAGATCCCTCCTCCACAAGGGCCACTCGCAAGAGCCACGCCAACACAAGCGTGGCCAGGGCGAGCGAGAAGAAATCGAAGTAGCCGAGCCAGGCGGGGTGCGCGCGGCCGATGTCGATCAGGTGGTTGAGGCTGTGCAGCGCGAACTGCAGGGTGACCAGGGCCAGCACCGGCACGCGCCAGGTTGGGCGTCTTATCGCCAGCAGCAGCGCCACGCCGATCGCCGCGTTGAAGGTTGCCGTGTCGCGGATGTAATGGACGTTGACCGCTTCAAACGGACCTATGTCGCTGAAGAAGGCGCGCGGCGCCACGGCCATGAACAGCGCAAGCCCCAGGTGGTAGGCCGCGAAAGCGCCCAGGCCCACCACGAGCGTCCCAGGCGGAGCACTGCGCGCAGCGGCCAGGGGTTGGGTGGTATGCGCACTCATCACGACAATCCACGATAGGCTCATCTTGGAGCCCTGTAAAGGACCATTTTCATGGCAGAAAAGGGAACCAATTTTGCACTGCCGATCGAGCTGGAGCGCGGCTCCGGGCGGCCGTTGCGCGCGCAGCTCGAGGACGGTCTGCGCGAGGCGGTGAGGATGGGGAGGCTGCCCGGCGGCAACCGCCTGCCGGCCACGCGCGCGCTCGCAGGCGATCTCGGCGTGTCGCGTCGCATGGTCGTGGACGCCTACGCGCAGCTGCTGGCCGAGGGATATCTGGTCGCGCGCGCCGGTGCGGGCACGTTCGTGGCCGAAACGGCAGATGCACCCAACGCCCCGGCGCCGGAGCCACCCGCTCACCCGCTGGCGTTCGACTTCTTTCCGGGCTTCCCCGACCTGGCCTCGTTTCCGCGCCGCCAGTGGCTGCGCGCGTTGCGCGAGGTGCTGCGCGAGACGCCGCTCTCAAGCCTCGGCTATCCGGACGTAAAAGGCGCCCCCGAGCTGCGCCGCGCGCTGGCCGGGCATCTGCGGCGGGTGCGCGGGGTTGCGGCGGACCCCCAGACGATCGTTGTGTGCTCGGGCTTCGCGCAGGGCCTGGCGCTGCTGGCGCGCGCGCTGGGCGATGGGGGCAGGGCGGGCGGCAATGGCGTGCCCGGAGGCAGTGGCGTGTCTGGCGGCAGTGGCGTGCCCGGCGGCAACGGCGTGCCTGGCGGCCCCCACCTCGCGGTCGAGGACCCGGGCCTGCCGCCGCACCGTGCGATCCTCACGGCGCACGGCGCGCGCCTGAGCTTCCTGCCGGTGGACGAGGACGGGGCGAGGATCTCCGGGCTGGCGGCGATCGAAGCGCACGCGGGCCGCTTGGACGGAGTGCTGGTCACCCCTGCACACCAGTCGCCCACGGGAGTGGCGTTGACAGCTGACCGCCGCACCGCGCTGCTGGAATGGGCCGGGGGCGACGGGGCCCGGGGCGATGGCCGCTTGGTAATCGAGGACGACTACGACGCCGAGTACCGCTACGACCGGCCGCCGCTGGCGGCGATGCAGGGTTTGGCGCCGGAGCGCGTCGTGTACATGGGCACCGTCAGCAAGACCCTCGCCCCAGCGTTGCGCCTGGGGTGGATGGTGCTGCCCCCGCGCCTGGTCGAACCCGTGGCGCAGCAGGCGTTCCTGGCGGGCAGCACGCTGCCGACGCTCGACCAGCTGACCCTGGCGCGGCTGATCGAGAGCGGCGCGTATGACCGTCACCTGCGCCAGGCCCGCCGCCGCTACCGGGCCCGCCGCGACGCACTCGTACGGGCGGTGGCCGAGCACTTGCCGGGGGCGCGCGTCACTGGCGTGGCCGCCGGGCTGCACGCGATCGTGAGGTTGCCGCGCGCGGTGGATGGGGCAGCACTCGTGCGCGCGGCGCGCGAGCGCTCGGTGATGGCCTACTCGCTGGGCTTCATGTTCGCGGAGCCCGGGCGCGAGCACGACGGTTTGGTGCTGGGCTATGCAAACCTCTCGGAGCCGGCCATCGCCGAGGGCATCCGCCGGCTGGCGCTGGCGCTCGCGGAGGTGTGACCGACGAACGACGGTGGGGCGATGTTCAGGTAATGCTCGAACGCCCAATTGGAGACACGCGGCCGTTCCAGCACGCGCGCGAGCGCGGTTATGGAACGGCTCGGCGTGAGCTGCCCGATCGCCCTCTGCACCCCCAGCAGCGAGCGGAACTTCCACGCGTGCGAGTCGGAAAACGCGCCATAGCGGCGCAGCGCCTGCTCGCGCGTCGAGCGCCCCTCGACCACCGTGCGCAGCTCGCGCCCGCAGGCCAGCCCGAAGTAGAGCGCTGTGCGAATCCCCTCGGCCGTGAGCGGTAGGCAATGACCCGCGGAGTCGCCCGCGAAGAACACGCCGTCCTCGATCGCCGGGCGCAGCTGATGCGGGATCCAATTCCCCTGGTACCCGTCCGGCGGCAGGCCGAGGTCGCGCGCGAGGCGCACCGTTGGCTCCTTCACGTGGTGCGCGGGCCAGAACGAGCCGACGCCGACGCGCAGCTCGTCGCGCGCGGGGAAGCTCCAGGAGTACCCCGAGCGGATGTAGCGCGGGTCGATCCACAGCTCCATCTCCTCGCCACTCCCCGGCGGGTGCACCTCAAGCCCGCGCGAGAGCCGCGCGTTCGGGGGCTGGATCGGCTGCGCGGCACGCGAGAGCACGCGACGCCAGCCGAGCGCGTCGACCACCAGCGGCGCGCTCACCTCGCCGCGATCGGTGTGCACGGTTTGGCCCGTGCGCCCGCTTACGGTGGCGGTCTCGAACTCCAGTTCAGGGGTGGTGGGTGAGGAGGATTTGTGGGGCCGCGCGTGGTGTCCCTGCGCGGCGAGCAGGGAACATAGTTCGCGGTAGTCGAAGGTTGAAAACGTCCAGGGCAGTCTCCAGCGTCCGCTGCGAAAAGGGGTGTGCACCGTCAGCTCGCCGAAGCTCTGCAAGAGCGAGTCGTGCAGGTCGAGCGCGTGCAGCCAGGCGGTGGGCATCGCGCAGGCGGAGGTCTGGCGCTCGCCGATCTCGTAGCGATCGAGCATCAATACGCGTGCGCAGCTGCCCGCCAGTTCGCGCGCCACGGCTAGGCCGGCGAAGGAGGCGCCGCAGATCAGCACGTCGCAGTCGTGCGGCAAGCGGGTGCGCTCCGCTCCGCGCTTGGTCGCTCTGACAGGCATAAGGGCCAATGATACGGCGAAGCGCCGTGCACCTGAGGAACGCGAGCCCCGCGGCGACCCTGCCTGCGCTAGGCTTCGCTCGGTGCAAGCGCTGATCGACAATCCGCACGCCGAGACCCAGGCCCACGTGGTCGAGGGCTCGCGCGGGCTGCTGCTCGAAATCGACGGGCAGGTCGTCCCGAACTACGACGCCACGATGCGCCCCTTCGAGGAGGGCGAGGTCGTCACGGGCCACGTCGTGCGCATCGACAAGGATGAGGTGCTCGTCGACATCGGCTACAAGTCCGAGGGCGTCATCCCCGCCAACGAGCTGTCGATCCGCAAGTCGGTGGACCCCCGCGAGGAGGTCGAGCTGGGGGAGGAGGTCGATGCGCTCGTATTGACCAAGGAGGACCAGGACGGCCGCCTGATCATGTCCAAGAAGCGCGCGCGCTTCGAGAAGGCATGGCGGCGCATCGAGGCCGCGGCGGAGTCCGGCGAGGCTGTGGAGGGGCTGGTGATCGAGGTCGTCAAGGGCGGGCTGATCATCGACCTGGGCGTACGCGGTTTCCTGCCGGCGTCGCTCGTCGATATCCGTCGCGTGCCCAACCTGGACGAGTACATGGGCACGAAGATCGAGACGAAGGTGATCGAGCTGAACCGCTCGCGCAACAACGTCGTGCTCTCGCGCCGCGCGGTGCTCGAGGAAGAGCGCAAGGAGGTGCGCCAGCAGATCCTCGACCGCCTGCAGCCGGGCCTCGTGGTGGAGGGTCAGATCTCCAACATCGTCGACTTCGGCGCGTTCGTGGACCTCGATGGCATCGACGGCCTGATCCACATAAGCGAGCTGTCTTGGTCGCACGTCAACCACCCCAGCGAGATCCTCAACATCGGCGACACCGTGCAAGTGAAGGTGCTCGACATCGACCGCGACCGCCAGCGCATCTCGCTGGGCCTGAAGCAGACCCAGGAGGACCCGTGGCAGCGGATCGTGGACACCTACAACGTCAACGACGAGCTCGAGGGCAAGGTCACGAAGGTCGTCACGTTCGGCGCGTTTGTGGAGATCCTCGATGGCGTTGAGGGTCTCGTGCACATCAGCGAGCTGGCCGCCCACCACGTGGAAAGCCCCCGCGAGGTGGTGCACCCCGGTGATGAGATCCGCGTGAAGATCCTCGAGATCGACAGCGAGCGCCGCCGCCTGTCGCTGTCGGCCAAGCGCGTGGAGGACCAGATATTGCCGCTGAAAGGCAGCCTCGCCGAGGCCGCCGCGCAGCGCGCCGCCGAGGCACAGCAGGCGCAGGTCGATGAAGAAGAGGCGCTGCCGACGGAGGGCCAGGCCGCGTGGGTGGCGGAACTTGCCGAGCAGCAGGCGGCTGCCGAGGCCGCTGCCGCCGCGGAGGCGCCGGTCGCGGAGGAGACACCGTCCGCGGAGGAGACACCGTCCGCGGAGGCCGCCACTGTCGAGACGCCGCCCGCCGAGGAGGAGCCGCCCGCGGTAGACGCCTCGGTGGCTGTCGAGGAGGCTCCGGCCGCGGTGGAGACCCAGGCGGCCGCGGAGGCCGCCACTGTCGAGGCGCCGCTCGCCGAGGAGGAGCCGGAGGAGGTGGCTCTCGCGGAGGACACCGCCGTTGAGGCGCCGCCCGCCGAGGAGGCACCAGCGGCAGAAGCTGCTCCCGAGGCCGATGCCAGCGGCGATGAGCCGCAGGCCGACGCCCCCGCCGAGCCGGCCGAGCAGTCCAACTCCTGAGCAGGGCGTTGGCCGAGCAAGCCCAGGTGCCCCTCCTCGGGCTGACGGGAGGCATGGGCGCCGGCAAGTCCACCGCGCTCGCGGCGCTGGAGCGCCTGGGCGCGGCTACGCTCTCGACCGATGCGGTGGTGCACGAGCTGTATCTAGGCCCCGAGGTGCGCGATGCGGTCGTGGCGCGCTGGGGCGCGGGTGTGGCGCCCGGGGGAGTGGTGGACCGCGCGGCCGTGGCCGCAAGAGCCTTCGAGGATCCAGCAGAGCGCAGGTGGCTTGAGAGTCTGCTGTGGCCGCTGGTGGGCGCGCGCATCGGCGAGTGGCTCATGCGTGTGCGCGCGACCGCGCCCCCGCCGCGCGCGGCGATCGTCGAGGTGCCGCTGCTGTTCGAGGCCGGCATGCAGGAGATGTTCTCCGCCACCATCGCCGTGGTGGCCGAGGAGCCGCTGCGCCGCAAACGCGCCGAAGGCCGCGGCCACGCGCTGGCTGACGAGCGCGTGGCGCGTCAGCTCGGCCAGGAGGAGAAGGCGGCGCGCGCGACCTTCGCTGTGCACAACGATGGCAGCGAGCAGGAGCTGGCGGCGAAGCTGTCGGCGATCCTTGACAAGCTGGAGGGATGAGCGCCCGCACGCGCACACCTGCACGTACACGCACACGCCACGGCACTCGCGCCCTCGGAACGCTCACGGGCATCGCCGTCACGGTGCTGCTGGTGACGCTGGTGGCCACCCAGCTCCAGCACGCCCCCAGCGAACCGGGCCTGCCGCTGCAGGACGCCTCGACGATCCGCCAGCAGGCCGGCGAAAAGCACCTCGACCCGGCCTTGATCGCCGCCATCATCTACGCCGAGAGCAAGTTCGAACCGCGCACCTCCTCGGCGGGCGCGCTCGGCCTGATGCAGATCCTGCCGGAAACGGCCGCCTTCATCGCCGGCAAGAGCGGCGGCAGCCGCTTCACCACGGGCGATCTGGCCACCCCCGCGATCAACCTCGCCTACGGCAGTTGGTACCTGCGCTACCTGCTCGACCATTACGACGGCCGCGAGCTCCCCGCGATCGCCGCCTACAACGCGGGCCTGGCCAACGTCGATGAATGGCTCGCGCGGCGCGAAGGCAACCTCACCGTCGCCGAGATCCCCTTCCCCGAGACGCAGGCATACGTGCAGCGGGTCCTCCAGGCGCAGCAGGAATACCGTGCGACCTATCCGCGCGAGCTTGGCCTGGGCTGACCCGCCGGAGCGCCCGCCCGGCGTGGCTCACAACAACGCGACCCCCTCAAATCCCCTCAACAACCCGCACATGGTCGGTCCTCGGCTACCGTAGTGATGCACGCTCCATTTATGCCCCCCTTCAAGCTAGACAGCGCCTTCACACCCACCGCCGATCAGCCCAAGGCCATCGAGTCCCTGGCCGAGGGCGTGCGCGCGGGTGAGCGCTTCCAGACGCTCCTGGGGGCGACGGGCACCGGCAAGACGATGACGATGGCGGGCGTGATCGAGGCGGTGCAGCGCCCGACGCTCGTGATGGCGCACAACAAGACGCTCGCCGCGCAGCTGTGTAACGAGTTTCGCACGTTCTTTCCCGACAATGCGGTCGAGTATTTCGTCTCATATTACGATTACTACCAGCCCGAGGCATACGTGCCCAGCAGGGATTTGTATATCGAGAAGGACTCGGCGATCAACCAGGAGGTCGATCGCTTGCGTCACGCCGCCACCGCCGCTGTGTTCGCGCGGCGCGACGTGATCGTGGTTGCCTCGGTGTCCTGTATTTATGGCCTCGGCTCGCCCGAGGTGTATGAGATGAACATGCAGATATTGCGCCGCGGTGAGACGATCGATCGCGACGAGCTCTTGCGCAAGCTGGTGTTCATTCAGTACACGCGTAACGACACCGTTCTCTCGCGCGGCACGTTCAGGGTGAAGGGTGAGACGCTGGAGGTTTTTCCCGCGTACGCCGAGACGGCATTCCGGGCGAGCATGTTCGGCGACGAAGTGGAGCGTTTGCAGCATTTCGATCCGCTCACAGGCGAGCTCTTGGAGGACGACCTGGAGCACGTCGCGATCTGGCCCGCGACTCACTACAACGTGCGCGAGGGCACCATCGAAAACGCCGTCGCCGAAATCGGCCGCGAGCTGGAGGGGCGCTGTGGCGAGCTGGAGGCAGAGGGCAAGCTCTTGGAGTCACACCGCCTGCGCCAGCGCACGCAGTACGACATGGAGATGCTGCGCGAGATGGGTTTCTGCTCGGGGATCGAGAACTACTCGCGTATCCTCGACGGCCGCCAGCCCGGCGAGCGGCCTTACTGCCTGATCGACTACTTCCCCAAGGATTTCATCTGCTTCATGGACGAGTCACACCAGACGGTGCCGCAGAGCGGCGGCATGTATGAGGGCGATCGCTCGCGTAAGCGCACGCTTGTGGATTACGGATTCAGACTGCCCTCCGCGATGGACAACCGCCCGCAGACCTTCGAGGAGTTTCTTTCGATCACGCCGCAGCTGTTGTTCGTCTCGGCGACGCCAGGTGAATACGAGCGCACGCGCAGCGGTCGCGTCGTGGAGCAGATCGTGCGTCCCACGGGCATCGTCGATCCGCAGGTGCACGTGCGCGCCACGCGCAACCAGATCGACGACCTGATGAACGAGGTGCGCCAGCGCGTGTCGCGCAATGAGCGCGTGCTGGTGACAACCTTGACGAAGAAGATGAGCGAGGATTTGTCTCAGTATCTGCTGGAGATGGGTTTCAAGGTTCGTTACCTGCATTCGGAGATCGACACCCTGGAGCGGATCCAGATCATCCGCGATCTGCGCCTGGGGGAGTACGACGTGCTGGTAGGGGTGAATCTCTTGCGCGAGGGTCTGGATCTGCCCGAGGTCTCTTTGGTGGCGATATTGGACGCCGACAAGGAGGGCTTCCTGCGCGGCGAGACCTCGCTGATCCAGACGATCGGTCGTGCTGCTCGCAACGTGGATGGCACCGTGCTGATGTATGCCGACAAGGAGACGCGGGCGATGAAGGCGGCGATCCAGGAGACCTCCCGCCGCCGAGCGATCCAGCTCGCCTACAACGAGGAGCACAACATCACCGCCGCGACGATCGTGAAGGGCATCTCCGACATCGCGGAGTTTCTGCAGGCCGACTCGAAGGTCCCGCGGCGGCGCACCTCGCGGCGCCACAGCGGCGGCAGGGCGGGCAAGAAGGGCGAGGAGATGCCCCGGCACGAGCTCGAGCGCATGGCGGTGGAGCTGGAGGAGGAGATGCTCGCTGCCGCCGAGGATCTGCGCTTCGAGTACGCGGCGCAGCTGCGCGATGAGATCCGCGAGCTGCGGCGGGAGCTGCGCGAGGTGCAGGCCGGGGAGGCGCCCGCGGAGGAGCCCGCGGAGGAGCCCGTCGAGGAGACAGCGCAGGAGCCCGTGTAAGCGGGATAGCGAGGGGCCCGGCTCGCCGGCTTCGCCGGCTGCGCCACCCTCTAGGCGGCATTTGTCCCCCTGCGCGTTCGCTAGTCTCTGCCCACAGTGGACCTCGACCGCCAGAGCATCGAACGGCGCGACTTTCCGATCGGCCGCCGAGGCTACGAGCCGGCCGCCGTGGACGCCCACCTGCGCACGCTCGCGGCCGACGTGGAAGAGCTGGAGCAGTCGCTCAGCGAGCGCGGCAGCGAAACGCTGGGCTCGGCCGCCGCCAGCCAGGTGCAGAGCATCCTCGAGGCCGCCGAGGCCACGGCCGCAGACATCGAGCGGCGGGCCGCGGAGGAGGCGGCAGAGACACGCCGGCGCGCCGGAGAGGACGCCCAGCGCACGCGCAGCGACGCGGTCGCGCGCGCGCAGCAGCACGTGGCCGCAGTCTCGCAGGCGACGGCCGTCCTGCTGGAGAAGGTCGAGTCGATGGACCAGGAGGTCGGCGCGCTCGTGCAGAGCCTGCGCGCGGGGGCCGGGCGGTTGGCTGAGGACCTGCGGGCGGTGGAGACGAACATGGGGGAGCTGTATGACGCGGCTTCGGGCAGCCGTTCGGTCACCGGCGAGCACCCAGCCGCGGAGGTCGGCGACAGCGAGCCGGCTTCCAGGGCGGTGCCCCCGACCGCGCCTCAGCCCGCCGCTCCAGTTGCTCCCGTTGCTCCTGCTGCCCCAGTTGCTCCAGCTGCCCCGATCGCTCCGGCCAGCAACGGGTCCTCCGAGCAGCCGTCGCACGCCTCCGTCGCTCCCATCTCCACCGGCATCCCCAGCGCGCCCTCCGGCGGCGAGGCCGACCTCGATGGCGCCCGCCTGATCGCGCTGAATATGGCGCTCAACGGCGAGCCGCGCGAACAGGCCGACCGCTACCTCGCCGAGAACTTCGACCTGCCCGACCGCGAGAAGCTGCTCGACGAGGTGTACGCCGCGATCGAGGGATGACGGGCGCGGGCACACGAGCACAGCGTGGGGGCGAGGCAGAGGCGAGATCAGAAGAGCCGCGGCGGTCGCGCCGCAAGCGCGGGAACACGGGTAGCCGCCGACCCTCGATCCAACTACAATGCCCGTTCGCAGCACCACGCGCCTGTAGCTCAGTGGTCAACGGCAACCTACGGGGTGCCAAAGAGCAGCGGTCTTTCAAACCGCAGGTCGGGGGTTCGATTCCCCCCAGGCGCATCGCCGTCGCCAAGAGTGGCTAACGGCCACACCGGATCCTATACTTGCGGCATGAGATCCGACCTGCCAGCGGTGGCGCGTGAGATAGGTGTGCCCGAGCGCACGCTGCGTCGATCGGTGCAGCGGGGAACCGTGCGCTGCCGGCGGCCTGGCCCTCGGCAGGTCGAGTTGGCTGACGGCGAGGGTGCGTATCTGCGCGAGAACTGGGAGATCATCTCCGCGGTTGCGGAGGCACTGAGGACCGAGCGCAATGTCCGGTTGGCGGTGCTGTTTGGTTCGGCGGCGCGCGGGCACGCGGGAGAGGCGTCGGATGTAGACGTGCTGGTCTCCCTGGCCGAGGAGCGGCCCATGTATCTCACGCACCTGGCTGTGCGCTTGACGCGAGCGCTCGGACGCGATGTCGATGTGCTCTCGCTGAAGCAGCTACGCGCGCATGACCCGGCGATGCTCGATGTCGTCTTGCGGGATGGCCGTCCTGTGGTGGACCGCGACGGCTCCTGGCTGGCGCTCCTCTCTGGACAGGCGGGCGTCGAGCGCGCCGCCGCTAAGGCCCGCACAGAACGCCGTCGCCGCGCTGCGAACGCTGTCACCCAACTGATCGGGGGATAGGTGGCCCGAGCGGGAAGCGACGGGCCTCTCTCGCCTGGGAGCCAGCCACGCCGTCGCCATCTGGCCGTGTCCGAGGAGGATCGCGAACGCAGCGACGCTGACCGGCCTGCGCCCTTCAGGGCGCCGTCCCAGCACCAACGCCGACATCGAGGCGCTGCGGGCCGACGGTGCGCTGAGCGGCAAGCAGACCTATGAGTTCGTGCAGCTCAAGGAGTTGTGCGACAGGATGCGTCACGAGTACGTCTATGTCGATGCGGACGACGTGTATCGCGCCGCGCGCTCCCTGCTGAAGTTCTTACCTGGTTTCACGGCCTCCTACGTTCAGTGGCTGGCCGAGTATGGCGTTGATCTCGGCTGACGCACAACGGACAACGGAGCCGGAACGTATCCCGAAACGTGTCCACGAGTCGGCAGGAATGCACCTGGGGACCTGGGGTATACGTATTCAGCCAGCGCCGGGCATCGTGACGGCCGTGATCCAACCTGGCTATCGGTTCTGTCGTCGTGCCAGGATCCGCCCGATGGCGACACCGGCTAGCACAACGGGGAAGACCGCGATGGCCACGAACATCGTCCCGATGCCGTTGGCCGTGTCGCATCCGGTGCCACCGCAGGCAGTCTGCGGCGTCGATGAGTCGCTTGCAACGAGGACGATCGCCCCGATCGCGAGTGTGCAGATCCAAGCAACGGCTGGTGCCTGGCGGTAGCTTCCTCCAGGTCGGACGCGCCAGCCAGCGGCAGCGCCAGCGAGCAGAAGTGCCAGCACAACGAAAGCTATCCAACCGCCCACAGGCATCGACGAGAACAGTATCGGTGGTGCATACTCGATAAGTTTTCGCTATGACAACGAAGGGGGAAGAGGGACAGGGAGTCTCGGTGTCCGACGGCTGGCTGCATGCTCGCCTGATCCCGACTTATGGCATACGCAGCCAGGACGAGCAGGAGAAGCGTGCGACCGCTTGCCTGCTCGCGGTCATGCATGGAGTACCTGAGTTCGGGCATGCTCTGCTCGGGGAGTTGGGTGCGCCGAAGTCGCCGAGCATCGACACATTCGCCGAGGTCCGCTTCAAGAACGCTGAGGGTAAGACGGACATTCCCGACGGGGCCATCGTCTGCGAACGTGGCGGGAAACGCTGGACCTGCCTGGTCGAGGTCAAGACCGGGTCGGCAACCCTGAAAGACGAGCAGGTCGGGAGATATCTCGACATCGCCCGCGATCAGGGCCTCGACGGGGTTCTTACGATCTCGAATCAGATCACCCATAGCGCCGCAGAGTCGCCCGTGTGTGTTGACGGTCGCAAGCTCCGCAGGACGAAGCTCTGGCACTTCTCGTGGTGGCGGATCCTGACCGAGGCGGTCGTGCAGAGTCGCTATCGCGGAGTGTCAGATCCGGACCAGGCGTGGGTGCTGCGCGAGCTGATCCACTACCTCAGCAGCGACGCTTCAGGGGCTGCCGGCTTCGAGGATATGGGCGAGCACTGGGTGCCGGTGCGCAGCGCGGCTCACGACGGGACGCTCCGACAGGGCGATGCAGCCGCACGGCATGTGGCCGAACGCTGGGAGCAGTTCGTCCAGTATCTGTGTTTGAGCTTTTCGCAGGATCTCGGACGCGACGTCGTTGCGCTTCGTCCACGCAAGCAGACGACAAGCAGCCGGCTCGAGGAGGTGGCGAAGTCGCTTGCGACCCTTGGCACGCTTCAGGCGACTATTCGTGTCCCCGATGCGATCGGCGACATGGGGATACGCGCCGATCTCAAATCTCGGCAGACGGCCCTCAGCGTGGATGTCAGCGCGCCCACGGAAGGACGACCCAAGTCTCGAATCAACTGGCTGCTGCGCCAGTTGACAGAGGCGTGGCCTGACCTGCGCGTCGAGGTTTGGTACCCGCATGCGCGGGAGAGCATCGCCGTGACGCTGGAGCAGGCGCGAGAGCGGCCAGAGAGCCTGCTTTTCCCGGCGGACCCCAAGCGCGAGCCGCGATCCTTCACGCTGACGCTCAACCGGCCCATGGGGCAGAAGCGGGGCCGGACCGAGGGCTCATTCGTAAGGGAGACACGCGGGCAGGCGGTGACGTTCTACCGCGATCTGGTTCAGAACCTCAAGGCATGGCAGGTACGCGCCCCGCAAATCCGTACCGATCCCTCGCCGGCCGAGAGCGACCAACCGTCGCCGCCCGACCTCTTGCCGCTTCTGCCTGCCGACCGGATGCTGCCGCGCACCGCTGAAGGGGCAAGGTCAGAGGTGGATGCGGCCGACCAGTTGGAGTCCAGCCGTGAGCCGTCGAACCTCTCGGCGGATTCCGTCCCACCCGGAGTCGACGCGCATACGCCCGGCGCGGCCTTTTCTCCAGCCCCGGACAACTTGGCCAAACCAGCCCCGGCCTCCGAGACCTCATAAGACGTGCCGACGAGGTCAGCTTTAACGGCCTCTTCTCCTCGGGGAGCAACGGCGAAGGTGACGAAGATCCCAGGCTGAGCGGCTGGCTGAGCTCTGCAGGAAGCCCTGCTGATGGCCGGGGCGGCTGGCTGACTTGTCTGATAGCCTCGGCGGACCCTACTGTTCGTCAGTCTCGGAGGGATCCAACATGCAGTCCCAGCAGCCCGACGACCAAGTCCGTGGCGACAGAGGCGGCGCCGAGCGCTCCGCCCCGCGATCACGGGGAGTCTCGCTGGGATCGAAACTATGAGCCGCCACCGCCTCAGTTCCTTGATGACGTGGCCAAGGGCTTCGAGATTCACAAGCCGACTCGCCAGAGGATGGCGGCCAGGTGCCAGCCGTTGGTGTCCGAAGAGCAGATCTGTTACATCATCTATTGCCAGCGACACTTGTCAAGGCCGGTTGAAAAGTCACCCTCTTTCGCCGGTTGAATAGTCACCCCCCTTTGTGCGTGGTGGGGTGCCCGTGTAGCGGAGCACGTAGGGCGTAGCGGAGTGGGCGCCCGTCGCTCAGTCGTGTGGGGGTGGGTGCCCGAGGTCCTTGTCGCGTAGGCGGTAGCTGTCGCCCTTCAGTGAGAGGATCTCGGCGTGGTGGACGAGGCGGTCGATCATCGCCGCGGCGACGACTTCGTCGCCGAAGATCTCTCCCCAGGCCGAGAAGGGCTTGTTCGAGGTGACGATCAGCGAGGCTCGCTCGTAGCGTGCGGAGACGAGGCTGAACATGAGGTTGGCGGCCTCGGGGTCGAACGGTATGTAGCCGACCTCGTCGATGACGATCAGCGGGATGAATCCCAGACGTCGGAGTTCGGCCTGAAGGGTGCCCTGGCGCTTGGCCTCGCCGAGGCGCCCCACCCATTCAGTCGCGGTCGCGAAGGCGACGCGCTGGCCGGCGAGGCACGCGCGGATCGAGAGCGCGATCGCGAGATGGCTCTTGCCGGTCCCGGGCGGTCCGAGCAACACGACGTTCTCCTTGCCGTGCAGGAAGTCCAGCTGGCCGAGGTGCTCGATCACCTGCTTCTTGACGGAGCGCTGGAAGGTGAAGTCGAACTCCTCGAGGGTCTTGCGTGAGGGGAAGCGCGCTGCCTTGATGCGGCTCTCTCCGCCGTGGGACTCGCGCGAGGAAATCTCGGTGGAGAGCACCGCCTGCAGGAACCGCTCGTGGGACCAGGACTCCTCGCGGGCGCGCTCGGCCAGCCTGGGCATTGCCCGTGCGGCCGCCGGCGCCTTCAGCGCGCGGAAGAGATGGGTGAGCTCGGAGGTGCTGCTCATGCCGGGATCAGCGCGTCATAGCGCGCGAGCGGGCGCAGCTCGACGTCGACCTCGGGGCCGCGGCGGCGATTGCCGCGGAGGCGGTCGAGCTCTGCTTGATGGGCGGGGTCGGTGAAGGTGAGATGCTTCGCGAACGAGCGGGCGTGGTGGGCGCAGAGCTCGCCCGAGTCGAGCGCCCTCGCGATGATCTCCTGCTGGCCGATCGCGAGTTCAACGCGGCGGCCGGCGAATCGCGGGTCGAGGGAGTAATCGTTCGTGTCAAAGCGGAAGTAGGGCTGCGCAGGAACGCGCAGGACGCTGCGCAGCGCGGTAGAGGGCATCGGGTCCGCCAGCGCGCGCATGCGCTGGCGCTCTTCGATCAGACGCTCCGAGGGGACCGCGCGGATGCCGCGGTGAAAGCGCGGGTTAGCGCGCTCTGAAAACCAGCGCTCGAGCTGGTCCTGGAAGTCCAGCGGGCTCGCGAAGTTGCGCGCCGGCTCAAAGCTCGTGCGCATGAAGCGATGGGTGCGCTCCAACGCGCCTTTGGACTCGGGGTCGCGTGCCGCAAGGATCCGCCAGCCGAGCTTCAAGCGACCGCAGAAAGCCGCGAAGTCCTCGCTGGCGTGCCCGTGACCGTCGTGGATCGCTCCCTCGCGGTCCCAGACGATCGTCTCCGGGAAGGCACCGAGGAAGCTCAGGCAGCGGCTCATGCCCCACGCGAGATCCTCGAAACGCTTGGAGAACACCAGCGCGCCAGCGGCGGCCCTGGACCATCCGAACTCGCACGTCACCACGTAGCCGCGGCGTGTCTGGCCGTGACCGACCGGGATCTCCCTGCGCGGCTCGACCAGGTCAAACTGCGCAAGCTCACCGGGTCGATAGACCGTGCGCTGATAAGCGCGCTTCGGACAGAGGATTGGGCGCAGCTCGCGCAGATAGTCATCGAGGATCGTCTTTGATCCCGCATAACCAGCTTCCGAGATAAGCTCCCGGATGCGGGTGTTGTTGATCCCCTCCACCTCGCGCAACAGCCGAGCGATCTGCTCACGATGGGGATCGAGCTTCGAGCCGGCCGGCGCGCGCCGATACTCGGGAGGCTCTGCGCCGCGGATCGCTTTACGAATCGTCTTTCGATCCCGGCCCGTCTTCCGCGCGATCCCCTTAATCGAAAGACCCTCCACGAAGTGCATCCGGCGGATCTCCGCCCACTGCTCCACAGCGATCAACTCCTCCTCCTGGCCTCGGCATGGCTAACCGAGCCAGGCTCCCACCCAGACAAGGGGGGTCAGTTTTCAACCGGCCAAGGGTGGGGAGTATTCAGACGGCGCCTACAACACTCGCCTTATACGACGGCGCTGCGGCCGGTTCAACCTCGTGTGGTCGCCGTCACCCACGACCATGTCTGGATCATTCGAGTGGGCACAACCTGGGTGTACGTCGGGTCGGGCGTGGGCGCCGCGTCATTCCTCGCGCCCCCGAAGGGGATCATCACCAAGCTCCCACGCGACACACGCATAGGGCCGGTGAGCGGCGGTCTCATGTGGGGCCGCGCCACGATCAACGGTGAACGTGTGTGGATACCGAGAAAGTACTTCAAGGACATCGAGGCGGCCGACAATGAGCTCACTGCCGCCTGAGACATCGACCTGGCCCGTACCTTCTGCCGCTTGCCGGCGCGTCGACGCTGGGCACGGAGGCCCAGCGCCACTACGCCCGGCGGGCATACCAACACACGTGGACGATCTCAAAAAATGAACGGTCAGGCGTCCCAGTCAGGTCTCACCGCCCAGCGCCTCGAACACATGGCGGGCTTCGGAGAAGATCTGGGCGTGGATGACGAGACCGTCCTTGAACTTGAAGACCCATGTCGTGGGCGCGTTCTCGAAGGAGCCGGCGCGGCCGCTGCCGCTGACGAGGCCCAGCGCGACCACGGCCTCGCCTGCCGCGCGAATCTGCGTGGGATCGAGGGTTAGATCGTCCCATTGCGCCTCGACGTCCGCGGCATAACGGCGGATGCCCTCGTGGCCACGGTAGGGCTCGCCCGCCTGCGTCACCTCGGCGGTCATCGGCTGGAAGACGACATCGGGGTGCAGCAAGGCCAGTGTCTCCGCGAACGCGCGCCTGCTGAAGGCGCTGAACAGACGTCTCACAGTGTCCTCGTGGGATGGCGGGGGAGCGTTGTTGTCCATGTGTCTTGAGTCCGCGTGCCCAGTGGCTGATGCCACTACCCGCCACGCGTGGCAGGCAAACACGCGGGAGCGCCTGCTTCGCGGGGCCTAGCTTGCCGCCTGCCCTCCACGCCGGGTCGTGGCACGATGTCACCTCGTGAGCCAGCAGCCTGAGCTGAGGACCGAGCGGCTCCTCCTGCGCCGCTGGCGGCCCGAGGATCTGGAGCCGTTTGCGGCGCTGAACGCCGATCCCACGGTGATGAAGTTCATGCCCACGACGCTGTCGGCCGCCGAGAGCGCCCGCCTGATCGAGCGGATCGAGGCCGGCTTCGAGGCCAACGGCTATGGCTTGTGGGCACTCGAGCTCCCGCGCCAGGCGCCCTGCGTCGGCTTCGTCGGACTCGCGCCGGTGGCCGTCGAGCTCAGCTTCGCGCCGGCCGTGGAGGTCGGCTGGCGCCTGGCGCGGTCCCTCTGGGGCCGGGGGCTCGCCACGGAGGGGGCCTCGGCGGCCCTTGCATTCGGGTTCGAGGAGTGCGGCCTGCATGAGGTCGTCTCGTTCACCGCGCAGGGCAACCGGCGCTCGCGCGCGGTGATGGCGCGCCTGGGGATGCACCACGACCCCGGGGAAGACTTCGACCATCCGCTGCTCGCCGCGGGCGATCCGCTGCGACGCCATGTGCTCTACCGGCTGGATCCAGTGGATTGGAAGAACGCGCGAGCACTGCCCTGAAGGAGGCCGTGCTGAGGGCTGGCGGCCTGCAAGGTGGCATCCGGCCGCTGGATCGCCGAGGTACCGCCGATAGAACCCCGGTCGCGCCCCGACAGGCGGCAGCTTGGTCGCTATCTAGATGATCAGAATAACGCGACATATCGGTGAGCGTAAAGACTTTGATCGAGATCTTGACACTGCTTGGCGATCTGCGGTACTGTTCTGATGATACGTAATCCGATATAGCGTATTCACATCTACTATTCGACTTTCAATGGAGGAGGCAAAGATGAAGGTGCTCGTCGCTGCAGTACGCTTCTGCATGAGTCCGTATCGACGGCAATCGGTCGCCGCCGGCTCAGCTCGGTTCATGGCGGTAGGCATACTCTGTGGATTCGCCGGTGTGCTGTTTGCGGGAGTGGCAGCAGCGCAGGCTGCGACCCAGACCTTCAACTACACCGGCGGCGAGCAGACCTTCACCGTGCCGGCCGGGATCACCAGCCTCGAAGTGACGGCGATTGGCGGGCACGGAGGCAGCGCCGCGGCCGCCGGCGGAACAGCGGCACAGGTGACCGGCAAGCTGAACGTAACCCCCGGCGAGACGCTCTACGTTGAGGTGGGCGGCAACGGCGCGAACGGCAACCCCAACGGCGGAGGATCGTCTGTCGCCGGCGGGTTCAATGGCGGTGCCCCGGGCGGGGCCGGCGGCGGGGGCGCGTCGGACGTGCGCACCTCACCGCTCGCGCAGGGTCTGTCGCCCGAGGACAGGTTGATCGTGGCCGCCGGCAGCGGTGGCAGCGGCCAGAGCGGCGCTTGTCAGGGCGGCGCCGGCGGAGCCGCTGAACAGGAAGGGGAAAGGGGTGACTCCTGCGGCAACGGCGGCGGCGGCCCCGGCACACAGAGCTCGGGCGGAGCCGGCGGCAACGGTGGATGCGGTCCCGGCCAGGAAGGTCAGTTGGGCTTCGGCGGCGAAGGCGGCGGCAGCGGCTTTGGCGGTATCAGCTGCGACCTTGACACCGGTGGCGGTGGAGGAGGCGGGCTCTACGGCGGTGGCGGGGGCTGCGGCGCGTCGGCCGACAGCAGCGGGGGCGGAGGAGGAGGCTCCTCGCTGGTCCCCGCAGGCGGCAGCTCCACGCTTGCGCCGAGCGCCGAACCGCAGATTCAGATCACCTACATCGTGACGTCGCCTCCTCCGACAGTCGTAACCGAACCTGCATCTGGTGTGGCGTCGAAGTCTGCCACCTTGAACGCGACGGTCAATCCCGAAGGAACCCAGGTGACCGCATGCACGTTCGAATACGGAACCACAACCGCCTACGGATCGACCGCGCCCTGCGTGTCGCTGCCGGGCTCCGGCACGAGTCCGGTCGCCGTCTCGGCCGGGATTTCCGGGCTGAAGGCCAGCACGACCTACCACTTCCGCATCGCGGCGAGCAACAGCGGTGGTACGAGTAAGGGTACCGATCAGAGCTTCGCCACGGCTCCGCCCCAGGAGGAACTGCCGGAAATCGGCAGGTGCCTGAAGTTGAAGAAGCCCACGGGCAAGTATCAGAATGCGGGCTGCACCACCAAAAGCGCCGGTGAAGACAGCGGGTCCTATGAATGGGCATTCGAACCCGGCAGCGCACGAGCATTCACGTTCAAGAACGGTTCGGCTACGCTCGAAACGGTCAGCGGCGCGCTGATCACTTGCCTGGAAAACACCTACAGCGGCGAATACACCGGCTCGAAGACCGCATTGGTGAACCTGAAGCTGACCGGCTGCGAACCCACCAATCGCTTCGGCATCAAGTGTCAGAGCCAGGGAGCGCAGGCAGGCGAAGTCGACTTCAATACACTCGAAGGGAACCTCGGCTACATCCAGAACGGCCTCGAACCGACGGTCGGGTTGGCGCTGACGCCTACCGTTGCCGATGGGTCCTATGTCGCGCAGTTTCATTGTGGCGAAGTGCCGATATCGATTACCGGCGGCGTGATTGCGGCCTACGCGCCGGTCAACAAGATGGTGGCGACCTTCACCGTCTCCCTCAAGCAGACGAAGGGCAAGCAGACCCCAGAAGCGCTTGAAGGCGGCTCGCCTGAGCTGCTCAGCATGATCGTCGGCGCATCGGCCCCCGAACAGATGGGCCTGAAGGCGGCAGACAAGGTCACGAATCAGGAAAGTCTGGAGATCAAGGCCAGCGCGTAGCCGTACGCATGCAGCATGGGCTCCGGTGTGGCCGCTGGGCTACATCGGAGCCTGCCGGGCGCTTGCGGACAAAAGCTGCGCACGCTCCCCGCGGGGAGCGCCCTGCGGGCCGACGATCGCCACTGAGCGGCTAGGCCATACCGAGGGCGGCGGCCTGTCGTTGGCATCCCTGCCGCTGGGTATCTTCACCCAGCTTTGACCGACGACGCGCCTCTACAATGACGGGATGGCCACGCGGGCGCTCACGCCGCTGCTGCTCCACCGGCTCGATGTCGAGACTTACGGCCGGATGGTCGCGTCAGGTGCGCTGGAGGGCGAGCCGGTCGAGCTGCTGGAGGGATGGCTCGTTGACGTGAGCCCGCAAAACCCGGACCACGCTGCCGTTATCAGGCGGCTGATACGCCACCTGGCTCGTGCGCAGTCGTGGCTGCATGTGCAGCTCCCATTGGAGGTTCCCCCCGACTCGGTACCTGAGCCGGACCTGGCGCTCATCGAGTCCGAGCCATCGCCCGATCGGCACCCGCGCACCGCGCTGCTCGTGGTCGAGGTGGCCGTCAGCTCGCATGCGATCGATCGCACGGTTAAGGCCGGGCTGTATGCGCGGGCGAGCGTTCCCATCTACTGGCTGGTCGATGTGCCCGGTCGGGCCGTCGAGGTGCGCACCGACCCCGGCCCGAGTGGGTATCGCGCGTGCGAGACCTATGCGGTGGGCGCGTTGGTTCCCTCCCCAGCGCCGGGTGTCGCCGACCTCGATGTGGCTTGGCTGCTGGAACGGGTCGGCGGCTGAGCATCCCTTTGCGCGATCTCTAGGCGAACGTCTGTTCGTACGCGTATCATAAGGAGCAGATGCCCTCCAGCAACCAAATCCTCGTCAGCGGCGCGCGCGAGCACAACCTCAAGGACATCTCGCTCACCTTGCCCCGGGACGCGTTGGTCGTGATCACGGGCCTGTCGGGCTCGGGCAAGTCATCGCTCGCGTTCGACACGATCTACGCCGAGGGGCAGCGGCGTTATGTCGAGTCGCTGTCCGCCTATGCGCGGCAGTTCCTGGGGCAGATGGACAAGCCCGACGTGGACTCGATCGAGGGGCTCTCGCCGGCGATCTCGATCGACCAGAAGACGACCTCGCGCAACCCGCGCTCGACCGTGGGCACGGTCACCGAGATCTACGACTACCTGCGCCTGCTGTGGTCGCGCGTGGGCAAGCCGCACTGCCACATCTGTGGGCGCCCGATCCGGGGCCAGTCGGCCGAGCAGATCATCGACCAGGCGATGGAGCTGCCCGAGGGCACGCGCTTCATGGTGCAGGCGCCGGTCGTGCGCGGGCGCAAAGGGGAGTACGGCAAGCTGCTGGAGAATCTGCGCGCGGACGGCTTCGCGCGCGTGAAGATCGACGGGCGCCTGCGCATGCTCGAAGAGTCGATCGTGCTCGACAAGCGCTACAAACACGACATCGCCGTGGTGGTGGATCGGTTGGTGATGCGCCACGACCTGCGCAAACGCCTGGCCGACTCGATCGAGACGGCGGTGGGGCTCGCGGAAGGGCTCGTGGAGATCGAGATCGTCGGTCGCTCAGGGGGCAAAGAGGACGCACCGGAAGGCGCGGCGGCCGATGGCGGTCAGGACGCGACGGCCGGGCGCGGCCATTCGAGCGGCGCGCTCGGCGTGAAGGCGCCGGCAACGCAGATCGTCGCCGGCGAGACGCCCCAGCCGGGGACGATCTTCACGTTCTCCGAGCGCTTCGCCTGCCCCGAGCACGGTCCCTCGCTGGTGGAGCTCGAGCCGCGCATCTTCTCCTTCAACTCCCCCCACGGCGCGTGCGAGCGCTGCACGGGGTTGGGGTCGCAGATGGAGATCGACCCCGAGCTGGTCGTGCCCAACCCGCTGCTGTCGGTCGGCGAGGGCGCGATCGCGCCGTGGGCCAACAGCGCCTCCAACTACTACGAGCAGGTCACCGAAGCGATCGCCAAGCGCTACAAGGTCGATCTGGCGGTGCCGTGGGAGGAGCTGCCCGAGGAGCAGCGCGACCTGTTCCTGTACGGGACCAACGGCGAAAAGCTAGAGATCGAATACCGCAACCGCTTCGGGCGGCGGCGCAACTACGCCACGCGCTTCGAGGGCGTGGTGGCGAACCTCGAGCGCCGCTACCGCGAGACGGACTCCGAGTGGACGCGCGAGCGCATCGAGGAGTACATGTCGCTGCGCGCCTGCCCCGTGTGCGGCGGCGCGCGCCTGCGACCCGAGTCGCGCGCGGTGCTCGTGGGGGGGACGCGCATCGAGGACTTCACCGCGCTCAGTGCGCATCGCGCGCTAGCGTGGCTAGAGGAGGTCGAGCTCTCCGAGACCGACCGCCACGTCGCGCGATTGATCCTGCGCGAGATCTCCGAGCGGCTGCGCTTCCTGGAGAACGTCGGCATCGGCTACCTCTCGATGGACCGCGCCGCCGCGACGCTGTCCGGCGGGGAGGCGCAGCGCATCCGCCTGGCCACGCAGATCGGCAGCTCGCTGGTGGGCGTGCTGTACATCCTGGATGAGCCCTCGATCGGCCTGCACCAGCGCGACAACAGCAAGCTGATCGGCACGCTTGAACGCCTGCGCGACCTCGGCAACACCGTGATCGTGGTGGAGCACGACGAGCAGACGATGCGCGCCGCCGACCATCTCGTGGACCTCGGCCCCGGCGCGGGCGAACACGGCGGGCGGATCGTCGCGCAGGGCACCGCCGCACAGGTGCAGAAGGTCAAGGCATCCCTCACCGGCCAGTTCCTCGCCGGCACGCGCACGGTCGCGGTGCCCGCCAAGCGCCGCACGCCGATCGGCTACGTGGAAATCGTCGGCGCCAGCCAGCACAACCTGCGCGACATCGACGTGCACGTGCCCTTGGGGGTGCTGACGTGCGTGACGGGCGTAAGCGGTTCGGGCAAGAGCACGCTCGTCAACGAGGTGCTGCTGAAAGCCGTCTCCGCCAGCCTGCACCGCACGCGCCAGCGCCCGGGCGCCCACCGGGCGATCCACGGCTTGGAGCAGCTGGACAAGATCATCGCCGTGGACCAGTCGCCGATCGGCCGCACGCCGCGCTCGAACCCCGCCACCTACACCGGCCTGTTCGACGTGATCCGCGACCTCTTCTCAAAGACGCAGGAGGCCCGCGCCCGCGGCTACAAGCCCGGCCGCTTCAGCTTCAACGTCAAGGGCGGGCGCTGCGAGGTGTGCCGGGGAGACGGGCAGATCAAGATCGAGATGCACTTCCTGCCCGACGTCTATGTCCCCTGCGAGCAGTGCCACGGCAAGCGCTACAACCGCGAGACCCTGGAGGTGCGCTTCAAGGGCAAGAGCATCGCCGACGTGCTCGACATGCCGATCGAGGAGGCGGTTGAGTTCTTCACGCACATCCCCAAGGTGCGCCGCCGCCTGGAGACCCTGAACGCGGTGGGCCTCGGCTACGTGCGCCTGGGCCAGCCCGCCACGACGCTCTCCGGTGGGGAGGCGCAGCGCGTGAAGCTGGCCACCGAGCTCTCGAAGGTCGCGACGGGCCGGACGCTGTACGTGCTCGACGAGCCCACGACGGGTCTGCACTTTGCCGACGTGCAGCGCCTCTTGGAGGTGTTGCAGCGGCTGGTGGACGCCGGCAACAGCGTGGTCGTGATCGAGCACAACCTCGACGTGATCAAGTGCGCCGACCGCCTGATCGACATGGGCCCCGAGGGGGGCGAGGAGGGCGGCATGGTGATCGCCGCGGGCACCCCCGAGGAGGTAGCAGCCGAGCCGCAGTCTCACACGGGCCAGTTCCTCGCCGAGCTGCTCACGCCCGCCGCCGCGAAACGCAAGCCCAAAGCGCCTCCGCGCAAACGCCGGGCGAAGGTCGCTGCGTGAGTCAACTGCGCCTGTGGGCGCAGAAGTGGCGCTGGTACGAGCGCAACTCGTTGCCGTGGAACCGCGCGCAGATACACCTGCGCTTCATGCACAGCGAAGCATTCGTGCGCTGGCCAGTGCACGGCAACGTGCTGGAGGCGATGAAGCAGGGGCGTCTTCGGGTTGGAGCAGGGACGCTGCTGGAGCCCAATGTCTGGATCACGGCGCCCGGCCAGGCACGAGTGAAGATCGGCAAGGGCACGTTCCTGAACATGGGCGTGATGATCGCCTCCGAGCACCTGGTGGAGATTGGCGATCACTGCATGCTCGCCAACGGCTGCTTCGTCAGTGACTCAAGCCACCGCTACGACGACCCGACGCGGCCCATCACGTGGCAGGGCTTTCAGAGCAAAGGCCCCACCCGCATCGGCGATAACTGCTGGCTGGGCGCCAATGTGGTCGTCACGAGCGGGGTGAGCATCGGCGAGCGCTGCGTGATCGGCGCGAACAGCGTCGTCACCCGCGACATCCCGCCGTTCTCGCTGGCGGCCGGCGCCCCCGCGAAGGTGCTGAAGGAGATCGACTACTCCGCCAGCAACTCGCGCAGCTCCGCCAGCTCGGCGGGGTCGATCGAATAGGTGTGCTCCGGGCCGGGATAGCGCCGCAAGCGCACGTCCTCGGCGTAGGCCACCACGCCGTCGTTCATCTCCTGCTGCAGGTTGGCGTAGCGCTTGACAAAGCGCGGTCCGAGCCCGTCGCGGATGCCGAGCAGGTCGTGGAACACGAGCACCTGCCCGTCCGTGGCGGGGCCGGCGCCGATGCCAATGACGGGCACCTCCAGATGGGGCATCAGCTCCTCTGTCACGGCGGCCGGAATCGCCTCGAACACGATCGCGAAACAACCCGCTTCCTGCAGCGCGACCGCCTCGTGCGCGATGCGCGCGGCCGCCTTGGCGTTGCGCCCCTGCGCCTTCCAGCCGCCGAGCGCGGTACTGCTCTGCGGCGTGAGCCCGACGTGCCCCATCACCGGGATGCCCGCGCCGACGATCGCCCGCGCGCGGCTGACGGGGGCCTCGCCGCCACCCTCCAGCTTCACGGCGCCTGCCCCCGCCTCCTTGACCATGCGCACCGCCGTGGCGACGGCCTGCTCGTCGGAGACCTCATACGAGCCGAACGGCAAATCGCCGATCATCAGCGGCGTGTTCAACCCGCGGCGCACCGCGCGCGCGAGCACCAGCATGTCATCGAGGTCCACAGGCGTCGTGGCGTTGTAGCCGAGCACGGTCGTGGCGGCGCTGTCGCCCACGAGGACCAGATCCACGCCGGCGGCCTCCGCCGCGCGCGCCGAGGGGAAGTCATAGGCCGTGACCATCACCAAGGGCTCGCCGAGGCGCTTCTTCTCGGCCAGCAGCGGCAACGTCATCGGCAGGCGCCCGGGGTCGTGGGGGACCTGCAACTGGGAGGTGCTGGGGACTGTGGGGTGGCTTGACATGGGGGGATCCTCTCTTTGAGCTTGGTTGACGCCCTCAGGAAAGGAGGGTCGCCACCGCGTCGTCGACGGTGATGATGCGATTAGTGCCTGCCTCTACGTGAACCACGCGCGGCTCGTAGTGCTCCAAATCCACGCGGTCATAACTGCCGTAGGAGATCACGATGATCGTGTCCCCGTGGTGCACCAGCCGCGCGGCGGCGCCATTTATCTTCATGGCCCCGCTGCCACGCTCGCCGGAGATGGTGTACGTCTCAAAACGCGCGCCGTTATCGACATCCACGACGTGCACCTGCTCGTGCTCCAGAATGTCCGCGGCCTCCAGCAGATCCGGATCGATCGTGATCGAGCCCACGTAGTGCAAATCGCAGTCGGTCACCGTCGCCCGGTGGATCTTCGACTTCAACATCACACGCTGCATGCGGGGACCTTTCGTGTAGGAGTGAAATCGCCCGTTTTTGTGGGGGAGGGAGAGGGGGCCGCGTAGTTGCTCGGCTCGAGGATTGTGTTGTCGATGAGGCGCACCGATCCCACGTGCGCAGCCACTGCAAGCAGAGCTGCCCCGTCGAGCCGCTGCAGCGGCTCAAGCGACGCTGGATCGACGAGCGCCAGATACTCGGGCTGCACTTCGTAGTCGCGCATGGCGCCTCGCGCCGCGCCGAGCAACGCCTCGGCTGAGCGCTCGCCCGCGCTGGCCAGCCCGGCGGCGGCGGACAGCCCCGCGTGCAGCGCCCGCGCCCGCCCGCGCTCCGCCGGGGAGAGCTGCACGTTGCGGCTTGAGAGCGCCAGACCGTCGGCCTCGCGCACGGTGGAGCACACCTCGATGTCCACCGGCAAGTTCAGATCGGCCACCAGCCGGCGAATGACAAGCACCTGCTGCGCGTCCTTCTGGCCGAAGAACGCGACGTCGGGCTGCGTCATGCAGAGCAGCTTCGTGACGACGGTCGCCACGCCGCGGAAGTGCTCTGCCCCCCGCGCGGTGCCCTCCAGGCGGTCCGTGATCCCGAGCACCTGCACCTGCGTGGCGAACCCGTCGGGATAGACCTCCTCCACCGAGGGCGCGAACACCAGATCGGCCCCCGCCGCAGCAGCCAATCCCGCGTCGTGCGCCTCCTGGCGCGGATAGCGCTCCAGATCGGCGCTGCGATCGAACTGCGAGGGGTTCACGAACACGGAGACCACGACGAAGTCGCATCGCTCCCGCGCCCGCTCGATCAGCGAGAGGTGCCCGTCGTGCAGTGCCCCCATCGTCGGCACCAGGCCGATCGAGCGTGGCGGTCCCGAGAAGCCAGAGCCTGTCGAACTCGGCGCAAGCCGCACCTCGCCCAGCGCCGCCCGCAGCTCGCGCACGGTGCGCACAGTCGGTATGTGATGGCTCATGGCTCGATCCAGTTCCTGGGGATACCGGTCGCGACTACTGCAAACCAACGACAACATCGCTTCAATCTGGGGGTCCGCCCCGGCTACGCCAATGGAGGCCCACCCGCAATGATACCGCCAGCCGACCCTACGGCAAGTGCCCGGGGTCGTGTGTGGTGATCGTCACAGAGCCGCAGGGTCTAGGATCTCGCCCGTGCCCGCCGCCGCAGAGGAGCGCCGCGAGGAGCTGAAGGAGGTCCTGGCCCAGGTCAAGGGGTGTGTGCGCTGCAGCGAGCTGGCGGCAGCACGCAAGAACGTGGTCTTCGGCGCAGGCAACGCCGACGCCGACCTGATGTTCATCGGCGAGGCGCCCGGCGCCAGCGAGGACGAGCAGGGGCTGCCGTTCGTCGGCGCCGCCGGCAAGCTGCTCGAGAAGCTGCTCGTGGAGATCGGGCTCTCGCGCGCGGAGGTCTTCATCGCGAACGTGCTCAAATGCCGCCCCCCCGGCAACCGCGACCCTCTCCCGGTGGAGATCGAGAACTGCCGCGAGTATCTGTACCGCCAGGTCGAGCTGATCCAGCCCCGCGTCATCTGCTCGCTGGGCAACTTCTCGACCAAGCTGCTGCGCGGCGATCCAACGGGGATCACGCGGTTGCACGGCCAGGCGCAGCTGCTCACGCTCGGCGCGCGCACGGTGCGCTTGTACCCGATCTTCCATCCGGCGGCGGCGCTGTATACGCCGCGGATGCTTGAGACGCTGCGCGAGGACTTCGCGCGGCTGCCGGAGTTGCTCGCGTTGGGGGCGCCGGAGCAGGCGGAGGCTTTGGTGGTGCCGGAGGTGGAGGTGGTGCCGCTGGAGGGGGGGTCGGCTGCTGCGGGGGGCGGGGGAGACGGGGCCGAGGTGGACCAGCTCGGGCTGTTTTGAGGGGCGGTAAGAGGGTGGAGGCTTGCGCCCCCACCCGGGTCTTGCTGTTGTTCGAATTGGGCGTTGTAGTGGTTTTAGATTAGTTTGGCGCCTTCTACTGTGATTTCCATGCCTGTCAAGGATGCTGTTCCAAGAGCAGTCAGTGGACATCCTGCGCTAGGAAGTTGTTTTTCGGCTCGGATGCCTTTTACAGCGACTTTATCGACTTGGTTATTAGTTCCAGAGTTTTCCAGTGTGACTTCTTTGAGTCCAACGTTGATGCCTTCGTTCGATCCTTGTTGGGTTTCCATGCCGGCTGGCACTATGATCGTGCAGTTGGCTGCTTCCACCCGACATGCGGTCACCACGCCGGCTGTCGCCGTCTGGGAGCCTGTACCTTTTTGCGGTTGGACGATTTGCAGTTCGCACGGTGAAACATGTGCTTGACCTGCAGCGGTGCCTCCAATTTTTGCTTTGCACATTGTGCCCCATTTGAGAACGTTTATGTGCAGGTGGGGGCCAGCTTTGGTTTTGATTTGTTTTTCTTCCTTGTTGTGGACTTTGATCTCACCTTTGGTTTGGATGCTCCAGGTGGCTTCTATTTCTTTTTCAGGGCATGTGACAACAGCCGAACCGCCGGCTGTTTCATCGATGAATTCGCCGGATTTATTAACGACGCCTTTGCCTTCGTTCGCTTGGCTGTTCGATTCCCACCAAGCGGAGGCAGGTGCTGCTGAGACTGCCAGCGCGGCGATGGTGCCGGCCAGGACGCTCAGCGTCTTGAGTCTGGACATGCTGCTCGACGCTCCTTCTCTGTAGTTGATTGACGAGCCCTCGTTTGAGGATTCGGGGGCATCCTAGCGCAGAAATAACGTGGCGTCAATAGAAAGATTCTGAATGTCAGATAGCTGACAGACGTCAGGTGACTGACCTAGTTTTTGGAATGTCAGCTCCCTGACAATCGCGCAGCCCGGGCCGGTTGCGACTTGCATCTGACGGACGGGTACGTTATGGTCTCGATACACCGGGTTAACCTTGAGGAGGGTGCTTCGTGCATAGGGACGATGGCGTTCGATGGCGGCGACAGATGTCCCTGCCTTTTGTGCGCTTATGGCCTGTGGCGCTGCTGGCCGTGGCTGGCCTGCTTCTGTATGGAGGCGTGGCCCGCGCTGCGCTGCCGGATGGCCGCGCGTGGGAGATGATTTCGCCGCTGGACAAGAACGGCGGAGACATCCGTGGCATCGAAGGGATCGCGGCCGGCGGCGTCGTCGAGGCTACTTCGGACGGCGAAAAGATCACGTATACATCCACGGCGTCATTTGGCGCTTCTCCTCAGGGAGCCTCGCTCGGCAGCCAGTATCTATCCGGACGCCATGCCGGAGAAGGCTGGCTCACGCAGAATGTCAGCCTGCCGATGGGCGCTCAGATCTACGGGCTCACCGGTGTGGGTACGCCGTTCGAGGCGTTCTCGCCAGATCTGTCGCTCGGGCTCGTGTACGGTGGCCGGCGCGGCGTTCTGCCCAACCACCCCGTTGAAAGCCCTCCGCTCGCGGGGAGCCCGCCAGGCTATGAAGACTACTATCTGGACGGGCTTTCGGGCGGCGTCCTGCAGTCGCTTCTGACTGAAGCGGAAGCACCCAAGGTCCCTGCAGAAGAATTCAGGATCGCGTTCGTAAGCGCCACGCCTGACCTCGCCCACGTTGCCGTCGTGAGTCCGGCAGCGTTGGCCGAAGGAGCCGTGGAACTGGAAGGCGACGAGAATCTGTATGAGTGGGATCGGGAAAAGGGTCGGTTCGCAACAATCAACATCCTGCCCGACGGCACTCCCGCCCCCGAACCCGGCGGAGGATTTCTGCTTGGCACCGGCAGCCTCAGCGAAGTCGATCACGCGATCTCCGAAGACGGCTCGCGCGTCGTCTGGGAGGATCATAACCGCCTCTATCTGCGCGAGGACGTCGGTCGACCGCAGAGCCCCATCGAAGGAGGAGACAAGTGCACGGTGCCTAGCGATGCCTGCACAGTGCAGGTCGACGCCTCCCAGGAAGGGCCCCCTGGCGCGGGTGGCGGAGGTACCTACGTGACCGCGAACGACGGCGGCTCGCGGATCTTCTTCACCGACCGGAACAGGCTCACTAGCGATCCCACCGCGAGCAGCGGAGGGTTCGGCGATCTGTACATGTTCGAGCCCGACCGCCCCGAAGGACAACGGCTGACCGATCTGACGGTCGACGAAGCCGGAGCCGGGGTGCAGGGTGTGCTGGGAACCAGCGAAGACGGCTCGTACGTCTACTTCGTGGCCAACGGAGTGCTCGCCCCCGAAGCCCACTTGGGGGACTGCGAATTTCCGAGCGCGCCGGCCGGCGCCACCTGCAACCTGTATCTCTGGCACGAAGGCGAAACGAGGTTCGTCGCGACCGTTGCCAGCAACGACGAGAACGGAGCCGGCCAGTACAACGAAACCCCCTCCGGCGAAAGGACCCTGGGTCTGGCCTTCGATTGGGATAACAGGCTGGCCCTGCGGACCGCGCGCGTGTCGCGCGACGGGAAGCGGCTGTTGTTCATGTCCGAACGTAACCTCACGGGCTATGACAATACCGTGAGCGTGGGCAGCAACTGCGGCGGCCCGGGCACGACTGCCCAGTGCCAGGAGGTCTACCTATATGAAGCGGGCACAAATCGTCTGAGCTGCGTCTCGTGCAACCCGAACGGGGCGCGCCCGATCGGGCCGTCGGGCATCCAGGGAGGAACGTCGTTCTCCCTTCGAAGGGCCCTTTATCAGTCGCGTGCTCTCGCCGAAGAAGGGCCCGGAACGCGCGTGTTCTTCGACAGCGCCGATGCGCTGGTGCCGCAGGACACCAACGGCACGGAGGACGTGTACGAGTATGAGAATGGGCGCGTCTACCTGCTCTCGGAGGGCACAAACGCGGGGGGCGCTAGGTTCGTCGATGCCAGCACGAATGGCGACGATGTGTTCTTCGTCACGCGCGCGCAGCTCGTGAGCCAGGACACCGACCAGCTGGCTGATCTCTACGACGCGCGCGCGCCGCACGCACCCGGAGAAGCGGTGGGGTTCTTGGCACCCCCGCCGCCGGTCGCGTGCGGAGGCGATGATTGCCGCTCCGCGCCACCGGCCACGCCGTCGTTGGGGACGTTCTCCAGCGCGACGTTCATAGGTCCGGGGAATGTCGCTCCCAGCGAAGAATCCAGGCCGGAGGCCAAATCCAAGCCGAAGAAGGTAAAGAAAAAGGCCAAGCCCAAGCCGAGGAAAGCCAAGCGCGCCCGGAAAGCACACGCCGGCAGAGGGAGCGGTAAGGCGAGGGGGGCGAGACGATGACCGTCAGGAGAGGGCTTCTGGGTCTTGTGACTGTGGTTGCGGCTTTTGCTGTGTTTGTTGCCCCAGCGCTCGCATCCTTCGGCTTCCAGAGCCACAGCTTCGAAAACGCGATCGTCAACGAAAACGGCTCGCCCGATGCGCAGGCCGGCTCGCATCCGTTCGCCCTTGAAACCGGCTTCAGCTTCAACAGGAAGCCCGGGTTGAGCGGACAGGCCGTCACGGATGGGAACGTAAAGGATGTTTTGGTGGAATTGCCCCCCGGCATGGTGGGCGACCCGACGGCAACACCGAGGTGCACGATCGAACAGTTCGAGACCTCCAACCACAATCTTTCAGGCGGCTATTCGGGCGCCAGCTGTCCCGCCGACACCCAGGTGGGGATCGCGGCTGTCGAACTGAATACCGCCGAAGAAGTTCCGGTCACGTGGTACTTCGGCGTCTACAACCTAGTGGCCCCGTCGGGCGTTCCGGCGGAGTTTGGGTTCAACCCGATCGGTGTTCCGGTCGTGTTAACGCCGAGAGTCCGCACGGGCAGCGACGACGGCGTGACGGTCGCGTCGACCAACACCAACCAGTCGATCCGTGTGTTTGGCGTCAGAACCATATTCTGGGGAGTGCCGGCCGACGCCGCACACAACGCCTTGCGCGGCGAATGCCTGGGCCTGCTCGGCGAATCGCTTGGCTCTTGCCCTGTCGAGACCACGCACAAGCCGTTTCTGACAGTCCCCACCAGCTGCACCACCGAACCGCTGACCACCTTCATCCACGCCAACTCCTGGCAGGAACCGCTCAGCTTCGTCTCGGCTGAAACCTTCGACCACGACGCCGAAGGTCACCCGGTCCTCCTCACCGGCTGCAACCGTCTCGACTTCAGCCCCACGGTCAGCGCGCAGCCCGACACCCACGCGCCTGGCTCCCCGACGGGTATGCACGTCGAAGTCAGCCTCCCCCAGAACGAAAACCCGTCCGGGCTTGCCGAGGCCGATCTGAAGAAGGCTGTCGTCACGCTGCCCCAGGGCTTTTCGATCTCGCCGTCCGCGGCCAACGGTCTGCAGACGTGCTCTGACACCCCTGAACCCGAACGCCCTGGAGGGGAGATCGCGCTGCACTCCGATGAACCCGTCAAGTGCCCCGACGCCTCGAAGGTAGGCACCGTGGAAATCGAAACGCCGCTGCTGGAAGCTCCGTTGGAGGGTTCTGTGTATGTGGCGGCGGAGCATGCGAACCCGTTCGACAGCCTGCTCGCGCTGTATGTCGTTGCTGAAGGCTCCGGTGTGCTGATCAAGCTAGCCGGCAAGGTCGAAGCGAATGGCACGACTGGGCAGCTCACCACCGTGTTTGCGGGCAATCCTCCGCTTGAAGGCACCCCGCAGCAGCCTTTCAGCCATCTGCGCCTGCATCTCTTCGGTGGCCCCCGCGCCGCGTTGATGACCCCGCGCGCGTGTGGCACCTACAGCGTCACCGGCGCACTCACGCCGTGGAGCGGCGATCTGCCTGCTGTCTTCTCCGAACCGGTCTCCATTGGTGGGGAATGCTCGGAAGGGTTCGCCCCGTCGTTTGAAGCCGGCACGGTCAGCAACCAGGCCGGCGGCGATTCGCCCTTTGGCTTCACGCTCTCCCGCTCCAGCCAGGAACAGGCCTTCAGCCAGCTCGGCGTGCGCCTCCCCGCCGGCCTTGCCGGGAACATCGCCAAGGTTCCGCTCTGCGGGGAAGAACAGGCCAATGCGGGGGACTGTCCCGCGACGAGCCAGATCGGGCATGTCATCGTCAGCGCCGGGGCCGGCCCCGATCCGGTCTACCTGCCCGAACCCGGCCATCCGCAGATCCCCGTCTACCTGACGGTCGGCTACAACGGCGCCCCCTTCGGCCTGTCGGTTGTCGTTCCCGCCGAAGCCGGCCCCTTCCAGCTAGGCCCGCCGATCGTCGTGCGCTCCGCCATCCACATCGATCCGCGCACCGCGCAGGTCACCATCGACTCCAATCCGTTCCCCACGATCGTCGAGGGCATCCCTGTGGATGTGCGCACGATCCAGGTGCTCACCGACCGGCAGGGCTTCACGTTCAATCCGACCAGCTGCGCCCCCTCGCAGGTGCAGGCGGCCGTGCTCTCCGACCGGGGCACCACAGCTCAGGTGTCGAGCCGCTTCCAGGCGGCGGACTGCGCCTCGCTGGCCTTCAAGCCGAAGTTCTCTGCCGCCACCGAAGCGCACCCCTCGCACGCCGAAGGGGCGTCGCTCACCGTCAAGATCGCCTATCCGCCGGGGGCGCCGCAGGCCAACATCGCCGCGGTCAAGGTCTCGCTGCCCAAGGCGCTCCCCTCGCGTCTGACAACGCTGCAGCACGCCTGTCCGGAAGCGACCTTCGCCGCCAACCCCGCCACCTGCCCGCCGCAGTCCGATGTCGGCCACGCCACCGGCATCACCCCCGTGCTGAGCGTCCCCGTCACAGGCCCCGCGTATCTCGTCTCGCACGGCGGCGCCGCGTTCCCCGATTTGGTGCTGCTGCTGCAGGGTGATGGCGTCAACGTCGAGCTCGTCGGCAACACCTCCATCAGCAAAGCGAGCATCACCACCAGCACGTTCGCCTCCGTGCCCGACGTCCCAGTCTCGAGCTTCGAAGTCGTCCTGCCCAAGGGTCCCCACTCGGCCCTGACCGAAAACCTGCCGAAGAAAAGCAAGGGCAGCTTCTGCTCGACCAAGCTGGCGATGCCAACCACGATCGTCGCGCAGAATGGCGCGCGTATCCAGCAGAACACCACGATCGCCGTCACCGGCTGCCCCGTCAAGGCCAGAAAGGCGTCTTTGCGCCGCAGGAAGCGCTAAAGGTTGCCGGCGTCGCTGCCGATAAAGCCTCCGTCTCCAACCCTCCCTAGCAGTATTCGGCCGGCCCGCTTTCTCTCTCGCGGGCCGGCCGTTCTTTTGGCTGAGGCTAGACTCAGCACTGTGCCGATCCTCGCAACCTCGGAGCCCGCCGAGACGGAGGCGCTCGGCGCCGAGTTGGCCCTGCGCCTGTGCGACGGGGATCTCGTGCTCGTGTGTGGGGACCTGGGCGCGGGGAAGACCACGTTCGTGCGGGGGGCCGCGCGGGCGCTGGGGGTCTCGGATCCGGTCACCAGCCCGACCTTCTCGATCGGGCACCGCTACCGGGGGGCCGAGGTGACGGTGTCGCATCTCGATCTCTATCGCCTGGGTGGGCTCGGCGCGGAGGATCCAGATCTGCTCGCCGACTACCTGGGGGAAGGGCGAATCGCCTTTGTCGAGTGGCCCGCCGCGGACAGTCGGGAGTTGGCTGATGCCCGCTTTCGCGTCACGCTCTCGCACGCCGGGGGCGATCGCCGGGGGGTCGAGATAGAGGGGCCCATCGCGTCGTGATCGTGCTCGGCTTCGACACTGCCACGCCCGCGTCGGCTGTGGCCTTGCGCCTGTCTGATGGCGCCACGCTCACCGCCCGCGACGATCCCCAGTCTGGGGCGCGCCCCGGGCATGCCACGCGCCTGCTGCCGCTCGCCGCCGGGTTGCTGGAGCAGGCCGGTGTGGGGTGGGATGCCATCGAGCGCATCGCCGTCGGCGTCGGCCCCGGCACCTTCACGGGCCTGCGCGTCGGTATTGCCACCGCGCGCGGTCTATCGCAGTCGCTGGCAGTCGAGCTGGTGGGGGTCGGCAGCCTCGATGCGCTCGCCCGTCGTGCTGAGGGCCAGTGGTCGGGCAGTGTCCTTGCCGCGATCGACGCGCGGCGGGGGGAGGTCTTTGCCGCTGCCTATCCGCAGGGTGGCGTCCCCCGAGCGCTGGCGCCCGAGGATCTGCGCGAGCTGCTCGTGGACGGGGGGTCGCCCTGGCGTGCCATCGGCAACGGCGCCGTTCTCTACCGCGCCCAATGCGAGGCGCTCTCCATCGAGGTCCCCCCCGACGAGTCGCCCTTGCACTGGATCGATGGCGCCGCCATCTGCGAGCTCGCGCTCGATGCGATCCCGGGTGAGCCGCACACCGTCCTGCCCGACTACCTGCGCCCCCCCGACGCCGAGCTAGCGCTCCAGGCAGGGTGACATGGCCGCTGTCCAACGCATCCCCGAGGCCGCCCCCGTGCAGATCAGGCGCCTGTCCTACCCCGACCTGCCGCATGTCATCGCGATCGAGCGCCGCGCCTTCCCCACGCCCTGGTCGCTGGCGATGTTCGTGCTCGAGCTCTCCAAGTCCTCGGGCATCTGCCTCGCGGCGCTCGCGCCGGGGGAGCGCCGCAATCTCGCGGGCTATCTCATCTGCTCGCGCTACGACACCGTCTGGCACATCATGAACATCGCCGTCGATCCGGATCGACAGCGCATGGGCATCGCCACCGAGCTGCTGGCCGGGCTGTATGAGCGCGTCGACGATCACGCCGCCCGCTACACCCTCGAGGTCCGCCAGTCCAACCACACCGCCATCCACCTCTACGAACGCGAAGGCTTCCGCGCGGCCGGCCTGCGCCGTCGCTACTACCAGGACAACGGCGAGGACGCGCTCATCATGTGGCGCACCCCCGCCACCCTCCTGGGCTCCTTCGCGGACGTCCCCAACCCCGCCGCGCCATGACCCCGGTTCTAGCTGTCGAGAGCAGTTGCGACGACACCTGCGCCGCCGTCGTCGCGTCGGATGGCAGTGTGCTCTCCAACGTCATCTCCTCGCAGCAGGCCCACGCCCGCTTCGGCGGCGTCGTGCCCGAGGTCGCCTCGCGCCACCATCTGGAGATCGTCGACCTGGTCGTAGCGCAGGCGCTGCAGGAGGCCGGCGTGGGTCTCGATGACATCGGCCTCGTCGCCGCCACCCGCGGCCCCGGCCTGGTCGGCGCACTGCTGGTCGGCTTCTCGCACGCCAAGGCCCTGGCCGCCGCGCGCCGCCTGCCGTTCGCGCCCGTCGACCATCTGCAGGGCCACGTCGCGGCCAACTTCCTGGTCGATGGCGGCGCTGCGTTCGAGCCCCCGTTCCTCTGCCTCATCGCCAGCGGCGGCCACACCCTGCTGGCGCAAGTGCGCGAGTACGAGGGCTTTGAGGTCCTGGGCCGCACGCTCGACGACGCGGCAGGCGAGGCCTTCGACAAGGGCGCGCGCATGCTCGGCCTCGGCTATCCCGGTGGCGCGGCCCTGGAGCGCCTGGCTGCCGAGGGGGATCCCGAGGCGTTTGACTTCCCCGCAGGTGGCGCCCGCCCCCGTCCGGGCGCTGGCGTCGGGCGCCTGCGCTTCGCCCGCTCGCTCGACTTCTCCTTCGCCGGCCTGAAGACCGCGCTGCTCTATCGCGTGCGGGAGTTATCGGACGATGAGCTTCAGCGTCGTGCCGCCGATCTGGCCGCCTCCTACCAGGCCGCGATCGTTGCCTCCCTCATCGCGCGCGCTGAGCAGGCGCTGGAGGCCACTGGACTCGAACGTCTCGCCGTCGGCGGGGGCGTCGCCGCCAACGGGTTCCTCCGAGAGCGTCTGGCGGAGCTGGGTGCCGACGTGCACATCCCCGCGCCCGTTCTCTGTACCGACAACGCCGCCATGATCGCCTCCGCAGCCCGCTTCACACCCGCCCCCGTGTCCTACCCCAACTACCTCTCGCTCGACGTCTACGCGACCGGGGAGGCCCCCGCGTGAGGGGGCAATGCGCGGCCCCCACAAATCCCTTCCCCTCTCGCTTCCGTCTCTAAATGACAACCTTGACCATCTACACCGCGCCCGGCTGCCACCTCTGTGCCGAGGCGCTCGCCACGCTGGGGGAGTTGCGGGCCGAGCTGGGTTTCGAGCTTGTTGAGCGCGACATCACGCGCGACGATGCCCTGCACCGCGAGTATCTGGAGCGCATCCCCGTAGTCGCGCTGGCCGGCGAGGAGCTGTGTGAGTACTTCGTCGACGCGGACGCTTTGCGGGAGCGCCTGGCCCCGCCTCGGTAGAGTCACCTGCGATGAACTACCCCGAGCTAGACCTGCAAGACGGCGAGGCCACGGTCGCCGAGCGGCTTTCGCTCGGCGTCGCCGCGCGCCTCTCGCGCTACCTGCAGGTGCTCACGCAGGCCAAGAAGATGGGCAAGGAGACGATCTCCTCGCAGGAACTGTCCGACTACACGCACGTCAACTCCACGCAGATCCGCCGCGACCTGTCTGGTTTTGGCAAGTTCGGCAAGCGCGGCGTCGGCTACAACGTCGAGTCGCTCGTCTCGCAGATCCGCAAGATTCTCCGCACCGCCGGGCAGCACAACATCGCGCTGTTCGGCGCCGGGCATCTCGGCAAGGCGATCGCCTCCTCGGATATCTTCGCCGACCACGGCTTTCGCGTCGTGGCCATCTTCGACGTCGATCCCGCCAAGGTCGGCATGCGTGTCGGCGCCCAGACGGTGCGCCACACCTCCGAGCTGCGCCAGATGGTCGAGGACGAGGACATCGTCGTGGGGGTGCTCGCCGTCCCGGGTGCCGCCGCCCAGGCGCTCGCCGACGAGCTCGTGCAGGCGGGGGTGAAGATCATCTTCAACTATTCGGAGTCCCTCCTGCTGGTGCCCCCCGAGGTCACGGTGCACACCTCGAGCCCCGCCGTTGATCTGCTCTACGCGCTCTATTTCTACCTCACATGACCATTATCGCCAGCGGCTTGGATCTCGACCGGGCGGCGGACGTCTTCGCGCAGGCCGCCAACTGCACCGTCGGCCTGGAGGAGGAGTTCTCGATCCTGCAGCCGGAGTCTTTAGATCTGATCCCCGAGTACGAGCGGCTGCGGGTCGCCGCGCAGGATGACCCGGTTCTGCGCGAGGCAGTCTGCGGGGAGCTGATCTCCTCGGAGATCGAGATCGTCTCGGGCGTCGGGCTCGATATGCACGATGCGCTGCGCCGGCAGCGGTCGGCGAGAAGGGCGCTGTTCGCGCTGGCCTCCTCGCAGGGCGTAGCGCTGGGCGCCACCGGCACGCACCCGTGGGCCGACTACCGCACGCAGCCGATCATCGACACCGAGCACTACCGCCGCGTCGAGGAGGGCCTGAAGTACGTGGCCTGGCGCAACAACACCTTCTCGATGCACGTCCATGTGGGTGTGCGGGACATCGACCGGGCCGTACGTGTCTGCGACCGTCTGCGCCCGGTGTTGCCGCTGCTGCTGGCGATCTCCGCCAACTCCCCCTACGTGGATGGGCGCGACTCGGGCCTGCACTCCGCGCGCACGCAGACCTTCACCAAGAGCTTCCCCCGCTGCGGCGTGCCCGACGCGTTCGGGAGCTGGAGTGCGTATCGCGACTACATCGAGTTCCTGGTGCGCACCCGCTCGATCGTCGAGTTCACCCAGGTGTGGTGGTCGGTGCGCCCCCACTTCCGCTTCGGCACCGTCGAGGTGCGCATCTGCGACGCGCAGAGCAGCGCCACGGAGTCCGAGGCGCTGGCCAGTTTGATGGTCGCCTGCGTCGTGCAGGCCGCGCGCGATGTGGATGAAGGGGTGCCCTTCGTGGATCCAGCGCCGAGGTTGGTCGAGGAGAACATGTGGCGCGCCATCCGCTTCGGGCTGGATGGGCGCCTGGTGGACCTGGAGGGGGCTGTCGAGTACCCCGCGCGCGAGGCGATCGAGCGGCTTGCGCGTTGGACCGCCCCCGTGCGGGGTGAGATGGGTATCGATGTGGCCTTTCCCGAGCGCAACGGCGCCCAGCGCCAGCGCGCCATGATCGACGCCGGGGCCAGCCGCGAGGAGGTCTTCGCCGCGGCGGTCGCACAGACAAAGCAAACGTATGCACAGGAGGTTGCCGTATGAGTACGCCGGAGAATGTGGGGATGGGCGCCGGGCAGGATGCTGCCGGGGCTCCCGGAGGGCAGCCGAGCGAAGAGGAGCTGCGCGCGGCCTATGAAGCCGAACTGAGCCGCATCTCAAGCGCCGACATGATTCTGCAGTCGGCCGCCTCGCTTCTGAACATCGGCGGTTTGCGCCTGGGTTTGGTGCCCGACTCGAAGGTCGAGCGCGATCTGGAGCAGGTGCGCGATGCGATCGACGCCGTGCGTGCGCTGCTGCCGATCATCGAGCGCCACGGGCCCGAGCAGCTGCGCCCTCTGCGCGATGCGCTCTCGCAGCTGCAGATGGCCTACACGCGCGAGGTGCAGGCGGCAGAGGCGGCGCCGCCCGCGGCGGCGGAGGGCGCGGACGCCGGGCAGGTGCCTGCTCAGGAGGCGCCGCCCGCCGCGGCGCCGGAGGCCGCATCCGAGCAGCCGGAGGGTCCCGGTCCGGCCGAGTCCAGCGGCCGGCTGTGGGTGCCGGGGCGCTGAGCGACGGGCGTGGGTGGGCGCCGAGGGCGGTGAGCAAGCCCTTCGTCCGCGCGGCACGATAGGATTCCATCGCCTTTGACCCGTACGGGCGATGGAGGACGAGTACCCGCCCACTCAGGGCATCAAAAGTGCGCGCGAATCCCCGCGCAGCACACCAATTAAGACAGCGGAGGATTTCTGTTGAGCAGCTTTCTGACGAACCATGGGGTCGTCGTTGCCCTCGTGTGCGCAGCCTGCGCCGTGGTATATGGACTGGTCACTGCCCGCGCTTTGCTCGCGCTCTCGCCCGGCAACGAGAAGATGCAGAGCATCTCGCTGGCCGTCCAGCAGGGCGCCCGCGCCTACCTCAACCGCCAGTACACGACGATCGCCGTCGTCGGCGTCGTGCTGTTCGCGGCACTCATCCCGATCCAGAACCTGGCCGTCGCCTGCGGCTTCCTCATCGGGGGCGTCTTGTCCGGGTCGGCCGGCTACATCGGCATGAACGTCTCCGTGCGCGCCAACGCGCGCGTGGCTGAGGCTGCGCGCGGCGGTGTCTCCCCGGCGCTGACGGCGGCCTTCCGCGGCGGCGCCATCACCGGCCTGCTCGTCGTCGGCCTGGCGCTGCTGGGCGTCGCCGGCTACTACGGCCTGCTCACCGCCGTCGTCGGTGAAAGCCAGCGCACGGCAGTCAACGCGCTGATCGGCCTCGGCTTCGGCGGCTCGCTGATCTCCGTCTTCGCCAGGCTCGGCGGCGGCATCTTCACGAAGGCCGCCGACGTCGGCGCCGATCTCGTCGGCAAGGTCGAGGCCGGCATCCCCGAGGACGACCCACGCAATCCCGCCACGATCGCCGACAACGTCGGTGACAACGTCGGCGACTGCGCCGGCATGGCCGCCGACCTGTTCGAGACCTACGCCGTCACAGCGGTGGCGGTCGTGCTGCTGGGTGTGCTCACCTTCAGCGAGCAGACGCAGGTCGTCCTCTATCCGATGGCCCTGGGCGCCGTCGCGATCATCGCCTCGATCATCGGCACCTTCGCCGTGCGTTCCGCCAGCGGCAACGTCGAGCGCGCGCTGTATCAGGGGCTGGCGGTTGCTGGTGTGCTGGCAGCTGCTGCCTTCTACCCGATCACCAAGTGGCTGATGAGCAACGTCAACTACAAGGTCGTCGGCGCGCAGGTCCAGACCCCCAGCGTGGGCGACTTCTACCTCTGCTCGCTGATCGGCATCGCCGTCACCGCCGCGCTGTTCGTGATCACCGACTACTACACCTCCACGCGCTTCCCGCCCGTGAAGAAGACAGCCAAGGCCTCCATCACCGGCCACGCCACCAACATCATCCAGGGCTTCGGCTCCGGTCTGCAGGCGACCGCCCTGCCGGCGATCGTGCTAGCGCTCGGGGTGCTCGGCTCCTGGAAGCTGGCCGGTGGCGGCACGCAGGGGATCTACGGCATCGGCGTCGCGGCGATGGGCATGCTCTCGCTCGCCGGCCTGATCGTCGCGCTGGATGCCTTCGGTCCGATCACCGACAACGCCGGTGGTATCGCCGAGATGGCCGACCTGCCCGAGGAGGTGCGCAAGGTCACCGACCGCCTCGACGCGGTGGGGAACACGACCAAGGCCGTCACCAAGGGCTACGCGATCGGCTCCGCCGTGCTCGCGGGGCTGGTGCTGTTCGCCGACTTCCAGCAGGTGCTGGGCGAAAGCAGCCACGAAGCGATCAACTTCGGCATCAACGAACCGCCCGTGCTGATCGGCCTGCTGCTCGGTGGCTTGATGGTCTGCCTGTTTGCTTCTTTGTCGATTGAAGCCGTGGGCCGCGCCGGCGGCGCCGTCGTCGAGGAGGTCCGCCGCCAGTTCCGCGAGAAGCCCGGCATCATGGAGGGCACCGAACAGCCCGACTACGCCGCCTGCGTGGACATCGTCACGCGCACCGCACAGCGCGAGATGATCCTTCCGTCGCTGCTGCCGATCGTCCTGACGCTGGTGATCGGGTTGATCGACCAGCAGGCGCTCGGTGGTCTTTTGATCGGGGTGATCGTCGTGGGTCTCTTCTTCGCGGTGCTGATGACCGCCGGGGGCGGGGCCTGGGACAACGCCAAGAAGCTGATCGAGGACGGGGCCTTCGGTGGCAAGGGCTCGGAGGCGCACGCCGCGTCGGTCACGGGCGATACGGTCGGCGACCCGTTCAAGGACACCGCCGGGCCGGCGATCAACCCGATGATCAAGGTGGCGAACATCGTCGCGATCCTCATCATCCCGCTCATCACTTGATCGATTGCCACACGCCTCTGCCGTTCTAACCTGCTGAGAACATGACCGGCAGAGGCGTCCATCGCTACAGCACCGTCGTGCTGTCGCTGCTGATGGCGGCCATCGGGGTGGCGTTGGTGGGGCAGGCGGTGGGCGCGGGTGGGAGCGTGGTTTCAGGACGGCTCTTGCTCGGGGTGCTGTTCCTCGCTGCCGGTTTCGGGCGGCTCTACCTGGAGCATCGGCGCGGGCGGGGTACATGAGCGCCGTAGACGGAGGGTTGCCCGGGGGTGGGGCAGCGGACGGGCCAGACGGGGCCGCCGGCCCGCCGCCGGCCTCGCGCCGGCGCGTGATCCTGCGCCAGAGCGTCGGGTCGCCGGTGCTCTTCACGATCGTCTACGCCTCGCTGGCGAGCGCCGTGTACTTCTCGCTGGGCGTCGTCGCGGGCCACGCGCTCGGGCTCACGCCACTGGTGTTCCTAGCGGCCGCGGGGTTCTTCGGGCTCACCGCGATGACCTACGTCGAGGGCGCCTCGCTGCACCCCGAGCGCGGGGGCGCGACCGTGTTCGCGCGCTACGCCTTCAACGAGCTGATCAGCTTCGTAGCGGGCTGGGCGATCATGCTGGATTACATAATCCTGATCGCCGTCACGTGCTTCTCGGCGACGCAGTACCTGCGCGTGTTCTGGCAGCCGCTCGGCCACCACACCGAGTCGCTGCTGCTGGCGCTGGCGTTCATCGCGTTCGTCGTGCTGCTCAACATCCGCGGCATCGACGGCAGACGCAGCGCGCGGCGCATCGGGCTGCTGGCGATCGGAGACCTGGTGTTGCAGCTGTCGATCGTCGTGCTCGGCCTGGTGCTGTTCTTCGACCCGCACACGCTGCTCGACCCGATCCAGCTCGGCACGGCGCCGTCGTGGTCGAACCTCGTGTTCGCGCTCACGATCACCGTGATTGCCTTCACGAGCCTGGAGTCTGCCGCCGGCCTCGCCGGGGAAGTGCGCGCCGGGCGCGGTGCGCTGCGGCGCTTGATCGTCAGCGGCATGGCGCTGGTGGTGATCGGCTACGTGGGGATCGCCGTGGTGGCCGTCACCGCGCTCCCCGTCCACGACGGCCACACCGCGCTGGGGGGCCGCTATGTGAACGCGCCCGTGCTGGGGATCGTCGCGCAGATGCACCCGCAGTGGCTACGCGAAGGGCTCAAATACCTGGTGGGCGTGATGGCCCCGATCACGCTCGTCGCGGCGGCCAGCGCGGCGATGCTCGGCCTCTCGCGGCTGGGGTACTCGCTCTCCACCAACCGTCAGATCCCCAGCGGCCTGGGCGCGCTGCACCCGCGGCGCTCCACGCCATACGTGCTGATCGTGATCGCCGGCCTGATGGCGGCGGCGCTCGTGGTGCCCGAGGACCTCGAGTTCCTGATCGGCATCTACGCCTTCGGCGCGATGCTCGCCTTCACGCTCGCGCACCTCTCGATCTGCCGCCTGCGCTACACCGAGCCCGAGCGTGCGCGCCCCTATGCCGTGCCCCTGTCGGTGTCGTGGCGGGGAGGGCGGCTGCCGCTCCCGGCCGTGCTGGGCGTGCTCGTCTCGGGTGCCGGCTGGTTGGCCGTGATGGTCGTGCACGAGCCCGCGCGCTACGTCGGCCTGGGGTGGCTCGCCGCGGGCCTGGTGCTGTACGTGGTCTACCGCCGCGCCGATGAAAGCTCGCTGCTGCGCCGCGTCACCGTCGCGCCGGAGATGCTGCGTCCCGCGCGCTGGGGGGCCGGCGGCGGCGGGGGCCGGGGCGCAGGCGCGGGTAGGGGCGGGGGCGAGGGCGAGCACGGCGGCGAACGCGACTACGGCTCGATCCTCGTGCCGCTGTCGGGCACCGCGCTCGACGAGGACATGGTGCAGACCGCCGCGCTGCTCGCCGCCGGGGAGCCCACCGACGACGCCGCGATCGACACCGCCACGATCGAGGCCGTGTGGATCTTCGAGATGCCGATGGCGCTGCCGCTGGACGCGCGCCTGCCCGAGGCGCAGGTGCAGCACGCCCGCGCGGCGCTCGCGCGCGCGAAGGCGGTGGGGGAGGAGTACGCCGGCGTGCACGTCGCCACGGCGACCGTCCGCGCGCGCGGCGCCGGCCACGCGATCGTGGAGGAGGCACGGCGGCGTGGCGTGGAAGCGATCGTGCTCGGCGCCGAGGAGCCCTCGCGCATCCGCGGCGGCGCGCGCCTGGGGGGCGGGGGCCTGCCGCTTGAGAACTACGTCGGGCGGGTCACCAAGTACGTGATCGACAAGGCCGGGTGTCGCGTGATCGTCACCGCGCCGCCCGGGCCCGATGCCGGTTCGCAGGCCGGGCTGCCGAGCGCGGAGGAGATCGCCGCGGCCGGGTAGGGAGCCGCGCGCGGGGCGGGGCGGGGCCTGCGGCGGAGGGGAGGGCAACGCGCGGGGGCGGCACGGGGCCCGCATCGACTAATCTGCGCCCCATGTTCGTCCTGATCGTGGGTGCAGGCCGTGTGGGCTCCGCCGTGGCCAAGTCGGCTCTAGCCGCCGGCCACGAGGTCTCCGTGCTGGACGAGGACCCGCTCTCGCACGAGCGCCTCGACGCGGGGCAGAACAAGAGCTGGGAGGACGCCCACGGGCAGTTCACCGTCGGCACTGCGCTTGAGACCGATGCTTTGATCCACGCGGGCATCGAGCGCGCCGAGGTGTTCATCGCCTCCACCGACGGCGACAACACCAACCTGATCATCGCCCAGATCGCGCAGAAGCGCTTCGGTGTGCCAAAGGTGCTCGTGCGCGTCATGGACCCCGCCCGCGCCAACTGGTACGGCGAGCAGGGATTGCAGACGATCTCGCCCACCCGGCATGCCATCGAGATGTTCGAGCGTGCGCTCGAGGTCGAGCACGCCTAGGCCATGTACGCGATCATCGTCGGAGCCGGCAAGGTCGGTCGCAACCTCGGGCGCGAGCTGATCGTCAAGGGCCACGAGGTCACGTTGATCGAGTCCTCGCGCGCGCGCTACCTGGCAATGGAGGAGGAGTTCGAGCACGCCGCGCAGTACGGCGACGCCACCGAGCTGTGGGTGCTCGAGCGCGCCGGCATCCAGCGCGCCGACCTGGTGATCGCGGTCACCGGCGACGACGAGGACAACATGCTCGTCTGCCAGGTCGCCAAGGAGAAGTACCTCTGCAGCCGCATCATCGCGCGCGTCAACAACCCGCGCAACCTAGACCACTTCAAGCTGCTCGGCATCCAGCCCGCCGTGTCGGCCACGGACCTGATCCTGCGGTTGATCGAGCACGAGGTGCCGCGCTACGGGCTCGTGCACCTCTTGGCGCTGGAGGAGGAGCGCCTTGAGATCATCGAGCTGGAGGTCGACGCCGACGCGCCCGCGGTGGGGGAGACGGTCTCGCAGATCGCGCTGCCCGAAGGGAGTCTGATCATCTCGGTGCTGCGGGGTGGTTCCGGGTTCGTGCCCAAGGCCGACACGGTCATCGAAGCGGGCGATGAGGTCCTGCTCGTGCTCGATCCGGGGCTTGAGGAGACGATCACCGCCTTCTTCGCGCCGAACGGCAGTCGGCCGCAGGCGTAGCTGCGCCGGGCCGCGCCGCGGCAGGCCGCGGGCCGTGGGCGTCGCGCGAGGCACGCCGGCAGCCGACCGCGGGCGCAGCTATCCTAGGCGTGCTTTCCGGGATGGTGTAATCGGCAACACGCGTGCCTCTGGAGCACGAGTTTGGGGTTCGAGTCCCTGTCCCGGAGTTGCTTATAGGGCTTGTCAGCCAGCGATTAGGTGACTATAATCATGGTCATGTCTGAGACCTTGCCACTTTCGTCCGTCAAGACCCATCTCTCTGAGATCGTCGATCGCGTGGAGGGTGAGCATGAGCGTGTCGTGGTTACGCGCAACGGCAGGCCTGCGGCCGTCCTGATCAGCCACGAGGATCTCGAAGGACTCGAGGAGACGCTCACGATCATGTCCGACCCGGCGCTGATGGCGCAGATCAGGGAGGGTGAGCGGGCGCTTGCGGAGGGCGACGTCGGCGCGACGCTGGCTGAGCTCCGTGCGGAGGTGGGCGAGCGCCGTAACGCCGCGGCGTGAGCGACACGCCGTGGGATGTGCGGGTGTTGGGACCCGCGCGTCGCCAACTCGACCGCCTGTCCCCGTCGGCTGCCGGGGCGATCATTGAGACGCTCGGTGCAATCGCATCCAATCCTCGGCGCCTTGGCAAACCACTGCGCTTCGAGCTTGAGGGATGCTATTCGGCACGTCGCGGTCCTTATCGCGTCCTCTACCGCGTCGACGACGCGACCCGCACCGTTTCGATTCTTGCCATCGGACACCGGGCAGACATCTATCGCCCACGCTGAACGGCGCCAGCTGGGGGCTTCGGCGATCCTCGGAGTCACGGCCGGGGCTGGGCTTCAGCTCTTCTCGGACTCACCTCCGTCGGCGAGGATTCGGTAGAGGTCGCGTCGGGCGGTGGCGAGCACTTTGCGGGCCTGGGCGTGCTGGTCCTCGCTGCCGGTGCGGATCACCTGGGTGAAGGCGGAGGCGACCTCGCGCATCGTCTTGGCCAGCTCCATGGCGTCGCTGCCGGGGTTGGCGCTCATCTGCTCCCAGGGGGCCGGGCGGTCGGGGTCGCGCTCCTCGACGTGAGCGCGGCCCGCGTCGGTGAGGCGGAAGGCCTTGCGGCCGTCGATCTCCTCGGAGCGGATCAGGCCCTCGTCTTCGAGCTGCTGGAGCGCCGGGTACACCGAGCCCGGGCTCGGGCGCCAGGCGCCTTCGCTGCGCTCCTCCACCTCCTGCATGATCTGGTAGCCGTTGCGGGGCTCCTCGTGCAGCAGCAGCAACGCCGCGGTGCGGATGTCACCGCGGCGGGCTTTGCGCCTGCCGCGCCACGGTGGTCCGCCGCCCGGGCCGCCGAGACCGAAGTCGCTGAACGAGAAGCCGCCGCGAGGGCCGCGGGGACCGTGTCCAGCATCGTGATGATGGTGGTGGTGTCGTGCGTGTGTCATATCGTCTCCTATCTAAAGAGTAACGCGATAGTACAAAGATATATCGTAACTAGGGCTTTGTCAAGGGTATGGCGCCGGGAGCCGTGCGCAGGTGAGCTGTGCGCAGGTGCCGCGTGCGCGGGGGTGCGGCGTGTACGACGGTCGCCTCCCGGACCACTATGCGGCCAGTTCGACAGAGTGGTACTATCGCGCCACTCGGCGGCACGCTGCGTGCGCTTTCACTCGGAAAAGGGACGGGTTCGATGCGACAGGCGAATGGACGGAATAGCTCGAGACATCTTCGGATACGGCCGCGGCCTGCGAGCCGGCTGGCGTGCGTGGCGGCGATTGCCGCGCTCGGCCTGCTTGCCACGCCCGCGCTGGCCGCGGGCGAAACGGTGCAGCAGCCAAAGCCGGTCAACACCGAAGCGCCCCATCTGACGGGCACGCCGAAGGTGGGGCAGACGCTGTCCTGCTCGCAGGGAGGCTGGACCAACAACCCCACCACCTACAGCTACGTGTGGCTGCGCAGCGGCAGCCCGATCGCGGGGCAGGCGGCGAACACCTACACCGTGGTGAGCGCCGATCAGGGTCACTCGATCTCCTGCCAGGTGACCGCCGGCAACTCCGGCGGCGAATACACGATCTCGGGTCTGTCCAACGGCTCCTACAGGGTGGAATTCTTTTCTTTCGAAAATGGCAACTTCCTGTCGCAGTGGTACAACGGCGCGTCTTCGCCAGGCGCAGCCGCGCTGGTGGCCGTGACCGTGCCAAACACAACTTCAGGGATCAACGCGACGCTGTCCGCCGGTGGGCTGATCTCGGGGCGGGTCACCGCCGCGGTGGGCGGCGGCGCGCTCGCCAATATCTCGGTCTGCGCCAGTCACGAAGGGGTCGGCGGCGGCTGCGCCACGACCAACGGCGGCGGCGAATACACCATCCAGAGTCTGCCCAGCGGCACCTACAACGTTCAGTTCTCGGCGTCCGGATGCGGGGAAGTCGGGTGTGGGCAGCAGAACTACCTCGACCAGTCCGACGGCGGCGTGGCGGTGAGCGCCGGCGGCACCACCGCGAACGTCAACGCCGCGCTGGCCGCCGCCGGGCAGATCTCGGGGACGGTCACCGCCGCGGCGGGCGGCGCCGCGCTGGCCAACATCGAGGTGTGCGCCGAAGAAGGTGGTTTTGGCTCGCTCTTCGGGAATTGTGCAAGCACGAACGCCGGCGGCGAATACACGATCCTGGGCCTCTCCAGCGCCTCCTACAACGTCAGGTTCTTCCGCGGCAACGAAGCCGGCGACTACCTGACGCAGTGGTACAACGGCAAGGCCACGGCGGGTGAAGCGACTCCGGTTGCGGTTGCCGCCGGCAGCACGACCGCGAACATCGACGCCGCTCTGGCAGCCGGCGGGCAGATCTCGGGGAGGGTCACAGCCGCGGTGGGTGGCGCCGCGCTGGCCAACATAGATGTGTGCACCAGCGAAGGCGGTGGCGAGTTCGAAACGGAATGCGCGAGCACAAACACCGGCGGGGAATACACGATCCCCGGCCTGCCCAGCGGCACCTACAAGGTCGAATTCTCAGCCTTCGCGTGCGGAGAGTCCAGCTGTGGGCGCCAGAACTACATCGACCAGTCCCAGTCCGGTGTGGTGGTAAGCGCCCCCAGCACGACCGCCAACGTCGACGCGGCGCTGGCCACCGGCGGGCAGATCTCCGGGAGGGTCACCGCCGCGGTGGGCGGTGCGGCGCTCGCCAACGCGTTTGTGTGCGCCGGCGAAGGGGGCGGCGGCCCGGTCTTCGAGAACTGCGCATCCACGAACGCCGGCGGGGAATACACGATCCCCGGCCTGCCCAGCGGCACCTACAACGTCTCGTTCTCCCCCTTCGAAGAAGTCGGTAACTACCTGTCCCAGACCGTCACCGGCGTGGCGGTGACGGCGCCCGACACGACAGCCGGGATCGACGCTGCGCTGCCCCCCGGCGGACAGATCTCAGGGAAGGTGAGCGCCGCCGGCGGAGGTGGGCTCGCCAACATCCTGGTCTGTGCGAGCGGTGCAGCGGCCGGCGGTGGCTGTGCCACGACCAACGGCGGCGGCGGTTCGGCGAGCGTGGCCAGCAATCCGCTGAACGTGACCGCCGGCGGCATCGTGCTCACCAAGGCCGTCTTCGACGCGAAAACTGGGAGTCTCGACTTCTTCTTCCAGTTCACCGAACCCGGCACGCTTCGCTGGAGCCTGTTCTTCAAGAACGCCGATGTCGGCTTCGCCGACTCGCTGGCTGTGAGCAGCAGGCACAAGAGCACGAAGTGCAAGACGGGCCACACAAAGCACAGGGGCCGGTGCGTCGCCACGTTGGTGGCTTTCGCCGGCGGCTCGCGGAGCGTCACGGCCGGCGCGGTCGAGATCAAGGTGCACCCCGACGCCAAGGCCCTCAAGGCGCTGAACGCCGGGCGCACGCTGCACGTCAGCGGGCAGTTCACGTTCCAGTCCGCGCTCGGCGGCCCGTCGGTCGGCCACGCCGTCTCAATCGCAGTGCACGGGCACAAGGCGCACGGGCACCGCAGGCACGGCAGGAGAAAATAGAGCGGGGCTCACGCGCGGCCAAGAAGAACGGGCAGCGGCCTACGCGGCTGTTCGAGGAGAACTAGGCAGCGGCCTATGCGGAGGCCTATGCGGCCTGTTCGGCCCAGTCCTGGTAGAGCTGGTTGTAGCGGCCCTCGGCTTCGATCAGCTCCTCGTGCGTGCCCTGCTCGACGATCCTGCCGTGTTCGAGCACGACTATGTGCCCCGACTGGCGGATCGTGGACAGGCGGTGGGCGATCACGATTGCCGTGCGGCCCGCCAGCAGGCGCCGCAGGCCGTCCTCGATGCGGCCCTCCGTGTGCAGGTCCACGTTTGAGGTCGCCTCGTCGAGGATCAAGATGCGCGGGTCGGCGATCAGCGCGCGCGCGAAGGCGATCAGCTGGCGCTGGCCGGCCGAGAGCTGGGAGCCGCGCTCGCCCACCTCGGTGTCGTAGCCACGCTCCAGCTCGCCGATGAAGTCATCCGCGCCCACCGCGCGTGCGGCTGCGCGGATCTCGTCCTCTGTGGCGTCGGGGCGGCCGAAGGCGATGTTCTCGCCGATCGTGCCCGAGAACAGGAACGCCTCCTGAGGCACGATGCCCATCTGCGAGCGCAGCGAGGCGCTCGTGATGTCGCGCAGGTCGTTCCCGTCCACCAGCACGCGCCCCGCGGTCGGGTCGTAGAAGCGCGCCACCAGCTTCGCCATCGTCGACTTGCCCGCGCCCGTCGCGCCGACAAGCGCCACCGTCTGGCCCGGGGGGATGCGCAGGTTCACGTCATCGAGTGCCAGCACCTCCTCGGTGGGGGCGCCGGTGGGGACCTTGCCGTTCGACCGCCCCCCGTGCCGGCGGTAGGCGAAGGAGACATCCTCGAACTCCACCTCGCCGCGCATGCGCCCCAGTGTCGTCGCGTGGTCCCGGTCGCTGATGTCCGGCTGCACGTCCAGCAGCTGGAAGATCTTCTCCAGCGCCGCCATGCCCGACTGGTAGGTGGTGTACAGCTGCGAGAGCTGCTGGATCGGTTCAAACAGGTACGCCAGCGCCGCCACGAATGCCACGATCGTGCCGATCGTGATGTGCCCTTCCATCGCCTGCAGTCCGCCGTAAAGCACGATGCCCGCCAGCGCCAGCCCTGAGAGCATTTCCACGGCCGGGAAGTACGAGGCGTTCAGCTTCACCGTCACCATGTTCGCCGCGCGGTTGTCCTCGTTCAGCTCGCCGAAGCGAGCCAGGTGCTGGGGCTCCTGCCCGAAGCTGCGCACCACGCGAATGCCCGACAGCGTCTCCTGCAAATACGCCGTGATCGAGCCGATCGTCTCCCGTGTGAGGCGAAACGCGCCGGCGGATACGAGGCGAAACCAGATGCTCAGGCCCGCCACGAACGGCAGGATGCAGAACGTCAACAGCGCCAGCCCCGGGTCGAGATAGATAAGAATCCCGATCGTCCCCAGCAGCGTCAGCCCCGACTGGAACAGCGTCACCACCGAATCCGTCACCAGGCTGTCGAGCGCCTCCACGTCGTTGGTCATGCGCGAGATCAGCACCCCCGCCGGCCGGCTCTCGTAAAAGCCGATCGGCAGCGCCTGCAGATGCGTGAAGATGCGGATGCGCAGGTCCGCCAGCACGCGCTGCCCCACCCAGCCCACGAGGTAGGTCTGCGCGTAGGTCATCGCCCAAAGCAGCAGCGCCGCCGCCAGGAACGCCGCCACGATCAGCTCCAGCTGCGCCGTGTCCTTGTGCTTGATGCCGTTGTCGATCGCGGCCCGCGCCAGCAGCGGTGGCGCCAGCGACGCGGCCGTGCCCAGCAGCAAGGCCATCACCGTGATGGCCGCGCGCAGCTTGTAGGGGCGCACCAGTGCCAGCAGGCCACGCAGGTTGCGCCCGCGCGTGCCTTTGCTCGCACGCTCGCCGTCCCACTGCATGCCGCGGCCGAGCGGTCCGCGCGCGCCGCCTCCGCCACCACCGCCGCCGGTGCGTGTCACGACAGGGCTCACAGGCCGCTCACCTCGCGCTCGCGCGTCTCGCGCGTCAAGAACACGTGCTCCGGCAGGCCCTTTTCCACTATTTCGCGGTACAGCTCCGAGCGCTCCAGCAGTTCCCCGTGGTCGCCCTGCGCCGTGATCTGCCCGTGGTCGAGCACCACGATTTCATCCGCCAAGGCGATCGTGGACAGGCGGTGCGCGATCACAAGCGTCGTGCGCCCCTCCATCGCCTGCGCCAGCGCCAGCTTGATCGCGCGCTCCGTCGAGGAGTCCACCGAGGAGGTCGCGTCGTCGAGGATCAAGACGCGCGGGTTGGCCAGCAGCGCCCGTGCGATCGCCAGGCGCTGGCGCTGCCCGCCCGAGAGCGTCTGGCCGCGCTCACCCACGCGCGTCTGAAAGCCCTGCGGCAGCCGCTCGATGAACTCGTACGCCTGCGCCGCGCGCGCCGCCGCTTCGATCTCCTGCAGGGGGGCATCCGGCCGCGCGTAGGCGATGTTCTCCGCCACGCTCGCCGAGAACAGGAACGGGTCGTCGCTGACCACGGCGATCGCGCCCCTTAGCGAGCGCAGACTGACGCTGCGCACATCCGCGCCGTCGAGCAGCACTTCGCCCGCGCTCGGGTCGTACAACCGCGGGATCAACGAAACGAGGCTCGTCTTGCCCGACCCCGTCGCGCCCACCAGTGCGATCGTGCGCCCCGCCGGCACGTCGAGGTCCACGTCGCGCAGCACCGCGCGGTGCCCCCCTCCCGCGGGCACATCGAACAGGTGCGGGTCATCCGAGGCCCGTGCGCCGAACTCCGGCGAACCCTCGTAGCTGAGCGTCACCCCGCGCAACTGCACGCTGCCGTTGCCTTCCGGCAGCGCCGGCGCGTCGGGCGGCTCGTTCAGGCGCGGCTCGCGGTCGAGCAGCTGGAAGATGCGCGCGCCCGAGGCCGTCGCGCGCTGCGCCAGCCCCAGCATCACGCCCAGCGAGCGCATCGGCGCGATCAGCATGTTCAGGTACAGGTAGAACGCCGTGAACTGCCCCAGCGTCAGGTGCTCGTCGATGACCTTCTCGCCGCCGATCGCCAGCACCGCCGCCAGCCCCAGCTGCGGCAAAAAGCCGATGATCGGATTGTACGTCGCCTCCAGCCGCGTCGCCACCATCGACTGGTCGAATACACGCGCCACCGTCTCGCGAAAGCGCGCCAGCTGGCGAGGCTCGCGCGCGAAGGACTTCACCACCCGCACCCCCGAGATGTTCTCCTCCGCATCCGCCGTCAGCTCGCCGATGCGCTGCTGCACCTCCTGGATCGCAGGACGCGCGCGCTTGCCATAGCGCTGGGAGATCACCACCACGAACGGCACCGGCACCAGCGCGATCAGCCCCAGGCTGGGGTTCACCGCGAGCATCACCGCGCCCGCCAGCACGATTGTCAAGATCGACTGCAGGATGAACACCAGCCCGTAGCCCAGGAAGAAGCGCACCGCCTGCAAATCCACCGTCGCGCGCGACATCAGCTGCCCCGTCTGCTGGTGGTCGAAGAACCCCAGCTCCAGCCGCTGCAGATGCCCGTACAGCCGTTCGCGCAGGTCGTACTCCAACCCCAGCGAGACGTGCCCTGCGATCATCCGCCGCGCGTACGTCAGCCCCCAGCGCACCAGGATCGCCACGACGATCGCGATCGCCAGCACCAGGAGCTTGTGGCGGTCGTGCGTCTGCGCCGCCGCCGGCAGCGAGGCACCGGTGTTGATCGTTTCCACGGCCTGCCCCGTCAGCCACGGCACCAGCACCGTCATCACCATCGCGATGCTCGCCAGCCCCCAGGAGATGGTCAGTCCGCGCTTGTAGGGGCGCAGGAATCCTAGGAGTCGGTAGAAGGTCGGCATAGTTGCTTAGTCAACGATTATTGCAGTTGCGGGGGCGCTGCGCACGCGCGGTTACCCTGCGAGACGTGCCGTCATCTGCGACGACGACCAGCCGGGCCGGGCTTTGCGCCACTTGTCAGCACTGTCAGAAGGTGCCCAACACGCGCGGCTCCGTCTTCCTGCTGTGCACCCGCTCGCGCTCGGACCCAGCTTATCCGCGCTACCCGCGCCTGCCGGTGCTTTCCTGTCCCGGGTATCAGGTGGGCGGGGAGAGCAGCAGCACCGCCTCGCCCTGAGAGACTTCGTCGATCACGTAGTCGTACAGGCGTGTTCCGGTGAGCTGCCCCACCAGCGGCGCGTCGCTGGAGCGGTCCATCTGCGAGACCTTCGGCGTCAGTGGCGAAAGCGTCTCGTCGAGCGGGTGGGCCAGCTGTGTTTCGAAGTCCTGCGCGCGGAACATCAGCGCGTGGTTGGTGATCTTCGCCGTGGCCGAAGGCGGCGGTGGCGGCGGCATTGTCACCAGCACCTGGTTCACGCCGCCCACGTAACGGAACGTGTACAGCGCCAGCTCCAGCGCCTCGCGGCTCAGCAGCAATCCCCGCTCGACAGAGGGCTTGCCTTCCTTGATCGAGCAGTCCGTCCCGCTCCCGCAAAGTCGGTAGAGCACGCTGTTGCCTTCCAGGCGCGCCGGCTGCTGTCCGGAGGCGGTCGTCCCAACGGTCAGCAGCTGCCCGTTCTGCGTCGGCGGCCCACCCGTCACCTGCACGATCTGCTTGCCGTTGTCCAGCTGATAAGCCGGCGCCACGTGTTCGGCGATCTGCTGCGCCGGGTCGATGCCGTTGCTCGCCGGATGCCATTCAGACCAGGGTGGCGCCGGGGTGGCCTTTGGGGCGGAGAGGAGCAGCGCCACCAGCGCGATCGCGCAGACGCCGAGTGCCCCGAGTGCGCCGAACAGGAACTGGAAGCGGGGGGTGTGGGGGTGTGTTCGCCCCGGCGTGCGTGGGCGGTCCACGGCGGAGGACTCCGTTGTTGCGGGAGGCGCCGGTGGGGCGGGAGGTGCAGGCGGGCCGGGCGTTGTAGGCGGGGCGGGGGGTGCAGGCGGGACGGGGGCCTGTCCGGTCGGGGCCGGCAGGAACGTCGCCTGCCCCGCGCCCAAGCGCAGCGGGGATTCGAGGCTCGACGGATCGACCTTCGGTTGGGTGCCCGCCGGATCCGCCGGCCGCAGGCGCGGGTCGCTGCGCTCGCTCACAGCTGCGGCCAGATGGTCTCGTCGTTGACATCGATCGCCGGCGCCTCCAGCTGTGCGGAGTCGAGCAGTTCCACCACCTCGTCGCCGTGCAGCTCCCGGCGCTCGACAAGGGTCTCCGCGATCCCCAGCACCTGCGGCCGGTTGTGGCGGATCAAGCACACCGCCGTGATGTATGCCTGCCCCAGGATCTGCGCCGCTGCCCTGCGCTTGCCGGGGTCGGAGAGCACGCTGGCGATCGGGTCGCCCGACTCGCGCATGCCCGCCGCGCGGTTCATGATCTGCGAGCCGATGCGCTCGAAGCGAGTCATATACAGCTCCTCCGCCGCGCGCCGCTCCTCCTCGCTCTCGAAGCGCCGCCCGTTCAGGTTGATCGGCTCCGGTCCCATCCCACACATCCCCACCATCCAAGCCGCGCGCGCCGTGGCGCTCTGCACATCCCCGCCGACGCCGGTCGAGTTCTCGCCGTAAAACACGTGCTCCGCCGCCATCGCCCCCAGCGTCCAAACCAGTTTGCCGACCTCCTCGTGGCGCCAGCTTGAGAAGCGCTCCTCCTTCTCGATCGCCTGGTGGTGCCCCAGCGATCCTCCCCGCTTGCGGATCGACAGGCGCGTTGAGAGGACGTCCTGCATGTAAACGTGGCTCGCAACAGCGTGCCCCGCCTCATGGATCGCCACCGCCTTCGTCTCTGCGGGTATGTAGTCGATCCCCTGCGCCGTCCCCGACTCGATCGTAGTCATCGCCTCGACGATGTCCCCCCATTCGAAAGCGGGCCGTGCGTCGGAGTGCGCCAGGGTGAGGGCCATCGAGCAGACCTGCTCGATCATCGCCGGGGAGTAGCCGTTGGTGATCCGCGCCAGCTCATCGCGCCGCTTCTCCGTGTCCAGAGCAGGATCGTGATCGACCTTCGCCAGGTACAGGTCGAAGATGTCCTTGCGGTCGTCCGCCGTCGGCGTGCGAAACCAGATGTGTCGCCCCATGCGCCCCGGCCGGATCAGCGCAGGGTCCAGCCGATCGATCGGCACGTTCGTCGCGCCGATGAAGTACAGCTGCTCCGTGCGCGGCTTCGGCGGTCGCAGCCGCAGCGCCAGCGGCCCCACCTTCGCCGGCACGATGTACGTCGCGTCCAGGAAAGTGTTCAGCCGGTTGGTGAAGAACTTGCGCATCAGCGGCGGCTCGGCCACGCCGTCCATCTGCACCAGCAGCTGGTTCAGCGCCATGCCGCCCCCCATCCCGCCCATCATGCCGCCCGGGAACATCACGTTGGAGATCGACTGCCCGATGCGGTTGACAGCCGGGGGATACAGGCTCCTGGGCGCCTCCGCCCGCGCCGCGAACATCCGCTCGCGCCACGCGCGCGACTCCAGGATCAAATCGCCGCTCGCGTTCAGCGCCCCGTGCGGCCCGTAGAACGCAAGGTCGTGGAAGGACTCGATGCCGTCGTTCAGCGGCGTCGCCGCCGTCCCCTGTCCCAGCGCCTGCCTGCGCAGCCCCACCGCGTCGATCTCGTCGATGAAGATGATGCACTGCCCGCCCCACTTGCGCGCCAGCCTGCGCGCCTTGGCGATCATCAAAGACACAACAATCACGTCCATGCCGATGAACATCTGCGCGAAACCGCTGCCCGGCATCGTCACGATGGGCGAGTTGAAGCTGGTGGCGATGCCCTTGGAGAGCATCGTCTTGCCAGTCCCCGGCGCCCCGATGAACAAAAGCCCCCGCTCGGGCTTGCCGCCCGCCTTGCGAAACGCCTCCCCCGACTGCCACAGCGTGATCACGCGGGTGACCTCCTCCTTCTGCTCGCTCTGCCCGCGCACGTCGTCCAGGTGCACCCCCCAATCCGCGTCCCCCGGCTCGTAGCCCTTGAGCTGGCGCACCGCCATCAGCATCATCGGCCCGAACAGGATCCCGAAGTTGATCAGGAACAACAGCGGCAGCTGCAGCAGCAGAATCAGCAGCGCCGAGCTGTTCTGCCCGCCGAAGATCCCGCCGATGCTGCTAAGCGTCCCCGCCAGGTCGTGCGGGTGGCCAGTGAGGTTTTGGATGATGTTGATCGTGAGCAGAATCGTGCCCAGCACCCCCACGATCCAAAGCGTGTGGCGGAACTTCTTGCGCCAATACCACACCCGCCGACGCGCGCGAGCGTCCTCGCTCAGTTCCGCCGTGTCCGCGCCATACAAGCTCGGCCGCGGGATCAGCCGGTGCGCGACGATGTCGATGAAGCCGCGGAAGGCGATCACGCCGATGAACGTCACCAGCAGCGCGCCCGGCACGCCCCAGCCATCGACGCTGTAGAGCAGCGCGAACAGCACCGGGCTGGTCAGCAGCGCCACAAACGTGGCCGCGCGCGAGAGCCGGCGCCACTCGCGCGCCAGCGCCAGGCGCTCACTTTGGTCGGAGGCCCCCCCGCTGTCCCCGGCTGGCATGCTGAGAGGGTAGCTCAGACGTGCGCCGGCACTGCCAGTTCGCGCAATCCCCGCCGCACGCGCCGCCGCGTCTCCGACAGCTCTTCCTTGAGCTTGTCGAGCTCCGCCGCGCGATGCTCGACGAGCTCGAGCTGCCGTTCGATGTGCCCCAGCGACTCCGTGAGCAGTTCGCGCCGGCGCTCGGGGTCCACGTCGTCCGCGCGCAGCTGTGCGCGCACCTCCGCGCGCGCCTCCTCCGCGCTGAGCAACGTCTTCAGCTCCTCCAGTGACACCCCCAGCAGGTGCTTCAGTCGCATCACCTCGCGCAGGCGCTCCACCTCGGCGGCGCTATACAACCGATGCCCGCCGGAGGGCCGCGTGGGTGTCTCGGGCAGCAGCCCGATCTCCTCGTAGTAGCGGATCGTGCGCGGCGTCGTGCCCACGAGCCGAGCCACGTCGCCGATACGCAGCGGGGGGGCCGTGTCCGGCGCCGGGATATCGGGGTGGGTGGCGGTGTCGCTCACGCGCGCGCTCCCGCGTGCAGCTCCCGCTCGGCGCTCTCAATGCCCGCGGGCGTCTCCGCGTAGCGAGGCCGTAGCAAGCACACCAGTGCGCCCACGAACGAAGTGCCCGCCAGCACCCACAAAGCCAAGTGCATGTTCGCGATGAACGGCGCCAGCCGCTGTTCCGACAGCCCCTTCGCCAAGCCCGAGAAGACCGCGAACAGCGTTGCCTTCGGCACGGCCGAAGTCACGATCGCCAGCACAAACGCGATCGACAACACCGCCCCCGTGTTCTGCAAAAGCGTGCGCGCCCCCGCGGCGATGCCCCTGCGGTTGGCCGGCACCGTCCCCATCATCGCGGCCGTGTTGGGGCTGTTGAACATCCCCGACCCAGCGCCCACCACGAACAGCCAAAGCGTGCTCTGCCAGTAGGGCGAGTGCACCTCAAGCGTAGTCATCAGCGCGAGCCCCGTCCCAGTCACGACCATGCCGAGCGAGGCCAGCATGCGCGAGCCGTGCCGATCGGCGTAGATCCCGGCCAGGGGCGAAGCAATCAGCATCCCCAAGGCCAGCGGTATCAGCTTGATCCCCGCGGTGATCGGATCGTCGCCCTGCGCGCCCTGGAAATAGAACACGAACAAGAACATCAAAGCGAAGCGAGCCAGCCCGTTGATGAATGCCGCGGCGCTGGCCGCGGCGAACAGCCGGTTCTTGAACAGCCTGAGGTCGAGCATCGGCGCGCGCGAGCGGCTCTCGATCAGCACCCACAGTGGCAGCAGCACCGCGGCCAGCACGAGGCTGACAATCGTCACCGTGTCCGTCCAGCCCGACAGCCCGCCGCGCGAGACCCCCAGCACCAGACCCGTCAGCCCGACGACGAACGTGCAGGTCCCCAAAGCGTCGTAGCCGCGCACAGCGTCGGGCTTGGCCAGCTCGCGCAATATCAACCCACCCCAAAGCGCCCCCGCCAGCGCCAGCGGCACGTTGAACCAGAACACCCAATGCCAGCTGATCGCCACCAGCGCCCCGCCCAGCACCGGCCCCAAAACCAGCCCGACCGCCGCGATCATCGTATTAGCCCCCATCGCCAGCCCCAGCTGCTCAAGCGGGAACGCGTCGGTCACGAGTGCCGCCGCGTTGGCGAACAGGAACGCCGAGCCGATCCCCTGCAGCACCCGCCAAACGATCAGCACGGTCGCGTTGGGGGAGAAGCCCGCGCCGAGCGAAGCCAGTGCGAACACGACGAATCCGCCCACGTAAGCGCGCTTGCGCCCGAACAAGTCGCTAAGTCGCCCGGCCGTAAGCACCAGCACGGTGGCCGCGATCAGGTAGGCGAGGATCACCCACACCAGCGCGAGCAGGCTCGCGTGCAAGGAGCGCTCGAGGTCCGGCAAAGCGATGATCAGCGTTCCCGAGTTTGTCGCCGCCAGCAGCATCCCCAAGCTGGTGCAGGACAGAGCCCACCACTTGTAGTTCTCGTGGCCTGCGGCGACACCCAGCCGTGTCTTCGATGAAACTGACGTGAACGTAAAGATAAGGATATCAGAGGGGGCCGCATAGTGCTAAAACAAGGGGCCATGAGCAAGGCAGAGCCCGAGGTGGTCAAGAGCGACGAGCAGTGGCGGGCAGCGCTATCCCCCGAGCAGTACGACGTCCTACGCCGAGCCGGCACCGAGCCCCCCTTCACAGGCGATTACGTCTACAACAAGGACAGCGGCGCTTACCGCTGCGCCGCCTGCGGCGCCGATCTCTTCAGCTCCGACACCAAGTTCGAATCCGGCACCGGCTGGCCGAGCTTCACCGAGCCGATGGTCGCCGAAGCGGTCGAGTTGCGCCCCGACAACAGCCTCTTCATGCGCCGCACCGAGGTGATCTGCCGCCGCTGCGGCGGCCATCTGGGCCACGTCTTCGATGACGGCCCAGGGCCCGACGGTCAGCGCTACTGCATCAACTCCGCGGCGCTGCAGTTCGCGCCGGAGTCCGCGCCCGACGCCTAGACTTCTGTCGCATGATCATGATGGACCAGTCCCGCCGGCTCTCCCAGCCGCTGCGTTGGGGTCGGCGCGAGAAGTCAGCCGTGGCCGCCGTCCTCGCCTGTGTGGTGATCGCGCTGCTGGGCCTCCTGGCCTACGGCCTCACGAGCGGCGCCCCCGCCCGCGCCGACTGCATCGACGTCACCTTCGCCAGCACCCTGGGCGCCGCCCACATCCACGCCTGCGGCACGCGCGCCCGCACGATCTGCGCCTCCTCCAGCAACTACCGCGGCATCGAAACATCAATGCGCGATGCCTGTGCCCGAGCCGGTTTCGCCGAGTTGCGCCCCTAGGGCAACTGCGCGACCCCCTCAAATCCAAAAAAATAATCCAGTTCGCCAGCGGCGCGCACCCGTCTCGACAGGTGTCGAAAGGGATTGCCGAAGTGTTGGCCACCCTGGCCCTATTCCTCGCGGCGCGCGCAGGGTTTCATATCGGTCATCTACCAACCGCAGGGAAACGGAGGCATATGACCTGGCTCGCATACCCACATTGGCTGAACGCAGGCGACAACGCGTGGCAGATGACCGCGGCGACTTTCGTTGGGCTGATGAGCCTGCCGGGCCTGGCGGTCCTGTATGGCGGCGTCATGCAGAAGCGCTGGTCGGTCAACAGCATGATGCTCACGTTCGTCGCCTTCTCGCTCGTGCTCGTCGCCTGGTGCCTGTGGGCGTTCAAGATGGGCTTCGGCAGCCCGATCGCCAAGAGCGGCGGCGGGATCTTCGGCACGAAGGGGTTCCTCGGCACCGCGCTCGGTGAGCCCGGAAGCGTGCTAGGGCACGTCGGAGAGGAGGGCCAGGCGCTGATCCCGTCGATCACCACCGGGCCCGAATTCCACTTCCCCATGTCCTCGCTCGTGTATTTCCAGTTCGTGTTCGCCGCGATCACCCCGATCCTGATGTTGGGCTCGGTCCTGGGTCGCATCAGCTTCAAGGCATGGATTCCTTTTGTGCTGCTGTGGATCACGTTCGTCTACACCGTCAACGCCTTCCTGATCTGGGGCGGCGGCTACTTCGCGGCTCACGGCGCGCTCGATTATTCGGGTGGCTACGTGATCCACCTGGCGGCCGGCATCTCCGGGTTCGTGGCAGCGGCGGTAATAGGTCCAAGGTTGCAGCGAGACCGTGAGGTCGACGCACCGAACAACCTGCTGATGGTCGCGGCCGGCGCAGGCTTGCTGTGGCTAGGCTGGAATGGCTTCAACGGAGGGGACTCCTACTATGCGGGTGCCAACGCCTCGGCTGCGGTGCTTAACACAAACCTCTGCACGGCGGTCGCAATGCTCGTGTGGATCGCGTGGGACTACATCTTCCGCGACAAGCCCTCGCTGATCGGTTCTGTCAACGGCATGATCACAGGGCTGGTGGGTATCACCCCTGCCGCCGGTTTCGTCAACGGCTACGGGGCGATCGCCATCGGCGTCGTCGCCTCCACGATCGTGTGGATGTCGATCCGCTTCCTCAGCCGCGCGCCGGTATTCCGCAGTGTGGACGATACGCTGGGTGTCATCTATACCCACGGGATAGCCGGTCTGTGTGGCGGTTTGCTGGTCGGGGTGTTAGCCGATCCGCACATAGTCGAGTACATCGGCGCCGGGGGCGGTGCGACCGATCTGCCCGGGGTCTCGGGTGTCGTGCACGGCAGCTGGACGCTGCTGCGCTGGCAGGCCGAGACGGCACTGTGGGTGATCGTCTTCAGCGGCACCATGACGTTCATCCTGCTCAAGCTCGTCGGGGTCTTCCTTCCCCTGCGCCTCTCTGATGAGGAGCTGGAGATCGGCGATCACGCAATCCACGGCAACGAGGTTTACCCCTCGGACGTGCCCACACTCGGGGGACCCCACGCCCCCGCGTGGCAGCCGACCCCGGCGGCAACGCCGGTGGGGGGCACGGCATAACGCAAGGAAGCACACGCACGGCGGTTTGCGGGCCTCACTCCTTGGGCGCGCAACCGGCACGGAGATCGACACACGCGGCCCCGTCTTTTGGCGGGGCCGCGGTGTTTAAGGGGGCGGGAGGCAGGCGTTTGGGGCGGCGGGCCGCGGAGGGGCCGCGTTCTGGCGGGGCGGTCCGGGCGGGTGCGCTCAGGCCGTCAGGCCGACTGGGCAGCTCACGCCCGTGCCGCCGAGGCCGCAATAGCCGCCGGGATTCTTCTGCAGGTACTGCTGGTGGTAGGACTCGGCGTAGTAGAAGGTGCCCGCGGGCGCGATCTCGGTCGTGATCTGGCCGTGCCCGGCGGCGCTCAGCACCTGCTGGTAGGCCGTGAGCGACTCCTGCGCCTGCCTGTGCTGGGCCTCGCTCTCGTAGAAGATCGCGCTGCGGTACTGCGTGCCGATGTCGTTGCCCTGGCGCATGCCCTGCGTCGGGTCGTGGCCCTCCCAGAAGAGCTTCAACATGTCGGCGTAGCTCGTGGCGGCCGTGTCGAAGGCCACGAGCACCGCCTCGGTGTGGCCGGTGCGCCCGCTGCACACCTCCTCGTATGTCGGGTTCGGCGTGTGGCCGCCCGCGTAGCCGACGGCCGTGGTGTACACGCCCGGCGCCTGCCAGAAGACACGCTCCGCGCCCCAGAAGCAGCCCATGGCGAAGATCGCCTGCTCGATGCCGGCGGGAAACGGGCCGGCGAGGGGAGCGTCGAGCACGTCGTGGCGGGCGGGCACGGTCATCGGCTGCGCGCGGCCGGGGAGTGCGCTCTGGGCGTCCACTGGCTCCGGGGTTTTCGCACGGCCGAACAGGAAGGACATATCTTCAGGGTAGAAGGTGCGGAGGCTCCCGGAGGTGTGGAGGACCCCTCGGAGCGGATTCTGCCAATTGGATGTTTGAGTTTGGGCTATGTGGGCAACACTCTCTTGAGGAGCTTTCCTCCCTCATTCCCTCCCTGGATCGGCCCGCTTCCCCCGGCGGGTCGGTCTTTAAGGAGTGTGGGCGGCTACCCGCTCCCGGAGGGGCGCGCCCAGTCGGCCTCCTCGCCCGAGGATCGGTGGGCAAGCAGGGCGGCTGTGGCCATCAGCGTCGCTGCCGCCGCCAGCGGGAGTACGAGATCGACGTTCAGCACGAGCAGCGCCCCCACGAGCGCGCCCGTGAACATCGCCGTCACGGTGATCACCCGCCGCGCCGCCGGGCCCCCGGTGCGGCCCGCCAGGCGGGAGTCCGCGGCGATGCCCGTCAGTGTCAGCGTCAGTACCGTCGTCGGTAGGTCGGGCACCGCCAGGCGCCGCGCCGTCGCGTTCTGCAGCCCCATCGCGAAGGCCAGCGGCACGATCAGCGCATAGCTCGCGCCCTTGGGCACCGGCTGCCCGATCAGCGCCGCGAGGCAGATCGCCAGCAGCACGATCGCCATGCCGATGGCCGTCGCTGTGCGCAGATGCCGCCCGCGGTGCGCGCCGAAGCGCACGCCTATGCGCCCGCCCGCGAGCGCGCCGAGCAGGAACGCGCCGAGCGCCGCCAGCGAGGCGGGGGCGGACAGGCCCGGGGCGCCCGCCAGCGCGAAGCCGAGGAACACCACGTTGCCGGTCATGTTCGCCACGAACACGTGGCCCAGCGCGATGTAGCTCACGGCGTCAACCACACCGGTCACGACGGTGAGCAGCACGAGCAGTGGGGGCAAGGGGCCATGGCCGCTGCCGGTCCAGGGCCAGCGCGCTCGCAGCTGCTCGCTTATCGGGGGCAAAGGGGGTGCTCCTTGTTTGCCGTTGTGCGGGGTGCCTGCGTCTTGTATCTTCACCTAACTCGACAGGAGGCGTCATGGCTGCCTGCACACACCTGGATCACGTTCACGTCACGCAGCTCCCCGAGGCCGTCGATGGCTGCGAGGAGTGCCTGCTCACCGGCGATCCCTGGCTGCATCTGCGCATCTGCCTGGAGTGCGGGCACGTGGGGTGCTGCGATGACTCGCCCAATCGGCATGCCACGGCCCATGCAGGGTCCCACGAGCACCCGATCATCAGGTCGCTCGAGCCGGGGGAGCAGTGGTCCTGGTGCTACGTCGATGGGGTGGCCATGATCGTGCCGGAGGTGGTGGGGGAGACACGCATACCGCCTTCGCCGATGCTGATGGGTTGACGTGCGGCGGGGTGGTTTTGGCGGGAGGTAGCGGGCAGGGGCCTGGCGTGGGCGGGAAGCAGGCTGAGGGCAGGCTGCTCGGGTCCGGTGGGGCCTACACGAGACCGGCTTCTAGCCTTGCGCTGCGACCCCTGACACCACGACGTCCCTCATAGCTGTAAGGCTGCGGATCATGAGCGGTTCAACCGTGACGAAGACAGCCGCCGCCGGTGCCCAGGTGATCCTCCTGACGCTGGCTGCCGGCCAGTTCCTGATGGCGCTCGACAGCTCGGTGATGAACGTCTCGATTGCGACGGTCGCCGAAGATGTCGGCACGACGGTCACCGGGATCCAGGGGGCGATCACGGCCTACACGCTCGTAATGGCGATGCTGATGATCCCTGGGGCGAAGGTGGGCGCGATAATCGGTCGCAAGCGGGCGTTCATGATCGGCTGCGTCATCTACGGCTGCGGCTCGTTCACCACGGCGCTGTCACAAAGCCTGCCGGTGTTGCTGTTCGGCTGGTCCTTCCTCGAGGGCGTCGGTGCGGCACTCATCCTGCCGTCGATCGTGGCGCTGGTCGCCGGCAACTTCCCAGCGGCACGCCGTCCCGCGGCCTACGGGCTTGTGGCCGCCGCCGGGGCGATCGCGATCGCCGTCGGCCCGCTGATCGGCGGACTCGCGACAACCTACGCGTCCTGGCGCTGGGTCTTCGCCGGCGAGGTCATGCTCGTGGCGGTCATCCTGCTGCTCGCGCGTCGCGCCGAGGACGCTCCCCCCGACCGCCGGCCGAAAATCGACCTCATCGGCGCTGTCCTGTGCGCCGCGGGCCTTGGCGTGTTCGTCTTTGGCGTGCTCAAGTCCGGCTCCTGGGGCTGGGTGGCGCCGAAGGCGGGCGCGCCTGAATGGTTTGGAATGTCGCCCGTGCCATGGCTGATGGTCGCCGGGCTCGTGTTGGTCTGGTCGTTTCTGCACTGGGAGGCGCGCATGGTCACCCGCGGCCAGGAGCCACTCGTCGATCCGGCGCTGCTGCGCAACGAGCAGCTCGGGGGCGGGCTGACCATGTTCTTCTTTCAGTATCTCCTGATGATGGGGGTTTTTTTCCTGATCCCGCTCTACCTATCCGTGGCACTGGGGCTGTCGGCGATCGCCACCGGGGTTCGGATCATGCCCATGTCCCTGACCTTGCTGGCGGCGGCGCTGGGGGTGCCGCGGCTGTTTCCGGACGTCTCGCCGCGGCTGGTTGTACGCGTCGGGATCCTCCTGATCCTGCTCGGGTTGCTGGTCCTGCTGGCTGCGATCGACATCGATGCAGGGGCCGAGATCGTGACCGTGCCGCTGCTGCTGGTCGGGCTCGGCCTCGGCGCGCTCGCATCGCAGCTCGGCGCAGTGACAGTCTCGGCTGTGCCCGACGAGCAGAGCTCGGAGGTGGGCGGGCTGCAGAACACGGTGACCAACCTCGGCGCTTCGCTGGGCACCGCCCTCACGGGGTCGATTCTGATTGCCGTGCTGACGGCGTCGTTTCTGACACACATCGAGATGAACAACACGGTTCCGCAGAGCGTCAAGGACAAGGCGAACACCGAGCTGTCCGCCGGCATCCCATTCATGTCCGACAAGCAACTCCAGGCCGCCACCAAGGAAGCGGGCGCGAGCAACGAGGTGACGCAGGCGGCGCTCGACGCCAACGCCCAAGCTCGCCTCGACGGGCTCCGCGCCGGCCTCACGGTCCTGATCCTGATTGCAGCCCTCGCGCTTTTCTTCGTCGGGCGAATGCCGACGCGAGGACCAGGCTCCGAGCCGACACCGGCGCGGGCCTAGGCATTTGCGGTCGGCCAGCGAGATCACTGGCGTCTGTGACCTCGAAGGTCTATGGTCCGAGCTGATTTCGATACCGCGTTGCCCCGCGAGGGCGGCCACGAGAAAGGGACCAGTCCATGTTGCGAGCAATGACGGACATGCCGGGCGCTACGATCGGCTTTGAGGCGGTCGGGGAGGTCGAGGATGACGATTGGGAGGAGACCGTCGAGCCCGTGCTGCGTCAGGAGATCGCCGAGGGGCGCAATGTGCGGCTGCTCTACCTGATCGGTGCGGGAGCCCGTGAGGTCGAGGGCGACGCGATGAGCGCCGACACGGGCTTTCGCATGCGCCATGCGACCTCCTACGAGCGCGTGGCCGTGGTCAGCGACGAGGACTGGATGCGCCCTGCGCTGCGTGCCCTTTCCTTCCTGCTTCCCGGCAAGGCCCGGGGCTTCCGCGTCCGCGACCTGGCTGAGGCCAAGGCCTGGCTCGCGCAGGACTGAGCCCAGCGGGTGCACCCGGGCGGCGCTGGGGCGACCCGAGATGCGACGCTGGGACGACGCGAGATGCGAAGTTCGATACCAGCCGGCGGACGGGCCGAAGCATATCCCGGGGGCGGGCCCGTCTGTACAGCAGCGGACTCGTCGGCCCGGCGCGCCGGGCCTTGCCCATGCCGCAAGCTCACGACAACAAAGGGAGACCTGATGGACATTTTTGAGATCAAGCAGAAGGAGACCGTCAGCAGGGAGGAGGTCGCGGAGCGCCTGCGGCTCCTCGCCGACATGCTCGCTCGTCACAACGACCTGGAGTTCGACCGCGGCGGTATGCATTTCACGGTCCACGTCCCCGATCAGCTGCAGCTCAAGGTCGAGCTCGAGGTTGAGACGGACGAGCGCGAGCTCGAGATCGAGCTGAAGTGGTGATCGCGGCGCGCATCGTCGGCGTGGCCAGCAGGCCCGAGGCGATCCCGATCCCTACGCCGGCTGCGACGTCGCTTGGATAGTGAACGCCGGTATGCACGCGTGAGTAGGCAACGGCGCCCGCAAGTGGAACGAGAACAGGCATCAGTACCGGCAGTTCGGCGCTGGCGCCGGTGGCGAACGCAAACGCTGCGGCACTGTGGCCGGATGGAAATGACGTCGACCGCGGCGTGCGGATGAGCGTGGGCCGCCCGCGCGAGGACGGCCGTCGCCGGCGCACGAGTAGCTTTGCCGGGCCGTTTGCCACCCCCGCCGCGATTGCGATCGCGATGAGGCCGCGCCAGGCCGCTCTCCGCCCCCGTCGCCCTCCGAACAGCGCGAGCCCGCCCGCGACCACTAGCCAGAGTCGCGAGTAGTTCGCCGCCCGGGTGGTCGCGATGAGCATGCGATCCAGTGCGGGTGAGCGAGCGCCGAACGAGCGTCTCATCAGCCGGCGGTCAAAACGCTGTACGCGACGCCACATCGTCATCGCTCCCGCAAGCAGCGCGACACGTAGGTCGCCCAACCGCTGCCGAGCAGCATGCCGGCAACCACGTCGCTTGGATAGTGAACGCCCAGGTAAACGCGAGACGCGGCCACCGCGAGGACAATCAGCAGCGCAAGGACACCAGCCACGCGGGCCAGCTTCGGCGCTGCCCCCGCCGCCGGCAACACAAACACCAGCGAGAGCCAGAATGCGCTCGCCTGCGTCGCGTGGCCCGAGGGAAAGCTCGAGCCTGTAACCGCCTGCAGGTGCTCCACGGGCGGGCGCGGGCGCGACACGAGCAGCTTGACCCAGTCTGAGATCAGCATCGCGCCGCCGAGGCTGAGCGCGACCGCGAGCGCCTCTCGGCGCAGGCCCGCTCGGGCCAACGCCAGGCAGGCGATCAGCGCGAGCGGGACCAACAGGAACGCGCTGCCCGCCCAGGTGAGCACCCGCGCCACGTCGGTGAGCGCCGCCGTGCGCTGAGCGGCCACGTCGCGTACCGCGCTCAGCTCGGCCGACCCCACGATTGAGGTCCAGAGCTCCCCGACCCCCCAGCCGATGAGCACGAAGACGGCCAGGCCGAGCACCAGCCGCGCGGCTGGGTGGCTCACCGGCCAGCCGCCACCCGTAGCAGCGCGCCCAGGTTGTCCGTTGTCAAAGCCGCAACTCTGGCGGCCGGTGGCAGGCCGACTCCGCTGGGCAGCCGCACCCGTAGCGCCCCTGGCAGCGACGCGAAGCGCAGGGGGGGATCGAGCACGAGCGCCTCGCCGTCGAGCCCAACCTCCACCGGGCCTGTGGAGCGAACCTCGAACTCCTGGGTCGACCACGACTCAAGGCCCGGAAAGCGGCCCGCCTGGCCAACCAGCTCGAGCGCGACGAGCTTTGACACGTCGGCGGCAGTGCGCACGCGTGCCGCCACGATGCCGAGCCGGCCCGTGTCGATTCGCTCGCGCGTGCCCGCGCCGGTGAGGCTCGCCAGCCGATACGGATTGTTCGATACGAGCACGAGCGGCGCGTCGTCGCAGCGGCTCCCGTCGGCGGCGGTGAACTCGAGGTCGATCGGCTCCGCATCGGGGCCCAGCAGGTCGGGCAGCATGCCAGTCCAGGTCTCGAGCTTGGCATCGCGGTAGGCATCGGACTGGACGACCTTGGCATAGACGCCGAGCGAGGCGTTGTTGACGAACACACGGTCGTTGACGCGCGCGAGATCGACGCGCCGCTCGACGCCGTCCGTGAACGCATCCAGCGCACCCACGACGTCCTCACGGTCAAGGCCGAGGTCCAGGGCGAAGTGGTTTCGAGTCCCCGCGGGAATGCAGACGTGGGCGATGTCGTGCCGCGCGGCAACCGTCGCCACGAGGGCCTGCGAGCCATCGCCGCCGGCCATCCCGATGACCTGCGCACCGCGTGCGATGGCGCTCTCGGCGAGCTCGAGCAGGTCATCGTCGGGCTGTAAAACAACCGGCTCGATGCCCCGTCGCCGGGCCTGAGCAGCGAGATCGTAGCGCTCGGCCTTACCCCCACCCGACTTCAGGTTGATGATCAGCACCGCCGATTCGGCAGCGCCCACCGGCACGAGCGCTCCAGCCACGCCGCCAACCATTGTCTCCCCGGTCTGCCCCAATGCGTAGCGCGCGGCCAGTCCGAAAACGGCGAGAAGCAACATCAGCGCGAGGAGCACCACCACTCCGTGCCAGTTGGCCACCAGCACCACGATCAGCCCGATCCCGCTGAGCGCGGCGAGCACGGCGCCAAGCGCTCGCCGCGGGCCACGACGGGTCAAGGCGAGCCAGATGGCCGCGCTGCAGGCCAGCACGAGCCCGACCGCCAGCACCGCGACGGGCACATCGCCCGCCAGTGCGACCGCGGCCACCACAGCCATGAGAACCGGCGCGATGAGCGCGACGATCGCGGCGATACGAGACCGCCACGGCGGCCGCGCCGCCTGGTCGTTTCCCGGAGTCGCGGGGGTCGCGCGCACGGTGAGCCCCATCTTGCCAGGACACGAACGCCCAGCTCGAGGCCTGTGCCGATCTAGGCGTTGAGGATCTTTGCCTTGGCGGTCGCGAACTCCTCGTCAGTGAGGACACCCGACTCGTGCAGCTGGCCGAGTTCCTTGAGCTTCTCCATCGAGCTCTCTTCCGGTGGGGGCGGCGCGGCGGCCATCTGCTGCTGTTCCTGGGCGGCCCTCTGCTCTTCTTCCTGTCGCGCCCACCGGCCCTGCTGGCGATGCTGAACGGCCCCGGAGGCGCCACCTGCGACGGCACCGACGGCGGCTACACGGGCAACACGGCGAAGTAGTGGCATGCTGGTCTCTCCTTCTCGTCTTAGGATGCCGACTCGGCGGCATCGAGGGCTTGGATAGCGGCGATAACCTCCTGCGTTGGCACCCGCTGGAAGTCCAGCAGCCGTCCCCCGTTGCGGCGCACCGCGGCGGCGAAGGGGCCGGCCCATGCGTTCTCGAAGCAGATCAGCACAGCCGCCTCACCCGGTTCGAGCACCTCGCCCGCCAAGGCCGCGTCCTCGTCGCCGAGCATGCCAGTCCGCGCCCCTTCGAATACGAGAAGGTCGCCCGCGCCGTCACCGTCGAGGTCGCCGACCTGGAGGCCCGAGATCACGCCCTCAGCGTCCTTCTGGACCACAAGCACATCTATGACCCGGATGATCCCCCGGTCCACGAGGTCCACGAACATTGGGATTGCCTCGCCGGTTCGTGGCGCATCCGGAGGGAAGCCAATCACGACTATGTCGATAGGGCCCAGCTCCAACTCCTCGCTGCTCAAGGCTCCTCCTCTGGTTGGTCTGCCGTCCTCCGAGGGATGCCGACCGTGGTCGGCTCATCGGTGCTATCGCGATGGAGTGTAGCGGGGCCGTCGCGCGTTCGCCAGCGGCGTGTTGCGCGCGGTGGCCGCCCTCAAGCTGATGGGCCTTCGGGTGGAATAGCCACTGCTCGTCGTGGCCTCGACCGACGACCCGGGCGGAATGACAAGATGGAGCCGCGGGACGGCACGCGGTCGCAGGAGACTACATAGCAACCACATTCCGACTTGTGGTCACCTATGAGGACGCCCAAATGTGGTCCGGTGCATGGTACATTCCCGCCTCAATGGCAAGCACGGCCACTCCCAGATCGACTTCACCGTGGTCGGCTCAGTGCCCAACGGGTCAACCCCACCACGAGCTGGGCGAGCGCGAGATTCAGGACGGCGACTGCGGATCGTCGCATGAGGGAGGTCACCCATGATCAGCCACACCCATAAACGCCGGCGCAGCCCAGGCGGCCGTCGTACAGCCCTTCGCCACAATCGCCGGAGCAAGATCGCGGCGCGTTGGGCTTTTCAGGTGAGCATGCTGGGCCTCTTCATCCTCGCCCTGGCCGCGTGTGGCTCGGGCGGGGCGGCGAGCGTGGCCAGCAGCCTGAGTCAGACCGCTTCCAGCCGTGCGGAGGGAGCGACCGCGAGCGCCAGCGGCAGTACGCCTACCGCCACGCAGGCCAAGACCGAGACCCAGCCCTCCCAGAACCACACAGCGACCGCGTCGGCACAGACAGAGTCGGCGAGGACCGCGGCCGCTCCAACGACTCCCACCACCACGAGCACAGCGCCGTCCCAGACAAAGACCGTAACTAAGACCAATACGGTGACCGCGCCCCCGAAGACAACGACCGTGACCGCGCCCACCCAGACAAACACTGTCATTCAGACACAGACCACCACCGCCCCAGCCGCGACGACCACGACCTCGACCGGCCACGCCCCGGCCGCGGCGGCCGCCGGCGCCGCGGCGGCCGCAAACAAAGAACCATCCTCCGAATCGAGCGGTCTGCCGGGGTGGGCTTGGGCATTGATCGGCGCGGCCGTCGCTGGCGGCGCGATCTGGATTATCACCCTGATTCGGCGCGGCCGAAAAGACAGCTCACCGAGCGACAGGACGGGAGGCCCGGGAGCATCGGGCGGCGAGGGCGAGCCGCCACCGCCCAACGCGCCGCCTCGGGCATGAGCGCGCACGACTCCCTGGCTGCCGCCTAGCCGAGCGAGATGTCTGACCCGCCGGAAGACGATCGCTCAACCACCGCGGGTGTGGTGACTACCAGCGCCGACTCGTCGCCCAAGCGCTAGACCTGCTGGATCGGCGGTTGGCGGGTCTTGCTCGCCGTCGTTTCGGTGCGCGCCACCGGCGGGTGTTTGACGGCTGGTGCTCACCGGACCTCGCATCGCTCTGCCTGCGTCTCGCACTTTCGCGAACGCTCGCTCATCAACGCGGCGTCGAGACGCGACTTGTGATCCTTGACGAGGTCTTTGGTAGTCAGGATGACGAGTGTCGCCGACTACTGATAGGCCAGCTCGCAGAGTTCGCCCGCAGCAGGTCTCAGCAGATTTTCGTTATCTCGCACACCGACGACATCTATGGGTACTGCGACCTGCATATCAAGGTGACGCGGGAGGACGGCGCAGATCGCCCGTTTGCTGAGTTTCCTTTCGTCCGTTGCGTCCATTGCGTTTCGTGTGGCGATGAGGTAGAGTGTCCGTTGAGGTTCTGCCATGACTCCGACGCTCGATATCTGAGGTTGTCCTGTTCGCCGTGGAAGTTCGAGGCGGCGGTTCTGGTGTGATGGTTACACGGTGACGGCGACCAGCGCGTCCTCCTTGGTCTCGGTGTGAATGGGTGTGCGCTGTGCGGCGAGGTCGTCTTCGACGGCGAGGGCGAGCTTGGCGAGGTCGCTGTGGCCCATGATCTTGCGGAACTGGGTCTCGGCCTCGAGCATCCCGGGCGGCGGTCCATCTGAGGCACATGTCGCCGTTTTGCCAGCGCTTGACGTTGCGGCTCGTTTGCCGGACGGTGCCGATCATCGACTCGATCGGGTTCGTGCTCTGGAGCGTCCTCTTGAGCTTGCCGCGGACCCCGAGGCGGATCAGGGTCAGCGTCTCCTCCACGCCCTCTCGCAGGGATGCGGCGGCGCCGGGGTGGGAGCGCTCCAGCTCGCCGGCGAGCAGCTGCAGCCCGTCGAGGGCTTGCTGATAGTTCTCCGACGCCGACGCCTTCCGCAGCCGGCTCTTGACGGCGGGCCGGTCGCGTTCGGGGAGATGGTCGAGCACGTTGCGTTCCTTGTGGCGGACACACCGCTGCACCGGGACGGGCCCGAAGACCTCGTTGACGGCGGCCCGCAGGGCCTTCCCGCCGTCCAGGACGACCAGAACCCCCTGCTCGAGATCAAGCCCCCGCTCGACCAGGTCGGCGAGCAGATGGACCGTGACGGTCTTGTTCTCGGTGGAGCCATCCCAGAGCCCGAGCGGGATCTTGACGCCCTCGGTGCTCACGCCCAAGGCGACGACACAGCAGCGGCCCTTCGGCTCGATCCCGTCGAGCATCAACGCCGCCAGGCGCACATCAGACAGCGGACGCGCCATCAGCGCCGCGAGATGCTCGCCGGTGCGCGAGACGAACTCGCGGCTGACCGTCGACTTCGACGTCGAACGCTCCGCAGCGCTCGCAGCCTCGCCGACGGGCTCACGGGTCCTCGCAACCGGCGCGTGGAAACACCAGCGAGCATCTGCTCCAACACCACCCTGCTCAGCGGGTCACGGTCAGCGAAATACGCATAGGTCGCAAGCGGAACCTCGTGCTCTCCGTCGGGCGTGCGAGCCCGGGGATGCTTCACCGCGACCCGCCGGCCACCGAGCGTCACCGTGCCGTCCTCCTGGCCGTGACGGACAGCGGTGCGCTCCTTCACGGTCGCGTGCTTGGGACCGACGACCTCATCGAGCTCGGCCTCCATCATCTCGCTGAGGACGCCCAGCCCAACACCGACGCTGAGCGCGAGCAGCCCCTCCTTCGCTGCCCCGACCAACTCCCCAAGCGCCTCCTGCACCCGCAGCGGCAACTCCTCGGGGCGACTGTCCTGCTCCTGCATTACGGTCTTCATGGCGGTTCCCTTCGTCTCGATGGACTGATTTCGCACTCGCCAAGGTCCCAACGGGACCGGACGAGGCGAAAGGGACCGCCACTACAAACCTCTACGAGCTACGGGACAACCTCGTGCGAAGTGCTACCTCAATCTACGAAGCAGGAGCATCCCACGCCTGCATAGCACTCACAGCCGTTTCCGTGACAACAGGCTGCCCCTACGATCAGCCCAATGTCATCATAAAGCGCTTGTATCGTCGTCCGCTGGGGCCGAACGCGGATCAGCACCGCCTCCATACGGCTGGCTAGGCCAAGTGACACGTTGTAGCGACGCTCCGGCAGCCGGAACTTGACGCAGTCATCCTCAACCCTATAATCGACCTCGATCTTGCCTCGATAGTCCGCAGGGTATGTCTCACCGAAGACCGTTACCGACTCCGAAGGCCTCGTCTCGGACAGCACCTCCCCATCCTCACACGAACATAGACTCACGAAGAATTGCAAACCCTCATTCATTAAGAACCTCCTCCTCTTGCTGCGGGACCGTAGGTGCTCAGCTCCCCAACTGCATGACGCCTAGCATCGCCTGATTCGTCGCCAGCTCTGCCTTCCTTTCTTCGGCCGCATCAGCAACGCCCAAGCCGACGAGTGGTAAGCCGCGCAACACGCCGCCATAGGCTGCTAGCAGTGCGCCTGAGCCACGCGCGACAAAGCTACGCCGCGTCATGCCGCGCTTCCCAGACTCGTCCGGCAGTCCTGAATCTGCACGTGAGCGTCGGATCAAAGCGTGCGGAACGTAACCGTGCTACGCGGACAAAATGTTACGGTCCTGTGATCGTCCAATGGCTAGACCAAACAGCTAGTGTAAGATCGTTGCCGATGGCCCTTCCCGAGCTGATAGCTAACTCCTCGACTCCAGGCACCGTCACAGCCCTGACGACCCTCACGGCCGAACTCCATACGGGCGTGAAAGAAATGTCGGTCGCCGCCGCAGCACCACCCGCACTGCGCGCATCAGGCCAGTTCCGAGTCGTCCTGAATAGTGAGATACTACTCATCGAAGGCCCGTCGGCTGCAACTACCACCTGGAAGATCCTCGAACGCGCAGCCGAGGGATCAACCGAAGCCGCCCACGTTTCCGGCACCAGCATTTACAACATACTGACGGCAGCTGCCCTCAAGTCCGCGCTGGTTGCTAACAGCCCAGTCATCAACGGCTCGCCCGTCGTGATGCGCTTTGGCACGTTTGAAGGAAAGGTTCCCGGTGGCGAACCGGTGACAAAGCTGGAAATAGGCAGTGTAATCAATGAAAGCACGACCACGGTCGGCTTTTACCAAGTGATGAGCTTCGTAGAAAATACAGGGACCAGTGCGGCGGTTGCTGTGTACGGGATGGGCATAGGGCATAGCGCGTGGGGTGGCAACTTCATCGGCTACAGTCGAGGCGCGGAACAGCATGTGACCGGCGTCGAGATCGACTTTGGTCATCTCACCCAGCACGCCGAAACCGAACCCGAAACAGGAAGCATCGCAAACGGCCTGACCATCGAGTACTTTCCACACAGCTTCCCCGTTATGAACGAAGGGTCGCTCATCCAATTGAGCGCCAAGCACAACGAAGGCGGCGCGAATCTCGGCTGTAGGTACGGCATACGAATGTTCGGCGCGAGTGGTACCCAAGGCCCGATCGTTCACCCTACCGAAGGCACCGTGATTTACTACAACACTGTCAACGCCAAGTACGGCATCGACTTCGGAACGGGCACAATGGCCACCGCTGCGATCCGATTTGGTGAGGGCCATAACCTCGAATTTGGCACCGAAACAGGGTCCAAGATCGGCAAGGGAGCGACGGAAAAGCTCGGATTCTGGGGCGCGACACCGATTGTACGACCCAAAGTCACAGGCTCACGGAGCAGCGGCGCAGCGCTTACATCGCTCTTGGAAAAGCTCGCGCTCGCCGGCCTCATCGTGAATGAAAGTACTGCCTAGCCGCCGATGCCCAAGACTGAGAAGCCGCCAAAGCTCAGCGACGACGAGACGGCTTACCACGCTTCCCTAGTCAATAAGGTCAAAGAGGCGCAAGAAGCCCAAGGCATGATAACTCAGACTCAGAGCGCTTGGAGCAACTGGGCCGACTACCTCAAGCAAAAGTACGGCCTATCGGACGGCGATGCAATCAATGAAGACGGCACCATCGTCTACGGGGATGTGCTGGTCGCCTGACGGCCGCGACGATAGCTGTGCTCGGTATCGGGATCATCACCTATAAGCGGCGGAGCTTGCTCGAACAGCTCGTCGCCAGCGTCGCCGAGCTGACCAGCAGTCCGCACGAGTTGGTGGTCGCGGAGGATGGAAGCGATGACGGGAGCGCCGAGTGGGCTCGTGAACAAGACTTGCGCGTCGTGTCGGGCCCTCATCTAGGGGTCGCCTGGAACAAGAACCGGGCACTATTCGCGCTGGCTCAACTAGGTTGCGATCCCCTGGTCCTCCTCGAGGACGACGCCCTCCCGGTTGTGCGCGGCTGGGAGCGCGACTGGATCGAAGGCACCCGCGCATGGCATCACCTGGCCTGCGACCCTAAGGTCGATCGGCACGCGGTGTCGGGCACGGGGACACCTGCCGATCCGTTCGTGAGCCCAGCGGCGACGGGCTTCTGCATGTCGATTTCAGCGAAGGTCCTCGATCTGGTCGGCTACTTCGACAGCCGCTTCGTCGGCTACGGGCACGAGCACAGCGAGTGGACCACGCGAATCAAGCGCGCCGGATACGGATTCCAGCCAATCACGCTGCCCAACGGCCACCCATTCAAGGCCCAGCTCTTTCTGACCGGAGGCTTGACCTTGGTCAAGGTCAAAGGCACGGGCAACAAGGCTCAGGCCCTAGTCAACCGCGAGGTAGGGCGACAGCTCGCTGGCGAGCCCATCTTCCGCCGCCCTTGGCGCACACCCCAAGAACGGGCCAACTTCCTAGCAGAGCAGGCAGCGGCCGATATCGACGGCGCGAGCCTAGCCGCACAGCTCGACGGCCATTCAGCCGCAGACGACTCGCCTCCGGCGACGACCGAGATTCAGACCCCGGTCCCTGACCCCTGTTGATCTTGGCTGCCTCGCCGCGCTTTCGTAGACTTATCATGGACGCCTGAGCCGATAGCTGCCACGGGCCACCCGCTCGAACCGTGGCTCCGCCCCACGGGCACCAGTGGAGAGACACCAGCTGATCGAGTCCTTGGACACAGGCCGCCCGAGCAGCGCATCGACTGCCGTCCGCACTTCAGGCAGACGCATCGGACGATCAGCCGCCGCCAGCACCTTGAGGACGGCAGCCTGCACCACGCCGTTGCCGAGCTTCAGCATCTTCGGCTCTGGAGCAACGCGGGCAGGACTCCCCGCCTTCCGCAGGATAGGCCCGTCTGGCAGGGCCTCAAAGATGGCTCTCAAGGGTGCGGTAGGGTTTGAGCACTGTCCTACCAAGTGCGCCCGAGTGGACTCGAACCACCACGGACCATGCAGTCCACAAGGCCCTCAACCGGATCACGGGTGTGTTGATGGGTCCGGGGGCGTCCAGATCGTCCAGTTTGCGGGGGTTGGCGGACGCTGTGGACGGGCCTGGCGGGGTGATGTTCTCAAAGTGTTCTCACGAGCAGGTGCGGCGACGCGGCGAGCGGCGGGGATGCGCCGGAGCGACTTCTAGCCTCTCGGCCTATGCCATCTCGGAAGCGTTCGGCCGATGCCCAGCCAATTGCCAGCGGTGCGCATCGACACGGCCGGACGCAGGCCGTCTTCTACCGTGACGCGAAGGGCGGGGAACCGGTTGATGCCTTCCTGGGGAAGTTGCTGAGGACGCAGCCGCTCGCTGCGGCGAAGATCGACGATGCCATCGAGGAGCACCTGAACGGAAGGAATCCCGATGCGCCACCGCCGGAGTTCCCAATCACCTCGCAGATCGACGGGGAGCTGCGCGAGCTGCGGGTCCGGTTCGCCAGGACGCGATATCGGCTGCTCTACCAGCGCTCCGGCAACCTGATGGTCCTGCTGCACGCCTTCGAGAAGAACACGGGCGTGGTATCTGCGAGCGACCAGGGGAGGGCCAGGAGGCGGATGGCTGACTTTGAGACTCGTATGAATGCGGCGCGTCGCCGTCCTCCGCGTGCGGCTGGCCGCGATGCTCCACCGAAGTCGCGGTCCTGACGCGACTTATCATGCGTGATAAGCTACGCCTATGGCAAACACCGCTCAAAGCCCTGTGGGTCGCTCCGCTGTGGAGGCGGCGGCCAGCCGCGCGGATCGCAGCGAGGCATATCGCGATGCTCGCGCCGAATACGCGCGCATCCATGCCCTCCGGGAGGTCAGCCCGATCGCTGCGCATCTGCGGGAGCGGCGCTTCGAGCTGGGGCTGACGCAGGAGGAGGTCGCCAAGGCGGCGGGCACGTCGCATAGCGCTGTGTCACGGCTTGAGAAAGGCACCCATATCCCGCAGCTGCCGACACTTCAGCGGATCGCTGCCGTGTTGGATGAGGAGCTGCTTGTCTGCTTCCAGCGCACGGTGGATGGCGAGGTTGAGCGCGAGTTCGCCGCAGTGGCCTGACCAGGGACCTCCTAGTTCCACGTAGCTAATCTAGTCGAAGCACTGTCTCTCTATAAACAAGCGAGGGAAGCACAGTTCTACCCTTGAGGTAGGCGACTGTACGAGTAAGACGCTTCGAGCGACTCACGAGTCTTCGCTGGGTCCCGTTGTCGAGTTCGCGAACCCAGTGCAATGCCACGGCGTAGCCGCGTAGAACCGCGGGATCATGCTCTTTCAGGATATCTGCCTTGATCCAGGCTATATCAGCCGCTCGTCCTCCTCTGGCCATTACGATGGCGGCTACGGCCCGGAGATAGGCTGGTTCGTTGCGGTTCTTTATCCGGCGAGAGGCCTGGGCAGCCCACTCGGCCGGCAACTTACCCTGATACTCAAGCATGGCCGCGAAAAGCCACGTAACGAGATAGGAAGAATGCGAACGTGTTACGTCGTCAAGGAATGCAGCGAGGTTCCTGACTACGTGCTTCCGGCTGATGAATGGTCTGAGATAGGCAGCGACTACTGTCGCAATTGGTGCTAGATCCTCAAGGCGCTTCATCACTAGATTAAGAGTGCCCGGCTCGCGAAGCTGTGCGAGGCGCCACAAGCTAAACCGCGCTCGACGCTCATCGATACGAACATCAGATCGTAACGCCCGCCTAAGGATCCTCTTTAGCTCTTTGCGCGCGCGGCTCGATAGGGCGGTATTCATTAGATACTCCACATGTGTCAAATCTGCGTGCTTCTCAAGATCTCTTCGCGCATCATCGCCGTACAATAGGACCGTCTTGCCGGAGCTGACAATGAGAGCGCGAGCGCCGCACTCTCGCTGAAACTGACGAACTGCTTCTACTGCCTCGGCCTTGGTCGAGGTCACTATGCGCACGTCGTCCATATATCGAGAGTAATTCCATCCTGCGTCCAGCATTGCTCGGTCAACCGGAAGCATGTAAAGGTTGCCTAACAGTCGGGATGCGTTAGGACCCTGCGGCAGCCCTATTCCTGGTGCTCGCGCCCAAAGTCGCAGCATGTCAGCAAGCGCCTCGACGATCACCTGGTCAACATTAAGCGACTCCACCTCGGCTATAAGGAGCTGATGAGGAATTGCGTCGAAGTAAGAAGTCAAATCTGTCTTAATCATCCATTCGTGATCATCGACGAGCTGCGTTCGAACGTATCGGTTCCAAGCGACCCACTGATGGGGTCCGCGTCGAAAGAAATATCTTGGATTCTGCGAGAGGCGAGCTGAAAATACACAGTCCGGTGTCTGCGCATCTACACGCTCGGCAAACGAAGCGACGACTGCCTGGTAAGCCACTCGGTCCTCTACGTGGAGGAGTGTCGCCCAGCGGGTGAAGAAGACGGTCTTATCCACCTCCACCTCGACTGCTACCCCTGGCGATCTCTCTTCGATTCGAGCCTGCGCGCTCGCACCGAGGGCGGCCAGGTCAGCGAGCACATCGGCTTGGCGTAGAACATCTGGCACCCAGACCTCGGTGAGATCAGTCTGGACGACATGACGTATCGCACGGTCCAGGTCAACCAGCGGCCTTGAAGGGACCCTTCGGCGACGTGCCATAGATCCAAGGCGATTGCCGTCCACTAGCCACTGCTTGCCTGTCTTTGTCGCAGGGATTCGTCCATCGGCGGCCATGCGGCGAGCAGTTGCAATCGAGACACCAAGACGGTTGGCTGCCTCCTCGATCGTAAGGTTAGCCTCCGTAACGCTCATTTATGCGCGCTTCCGCTCATGAGCGCGCCATCATCCCATGTGTGGTCGCTGGTCGCGGGGCCGCTTTGAACGGAGAACCAAGCGCCGCCCGACGCACGGCAGGTTCGTCTCAGTCAGTCAGGTGTGCGCGGACGGGGACCACGTCGTCGTCGGCGCGCATGGGGGCGAAGCCGCTGAACATCTGTGCGCGCATGGCCTCGACATCCTCGAGACGGAAGCGCCGAACGCCGCTCGGCAGTCGGACGGCGTGCAGCAAGCCTCGCTCCTCCCAGCGACGCACGGTGTTCTCGTGAACGCCGAGCGTTCGGGCGGCCTGGCGGACCTGCATTAGCTGTGCCATCGACACTCCTTTCGTCTCCCAGGCTACGCCCTTGAGCCAGAATGTCAAGAAGGTAGACGTGGTGGACTTTAGGGAGGTGGCCGCTCGCTCATACCGTCGATCCGGATCGGTGGGGAGGAGGGACCGCTGCGCTTCGTTCCGGAGGATCTCGAGCGCTGGATCGATGACGCTCGCGCCAGATGGACGCCTGGCCGTCCTACGGTTGCCATGCACCGTCTTGTGGTCTCCGATGAGAATGGGCGTGACAAGCGACCACGACCCCTACGCACGCCTCCCAGCGGCCAGCAGGGGCTTTTCAGCGATGCTTGACGGCACGAGCGATGGCTTCCTCTGTCGCCGCGGCCCCGGCGGCGAGGACGTTGCGCTCCAGGTGGCCGTAGTAGTGCTCGGTCGTGCTGATGTCCGCATGCCCCAGCTGGCGCTGGACGTACATCAGGGAGTTGCCCGCCGCCAGCCACGCCGCCGCTGCTGTGTGCCGCAGCGCGTGCAGCGGCATGTCGCGCAGCGCGGCGTCCTGCAGCGCGGTCTTGTGCCAGTCCCGCGAGACGGTTGTGCGGTCCAGCGGTTCGCCTGTGGCGCTGCTCTCCCATCGACCCTGCTCGCGCTTGCGCGCCCGCACGGGCATCACGAACAGATGGGCGCGGCCCTGATCCTCAGAGGCCATCTCGGCGCGGCGGGCCAGGTGGTCGCGGAGCACGCGCGAGAGGCTTGGGCCGATCTCGACCGAACGGAAGCGGTCGGACTTGGTCGATCCAACCGCCTCACCGCGCTTGCGCGAGCGGTACACGACGATCGTGCCGCCCGTGTCTTCAAGCTCCAGGTCGCCCACGCGCAGCGCCAAGGCCTCGGAGATGCGCAGTCCGCTGCCGATCAGCAACTCGGCCACCGGGCGGTAGAGGGCCGAGCAGGAGTCCAGGTAGAGCGGGATCTCGTGCAGGCGCAGGTACTCGCGCTCGATATGGGCTGGAGGCAGTCGTGGAACCCGCAGCGCCGGGTTGGCTGCGAGCAGGCCGTCCTCGACGGCGGCGTTCAAGCACACGACCAGCGTGCCCAGGGCATTGTTGACGGTCTTGGGCGCGATCTTGCCGGCGTCCACGGCCTCCGCCTGTCCTTCCATCCACTCGCGCACCTGCTCGACGCCCAAGCGTCCCAGCGGGATTGCCTCGAAGGATGGCAGCAGCCGCTTGCGCCCGTCGATCTCGTAGGCACGCCAGGTCCCCGGCTCCAGGTAGGGCTTGCGCCGTGCAAGCCAGCGCTGCCAGTGCTCGCCGAAGGACTCGCGCGTGTGGCGCACCTCACCGCGCTCGACCTGCTCGACGAGCCGCCGCTTGGCATCGCGCGCGGCCTTCTCGCTCGTGAAGCCGCGCCTGGTCGTCTGCTTGCCGCTGCCGTCGCGGACCTTGAAGTACCACCGGGTGCCGCGCTTGGTGGGGTAGGGGTAGACGCCCCCGGCTCGCTGAGCGCCGTCCGCGCGGCGTTCGCGGGGCGCGACCTCGCGCAGTCCGGCGTCGAACGCGCGCGCTGATGCCTCGCTCTCAAAGCGCCGCCCGCGCTGACGGCCCGAGCCGTCGCGCCAGCGCACGACCCAGCGCTCGCGATCGGCCTGCACGCTCATCGCGCGCTCCGCGTGTCCATCGGGGTGTGCACAGGACGGTGCATAGTTCTCACGTGAGAATACTGTGCACACGGACAGACTTCGCCAGATCCGGCCCGGGGCAAAGAAAAAGCCCCGCAATGCAGGGCTTTCTCAGTGCGCCCGAGTGGACTCGAACCACCACGGACCATACAGTCCACAAGGCCCTCAACCTTGCGCGTCTACCAATTCCGCCACGGGCGCAGAGACGGGCGAGTATAGCCCGGCGGCTGATAGCTGCCTTGCATCCGTCCTCGTGCCTCGCTACTGTACGAACAGACGTTCGCGTTGCTCCCTATCCCATCGGAGGGCAGACCGAGATGGACCTGACCAAACGCCAGCAGGAGATCTTCGACTTCATCCGCAAATACTCGGCGAAGTATGGCTATCCGCCGACCGTGCGCGATATCGGCAAGGCCGTGGGGCTGGCCTCGTCTTCCACCGTGCATCAGCACCTGGCGAACCTGGAGCGGATCGGCCTGTTGCGGCGCGACCCCTCCAAGCCGCGTGCCATCGAGCTGCTGGATCGCGCGGTGGGCAACGCCGTGGGCAGTGCCGTCGAGGGTGTGCGCAACATCGTGCGGCCCGAGGCACTGCCGCTCGTGGGCTCGGTCGCGGCCGGTCAGCCGGTGCTGGCCGAAGAGAACGTCGAGGAATACGTCTCCGTTCCCGAGGTCGCCGGCGGCGGCAGCGGCGAGTACCTGCTGCGCGTGCGCGGCGAGTCGATGAAGAACGTCGGCATCATGGAGGGCGATCTGGTGGTCGTGCGCCCACAGGACACGGCGCGCGATGGCGAGATCGTGGTGGCGCTGCTGGGTGAGGAGGCCACCGTCAAGCGCTTCTTCAAGGAACCCGACCACATCCGCCTGCAGCCCGAGAACGAGACGATGGAGCCGATCCGCAGCAAGGAGGTCAAGGTGCTCGGGCGCGTAGTAGGGCTGCTCAGGAGTATGTGACGCCATCGGCGGGTAGAGCCAGTTCGCCAGGCCAGGCATGTGAGCCCGCGAAAGTCCCATCACGCTGAGGCTCGTATCGGTCCCAGCTGAGGCTCATGCCGGTCTCCAGTGAGGCTTGTGCTGGTCCCAGCGCACATCCACAACCCGGAGGAAACCATGAGCACTGACCAGAATGCAGGCCGCGTAGCGGTCATCACCGGCGCGTCGTCTGGTATTGGGGAGGCCACTGCCCGGGCGCTCTTCGCCGCCGGCCATCGTCTTGCGCTCTTGGCGCGTCGCGCCGACCGCGTCCAAGCGCTCGCCGCCGAGCTAGGCGATGGAGCGATTGCGATCGAGGCCGACGTCACCGACCGCGGTTCGATCGTTGCGGCCGCGGAGCAAGTGCAAGGTGAGCTCGGTGGCGCGGACATCCTTATCAACAACGCCGGGGTCATGCTGCTGGCGCCGTTCACTACCGACCAACGTGCCGAGCACCGTCAGATGGTGGAGGTCAACCTGCTGGGCGCGATGACCGCGACCGACGTGTTCCTCCCCCAGTTGCGCGACGGCGGCGGCGACCTGGTCAACATCTCCTCTGTCGCCGGCCGCACCGCCCGGTCGGGGAACGCGGTCTATGCCGCGACGAAGTGGGGGATCAACGGCTGGTCGGAGGGGCTGCGCCAAGAGCTGCAGCCCGACGTCCGCGTGATGGTCATCGAGCCCGGCGCCGTGGCCACCGAGCTGACCGACCACATCACGCACGCCGAGACCAAGCAGGCCACCCAGGAGTTCGTCAAGGATCTTGCCATCGCCCCCGCCGACATCGCCGAGGTCATCGCGTTCGCCGTCTCGCGCCCACGCCGTATGACGCTCAACGAGATCCTCGTCAGGCCGACGGCGCAGGTGGGCTGATTGCGCTCTGGCCGTCGGGGCGTGATGGCGGTACGGCCGTGGAATCGATGACGGCGTGTGGCGGGCGGCGGAGTGGTGCGATGGCATGTGCGGGTGACCGGCCGCAACCAGCTAGCCTTTGGGGTGCAGGCCAAGCAGCCGCGGTGGTCCCATTTGGGGCCGTCGAGGAAAGTCCGGACATCGAAGGGCAGGGTGGTCGCGAAATCGACCCGGGGAAACCCGCGGGAAAGTGCCACAGAAACAAACCGCCCGAAGGACCCAGGTCCTGAGTCTGGCCGTCCCACGTGAACGGCCGGCGGGCAAGGGTGAAATGGTGCGGTAAGAGCGCACCAGCGTCGCGGCGACGCGGCGGCTGGGCAAACCCCACCCGATGCAAGGCCAAACAGGACCGCTCATAGGTTGCCCGCCAAGGTCCAGGTAGGCCGCTCAGATGGATGGCTGCTCAACGACAGGATCCGGCTTACTGCCTGCTACGGAAAGGCCCCGCTTCGGTGGGGTCTTTCTATTGCCCCCCCGGCACCCAGGCGGGATCCCGGATCGTGCCGCCCGGCGCGCGCGGCGCATCTGCGGGTGGCGTGCATTGCTCGCGGCCATCCCCGCTCGCCGGTCACGTCTATGCGCTTGCGCGCGCCGCTATCCGCGCATCGTCGCGCCGCTCAACCCCGCGCCGTTCACGGCCACCTCATGCCCGCTCGCGTGCCGGAAGCCCTCCAGCACCGCCAGCATCGCGTCCGGGTCGCACTCCGCGAGCGGCCACTGCTTGCGCGGATGGTCATCCAGCGTCTTCAGGCCGTTGCCCGTGATCATCGCCACGACGACCTCGTCGGGATCGAACGTCCCCGCGGCGGCCAGCTCCTTCAGCACCGCCACCGTCGTACCCCCCGCCGGCTCCGTCAGGATGCCCTCCGTCGAGGCCAAAAGGTCGATGCCCGAGAAGATCTGCTCGTCGCTGACCATCCCCGCCGTCCCGCCGCGTCCCTCCACCGCGTCGATCACAAGCCCCCCGTCGCCCGGCTTGCCGATCGCCAACGAGTGCGCCAAGGTCGTCGGCGCGCAAGGGTGGATCTTCGTGTCGTGCTCGAGGATCGCCTCCGCGATCGGCGCGCAGCCCAGCGGCTGGGCCACGTGCAGCTTCGTGTGCTCCGTCTCGGCCAGCCCCACCAGCTCCAGCTCCTGCAGTCCCTTATGGATGCGCGAGGAGAGCGTGCCCCCCGCCACCGCTGTGACGATGTGCTCCGGAGCGCGCCAGCCCAGCTGCTCGACGATCTCGTAGGAGACCGTCTTCGCGCCCTCGGCGTAGAAGGGCCGCAGCGTGATGTTCGCGAACTCCAGCCCGCTCAGCCCCGCCACTTCGCGGCAGCGGCGGTTGGCTTCGTCGTAGTTGCCCTCCACCTGGCAGACCTTCGCGCCAAGCGCCCGGCAAGCACGAGCCTTGGTCATCTCCAGGCGGTTCGGGTAGAAGACATAGGCGTCCACCCCAGCCTTCGCCGCAAGCGCCGCCACGGCGGTCCCCACGTTGCCCGTCGATACGCAGCCGATCTCGTCTCGCCCCAGTTCGAGCAGCCGCGCGACGGCCATCGACACGACGCGGTCCTTGTAGGAGAGGCTGGGCCGCGAGGTGCTGTCGTCCTTCACATACAGCTGATTCAGCCCCAGCTCGCCCCCCAGGCGGTCGGCCTTGATCAACGGCGTGAACCCCGCGTAGCGTCCCACCCGCGCCGAGGCGCGCGCGTCGAGAATCGGCAGCAGCTCCTCAAAGCGCCAGATACTGAAAGGACGCGGCCCCATCCCTATCTCCTTAAAAAGGTCCTTGGCGCGCGAGTAGTCGTAGTCGACGTCGTAGCACTTCCCGCACTGCGAGCAGAAAGCCTCGGTGTGGCTCTGCGGGTGGCGGATCTGGCAGCTGTGGCAGACAAGCTCCGTCACGCACGAGCGCGTACGCGCCGCATCGGCTGGATGATCGGAGTGTGTGGTCGTCATCGTGTTCTGCCTAGCTCCCGCTGCCCGGCGGCTCTAATGATCGCAGAGCCCCCGGCCTGATCCTTTGCCTGTGCCGGCCGTTGCTCTTGGGCGCGCTCAGGCGCGCCGGTCAGACTCTAGATACCCGCGCCTCCGGCACTTGTGACTGTTTCTGTTCTGCTGCCCTCGATCGAGGGCCAAGCCGGCTCGACGTGATCGGTGCGCTCGCCGCCGGTGCAGGCCAGCCACAGCTCCTCGCCCGCGTGCGGCGCGAACGGGATGAGCATCTGCGCGAGGATGGCAAGCGCCTGCAGCAGCGCCTCGTGGTTCTCGCGCCCGAGCGCGCCACCACTGCGAGCAGTGGCCTTCTTCTCGAAGTCCTTGATCCGATCGAGCAGCCGCATGACGTTGCGCACCGCCGTATGCATCTCAAGCTCCTGCATGTCCTCCGTGACCTTCTCGACGGCGGCCAGACACCACTTCGCAAGGCGCAAGCGCAGATGCTCGGTGACATACACCCCCTGGGCGTCGAGCGGGTCGGGATCGGCGTCCAGCTGCGCGCGCGTATAGGCCCAAAGCCCCTTCAGGAAGCGATGGCAGTGCGCAACAGCGCTGTCGCTCCAGTTCAGCGACTTCTGCGGTCGCGCCGCGTAAAGCACCGCCAGTCGCAGGGTGTCCGCGCCAAAGCGCTCAAGCAGCTCGTCGGGATCCACCACGTTGCCGAGGTGCTTGCTCATCTTGCGCCCGTCGCGGATCACCATCTCATGGAACAAGCACCCCGCGAAAGGCTCCCCGTCGGCGAGGAACGCAAGCGGTCCGATGTCGCGCAGGGCCTTGGTGACGATGCGCTGGTCAAAGACGAAGTTGCCGCTGTCGGTGCCGGCGACCAGGCGCTCGCTGGGCAGCCAGCCGCGCAGATCGGGCAACGCGAGCATCTGCTCAAGCGACCCCTCGCGCTCAGCCGGAGGCACGCAAGCGGGGATCCAAAGCCAGAGGGCGTCGAAATGGCAGTCCAGCGTGTCCGTCTCGCGCTGCGCCGGCCCCCCGCAGGTGGGGCAGGTGGTGTTCACGAAGTCGGCTCGCTCCGCGAGTGGGTTGCCCTCGCCCGTGGGCACGACGTCCAGCGGCAGCAGGACGGGCTGCTGCTCGACGGGCACCGCCACCGCGCCGTGGTCGGGGCAGTAGACGATCGGGATCGGCGTCCCCCAGGAGCGCTGGCGCGAGATGGCGAAGTCCCCGGCCTTGTAGCGCTTGGCGGGCTGCGCGGCCGGTGGGTCGCCAAGAGCAGGCGCGGCGCTCTCCCAATCCTCCCCCCACAGCCGCCGGGCGATCCCCGCGTCGGTCGGATCCTGCGTGGGCACCCCCAGCACGGCGGTGGCGCCGAAGCGCCCGTCCACAAGCGGGGAGACGAGCACCGGCAGCGCAGCCGCGCCGACCGTGCGCAGAGTGTCGATGAGCGGCGTGTTCTTCACGTCACGAGAGCTGCGCTCCCACCCGCCCGAGCGCAGCTCCTCGAGCTGCTCGGCAACAGCGGGGTCGCTGCCCCAGGCGTCCACGTCGGGATGTTTGGGCGAGAGCAGCACGAACCGCGCCTCGGCAAGGGCATCGGCGTGTGGCGTGAACACGGTCAGCCGGCTCGCCGGGGCGTCGTCGCTTGCGGCTGCATCGCTCCTCGCGTCGCCGTCACCGCCTGCGACATCCGTGGCGTCCAGCTCCAGCTCGACCCCATCGACGCGCCCGAGCACAAACCGCTGGCTGGCAAGCGATGTCTCATCCCAGTTCTCCTGGAGGTCCGCCAGCCGCCGGTCGTTCTCCTCCAGGTAGGCGCTCACGCGCAGGTACCACTCCGGCCGCTGAATCAGCCGCACGGGATTGTGGCAGCGCCAGCAGGTCCCGCCCTCCTCCACCTGGATCGAAGCAAGCGTGGTCTGGCAGGTGTCACACCAGTCCACAGCGCCGCTGCCGCGATAGATCAACCCGCGCTCCAGCAGCGTGACGAACAGCCACTGCGACCAGCGATACATCACCGCGTCGCTGCTCATGAACGTGCGCTCCCAGTCAAACGAGAACCCGAGTCGCCCCAGCTGCCCAGTCATGTGCTCCGCGCAGCGAGCCACCCACTCGCTGGGCGGCACTCCCCCCGCGATCGCCCCCAGCTCTGCCGGCAGCCCGAACGCGTCGAACCCAAAAGCGAACAGCACAGCCCGCCCCCGCGCGCGCTGAAAGCGCGCATAGGCATCGCCGATCGCATAGCTGCGCACATGCCCGATGTGCACGTTGCCCGAGGTGAACGGCGCGGATGCCTTGATGTAGACCCCAGTGCCCTCGTCGGGCAAGGGTGTGGCGAACGCGTCGCGCGCGCGCCAAACCTCCTGGCGGCGCGCCTCGATCTCCCGCGGCTCCCAAGGGTTAGGCGAAGTCATGATGCGCTCAGTCTAGACTCCGTCGTCCACCCCAACTGCAAGGATCTATAGATGGAAGTAGAGATTGGCCGCGGCAAGTCCGGCCGCCGCGCATACGGATTCGATGACATCGCGATAGTGCCCTCCAGGCGCACGCGCGACCCCGACGACATCGACATCAGCTGGAAGCTCGGCCCCTACCAGTTCGAGCTGCCGATGATGGCCTCCGCGATGGACGGCGTCGTCTCGCCGAGCACCGCCGGCATCGTCGGGCGGTTGGGTGGCCTGGCGGTGTTGAACCTGGAGGGGATCTTCACGCGCTACGCCGACGCCGACGAGCAGTTGGAGCGGATCGCCGGCCTGTCCAAGGACGCGGCCACGCGCGAGATGCAGGACATCTACCGCGAGCCCGTCAAGCCCGAGCTGATCGCCCAGCGCATCCGCGAGATCAAGGAGCACAAGGTCGTAGTCGCCGCGTCTCTCACCCCCCAGCGCGTGCTCGACCACTACGAGCTGGCGCTTGAGGCCGGCCTTGATGTGCTGGTGATCCAGGGCACCGTCGTCTCCGGCGAACACGTCTCGACCGTCAGCGAGCCGCTCAACCTCAAGGAGTTCATCCCCTCGCTGGACGTCCCGGTGGTGGTGGGCGGCTGTGCGAGCTATCACACGGGCCTGCACCTCATGCGCACGGGTGCAGCCGGTGTGCTTGTCGGCGTCGGACCGGGTGCGGCGTGCACGACACGCGGCGTGCTCGGCATCGGCGTGCCCCAGGCCACGGCGATCGCGGACGTCGCGCACGCGCGCTCCACGCACATGCTGGAGACCGGCGAGTACTGCCAGGTGATCGCCGACGGTGGCATGCGCAACGGCGGCGACGTCTCCAAGGCGATCGCCTTAGGCGCCGATGCCGTGATGATCGGCTCGCCCCTGGCGCGCGCACACGAGGCCCCAGGTCGTGGGTTTCACTGGGGCATGGCGACGTTCCATCCCACGCTCCCGCGCGGGGCAAGGGTGGCGACGACGCAGAACGGCACCCTGGAGGAGATCCTCGTCGGACCCGCTCGCGAGAACGACGGCACCTTCAACCTGTTCGGCGGCCTGCGCACCTCGATGGCCACCTGCGGTCACAAGGACCTCGCCGAGTTCAACCGCGCCGAGGTCGTCATCGCCCCCGCATTGCAGACCGAGGGCAAGCAGCTGCAGCGCGACCAGGCCGTGGGGATGGGGTCGAACGGTAAGGCCGCAGCGGCCTTAGAGGGTGGCGCAGGCGGCCAGGGGCCGCCGAGCCGGGCCCCTCGCCCCACCCAGTCCATCAATGAGTGAGTCTGCCGTAACCGTCCCAGTTGCCCCCGCTGCAAAGCGGGATGCCGCCCCTGTGGCAACCGAAGAGATAGTGGTCCTCGACTACGGCGGGCAGTACTCGCAGCTCATTGCCCGTCGTGTGCGCGACTGCGGCGTCTTCTCCGAGCTGCTCCCCCACCATGTTGGGCTGGAGGAGGTCGCCCGTCGCAAGCCGCGAGGCGTGATCCTCTCGGGTGGGCCGGCTTCCGTATATGCAGAAGGGGCGCCGAGGCTAGAGCGAGGGCTGCTGGAGCTGGGCGTCCCCGTGCTGGGCATCTGCTACGGCATGCAGCTCCTGGTCCACGAGCTAGGCGGTCGCGTCGAGCAGGCGGAGGTGGGGGAGTTCGGGCGCAGCGACCTTTCGGTGCACGACCCGGGCGTGCTGCTGGCGGGCATGCCGCGCGAGCAGACCTGCTGGATGAGCCACCGCGACACGGTCTTCCAGCCCCCGCCAGGCTTCGCCGCGCTGGCCTCCTCCACGGCCTCGCCCGTGGCGGCCGTCGAGAACGTGAAGGACGGCGTGTACGGCATCCAGTTCCACCCCGAGGTCGTGCACACCCCCTATGGCCAGGAGATACTGGTGCGCTTCCTCACGGAGATCTGCGGCTGCGAGCGCACCTGGTCGGCGGCTTCCATCGTGGAGGAGCAGATCGCCCGCATCCGCAAGCAGGTGGGGGAGGGCCGGGTGATCTGCGGGTTGTCCGGTGGTGTCGACTCATCCGTGGCGGCGCTGCTCGTGCACCGGGCGGTAGGGGATCAGCTCACCTGCGTGTTCGTAGACCACGGTTTGATGCGCAAGGACGAGGGCGAGCAGGTGATCGGCGCCTTCCGCGACAACTTCAAGGTGCCGCTCGTGGCAGTCGACGCCGAGCAGCGCTTCCTGGAGAAGCTCAAGGGCGTCACCGACCCCGAGGCCAAGCGCAAGACGATCGGGGCCGAGTTCATCCGCGTGTTCGAGGAGGAGGCCGCCAAGCTCGAAGGCGCCAACTATCTCGTGCAAGGCACCCTCTACTCCGACGTCATCGAGAGCGGTGGCGGCACCGGCGCCGCCCTGATCAAGAGCCACCACAACGTCGGCGGCCTGCCCGACGATCTCCAGTTCGAGCTTGTCGAGCCTCTGCGCGCCCTTTTCAAGGACGAGGTCCGCGCCGTCGGCGCCGAGCTGGGCCTGCCCGAGCGTCTGGTCTGGCGCCAGCCCTTCCCCGGGCCGGGTCTCGCCATCCGGGTGGTCGGAGGCGAAGCGACAAAGGAGCGCCTGGATGTGCTGCGCGAGGCCGACCACATCCTCCAGGAGGAGATCCGCAAGGCCGGGTTGTATCGCGAGCTGTGGCAGTCCTTCTGCGTGCTCCCCGACATCCGCACCGTCGGGGTGCAGGGAGACGAACGCACCTACGGCTATCTGGTGGTGGTGCGAGCCGTCACCAGCGACGACGCCATGACCGCGGACTGGGCCAGGTTGCCCTACGACCTGCTCGAGACGATCGCCTCGCGCATGATCAACGAGCTGCGCGAGGTCAACCGCGTGGCCCTGGACATCACCAGCAAGCCCCCGGGCACCATCGAGTGGGAATAGCCGCGAGCGGCGGCAGGAGCGGCGAAAGCAGCTATGATCCCTCCCCGCCGCGCGCTGTCTTCGCGTGGCCTTTTTCACGTTATGCGCACCTATGTAGCCAAGCCCACCGACCGCGAGCGCAACTGGCTCGTAGTGGACGCCAACGGCAAGACGTTGGGCCGTCTGGCGACGCAAATCGCCGATGCGCTGCGCGGCAAGCGCAAGCCCGAGTACACGCCGCACATCGACACCGGTGACTTCGTGGTGGTCGTCAACGCTGAGAAGATCGTGGTCACGGGCAAGAAGCGCACCGACAAGCGCTACTACCGCCACTCCGGCTATCCGGGCGGCCTGCGCTCGCGCAGCTTCGAGGAAATGCAGGCGCGCCGCCCCGAGGAGATCATCCGCCTGGCGGTGAAGGGCATGATGCCGCGCAATCGCCTTGCGCGTAAGCAGATAACAAAGCTGAAGGTGTACGCGGGCCCGGATCATCCGCACGTGGCACAGAAGCCCGAGCCGATGGAGGTGCAGGTCTGATGGCCGACGAGCCCGAGACGCCCGAGACGCCGGAGGTCCCGCAGGAGCCGGTCGAGCCCGCCGCCGAGGTGGAGGCTGAGGTCGCTGCGGAGGCTGAGGTTGAGGCTGAGGCGGTTGCCGAGATCGTCGAGGCGGAGGTCGCCGCGGAGGTGGTTGCCGAGGTCATCGAGGCTGAGCTGGCGGCGGAGGCGGTAGCTGAGGCCGTCGAGGCTGAGGTCGAGGTGGAGGCTGAGGTGATTGCCGAGGCTGTCGTGGCCGAGGTTGAGGCCGAGGAGGATGAGGACGAGGAGGAGCCCGCCCCTCGCGTCAAGCCTGCCGTTCCCGGCGCCCACCTCGAAGTTGACATTGTCCCCGAGGGCGTCGATCCGCTCGGTCGCAATGAGCCCGCCGACCCCTATGCGGCGGTCTATGAGGAGGAGCCGCCAGAGGAGGCAGTCGAGGAGGAGGAGGTTCTGTCAGAGCCAATTTCCACGGCTGCCATCGATCTGGCCGCCGGCGCGCGCTATCGCGCCACGGGCAAGCGCAAGACCGCTGTCGCGCGTGTCATCCTGCGCCCCGGCAAGGGCGAGTATCTGGTCAACGGCCGCACGCTCGCACAGCACTTCACGCGTGAGACCCTGCAGCGCAATATCCGTCAGCCGCTTGAAACCGTTGGCTACCAGGATCGCATGGACGTCATCGCGCGTCTGCAGGGCGGTGGCATCTCCGCGCAGGCCGGCGCGCTGCGCCACGGCATCTCGCGCGCGCTGCTTGAGGCTGACCCCAACCTGCGAGGCGAGCTGAAGAAGCGCGGTTTCCTCACGCGCGACTCGCGCGCCAAGGAGCGCAAGAAGGCCGGTCTGAAGAAGGCGCGCAAGCGGCCGCAGTTCTCCAAGCGCTAAAGAGGGGCTGGGCGGCGTGGCTGGCCGGCTGTTCGGCACCGACGGCGTTCGTGGTGTCGCGGGCGAGCTGCTGAGCGCCGAGCTGGCGCTCGCGCTGGGTCAGGCCGCCACGAGGCAGACGGGCGCAGAGCGCCCACAGGTGCTGATCGTCCGCGACACGCGCGAGTCCGGCGAGATGCTCGAGGCCGCCATGGCCGCCGGCATCAGCGCCGCCGGGGGGGATGCGCTCCTGGGCGGTGTGCTCCCGACGCCCGCCGCGCCATTGCTGATCGCCCGCTATGGCTTCGACCTGGCGGTCGTGCTCTCCGCCTCGCACAACCCCTACCGCGACAACGGCATCAAGTTCTTCGCTGCCGACGGCTACAAGCTCAGCGACGCCGCCGAGGAAGCCATCGAAGCGGAGCTGGCGCTGGGTGGGGCCGGCGCGGGGCAGGGCGGCAACGGGGGCGCGGGGCGCGGCGAGGAGGAGGGCGGGGTCGCCGCGGGGCTGCGCGACGGCAAGGGCCAGGCGGGCGGCAGGGGCGAGGTCGCAGCGGGGTCGGGTGGTGGCTCCCAAGGGCGTGCCTTCGGTCACGTCCGCGAGCTGCGCGGCACGCACGAGGACTACCTGCGCGAGCTGCACGTACGCTTTCAGGCCCTGGATCTGAGCGCCCTGGATGTGCTCCTGGACTGCGCCAACGGCGCCACTCACCGCGTCGCCCCCGAGATCTTCAGGAGACTGGGTGCGTCCGTCACGGTCGTTGCCGACGCCCCCACCGGCCGCAACATCAACGACGATTGCGGCTCCACCCACGTCGAGCAGCTGGCCGAGCAGGTGCGTAAGGGCGCCCATGCCATCGGCTTCGCCTTCGACGGCGACGGCGACCGCGTGCTGGCCGTAGACGACAAGGGCCAGGTCGTAGACGGCGATGAGCTGATGGCGCTCGCCGCGCTGCACCTCAACGCCGCCGGTCGCCTCCCCGGCGCCGGTGTGGCGGTCACCGTGATGACCAACTACGGCTTCCACACCGCCATGGCCAGTGCGGGCATCAACGTGTGCTCCACCAGCGTCGGCGACCGCTACGTCCTGGAGGAGCTCCGCCGCCGCGGCTGGGTACTGGGAGGCGAGCAGTCCGGCCACATCATCGAGATGGGCTTCAACCGCTCCGGCGACGGCATCGCCAGCGCCCTGCTAGTTCTGGAGGCGCTCGCCGGTCGTTCCCTAAGCGAGCGCGATGCGATGCAGAAGCTCCCCCAGCGCCTGGTCGGCGTGCGAGTCAAGGATCGCTCCGCCTACGACCAAGCCGACGATGTCAAAGCGGCCGTGCAGAGCGCCCACGACGAGCTGGCCGGTCGCGGCCGCGTGCTCGTCCGCCCCAGCGGCACCGAGCCGCTGATCCGCGTCATGGTCGAGGCCCCCACCGACCAAGAGGCCGAGACGATCTGCACCCGACTCGCCGACCTCGTGCAGCGCGAACTGGCCTGAGTGGCCGAGCGCCCCGGCCGTTGCGGGACAGAGTGGGTTAGGAAAATTGGACTAACTCCAAGCTGTCTATTTGACGCAGCTGCCCTGGTCTGGTAGCCAGTAGGGGCCGTGGAGTACGAATCGGATGGGGGTGGAGCCGCGCTGACGCGCGCCAGGGTCGAGCTGGCGCGTCGACTGCGCACGCGCGAAGCGGAGTTGCGGGAGGCGGTGTTCGTGCACGTACGCAGCACCGTGCCGGATGTCGTTGCCGACACGGATACGCTGCTCGGGGAGGGCTTGCGCGAGACGATCGCGGTGTGCGTGGACAGCGGCCTTGCGAGCATCGAGCAGGGCGCGCGGTGGTCAGGGGCGATCTCCCCGGCGGTCGCCGTACAGGCCCGCCGCAATGCCTCCAGCGGCGTGGCGCTGACGACCTCGCTGCGGCGCTGTGTGGCCGGCTACACGCTCGTGTGGAAGCTGGTGCTCGACGAGGTGTCCCGCCACGACCTCCCCGAGGATGAACGGCACGCCCTGTTGGTGCAGGCGTCGGGGGCTGCGAGCGCGCTGCTGGCCGGGGTGCAGGCGGAGATCGCTGAGGCGCACTCCACGGAGCTCAAGCGAGGAGCGCGCTCGCGTGAGCAGCGCTGCGCGGAAGTTGCCCACCGGCTGCTGGCGGGCGAAGCGCTGAACGCCGGTGAGCTGGCCGAGTTGGGGTACGACCTCGACGGCTGGCACCTCGGCCTGATCGCCAGCGCTGCGCCGCCGGGGAGCGCCGCCAGTTCTGTGCCGTCGGGGAGCGCCGCGGGCGGTGTGCAGGCGGGGAGTGCCGCGGGCGGTGTGCAGGCGGGGAGTGCCATGCGCGGCCTGGCCGCGGGGCTGGGTTGCGAGTTGCTGGCGCTCGCGCGCGGTGAGACGAATGTGTGGGCGTGGCTCGGCGGGCGGCGCCGCGTGGCGTTCGCCGACCTTGAGCGCATCCTCGCGGCCGGGCAGTACACCGAGTTGTCGCTGGCGATCGGCGAGCCGGCGCGGGGGATCGAGGGGTGGCGCCAGACACACAACGAGGCCCAGGGAGCCCTGCTGGTCGCGCGCTGCTGGCCGCGTCCGCTCACGCGCTACCTGGACGTCGCCCCGGAGGCCACCGCGTTGCGCGACGAGGCGCTGGCGGACTCGCTGATCGAGATGTACTTAGCGCCATTGGACGGCATGCGCATCGGCGGGCAAGCGGCGCGCAGGACGCTCGGCGCGCTGATGGAGAAGGGCCATAACGTCTCCTCTGCGGCGTCGGCTCTCAGCATCGACCGCAGCACGGTGCACCGCCAGCGCAACGAGATCGAGCGGCGCCTGGGTTGCCGCCTGCACGAGCGCCGCGTCGAGATTGAGCTGGCGCTGCGCATCGAGGGTCTGCATCAACGCCGCGCAGACGACGGCAGCGGCACCTGCTCGACCAACGCCTGCTGCTGAGCGCCAGCGCTGCTGCCGAGTGGCGAACGTGCAACACCTGTCGCATTCAGTCGCGGCAAATGCCACACATTGGTGTAGCGGGCGCGCCTCGCGCCGGGTTGGATGTACCGATCGGTAAACGCGGCAACCGCCGTCATGTCCGCCCCGCGCCCCAGGAGGAAGCAAATGCGCAACCTGCGATTCCCACGACGCCCCTCACGACCGACCCTGCCCGCAGGCCACGCGCGCGTGCTGCCCGCCGGCCACGCGCGCGTGGGAATCCTCTGCTGCTCACTGCTCTTGGCATTGCTGCTCCCCGGCGCGCTGGCGCAGGCGGCCGAAGGCATCCCGTACGTGCACAACTTCGCCGAAGCCCCCGAAACCGAAGCCTGGACACCGTGTGCGCCGGCCTCCAAAGGACACGCAGAGTGTGAAGTCATCGTCGCGCCCAAACCCACGATGGTGCACGGCCTGGAATACCAGGGCAGCGGTGAACTGGAAGGGCTCGATCCCAAAGACCTGCGCTCGGCCTACAACCTGCCGTCGACCGGCGGCGCCGGCAACACGATCGCGGTCATCGACGGACCTGCCGACCCCGACGCCGAAGCGGACCTCGCCGTCTATCGCAAAACCTACGGCCTGCCCGAATGCACCGAAGCCAACGGCTGCTTCAAGCAGGTCAACGAACACGGCGAACTGCACAAACCCACATCATCCGGCGGCTGGAACGTCGAGACCTCGCTCGATCTCGACATGGTCTCCGCCGCCTGCCAGGAATGCCACGTCACGCTGATCGAAGCAGCGAATGAAGAAACCGGCCTCTTGGAAGCGCAGAAAGCAGCCGCGAAACTGGGCGTCACCGCGGTCAGCAACAGCTGGAACCTCGGCTTTGAGGCGCACAACCCGGCAGATCCCTCCTACTGCGAAACCGAACCGGAATCGTGCATCACACAGAAAGAGGAGGAAACCGACGACGCCTACTTCGACCAGCCGGGTCTCGCGATCTTCGTCGCCGGCGGCGACTACGGCTACGCCGTGCGATATCCGGCGATCTCGAAATACGTCATACCCGTGGGCGGCACCGTCTTATACAAGGAATCGAAAAGCACCCGAGGATGGGTGGAGAAAGTCTGGTCGCATCCCGAATACGGCAAGGACGTAAAGGGACGCGGCTCGGGTAGCGGCTGCAGCGAGTACGAGGCCCAGCCGACGTGGCAGGCCTTCATCAAAGCCTGCACAAAGAACATGGAGAACGATGTCGCCGCCAACGCCGACTGGGTGATCTCGCCCGTGTCGCTGTATGACACTTACATCGGCGGCTGGGAGGACAACGGCGGCACGAGCGCGTCCTCGCCGTTCGTGGCGGGCGTCTGGGGTTTGTACTCCTCCACCACCCGCGCCCTCGGCGCGGAAGCGTTCTTCCGCGGTGCGAAAAGCCTGTACGACATCACCGAAGGCAGCGACGGCACCTGCACGCCGCCGACAGAAGACGCGCTGTTCTGCATCGCGCAGGTCGGCTACGACGGTCCCTCGGGCAACGGCACGCCCGACGGCATCATCAAAATCGGGCCGTCGGTGACGGGCGTATCGCCCAACTCGGGCCCAGAAGCCGGTGGTACCTCGGTGACGATCACCGGCACGCAGCTCAAAGGCGCCAAAACCGTCAAGTTCGGCTCGGTCGAAGCGAAAAGCTTCACCGTCAACTCGGAAACCTCGATCAAAGCGACATCGCCCGCTGAGTCCGCCGGCACCGTCGACGTGACCGTGACGACCCCCGAAGGCACCAGCCCGACATCCCCGGCGGATCGCTTCACCTACCTGCCCAAGCCGACCGTCACCAACGTACAGCCCGACGTCGGCTCCACCGCCGGCGCCACGACGACGATGATCTCCGGCACCGGCTTCAACGGCGCCACCGCCGTTAAGTTCGGCAGCGCCGCCGCGGCGAGCTTCACCGTGATCTCGGAAACCTGGATCAAGGCCGTCTCGCCCGCGGAGGCCGCGGGCACCCTGGACGTGACGGTCACCACCGCCAACGGCACCAGCACGACGAGCTCCGCCGATCACTTCACCTACCGCTCCGGCGCCATCGCCGTGGGCTGGGGCGACAACGGTGTGGGGGAACTCGGCGACGGCACCTCAAGCGGCCCGGAAACCTGCGAAGGCGCATCGTGCAGTCGCATTCCCGTGGCCGTCAGCGGACCGCTCAACACCGTGACGGCGGTGGCCGCCGGCGTGGACCACAGCCTCGCGCTGCAGGGCACCGGCACGATCCTCGCCTGGGGTGAAAACTTCGAAGGCGAGCTCGGCAACGGGACCACCACCAGCAGCGACACCCCGGTCAAAGTGAGCTCCATGACCGAAGCCACCGCCGTTGCGGCGGGCGATGAATTCAGCCTCGCGCAACTGAAAAACGGAACCGTCAAGGCCTGGGGCTACAACGGCAACGGGCAGCTCGGCAACGGCACCACCACCAGCAGCGACACGCCGGTCGCGGTGAGCGGCATCACCGAAGCGGTGGCCGTCGCCGCCGGGGAAACCCACGCCCTCGCGCTGCTCAAAAACGGCACCGTGATGGCCTGGGGCGAAAATGCCGCCGGCGAGCTGGGCAACGGGACCACCACCAGCAGCGACGTGCCCGTGAAAGTGAGTGGCATCACCGAAGCGGTGGCGATCTCCGCTGGCACCGAATTCAGCCTCGCTGTGCTCAAGAACGGCACCGTCGAGGCGTGGGGCTATGGCGCGTCCGGGCAGCTCGGCGACGGCAACACCAACAGCAGCGACATCCCCGTCGCCGTCAGCAGCCTCACCGAAGTCGTCAGCGTCTCTGCCGGCAGCGCGCACAGCCTGGCGCTGCTCAAGGGCGGCACGGTGAAGTCCTGGGGCGCCAACCAGTCCGGCCAGCTCGGCTACGGCAGCTGCTGCAGCTTCAGCGACGTACCCGGAAAAGTGAGCGGCCTCACCGAAGCGACCGCGGTCGCCGCGGGCTACCACAGCCTCGCGCTGATGAAGAGCGGCGCGGTGATGGACTGGGGCCGCAACTCCGATGGCCAGCTCGGCGATGGCACGAGCACGGGCCCAGAAACGTGTGAACCGCTCGAAGAAGCCACGCGCGCCTGCAGCAAGGCGCCGGTTGACATCAGCAACCTGAGCAACGCGATCGCGATCGACGGCGGGGTGAACTACGCCCTCGCGGTGGGCTCGATCCCGACCTACTACGAGCAGGCCATCGACAGCGGCAACAGTCTGAACGCGGTTTCCTGCGTCCCGGGCAGCACCGACTGCGTGGCCAGCGACAGCCAGGGCAAAGCTCTCTACACGCTGGGGGCGAGCGCCACGGGCGCCGCCACGTGGAAAACCTGGAACGGACCGGGCACCAAGCCCAGCGAGGCCCTCGCCTGTCCCTCTGGCTCGCTGTGCCTGATGGCGGACGGTCGCGAAGAAGGCAAAGACGGCAACCTCTACTACGCCACCTCGCTCGGCGGCGCCTGGACCGAGGCGTACAGCCCGGTCTACGGAGTCGATGCGATCTCCTGCGCTTCGTCGTCCTTCTGCGTCGATGGGCAGAACGGTGGAGGCTTCTTCCGCTACTCCACCACTCCGGCGTCCAGCTCGTGGACGCTCGAGGAACAGGGCTCGGCGAGCATGAGCGCGGTCTACTGTCTGTCCTCGTCGTTCTGCGCGATCGCCGACAGTGTTGGCGACGTGCACATCGCCAACAGCACCGCCCAGATCGAGTCCTCGACGTGGAAGAGCACGAACGTCGCCAGCGTCGCGCTCAACGGCATCGCCTGCACGTCCACGAGCTCGTGTGTGGCCGTCAACGGCAGTGGCGAAGTGCTCAAACTGGCAATCTCAAGCGAAGGCGTCGCCACGGCGACCAAAGACGACATCGACGGCGCGAACGACCTCACCGCGGTCACCTGCACGGGCTCGACCTGTGTCGCGGTGGACAGCGTGGGCAACGTGTTCGTCTCGACCAGCAGCGGCAGCAGTTGGAGCAAGGCGTTCGCAATCGGAGACAAACTGACGAGCGTCTCCTGCGCGAGCGGCACGCTGTGCGCGGCGGGAGATAGCACCGGCAACCTCGTCACCCTCGAACCGTGACGAGACACCTCGTACCGGCGTCCGCCGCCGTGCTGTGCGTGGGCATGGGCCTGATGGGGTGCGGCGGCTCCTCGGGCCCCCATCCCACGGCCGCCGCCCAGCCGGCGAGCGGCGCCGGCGCCGGCGCGGGCGCTCCGGCGAGCAGCGTCGCGGCCGCCGCGCACGCGGCGGGCACCGGGCACTCCGCAGCCACTGCGCAGGCCGCGCGCACCGCACAGGCAAGCACCGCGCGGGTCGCGAACACCGACACGCTGATCGAACGCGCACGCGCCCGAAGGCCGCGGATGGCCGCACCGGCGAGCGCTCGCGCGTCCCACGAGCCCGCGCCTCGCCTCCCAAGGCATGCGCGACACAGGGCACTCGGCAGTGGCGACACGCCCGCCAAGGGGGCAGGAGCCGCGGGCGCCCGGGGCGCGGTCGGACCTGCGGTCCGGGGACAGCATGAATAGCCTTTTCGCGGTGTCCGCCGGTAGCTGTCGCAGCGTCGAGCAGATGGCAGATTGCCAACTTTTCGCAGGGCCAGCCGCGCGGGACGCGGCGACGAGCTATCGGTGTTTTTCTATGCTGCGGAACTTGACACGCCGCCGTCCCGCATGGTATTGTCTGCATATGTCGTTCAGAGGAACGGTTTTCGTGCTCTACCCGAGATGGCTTCGAGCCTTCGCCGTGTCGGTGCTCGCGCTCGCGGCGACAGTCGGCGTCTGGGGGGTCGATCGCGCGCAGGGCGCGACGGTCACCGCGCAGGCCCCGAGCGAAGTTCAGACCGAACCCGTCGTCTCGACCGTCAACGGGGTGCTGCTGAAGGGCAGTCTGAACCCTGGGAACGCGCCGACCACCTACTACTTCGTCTACAAGGACACCGCGACCGAATGCGAAGAAGAGCTGGGTTGCGGCCCCGAGACCGCCACCGGCGGGCCACTGGAAGGCGACACCCAGCAGGAAGTGCCGCCGCTTGAAGTCACCGGCCTGACCGCCGGCGAGACCTATCGCTACTGGCTGGTGGCGATCAACGCCAAGGGCGCCGTGCGCGGGCCGGAACTCACCTTCCAGACGCCCGTCGAGGGTGAACCGATCGACGTCCAGACCGGACCCGTCGTGGCGACGCCGCCCTCCCCGAGCGCCGGCGGGCCGCTGTCGGACCCCGCGACGCTGGACGCGCCCCTGGGCCTCCCGAGCGTCCCGGCGTCGTCGGTGACGAGCCTGCCGGCAGGCACGTCCCCCATAGGCCTGACGCCGCCCAGGCCCACGGCTCACACGAAGCTCGCGGCAGCCCTCGCGGCGTGCCAGAAGAAGCCCAGGAGCAGGCGCGCCCTATGCGAGCGGCAGGCCCACAAGCGCTATGCCACAACGGCCGCGAAGCGCGGCTGAAGGCAAACCAGGCAGCCCATCGACACGGCCGTGAAGCGCGGCTGAAGGCAACGCGCCAGGCAGCCCGTCGCGCTGCTGGCGTATCACAACGCGGCCCCACCCCTCCCCCCAAAAAACTCCAGGTGGATTCGTCGCGTCCAAACGTGTCCACCACATTTGAGTCTGCCCGGTCCCCACTGGTATCGTCGGGCGCGTGTGTGGCATCGTTGGCTATGTCGGGGCGCGCCCCGTGCGCCCCATTCTGCTCGCCGGACTGCGCAAGCTTGAGTACCGCGGCTATGACAGCGCCGGCATCTCCGTCTTGGCCGAGGATCGCATCGAGGCCGTGCGCGCCGTCGGCAATCTCGACGCGCTGCAGGCCAAGCTGGGTGGTTCGCTCGGGGAGTCCGGTGGTGGCGCCGTGGCGGTCGCCGTGCGTCCCGCCACGACCGGCATCGGACACACGCGCTGGGCCACGCACGGGCGTGTAAGCGAGGAGAACGCGCACCCGCACTACGACAGCGACGACCACATCCACGTAGTCGTCAACGGCATCGTCGAGAACTACATGGCGCTCAAGGAGCGCCTGCGGGCCGAGGGTTGCGTGTTCACCTCCGAAACCGACGCCGAGACGATCGCGCATCTGATCTCTTTCCACTACCGCGGCGATCTGGCCGAGGCCGTGCGGGCCGCGTACGGCGAGCTGGAGGGTCACTATGCGTTCGTCGCCCTCTGCCAGGATGAGCCCGACACATTGGTGGCAGCGCGCAAGGAGTGCCCCCTGGTGGTCGGCTGCGGTGAGGGCGAGCAGTTCATCGCCTCTGCCGTCCCCGCCTTCCTAGCGCACACCCGCACGGTTCAGTATGTGGAAAATGGTGAGCTGGTGGTCCTGCGTCCCGAGGGCGTCAGCATCGAAACGGCCGCCACCGGTCAGGAGGTCCTGCGCCCCCCCGTCGTAGTGGACTGGGACGAGGAAACAGCCGAGAAGGCGGGCTATGAGACCTTCATGCTCAAGGAGATTCACGAACAGGCCGACGCCGTTGCCGACACGATCGCCGACCGCACCGCCTCCGGTGTCGGTGTCGATCTGGACGAGCCCGGCGCCCTGGATGAGGGAATCCTCGCCGGTGTGCAGCGCATCGTCATGGTCGCCTGCGGCACCGCTTTCCACGCCGGTCTAATCGGCCGCTACGCGATCGAGGAGTGGGCGCGCGTCCCCGTCGAAATTGACATCGCCTCCGAGTACCGCTACCGCAACCCGCTCGTCGGCCCCGGCGATCTGGTGATCGGCATCTCGCAGTCAGGTGAGACCGCCGACACGCTCGCCGCGATGCGCACCGCGCGCGAGCGTGGCGCCACCGTGCTGGCGATCACCAACGTGGTTGGCTCGCAGGCTACCCGCGAGGCCGACGGCGTGCTCTTCACCCGGGCAGGCCTCGAGGTCAGCGTCGCTGCCACCAAGACCTTCGTCTGCCAGGTCGCCGTCATGTACCTCCTAGCCGTGCGCCTAGCTGAGCTGCGAGGCACGCTGAGGCCTGAGCGGGTGGCCGAGCTGGTGGGTGAAATCAAGCGCCTGCCGCACTGCATCGATGAGGCCCTGGCCGCCGCCGAGCGCGAGGTCGGCCCGATTGCGGATCGGTATGCCGACGGTGAGTTCTTTCTCTATCTCGGCCGCCACGTCGGATTGCCGGTCGCGCTGGAGGGTGCCCTGAAGCTGAAGGAGATCTCCTATATCGCCACCGACGCCTATGCCGCCGGCGAGATGAAGCACGGCCCCATCGCGCTGCTGGGCGAGGCCACGCCAGTGGTATGCGTGGCCACCGACTCCCCCGTGCTGGAGAAGATGGTCTCCAACATGCAGGAGGTCCGCGCGCGCGGGGCGCACACGATCGCGGTTGTCACCGAGGGCAATGCCGCGATTGTCGAGCACGTCGATGCCGCGATCGCCGTGCCCGCGATCGACTGGATGCTGCAATCGATTCTCGCCGTCGTGCCGCTGCAGCTGCTGGCCTATGAGATCGCCAGGCGCCGGGGCCTCAACGTCGATCAGCCGCGCAACCTCGCCAAGACCGTCACCGTGGAGTAGCCATCGCGTAGGGGGCGGGCGGGGCGGGGCAGGGCGTAGAGCGGGCGGGGCAGGGTGGGCGCGAGGCGGCGGGCGGCGGCGGGCTTTAGCATCGCTAGGGTGTCTTTCCCCGAATGGCTGACACCGCTCTACGATGCCGCGCAGATGCAGGCGATCGACCGCCGGGCGATCGAGGGCCAAGGGGTCCCCTCGCTAGATCTGATGGAGCGTGCCGGGCAGGGCGTCGCACGGGTTGTTGAGGAGTTGGCGCCCGACGGCCCGCTGGTGGTCGTCTGCGGCAAGGGCAACAACGGCGGCGACGGGCTGGTCGTAGCGCGTCTGCTGCGCGAGGCCGGCCGGCCCGTGACAGTGCTCTGTGCCGCTCCGCCGTCGGAGCTCACCGGAGATGCCCAGGCCAACCTCGCGCGCCTCCCAGGCGAACCGCCGCGGCTGCTGGCCGACGGCGCGAGCGTGTTCGGCGGCGCCGTGGCGATCGTCGACGCGCTGCTGGGCACCGGCTTTGAGGGCGTGCCGCGCGGCACCGTGATGGAGGCGATCGAGGCGATCGGCACCGCGCGTGCCGTGCCGGTCGTGAGCGTCGATGTCCCCAGTGGCGTCGATGCCTCGTGCGGCCGCGTGGCGGGCGCCGCAGTGCAGGCGAGTGTCACCGTCACTTTTCATGCCGCCAAGCCGGGGTTGTGGGTGCGCCCCGGGAAGGCCTTTGCGGGAGAGGTGCGCACTGTTGACATCGGCATTCCCCGCGGTGCGCCGGTGCAGGCCGGCGTAGGGCTCATCGAGCCGAGTGTCGTGGGCGCATTGCCGCTGCGGGGCGGGGAGTCCACCAAGTTCTCAAGCGGCCACGTTGTAGTGGCCGGGGGCTCGCGCGATCTCAGCGGTGCGCCGCGCATGGCCGCGCTCGCCGCCGCGCGCGCCGGGGCCGGCTACGTCACCGCGTGTCTGCCGGCGTCGTTGCAGGGCCTGCTGGCTGCGAGCTTGCTGGAGGTCATGACCCGTCCGCTGCCCGACGCCGGTGGGGATCTGGAGGTGGATGGCGTGCCGCGCGTACTGCAGGCGCTTGGCGCGGCGGGTGGAGCCCTCGTGCTAGGCCCCGGCCTTGGGCGCGCGCCGAGCGCTGTGGCGTTTGCACGCGAGCTGGCCGCGCAGGCCCCGGTTGCGATGGTGCTCGACGCGGATGGTCTCAATGCGCACGCCGCCGGGCGGCTGGGCGAGCTGGCCGCGAGGGAGGCGCCGTGTGTCCTCACGCCCCACGCCGGTGAGTTGGGCCGACTGCTTGAGTGCTCCAGCGAGGATGTGCAGAGCGACCGTCTCGCCAGTGCGCGCCAGGCCGCGGAGCGGGCGCAAGCGGTCGTTGTGCTCAAGGGCGACGACACGCTCGTTGTCGATCCGTCCGGGCTCGTGGCGGTGAGCCGCGGTGAGAGTCCCGCGCTGGCCACCGCCGGCACCGGGGATGTTCTGAGTGGCGTCATCGCCGCGCTGCTCGCGCAGGGGCTGGATGCGTTTCGCGCGGCTTGCGCGGCTGTGTGGCTGCACGCCGAGGCCGGCCGCGTGGCCGCGGATGTGCAGGGATGTGCCGAGGGGGTCATCGCGAGTGATGTGATCGCCGCGCTGCCACGTGCGCGGGCGCGGGGGGCGGCATGACCAAGGCGTCCGTGAATCTCGCCGCGATCGAACGCAACTGCGCGCGCCTGCTGCGCGAGGCACGGGATGCCAAGCTGTGCGCGGTAGTGAAGGCCAACGGTTATGGCCACGGTATGGAGCAGAGCGCGCAGGCGGCGCTCGCGGGTGGCGCCAGCTGGTTGGCCGTTGCCGGCATCGGGGAAGCGCGGGAGCTGGCCGATCTCGTCGACGGGATGAAGGTGCCGCTGCTCGTGATGGGGCCGCTGCAGCGCGACGACCTGGAGGAGGCGGTCGCCTGCGGATTCGACCTGGTTGTCTGGAGCGAGGGTCACCTGTTGGACATCGCCGCGCTCGCCGGCGACATGCAGCGGCAGGGGCGTGTGCACGTCAAGCTCGACAGCGGCATGGGGCGCTTCGGCACGCGCGATGCGGAGCTGGCCACGCGGCTGGCGAGCATCGCTGCGGCCGACCCATCCGTTGATCTGCGCGGGCTCATGACCCACTTCGCCACCGCCGACGAGGAGGGCGACGATTTCTTCGCCGAGCAGCTCGGGCGCTTTACGCGCTGGACCGCGCCGCTCAAGCAGGCGCACCCCGACGTGCTCCTGCATGCAGCCAACAGCGCCGCCACGCTGCGCGACCCAGCCGCGCACTTCGACATGGTGCGCTGTGGCATCGCCATCTACGGCATGGACCCCTTCGGCGAGGACCCCGCAGTGCGCGAGCTGGAGCCGGCGCTTGAGCTCGTGAGCACCGTCGCCGAGGTCAAGCGCTGCGCGGCGGGGGAGAGCACCGGCTACGGGCGCACCTTCCGCGCCACGGAGGACACCTGGCTGGGAATGCTGCCGATCGGCTACGGCGACGGCTGGCGCCGCGCGCTCTCCAACGACGCCGAGGCGCTGATCGGCGGGCGCCGCTACCCGCTGGTGGGCACCGTCAGCATGGACAGCGTTGCCGTCGACCTTGGGCCCGGGGCCGGGGTCGGGTTGCGGGGGGAGGAGGCCGTGTTGATTGGCTCTCGGGCGGGCGAGCGGATAACCGCGGAGCAGCTCGCACGCAGTCTGGGCACGATCAACTACGAGATCACCTGTGGTCTCACGGCACGCGTGAAGCGCTGGTACCACAAGGACAGCCAGCCCTGGGCCGAGCCGATCTGGCTGGAGGAAGCCCGGCACGAGCGAGCCCTGCTTGAATGACGTGCTCGATACCGTGCGCGCCGCGCTCGCCGGACGCGAAGCGTGGCTGGTGGGCGGCAGCGTGCGCGACCGCCTGCTGGAGCGCCCCACGGCCGACCTGGATCTGGTGATCGACGGCGATCCGGCCGAGACCGCGCGCGCGCTGGCTCGCGCGGCCGGGCGGGCCGCCAGCTTCGCACTCTCCGAGGCATTCGGCGCCTGGCGCGTGGTGGCGCGCGACGGCTCCTGGCAGATCGACATCGAGCGGATGCGCGGGGACACGCTTGCGGACGATCTTGCGCTGCGGGACTTCACGATCAACGCGATCGCCGAACCGCTCGCCGGAGGCGACATGGTCGATCCGTTCGGGGGCCTGGGCGATCTCACCGCGCGGCGCCTGCGCATGGTCTCCCCGCGGGCTTTCGCGGATGACCCGCTGCGGGTATTGCGCCTGGCGCGCATCACGGTCGAGCTGGGGTTCGAGCCCGAGCAGGACACACTGCACGCGGCGCGCGCGGCGGCCGAGGGCCTCGGCGCGGTGGCCGGCGAGCGCGTGTTCATGGAGCTGCGCCGCATCCTTGACTCGGCTGCTGCCGTGCGCGGCCTGGAGCTGATGGGGGAGCTGGGTGCGGCTGCGGCCGTCCTGCCCGAGCTCCAGGCGCTGCGCGGGGTGGCCCAGAGTCGCTACCACCACCGCGATGTCTACGGGCACACGCTTGAGGTGCTCGAACGGACCATCGCGCTGGAGGCGGACCCAGCGGGGGTGCTAGGAGAGGAGCACGGCGGCACCGTCGCGGAGCTTTTGCGCGAACCGCTCGCCGACGGCCTCACACGCGGCAGCGCGCTGCGCTGGGGCGCACTGCTACACGACGCCGCCAAGCCCGCTACCCGCGCCGTTGTGCCTTTTGTGGGCCGCGTCACGTTCTTTGGCCACGACGAGCAGGGGGCCGTGCTGGCGCGCGACGTGCTCGGGCGGCTGCGGGCCAGCGAGCGGCTGCGCTCACACGTCGCGGGGTTGGTGCGCCACCACCTGCGCCTCGGCTTCCTCGTGCACAAGCCCCAGCCGCTCGCGCGCGAGACGGTGTTCGACTACCTGCGCGCCTGCGAGCCGGTGGAGGTGGATGTCACCCTGCTGTCGGTTGCCGACCGGTTGGCCACGCGCGGCGCCCGCGCGCAAGAGGCGATCGACGCGCACATGCGCGTGGCGCGCGCAATGCTGGGCGACGCAATGCGCTGGCGCGAGGAAGGGGGTCCGCCGCCGCCGCTTTGGCGCGGCGACGAGCTGGCGGCCGAGCTCGGCATCCCCCGGGGGCCGCAGGTGGGGGAGTTGCTGGAGGCGCTTGCCCGCGTGCGGTACGCCGGGAAGGTCGCCACGCGGGAGCAGGCGCTCGACTTTGCGCGTGCTCTGCTTGAGGCTAGGATGCGCCCGTGAGCGATCCCGACTGCATCTTCTGCAAGATCGTCGCGGGCGAGCTGCCGTCCACGATCGTCGCCGAAGACGAGCGCACCGTGTCCTTCATGGACATCAACCCCGCCACGCGCGGCCACGCACTGGTGATTCCGCGCGCGCACTCACGCGATCTGCTGGACATCAAGCCCGAGGATCTGGCGGCGGTTGCGCTCGCCGCCAAGCGCCTCGCGGCCCGCGCCAGCGAGCGGCTGGAGGCCGCCGGTGTGAACGTCATCAACTCCTGCGGCGCCGCCGCCTGGCAGACCGTCTTTCACTTCCACGTGCACGTGATTCCCCGCTACGCGGATGACCCGCTGCGGCTGCCATGGGTGCCGGCGCCGGGCGACCCCGCCGAGATCGCGGCGGCCGCGGCAGAGCTGAGCCGGGGTTGAGTGCCGCGGGTGCGGGCTGAGGACGGGAGTTTTCTTGCCGTAAGGGGGAATCCCGCGATCTGCGTCGAACCGCTACATCGTCCCCATCTTCGTGTTGAAGGCCGGTATGAGAGCGAAACATCTATACATCGCGGTCCTTATGGGCCTCACCCTGGCCCTCGTGGCCGCCACCACCTCGCTGGCGACGCTCAGCGAAGTCGGCGTGATCCCGGAAACGACGCCCGCCACGGTGCCCAGCTGCCCCGGTCACGAATGTCTGGCGGTCAGCCGCACCACCGGCTTCCAGGTCAAGGTCGGCAGCGCCCACAACAGCCCGCTCGCCGCGCCCGCCGAAGGCCGCGTGGTGGCCTGGACGATCTCGCTCGGCAAGCCCAACAAGGCGCAGATCAAGTTCTTCGACACCAACGAGGGCGGCGAAGCCAGCGCGGCGATCGCGATCCTGCGCCAGGAACGCAAGCCCAACCTCGCCTATCGGCTGATCGCGCAGGGCCCGCTCGTGAAGCTCGAAAAGTACTTCGGCAAGACCGCGCAGTTCCCGCTCACGACCACGATCCCCGTCAAGAAGGGCGACATCGTCGCGCTCACCGTCCCCACCTGGGCGCCGGCGCTCGCGCTGGGCTTTGAAAACACCACCTCGTGGCGGGCCAGTCGCCCCAAGACGCAGTGCGCCAGCACGAGCGAACAGACAGCCCAGACCAGCATCGGTGCGGTCGTGCAGTACACCTGCCTGTATAAAACCGCGCGCCTCACCTACAGCGCCACGCTGATCTCCACGCCGTAGGGAGGAAGAGAGGGAGTTTGTGTCTGCTGCCCGGGTTTGGGCGACCCGTCAGCCGGATCCTGACGGGCGGGCGGCTGCGGCGCCTCGCAACTCAGCCTCCCGCCTGCCGTCAGTCTCCCCGACGCCCTGCCCCACGAGCTTGCGCCGGGCGTCTCATGTTGTTGTCTCGACGGGGATTCGGTAG
>CAWGFQ010000003.1:0-695296 GCA_963821895.1 uncultured Solirubrobacterales bacterium
ACCGCCATGCCGGCTAGGGCGCGGCGCAAGTGACGAGCTTCTTCGTGGCCGGCATCAAGTCGGACGGAGCGCGCACCGAGGAGGCCTACAGCGAGTTGCGCATCGTTCGTGTCGGCCCCGGCTGCCCTGCGCGATCGCTGCTGATCTTCAAGCTGAACTGTCGCTTCGATGGGCAGGACCGGGAGATCGAGGTCGGCAGACCACTGTCCAAGGGTGGCGATGTCGTGGTCGCGATCCTCGACCACGGGCGCTTCGAGGGCTTCTGCGTGCATACCGACGGCGGCGGCGAGAGCGCCCCGGCGCGCGTCGGTCGCCCCGTCTACTCGGTGACGGAGTTCTCGTGAGCGCAGAGAACGGGACCGAGCCGCGGACCCCGTTGCGCTTCGTCTGCCGGCCGCGCACTGGCCTAAAGCGCTGCGCGGGACGGCGGCCGACGGAGCCGGTTCGCGCTTGCCAGCGAGTGCTATCCGGCTGCTGCTACGGTTGATTGATCAGGTTGGGCATATTCACCCAACATCGCAGTGCCAGCGCTCGTAGCCTCTTCAGCAATCTCCGCGTTCGCAGCACTACCAACGCGGAGGAAATAAAATGGCTACTGGAACCGTAAAGTGGTTCAGCGACGACAAGGGCTTCGGGTTCATCACGCCCGATGATCAGTCGAAGGATCTGTTCGTCCATCACAGCGCAATCGTCGGTGAGGGCTATCGCTCGTCGCCGAGGGCGCAAAGGTCTCCTACGACACCGAGACGGGCGACAAGGGCCCCAAGGCTGGGAATGTTCAGCTGGCGTAGCGCTCTGGGCCTGCCGACCGTAATCGGTTGCAGGTCGCAGGGAACGCCAAAGTTGGTTCCACGGCGACTTGGTATTTCGGGTCCATACACCCGATGACCCTGCCGTGGATGCGCTCGTACTTCACAACAAGGAGCTGACAGACATGGCCTCAAGCGGCAAGCAGAAGACCACGATGGCAAAGCTCACCCGCGAAAGCCGGCTCCGCGAGCGTCGGCTGGACAAGCAGGCCAAGAAGGACTCGCGGAAGCTGGCGCCGCCACATCATTCAGACTGGCCCGGCGATACAGTTGACGCGACGACCGGCGACACAGCTGACGCGACGACCGGTGAATCATCCCAGACGGCGCCGGGCTGCCTGCTCTGAAAACAGTCGCTTCGTGAGGAGCGCCCGTGAGTGCTGTGGCTGCCGGGTCTGAAGGTGGGTCGCCCCGCTGGTCTTCAGCACGCTCGCTGAAGCGTCCCGGGGCTGCGAAGTCCTTCCGACGGGCCGGAGTGCCGCTGCATGTCGCGATGCTGGCTCCGCCCTGGATCTCGGTCCCCCCGCCGGGGTATGGGGGCGTGGAGTCGGTGGTCAGCGTCCTCACCGAGGCGCTCGTGCGGCGGGGGAACGCGGTGACGCTCTTCTGCGCTCCAGGCTCTGCGTCGAGCGCGAGCGTGGTGAGCCTGCTCCACGAATCCCACCCCAATGAGATTGAGCGTTCGCTCTACGAGGTCGATCACGTCGCCAGGGCGTTCCAGGAGATCGACCTCGCCCCTGGCGATGGTCGCTTCGATGTCGTTCATGACCACTGCGGCTTCACTGCACTCGCAATGGCGGACCGTCTCGACACGCCGCTGGTGCACACCCTGCACGGCCAGTTCACCGCCAGTACCGCCGCCTTCTACGCCCACCATGCCCACAAGGCGGCCCTCGTGGGCATCAGTCAGGCGCAGCTCGCCTCCGCCCCGGCCGGCATAGACGCGGTTGATGCGATTCCCAACCCCATCGATCTGCAGGACTGGCCGCTGCGAGAGCACAAGGACGATTACCTGCTGTGGATCGGCAGGATGACTGCCGAGAAGGGCCCCCATCGTGCGATCGCCGCCGCCCGTGCGGCAGGTGTGCCGCTCATCCTCGCCGGGGTTATCCAGCCCGGCCAGCAGGCCTTCTTCGACCGCGAGGTGGCGCCACACCTCGATGGCGAGCGCGTGCGCTTCGTCGGTGAGGTGGGTGGCTCTGTCAAGCGTTCGCTCTTCGCGTGCGCTCGTGCGCTGCTCATGCCGATTCGCTGGGAGGAGCCCTTTGGGATGGTCATGATCGAGGCGCTGGCCTGCGGAACCCCTGTGATCGCCTTCCCCGAAGGTGCAGCCCGCGAGCTCGTCCTGCACAGGCAGACCGGTTTCCTCGTCGCGGACGAGCAGGCGATGGCCACTGCTGTTGGTGAGCTTCCCGGCATCGCCGCGCGGGATTGCCGCGCCTGGGTCGCTGAGCACTGCGACATGGATGTGGTCGCCGCCGCCTATGAGGCGACCTACCGCTCGATGATGTGCGAGCCCACAGGAACACTCGCCCTTGTCTGAACGCACCCTGAGCGTCCTTGACGGCTCCACCTTCGTCGTCAGTGACCGCCTTGGTGACGTGTGCGCCGAGGAGAGTCGAGAGCACGGCTTCTTTTGCGAGGACACCCGCTTTCTCTCGCGCTGGGTCTTGCACGTCGGGGAGGTGCCGTTGGAGTTGCTCGGCCTTGACCAGAGCATGCACTTCGCTGCTCAGTTCTTTCTGACTCCCCGTGTTGGGCCGGACGAGCAGGCGCCGTGCTCAATCATTCGTCGGCGGCTCGTCGACCGCGTGTGGATGGAGGAGGTCGCGCTGACCAACCACCGCCACGAGCGCAGCGAGATGCTGGTAGTGCTGACCCTGGACACCGACTTTGCCGATTTGTTCGAGGTCAAGGACGGCGTGGTGGCTGCGCGGGAGATCGTCTGCAGCCACGACGATGGAACCCTCACGCTGGCCTACGCGTGCGCGGGCCTGGAGCGCTCGGTCACAATCTCCGCCAGCCGCACCGCGGAGGTCACTCCTGGAGGCTTCGCCTACCTGTTAGCGCTCGAGCCCGGCGAGCAGTGGGCGACCACCTTCACGGTAACGCCCCATGCCGCACAGCCGGGAATCGCCTTCGCGCCACGCGAGCCGCGGGGCACCCTGGCGCAGCTGGGCGTCTCCAAGGCTGCCGAGTTGCAGGAGTGGCTGGCGCGGGCCCCGGTACTGCAGGCACAGGACACCGCGCTGATGCACACCTACCGCGCCAGCCTCAGCGACCTCGGCGCGCTGCGGATGCACCCCGATCCCGCGGAGGGCGCGACCCTTCCCGCGGCGGGGCTGCCGTGGTTCATGGCGCTCTTCGGCCGCGACAGCCTGATCGCGAGCTTCCAGGCGCTGCCCTACCTGCCCGGTCTGGCCGCGACCACCCTGCGCGTGCTCGCGGCCCGCCAGGCCGAGGTGCGTGAGGACTTCCACGAGCAGGAGCCGGGCAAGATCCTGCACGAGCTGCGCTTCGGCGAGCTCACCGCGCGCGGCGAGCGCCCACACTCGCCGTACTTCGGGACCGCCGACGCCACGCCTCTGTTCCTCGTCCTCCTGGACGAGTACCACCGTTGGTCAGGCGATGAGGAGCTCGTCCGCGCCCTGGAGCCCAACGCTCGGGCCGCCCTGGCCTGGATCGATGACAGCGGGGACGCCGATGGCGATGGGTACGTCGAGTATGCCTGCCGCAACCCGTCTACCGGCCTGGTCAACCAGTGCTGGAAGGACAGCTGGGATGCGATCCAGTTCGCCGACGGCACGCTGGCCCGAGGGCCGATCGCGACGTGTGAGATCCAGGGTTATGTGTACGACGCGCGGCGTCGCTGCGCCCGTCTGGCACGCGAGGTGTGGGGCGATGACGCGCTCGCCGCGCGCCTGGAGCGCCAGGCCGCCGACCTGCGCGAGTGCTTTCGCCGCGACTTCTGGATCCCGGAGCGCGGCTGCCACGCGCTCGCGTTGGACGGCGAGAAGCGCCAGGTTGACAGTTTGACCTCCAACATCGGTCATCTGCTGTGGTCGGGCATACTCGACGAGGGCGAGGCAGCCGCGACTGCGGAGCGGCTTCTCGACGAGCAGCTCTACTCAGGCTGGGGAGTGCGGACGCTCGGCGCCCACGAGGCCGGCTACAACCCACTCGGCTACCACACAGGGACCGTCTGGCCGCACGAGAATTCGCTGATCGCCGCCGGCCTGGCGCGCTACGGCCACCGCGAGGCGGCGAGCACCATCGCCTCCTCGATCCTGCGCGCAGCGCCGTACTTCGAGCACCGCCTGCCCGAGGTCTTCGCCGGCTACCCCGCGGCGATAACGTCGGTTCCCGTGGCGTTCCCGACAGCCTCGCGTCCCCAGGCGTGGGCTGCGGGGACCCCGTTGCTCCTGCTGAGCACGCTGCTTGACCTCCACCCCGGGCGCAACGATACGGACGTCGAGGTCCCGTGCGGCATAGGGCACGTCTCGTTGCGCTCCCGGAGAGGCTAGTGTGGGTGCAGTGGACGACGATGCGATTCGTATCCTGGTGACGAGGTTGGCGCGTCCTCACCCCTCCGGGGGCGAGGTCATCGAGCGCGCGGCGATCCTCGCCGAGGGCACCGACTCAGCGGCGATCATGGCGTGGATCGCCGCCCACGCTGGGACTCCCGAGGCGACGGTTCCCTCAGCCTCCAGACACGGCCTGCACGGTCCTCGGCTCAACGAAAGCGACAGAGCAGGACCACGGACACCGCTTCGCTTCGTGCTGCCGGCCGGCGTCCTGACCTGAGCCTTCTCGACGGCCTCGAAGAGCTCCCGATCATAAACGGAGCCTTGCAGTGGACCCGTCTGACGGCCAAGGACTCTAGAAACCCAACTCCATCAAACCCGGGGCAGATCACCGAGCCCACAGAACCGGGGGCAGATCACCCTAGATTGGCACAGCATTTTGGCAGGCATTGTCTGCATTTGTCCGCGTCACGATGTGGCGCTCGCGGGAGGATTCGGGGTCTGCCCTTCCAGCTCTGCTGGGGCGCCGTGGGTCGCGTCGCCCAGCTCCCCCAGCGCGCGCAGCAGCGACTCGCCGTGCTTCTCGCAGAAGGCCGGCCCGATGCCGCGGATGCTCAGCAGCTCCTCCTGGGTGGTGGGGCGGCAGCGCAGCGCTTCCTCCAGGGCGGCGTTGGTGGCGACGGTGTAGGCGGGCTTGCCTTCGCTGCGCGCCAGGCGCCAGGCCTTGAGCACCTCCCACTGCGCCTCATCCACGGGCTCGAGCGGCTCCCCCTCGTCTTCGGCCCGGCGCGGGTCGCTGCCCGTCGCCCCACCCGCCCCGGCTCCGTGCATGCTTCCCGCCCTCCCGCCGGCACTCCCCCGCGCCAGCGCTCCTCCGCGTCGGCTCGCGGCGCGTGGCTTCTCCAGCGCGCGTTCCACAGCCGTGGCCAGCTCCGTGTCGGTTTCGCAAACGTCGCAGCAGCGCCCCGTCGGGCGGCCCTCCTCGTGGTCGCCGAAATGGTCCAGGATCTGGCGACGGCGGCACTGTTGCCCGTTTGCGATGAAGCGCTCGATCGCCCGGTAGGACTCCCAGCCGCGGTCCTTTGCGGCCTTGATCGCTGCGTATGCCGTGCGCGGGTCGCCCCGTCCCGTGAGGCGCACACGCAGCGCGCCGCCGTTGCCGGGCTCCAGCTCCACCGCGCCCGCGCGCTCGGCGATCGACAGCAGCATGCGCTCGCGCTCGTCGGGCAGCGCCGGCGCGGCGGGCGCCCCCTCGGGGTTCTCGCCCCCGTGCCAGCTGGGGGTGAGCGTCGCCACCCCATCCCGTGCATGCCCGCGCAAAGCACCCACATAAGCGCGCACGTCCGCCACGGTCGTATCGCGCTCGGTGTTGAAGCGGATCAAGCGCCCCAGGTCCATGCGCGCCGCAAGCAGCAGCGCGCGCGCCGGCCGCCCATCGCGCCCGCCCCGTCCTGCCTCCTGGTAGTAGGCCTCAAGGCTCGTCGGCAGCGCCCAGTGCGCCACCGTGCGCACGTCCGCCTTGTCCACGCCCATGCCAAACGCGTTCGTCGCCACCACCACCTCCGCCTCGCCACGCATGAACGCCTCCTGGCTTGAGCGCCGCTCGCGCGGGGCCATTCCCGCGTGGTAGGCCACCGTGCGCACCCCCTCCCCGCTCAGCAGCCGCTGCACCTCATCAGTGTCCTTGCGCGTCCCGCAGTAGACGATCGCCGGTCGCGCCTGCGGCCTGCCCAGCACGTGCAGCAGCGCCGCGCGCTTGCGTGCCACCGCGCCCTTGCCCTCGACGCTCACCACGTCGAACACCAGGTTCGGCCGGTCAAAGCCGCTGCGCACGCTGACCCAGTCGCGCAACCCCAGGCGCTGCGCGATCTCCTGCGCCACGCGCGGCGTCGCCGTCGCCGTCGCCGCCATCACCGGCGGACGGCCCAGGCCCTCGATCGCTCCCTGCAGGCGCAGGTAATCTGGGCGGAAGTCGTGCCCCCACTCGCTCACGCAGTGCGCCTCATCCACCACGAACAGCGCCACCTTCCGCCGCGCAAGCGCCGCGCGGAAGGCAGGCGAGGCAAAGCGCTCAGGGGCCGCCAGCACCAGCTGGCTTGCGCCCGATTCGATCTCCGCCAGTCCGCGCGCGTTGTGCCCCTCCTCCATGCCGCTCGCCAGCATCGTTGCGTGCACGCCGCTGTCCTGCAACCGCCGCCATTGGTCGGCCATCAGCGCGATCAGCGGGCTCACCACGAGCACCAGCCCCTGCCCCGCCAGCGCCGGCAGCTGATAGCAGAGCGATTTGCCCCCGCCTGTCGGCATCACCACGAGCGTGTCGCGCCCTGCCAGCGCCGCCGCCACCGCCTCGCGCTGTCCCGGGCGGAAGGCGCGCAGGCCGAAACGATGCAGCAGCGCCTCGGGAGCGTCGTTCTCGGACTCCCCCGGGCGGGGCTCGCCCGGGATCGGGTCTGCGCTCAGCAGTTCGGCAGTGGAGATCGCGCTCACCCCACACAAGCTAGTGCGCGCTTCGGTCCCCTCTCGCCCATGCACCCGATCCGCCGCATTCCGTGCAGCTGCGTGCGCGATGGCTCTCTCGCACCCACGTATCGAGCGGTCCGAGCTCCGGCCACTGCGCGGCCCCCCTCAAATCCTCCCTCTCAACTACGCCCGTCCCCGCCGCGTACGCTCTTGGCGCAGCGCGCGCGTCAGGCGTCGCTGGGCGCGCTCCACCTCGGCGTCGCTCAGGCGCGCCGGCTGGCGGCGCAGGTGCTCCACGAGCATCGCCGCCGGCATCACACGCACGCCCTTGCGCCGCGCCAGCGGGCGGTCCACCCACGCGCGGCTGTACACGACGAGCGGCTCGACGCCGCCCACGCCCGTGGCCTGCTCCACCAGGCGACGCTCCGCCTGGGCCTGCGCGAGCACCGAGCCGTGCACCTTGCCCACGCGCACCGGTCCCGGGTGGCTCTTCGTCTCCACCGTGAACACGCCCGCCGGGCCGATCGCGATGTGATCGACGTTGCCGTGCCCGAGGTTCGCGTCGTGCACGATGTGCCACCGGCGGTTATCCCCCGCGCGGTTGCCCTGCCGCGCGAGATCGTCGAGCAGGCCGCCCACGCGCTCTTCCCCCCGCGCCCCGCGGTCGTGGCGGTCCACCAGCGGTAGCACCCAGCGATACACCGCGAGGATCGCCAGCAGCACGATCACGTCGCTGCCCATGAACACGGGGTTGTGCCAGCCGAAGCCGCGGCCGAGCAGCGCGGTGGCGATGCCCAGCACCCCCAGCGCCACCAGCGTGCGCAGACGCAGGCGCTGCACGATCCCCCGCGAGTGCTCTCCGGGTGCGCGCGCCGTGGGGTCGTAGCCGTAGCTGAAGCTCATCGCCGATTCCTCTAACGACATCGGCCGCTTGGGGGATTGTTCTTTAGCCGTCTATACGAGTGTCCGCACGCACGGCGGTCCGCAAAGTGCTGGGAAATGCGCTCATGCGAGCGCCTTCGCCTAAAGCAAGCGGGGGTCTTGGCCGAGGCGATGGGCAGAGGGCGTATCTTCCCCGGCGCCCGCCTCCTTGGCATGTGCGATCGCTTTTCACACCCCCTCCCTGTCACCCCGCCAGAGGTCTCGCTACTGCTGCGCGCGCACGCCGAGCAGCGCTGGCTGAGCCGCGAGGTGGCGCCCGTCGCGCAGCAGATCGAGACGGGCCGGTGCCCGCACACCGGCGCACTGCTGCCCGCCGAGCAGCTGCCCGCGGCGCTCGCCTATCTGGAGGTCGCCTGGCTGCAGGCCGCGCAGCGCGCGGGCGAGAGTGACGGGGCGCTCACGTGCCTGGATCTAGCGCTGCCCGGTGCCGGCTCCCCCGAGGCGCGGGCACTGGCGACCCGTGCGCGGCGCTATCACGCCACGGTGCTCGCGCTGCGCGAATCGCTCGCGCGTCGCGTGGCGTTGCTGCTGGCACCACCCGGCGCCAGGGTTCCGGTCGGCGCCGAGCCCGGCAGCTCTTCCAAGCGGTAGGCCAGCGACTCCAGCGCCAGCTCCTCACCCACGTTCAGTGTCAGGCGCCGACGCGTTGCGCCCACCAGCTCCACCCCCGTGCGCAGCCGTGCGGGAGCGCCGGCGGCGGCGGCGTCCTCGCGCAGCTCCTGTATGCGGTCCACCGCATACACCAGCTCGGGTGCCTGCATCGCGATGCACCAAGCGTCGCGCAGCCACAGCTCGGCCAGGCGCAGCGCCGCATCCAGCGTACGCGTGCGCTCGCGCCGTTCGATCCGCCGCTGCGCCTCGGTGGCTTCGCGCCGGGCGCGTGCGCGCTCCTTGGTGGGCAGCAGCTCGAGCTCGCCCTCGCTGTGCGCAAGCATCTGCTCGCCTGCTCTGGCCGCGGCGCCCTTGGCCTGCTCCAGCATGCCCAGCCAAGCGCGTTCGCCCGTGCGCTCGTGCAGCGCGTCGCGTACGAATGCCTGCGCGTGCGTGCGCAGTGTCTGCCCCTGCGCGCCGGCCAGCCACACGGCCATGTCGGCGTCGCCGAGCGCGAGCCCCGCGCAGGCCTGCGCCTGCAGTGCATCCACGACCGCCACGCCCTCGGGCGCCGGCAAGCCTTGGGCCGCCCCCGCGCTGAGGCGCTCCGTGATGCGCGCCGTGCTGAGCGGGTCAAAGCGCACCTGCTGGCAGCGCGAGGCGATCGTCGGCAGCACATCGCGCGGGTGGTGCGCGAGCAAGATCAAGTGCGCCCAGGCCGGTGGCTCCTCCAGCGTCTTGAGCAGCCGGTTGGCGACCTGATCGCTCATCGTCTGCGCGGCCTCGATCACGAACACGCGGCGCTTGCTCTCGAAGGGAGTGCGCGCGATGGCCGCCACCACCGCCTGCTCGACGTCGCTCACGAGCATCTCATTCGCCCCCGAAGGCACCACCCAAGTGAGGTCCGGGTGGGCGTCGCGCAGCACGCGCGCGTGCGCCGCGGCGGGATCGGCCGCGTCGTCGGAAAGGAGAGCCGCCGCGAAGGCCCGCGCTGTGGCGCGCTTGCCGCTGCCCGCGGGGCCGTGGAAGAGGTAGGCGTGCGAGGCCGCTCCCGTGGGGGGCCACGCGGGTGCGAGCACCGCGCGTGCGTGGGGGTGATCCTCGAGGCCTGGCGGCGGCTCCATTGCGTTGCATCCTAGACGCCCGTTAGCGTGGTGTTTGCGGTGGCCACGGGCAAGCTCATCACGATCGAGGGCCTGGACGGGGCCGGCAAGAGCACGCTCGCCGAGGGCCTGCTCGGTGCGCTGCGCGGGCGCCTGGATGCCGGCGCGCCGGGAGTCCATCCGGCGGATGCCGGCCCAATGCCGGATGCCCGTCCAGCGGCGGATGCCGCCCCAACGGCCGATGCGGGACGCCCGGCGCAAGTCGAGCTGCTGCGCGAGCCCGGCGGCGTGGCGCTCTCCGAGCAGCTGCGCACGCTGGTCAAGGATCCCGCGCTGCGAGTGGGCGCACGCACGGAGGCATTGCTCTACGCAGCTGCGCGCGCGCAGCTCGTGGAGGAGCGCCTGAGGCCGCTGCTCGCGCAGGGCACACTCGTCGTGCTCGACCGCTTCGTGGACTCCTCACTGGCCTACCAGGGCGCCGGCCGCGGCCTGGGCGTCGAGCAGGTGCGCGCGATCAACCTGTTTGCCACCGGCGGCCTGACTCCCGATCGCACGCTGCTGCTGCGCGTGGACCCACAGACCGGCCGCGAGCGCCAGCGCGAGCGCGCGCAGGAGCCCGATCGTCTGGAGCGCGAGGGGGAGGGCTTCTTCAGTGCGATCGCGGCGGCGTACGAGGAGCTGGCGCGCGCCGAGCCAGGGCGCGTTCGAGCGATCGACGCCGGGCAGCCTCCGCAGGAGGTTCTGCGCCAGGCGGTGGCGGCGGTCGAGGACCTTCTTTAGAGTCTGCTGCAAGAGCATGCGTCAGGTCCTGCAGATCCACAGCCAGCAGCTGGCTCACACCGCCGGCACCTCCCCCGGAGCCGGTGGAGGCCTGTCGAGCGGCGCGATCGCCGCGGTGGTGGTGGCAGCCGTGCTGATCCTGCTGTGCGCCGCCTGGGGCCTGGCCCGCTGGTGGGCGTATGAACCGCGCTGGCTCGCGCCCGCACGCCACGCCTGTGCGGAGGCCGGCCTGCGGTTGTCCGCTGGCTGGGGCGAGCTGCGCGACTGGATGCGCCTGGGGCACTGAGGCTCCTGGGCTCGGGCGCCGAGGTCTCGGGCTTGGGCGCTGCAGGTCCTGGGCCGCCTCTGGGCTTAAGCCCTGCAATCGCCTAAAATAGGTAGTTCCGTCTGGACGGGCTGAGACCATGTTCGACCCCCCACGAACAGAGTCGAACAGGCGCCGAAACCGGCGGCGGACGGAAGGAGCAGGACCATGCAGAAGACCCCGCAGCCCACCACGATCGAGCAGCCCACGGCAGGCCAGGCGCTGTCGATAGAGCGCTTGTTCACGACCCCCGGCGAGCACCCCTTCGACGCGATCGAGTGGGAGCTGCGCGACGCGCGCATCGGCCACGGCGACCGCGTCGCCTTCGAGCAGCGCGATGTCGAGTTCCCCAAGAGCTGGTCGCAGAATGCGACTAATATCGTCAGTCAGAAGTACTTCCGCGGCCTGCTCGACAGCCCGGCGCGCGAGCACTCCGTCAAGCAGATGATCGGCCGTGTGGCCGGCACGATCGCGGCGTGGGGCCGCGAGCGCGGCTACTTCGCCACCGAGCAGGACGGCGACGCCTTCGAGGACGAGCTCACGCACATCCTGCTGCACCAGATGGCGGCGTTCAATTCGCCGGTGTGGTTCAACGTGGGCTTCGAGGAGCAGCCGCAGTGCAGTGCATGCCAGCCCTACCACGCCCTGGTGTCGACGCCACAGGGCATGGTCCCGATCGGGGAGTTGGTCGAAGGCGATCAGGTCGGTCATGAGGTCTATGACGCCAACGGCGTGACCACGGTTGTGGCAACGAAGGCAAATGGCCGCAAGCGTGTCCTGCGTGCCCGTCTGCGCAACGGCAGCTTTGTTGAAGCGACGCCTGACCATGTTGTCAAGGCGGTCGCCGAGCGTCGTACGCAGCCCTCATGGCTGAGGATGGATCAGCTGGAGGTGGGGATGCGGATGCACCTGCATCCCCATCGCGCAAAGGTTTCCGACCCTATCCGCGTAGCCGTTGGTGCGGGAAGCGCTGAGTCTCTCCTGGAGGAGCTCACGGAGGCCGATCGGGTCGATGTCGCCGAGGCGGCGCTGGCCGGATGGCTGCAGGCAGATGGCTTCGTCGGTCGCTACGAGGGCACCAATCGCTCGCTGACCATCGAGTTCCAGGTGGCCAACGATGACGAGTACGACTGGGTGATGGAGAACCTCGACGTCGTCTTTCCCAGTGTGCACCGCAAGGTCCGCGATGCTGACACCCAGCACGTACGCGTGCAGCGCATCCGTCTGTACGGCGAGGTCCTGCGCGAGTTTGTCGAGCGTTGGGGTCTGCTGGTACGCGGCACCGAGATGCGTGTACCGCCCCGACTCTTCACTGCCTCTCACGACGAGATCGTGGCCTACCTCCGCAGCCTCTTTCAGGCAGACGGCTACGTATCCGTTCGCCAAGAGCGCAACGAAAGCGCTCGCATTGGATTCGCGGTTATCGGTGAGCGCTGGACGGAGGACGTGCAGATGCTCCTTGGGGTGCTCGGCATCTACTCGAGACGGAACCACAAGAAGGAGAAGCGCGAGGATCGCCACGACATGCACGAGGTGATGATCTCCATCGGCTCCGAGCGTGCGCGCTTCGCCGAGTTGATTGGCTTCATAGGGCATGAGAAGTCGGAGAAGCTGCTGCGCTCACTTCAGCTGCGTAATCCAAAGCGCTGCCCCGACCTGCGCGAGGAGGAGATCGTCGCGATCGAAGATCTCGGCGAGATGGAGGTCTATGACATCCAGACCGAGTCGGGGGAGTACCTCTCAAATAACGTCGCTGTTCACAACTGCTTCATCCTCAGCGTGCAGGACACGATGGAGTCGATCCTCGAGTGGAACACCAAGGAGGGGATGATCTTCCGGGGCGGCTCGGGCAGCGGCATCAACCTCTCGAACATCCGCGGCTCGATGGAGACGCTCGCCAAAGGCGGCACCGCCAGCGGCCCGGTGTCGTTCATGCGCGGCGCCGACTCGTGGGCCGGGACCATCAAGTCCGGCGGCAAGACGCGCCGCGCGGCAAAGATGGTCGTCTTGAACATCGACCACCCCGACATCCGCGAGTTCATCTGGTGCAAGGCCAAGGAGGAGGACAAGGCGCAGGCGCTCAGGGACGCGGGCTTTGACATGTCGATCGACGGCGACGGTTTCACCTCAATCCAGTACCAGAACGCCAATAACTCCGTTCGTATCACCGACGAGTTCATGCAGGCCGTGGAAGCCGACGGGCAGTGGCGCCTGCTGGCGCGCCAGAGCGGCGAGCCGGTGGGCGAGCCAGTCAGCGCACGCGAGCTGATGCACGAGATCGCGCAGGCCGCGTGGCGCTGCGCGGACCCGGGCGTGCAGTTCGACACGGTCATCAACAACTGGCACACCAGCCCCAACAGCGGGCGCATCAACGCATCCAATCCGTGCAGCGAGTACATGCACGTGGACGACTCGGCCTGCAACCTCGCGTCGATCAACCTGATGAAGTTCCGCCGTCCCGACGGCACGCTCGACGTGGAGTCCTTCGAGCACACCGTCGATGTGATGCTGCTCGCACAGGAGATCGTTGTGAGCCCGAGCAGCTACCCCACCGAGGAGATTGGGGTAAACGCCCGCGCCTTCCGCCAGCTCGGCCTGGGCTACGCCAACCTGGGCGCCCTGCTGATGAGCAACGGCATGCCCTACGACAGCGACGCCGGCCGCGGCGTGGCGGCAGCGATCACCGCGCTGATGACCGGCCGCGCGTACCGCCGCAGCGCAGAGGTCGCGGCGGCGCTCGGCTCCTACGAGCACTACGAGGAGAACCGCGTGGAGCACAACGCGGTGATGCGCATGCACCGCGACGCGGCCGCCGCGATCCCCGACGCGAACTGCGCCGACGGCGGGCTGCTGAGCGCCGCAAGGCGCTCGTGGGATGAGGCGGTGGCACTGGGCGAGGCGCACGGCTACCGCAACGCGCAGGCCACCGTGCTGGCGCCCACCGGCACGATCTCCTTCCTGATGGACTGTGACACGACGGGTGTGGAGCCCGACTTTTCACTGGTGAAGTTCAAGGAGCTGGTGGGCGGTGGGCAGATGACGATCGTCAACCGCACCGTCCCCCTCGCCCTGCAGACCCTCGGCTACAACGAGCAGCAGATCGAGCAGATCGAGGCGCACCTGGCCGAGCACGGCACGATCATCGGCGCCCCCGGCCTCGCCGAGGAGCACCTGCCGGTATTCGATGTGGCCGTTGGCGAGCGAGCAATTTCACACATGGGTCACCTGAAGATGATGGGCGCCGTTCAGCCCTTCATCAGCGGCGCCATCTCAAAGACAGTGAACATGCCCCAGGAGTCCTCGGTGGAGGATATCGCCGACGCCTACAAGCAGGCCTGGCACCTTGGCATCAAGGCACTGGCAATTTACCGCGATGGCAGTAAGACAGCCCAGGCCCTGCGCACAGACGCCCAGTCGAGCTCCGCTGCCACCCCCGCCGCGGCCGATATCGACGTGGACGCCATAGTCGAGGCCGCCGTCACCAAGGCCCTGGCCGAGGCAGGCCCGCGGAGGAAGCGCATGCCCCGCGAGAGGCAGTCTATTACCCACAAGTTCTCGATCGGCGGGCACGAGGGTTACATAACAGCCGGAATGTATGAGGACGGCAGCGTGGGGGAGATCTTCCTAACGGATATCGGAAAGGAGGGAAGCACGTTGCGAGGAATGATGAACTCCTTCGCCACAGCCATCTCCATCGCCCTGCAGTACGGAGTCCCCCTGGAAACCCTGGTGCAGAAGTTCAGCTACATGCGCTTCGAGCCCGAGGGAATAACCGGCAACCCCGAGATCCCCTTCGCCAAGTCGATGCCCGATTACATCATGCGCTGGCTCGCCAGCCGCTTCCTAAGCACCGACGCGCAGGAGGAGCTGGGCATCCTCACCCCCGCGGTGCGCGCGCGCAAGCTGGCGCAGGAGGCCGCGCAGTCGGTGATCTCCTCCGACACGGCCGGCCCCGAGGCGTCGGCCCTCGGCGGCGCGGGTGCCCTCGGTGGCGTAGGTGCGGGTTCCTCCGGCGGCGCGGGTGCGAATGCCTCAGCCGGCGTAGGAGCAAGTGCATCCGCCGGCGCCGGCGCCGGCGTGCCTCCCACGAGTGCTTTCACCGAAACCCCGCCTGTGGTTCCCGCCAGGCTCCAGGGCCTCGACCTCGGCCCGGCTTGCAACCAGTGCGGCGGCATGATGCAGCGCACGGGCAGCTGCTACACGTGCTCATCCTGCGGCAACAACACCGGCTGTGGTTGATTCAGGCCGTCTCTGAGACGGCGTAGGCCGGCACGGATATGCGAGCGTAGGGGGCAGCGCAGCAGTGACCGTCCAGGCTGTCATCTTCGATCTTGACGACACCTTGCTGGATACCAGCGCGCTGCTGGCGGCCCGTGACCGACGGGACTGGCGATCGGTCTTCTCGCGCCTGGCCGAGGCACGGCCTTTCGAGGTCAAGAAGGGGGAGATGGCCGTGGCACGACTTCCGGCGGCAGCCAAGCAACGCGGGCTCGCGGTTGGGATGTATACCCAGAGCCCTCAGAGCTACGCCACCGAGCTGATGAAAGCCCATCGCATTCGTGTCGATCAGATCGTAAGCGGCTCAGATCGCTACCCCTCCAAGCCAGACCCCACCGGCCTCATTGCTGTGGCGCGTTTGCTGCAGGTGGAATGCAAGCGCTGTATCTACGTAGGCGACAGCGTGGGTGACTTCGGCGCGGCGGCGGCCGCTGGGATGGCTTCGGTCGGGGTGGCCTGGAGCAGGAAGGTCCCGGCCGCTTGGCGCGACGGCTGGCCCGATGTGGCGATCGATCGGCCAAGTCTCCTCTTGGATCTGCTCGGCGGGGCGGGCGGATTGGGGCAACTCGCAGAGGTCGTTGCTCGGGCCGAAGAGCCCAAACGTCACTGGGGGTCGGTTGTGCGCCTGGGTGGTGATGTCTTTGGCCTCGGCCGCTATTTTCCCACCAGAGATCGTCGTCACCCGCATCACGCACTGTCGTGCCTGATCGTGGAATCCAAGTCAAAGGCGGCGGCGCGCAGGCTGCTGGCCGCTTGCTTTGCGCCACTTGCCCAGCCGCCGTCCAAATACGCCCCCACGCTTGTGGTCTCCGTGCCGCCGGCGCCGGGAGATGAGCGCGACCGATTCGCCACCGCGCGGACGGCACTGGCAGAGGCGTTCGATACGCGTGAGCGCGGCGATGTTCTCACCATGCGCCACAAGGTCGATGACTACAAGGGCATACCGCGACGTGAGCGCGGGAGTTACAATATGAAGCGCTTCGAGTCATCCGCGCTGAAGCGTGAGCAGGTGCTGCTCATCGATGACGTATGGACCTCTGGCAGTCAGGCTGTGGCATGTCGGGAGGCTCTGCTGGCGGCGGGCGCCGAGCGCGTGGTGATCGTGGTGGCGGGAGTCACGCAGAAGGCCCTGCCAACTCCCTGTCCCGTCTGTGGCGATGAGTTCGGTGGAATACTGCGCACCAAGCGCCGCCGCCGCGATGGCAAGGAGTTCCTGGCTTGCAGCGCACCGCAATGTGACTACAGCCAGGACGTTCCAAGCGCGTAGGGCATTGCCATGATACTTGGATGCCCCGTCAAGATGAGTGTGGCTATGCGAAAAGCAGTTCCTGCTCGTCTCCTTCGACGATGTGAGTCGGCAAACGCGTGAGCGGCTCGTATGCCGGCCACCAGCGTGGTTCGGGATTCAGCTGGGTATCACAGTCAAGAGCCATCTCGAGGGTATCGATGAGCTCGTGCAGCCGGTTGTTGTGGATGGGCAGCGCCAACGCGCGATTGCCAAGCCTGGCACACAGCGCCCTCGAGTCTTTCCAGGCCGGGATCAACTCGCACAGATTCAGGGCAGGTGTGTCGAGCAGCACCCGCAAGCCCCTGTTCTTGTCATGGCTTGTGTTGGGGATTGGGCAGAACACGGGGCGACCCTGGCTCGCCGCGTAGCGCACGGTGCTCATCGTGCCGCCAGCCAGATCGGTCTGGGCGACAACGACAGCGGTAACGAGTCCTGTCTGCAGGCGGTTGCGCTGCACGAAGTTCGAGCGATGCACGGGCGAGCCCCAGCGCTGCTCGGATATGAGCGCGCCGCCGGACTCGACAATCGCGCCGGCCAACCCCTGGTTCTCAGCGGGATAGATGCGATCCAGGCCGCCGGCCATGACCGCGACGGTGGCGGCCCGGTGCCGCAGGGCTGTGGCGTGAGCAACGGTATCGATGCCTTTTGCCAAGCCGCTGACAATGCTCCAGTCCGCATCGGCGAGTGTCGCGGTGATCTTTTCCGCGGCGCTGACCCCAAAGCTGGTGGGCTCGCGTGTGCCGACGACGGCCACCGAGCGCGGCTGGTGGAGCGCCTCGATGCGGCCGCGCACGAACAGCACCGGGGGCGGGTCGTGCAGGGTGCGCAGGCGCGGTGGATAGCGCTCGTCAAAGATCGCGAGTGCCGTCACGTCGGCCTGCCGGCAATCCTCGAGTTCCGCACCGGCCTCGTCGAGCGCCTGGCTCCAGCGCTCAGCGTGGTCTTCCAGAAAAGCCTCCTGGCCGGCCGTGAGCAACGCGGTCCTGAGTGCCTTGATGGGACCTACACGGGGCAGTCTCAGTAGTGCCAGCAGACCCAGAGGCGAGTGCAGCAGCTCCGTGAGACGGTCGGAGGCCGAGGCGTGGGGACCGGATGGTTTGGGCGATGTCATGGCCGGGCGAGACGGGAACAGACGTTCGTATCGTCCATTGTGGCACGCTCACCGAACGGAAGCGAAGGGTCTCACACGGCGCAGACGATGTCTCGGCTGCAAGTCGCTGTTTGCGTGTAGAACTGCCACTGGGTTTCAGGCCGCGCCTACGCATTTTCGGAGGCTTTGCTCATTGTTGGAACCAAGGCTGCGCTCCATGAGCTTCCGCCGCGCGAGGCATAACGCGGGCTTTATGGAAGCCTGAGAGCTATGTTCGCACCGCCCCAGCCGCGGCCGAGCTTGCGGAACGGTGTCTGCTGATAGCTTGCGGTCATGGCCCACCACAAGCGAGGTCGCCCCAAGCAACGCCGTGCCGGCTGTTTGCTCTGCAAGCCACAGAAGTTGCCGTCGCTGAAGAAGGCGGAGCGCAGGCAGGGCCTTCGCGACGCGCTTCTTCACGAGTTCCGCGCTACGCAGGACCGGACTCGATAACCGGGACGCAACGTCTCCGGCAAGCGGTAGCCTGTCGAGCATGGCAAAGTCACGGCACACCCAGATCAGCTCAGATGCCTCGCTCAAGAGGGTCCCGCGGACCCAGGCTGTTGCTGACCGTACGGGGGCGCTTCGGCCTGCCACGCGGAACCTGCGTGACGTGCTCGCCGAACGAGGTCCTCTGACCGGACCCGTAACTGACGCCGGCACAAGGGCGCTTCTCGCGGTGCGCGGCGAGCGGCCCGATGGCGGGCATGGCAGCCACTGAACCGCCCCCGGCCATCCTTTACGTCGACACCTCCGCGCTGCTCAAACTGCCAGCAGCACCCTCACCAAAGCCTCGACTTGCGCATGACCGTTGCTTGGCGTCCCAGCCTACGCGGGCTCTGACATCGCATACGCGGGAGCCTCGAGCGGCTCCTGCCCGGCGGCCACCAGCGCGTGGTGGGAACGGCGCACGCCGATCAGCCGCGCGCTGGCCACGGCGCCCACTGCCGCCACGGCCGCGGCGAGAAAGAGCGCGTGGCGCAGGCCGCTCACATACGCCGCGCCCGAGCCGTGGCCGATCGCCGCCGCGGCCGGCACGAGCGCGCCGAACACAGCGGTGCCCAGCGCGATGCCGGTGTTGCGGAAGGTGTCGTTCACGCCCGCCGCCAGCCCCCCGTGGCGCTCGGGCAGCGACCCCAGTGCCACGGCGCTCAGCGCCGGATTGAAAAGGCCGGTGCCGGCGCTTGCCAGCAGCTCGCCCGGCAGGATCAGCGCCCACGAGGAGGTGGGAGTGACGATCGTGATCAGCGCCATGCCGCCCGCCACCAGCGCGAGCCCCGCGACGATCAGCAGGCCGGGCGAGGTTTTCTGCACGAGCGGCGCGCTAGCGCCGCTGATCACGAACATCAGCACCGTCCCCGGCAGGTACACCAGCCCCGTCTGCACAGGGGACAGACCGAGCACCTCCTGCATGTACAGCGTCAGGTAGAGGTAGATCGCGAAGAACGAGGCCGAGATCGCAAACGCCGCGACCTGCGCGCCGGCGAATGCCGGACGCTGGAAGAAACGCAGCGGCAGCATCGGCGAGCGCACGCGCGCCTGCACCCACACGAATACCCCCAAGAGCGCCACGCCGCCGAAGAGCGCGGCGAGGATCTTGGGGCTGCCCCAGCCGTCGATGTTGCCGCGCAGCAGTGCCAGCACCAGCAGGAAGAGGCTCGCCGAGAGCGTTGCCTGCCCCGGCCAGTCAAGGCGCCGCGGGTGCGGGTCGCGCGACTCGCTCACCCACAGGCGCGTGGCCAGCAGGGCGAACACGCCCAGGGGCACGTTGATGAAGAACACCGCCCGCCACGAGAAGCCGCTCGTCAAGAGGCCCCCCACGAGCGGGCCGATCGCGAAGGCCGCGCCAATCGTCGCGCCGTAGGCGGCGAAGGCCTTCGCGCGCTGATCGGCCTGGGAGAAGGTCGCGGAGATCAGCGCGAGCGACGTGGCGAACATCAGCGCACCGCCGATGCCCTGCACCGCGCGCGCCACGTCGAGCACGACGATCGTGCCCGCCAGTGCGCACACCAGCGAGGAGGCCGTGAAGATCGCGATGCCCCAGGCGAACACGAGCCGGCGCCCGATGCGATCCGCCAGCGAGCCGGCGCTCAGTACGATCGTCGCCAGCGTCAGCGTGTAGGCGTCGATGATCCACTGCAGGCCCGTCAGGTCGGCGCGCAGGTCGCTGGCGATGTGTGAGAGCGCCGTGTTGATCACGGCGATGTCGAGCATCAGCATCGCCGTGGCCAGGCAAGCCACCGCCAGCGTGCCGCCGCGCCCGCCGGCCATCATGCCCGCGCCGTCGCCATTGCCGCCGCTCGTGCCGTCGCGCCCGCCGGCCATCGTGCGCGCATCGCCGCGGTTGCCGCCGCTCGCGCCGCTGCCGCTGCTCGCGCTACCCACAGCTGGGCCGTTCGAGGACATCGCCACCACTGTAGACGGCATGACCCGGACGTCACCGGCCGCGGGGACCGGTGATCGCCAGGTGGGCCTATGTGCACTCGGTGGTTCGCCTAGGAGTTCAGGCGGCTCTTGAGCGCCGATGCCGCGCTGAACTTCGCCGCCTTGCTGGCGGCTATCTGGATCGTCTCGCCGGTGGCGGGGTTGCGGCCCTGCCGGGCGGCGCGACTGCTGACGCTGAACTTGCCGAAGCCGGCAAGGGCCACCTCGCCGCCTGAGGCGAGCTCGTCGGCGACCGCGTCGATCGCAGCCTCCAGCGCTTGGCGGGCCTGGCTCGCGGCCAGTCCGGTGCGCTCTGCGACCTTGTCGGCCAGATCGTTCTTGGTCATAACACTCCCTTCTCGGGTGTCGTTGCTGCGAGCAGGCTAACGCCTGGCGGGGACGACTACACGGAAACGCCTGCCGCGGCGGGCGCCGGCTACACGGAAACCGGCGTGCGGGAGGCCTGCTGAGGCTCGGGCAGAGCTGCCCTGACGCGCCTCGGGGACCCCGCCGCGCAACTCGCCCACAGGCATGCCAGCCAGCAGCCGCAAGCCAGCCCGACGTGCACCCAGACGAGCTCCGTGGGCAGGTGCGTCTCGTACTGGTCGATGCCCACGATGCCCTGCAGGGCGATCAGCACGCACAGCCAGGTGAGCGTGCGCGTGAGCATCGCGCCGGCCCCGCGCCTGCGCGCAAGCCACCATACGCCCACGGCCAGCAGCCCGAAGGCCAGCCCCAGCTCGGCGTGGCGGTGGATCACGAAGTCCATCGTGCCCTTGCCGTCGAAGTCCAGCCGGTTGATGCGCTGCCCCGGGCTGCCGCCCGCGTGGGGTCCCGCGGCGGTGGCGGCCGTGCCTGCCACGATCGTAATGCCGCCCAGGATCATCAGCCCCCACACGCTGCGCACCAGCGTCAGGTCCCGGTCCGTCGCCGTGCGCTCGCCCGGCTCGTGCATGGCGCGCCACAGCAGCGCGACCGCTGCCGCCAGGATCAGCATCGAGAGCGCGAAGTGGCTCATCACCCAGCCGTAGTCGAGCGCCCCCTTCACCGTGAAGCCCCCGAGGATCGCCTGCCCGGCGACGCCGAGCGGCAGCAGCGCCGCCAGCCACACCAGGTCGCGCCGGTAGGGCCGCCGCCGCAGTGCAGCCAGCCACGCGAGTCCCGCGGCGATCGACACTGGGCCTGTGAGCAGGCGGTTGGAGAACTCGATCACCGCGTGCGTGTTCAGCGGCGGGTAGACCTTGCCGTAGCAGCGCGGCCAGCTGGGGCAGCCCAGGCCTGAGCCGGTGAGGCGCACGGCGGCGCCGGTGAGCACGATCACCGTGAGCGCCACGAGCGCCGCAAAGGCGAACCAGACGTACTGCCGGGGTGTCACCGTGAAGCCGTCTGTGCGCTCGCGCAGGCGCTGCAAGCGCGAAGGGGCCTGGGCCGGAGGGCTCGCCATAACGCCCATTTTGTCAGGGTGCGGCCCTCGGTGGTGCGGGCGGGCGCCGAGCCGCTCAGTGATGCGGGCGATGCCGGCGCTTGCGATGCGGGCGCGCGCCTACGTGCACGATCGTCATGTGCACAGTCGAGACATTTTCCAGCTTGTCCTTGGCGAGGATCGTCAGCACGTGCTTGCCGGGGGAGATCTTCGAGGCGCCCGACCAGCGCATTTCGGCGACGGTCGAGATCGGGTAGGTGTGCGTGAACAGGTACGGCACCCAGTTGCGCACGAGGTGCCCGTCCCAGTAGAGACTCACGTGGCGGATCCCCACCGGGTCGCTGGCCACGGCCTTGAACGGCAGGATGCCGCTGTAGCGCTGGTTTTCGTGCGGCGTCTTCAGCGTGATCGTCGGCCCCGAGAAGTGCCCGCAGCTGCCCGTCAGCTGGTCGCCGTGTTCGAGGTAGCCTCGCATCGCGGCCCAGGCCGGCTTGTGCGACAGGTTCCCGTGCTCGAGGCCCGACACGACGGAGCCTTCGTCGATCAGCGGGTACCACAGCGCCACCTGCACGTAGGGGTCTTCGTCGAGGCAGTGGTAGGCCTGGGAAAGGAAAGTGGCCTGCTGTTCTTCGCTGACGCCCTCGGGCTTCTGCCCGGCCCAGGCGCCTTCGGGGCAAGTCGCTTCGGTCGTGCGCCAGCTGGCCTCGGTCATCCAGATCGGCTTGTCGTCACCGTTGGCGAGCTCGGTGGCGTGCACTTCGCGGTAGCCCAGGAAGGAGTCCTGGTCCAGACGCCCGTCCTGGTCGCGCAGGAACGTTTCGGGGGAGTCCACGTTGCAGGCCGTGTCGGTGTGCACGCCGACCGCGTCGAAGTAGCCCTTCCCGCCTGCTTCATATACCCCTTGCAGGAAGTTGTAGTCGTTGCCCGTGAGGCCCCCGAGCACCACCGTGGCGCTGGGGTCCGCGCTCTTGATCGCCGGATACGTGGCTTGCAACAGGCGCGTATACCCAGCCGGGTCGGGCGCGCCGGCCCACCAGCGCGAGGCGTCCTCCTCGTTCCAGATCTCATACGCCACGCCCCGTCCGGCCCAGCGCTGCGCCAGGAAGTGCAGGAGCGCCGCGTAGTCGGCGTCGCTGTGCGGGGGCGCGTTGCCGCCTGCGCCTGTCTCCCAGGCGGGCGCGGTGACGACGTCGAAGATCACGTGCGTGCCCTTGGGCAGCATGTTCAGCACGCGGTCGTATTCGGCGAGCCAGTTCTGCGCGTGCACGCCGCGCGCCGGTTCGATGTCGCCCCACGGCACGAACAGGCGCACCCAGTTGGCGCCGAGCGCGATCGCCTGCTGCACGCTGCCGGGGCTGATGCTCGTGAGGTTCACGCCCGCTTCCGCGCCGCCCGCGCCGGCGGGCGCCAGCGCGAAGAGGCCCGCCGTGCCGCCCGCCAGGAGGGCGAGCGCGAGGGTGAGGCGAGCGGTGGAGGTGAGGCGTCTCATTGCAGCGCGCGGAAGGTTCACCATGTACTTGGTATCGACACCCGGCGGCCCGTTCTGATCCGTAGTGTCCGCGGTTGGCCATATGCCCGAGCGCAGCAAGATCCAGCCGTACTGGCGCCCCGCCCCCTCGCCCCCGGCGCCCCTGCGGGAGGGCGTGGTCGATGTGTGGCGCGTGGAGCTGCCAGAGGGCCCGCCGCGCGCGAGCAGCATGCCGCGCGGGGGCGCCCCGCGGCGCGGGAGGGGCACACCGCGCGGCAGCGCGGATGGCATCCTGCGGGCGCTGCTCGGCGAATACCTGGGCCGGCCAGCGCAGGAGCTGCGGTTCGTGAGAGGCCCGCACGGCAAGCCCGCGCTGGCCGGCGAGGCGGGGGTGGCGCCCGGGGCGATGGCACCCGCGGGGGAGGCGCGCGCCGGGCCGGCACCGGCGGTGAGCTTCAACCTGAGCCACAGCGGGCCGCTCGCGCTGCTTGCCTTCACGGCGGGCAGCGCGCAGGTCGGCATCGACGTCGAGGTCGCAGGCACCAGTCACACGCGCGCCCGCGCGCGCGACGAGCCCGCGCTGGCAGCGCGCATCTGGGGGACCGAGCAGGCGCGGCGCCTGCGCGCCCTCCCCCCGCGCGAGCGCGCAAAGGAGTTCCTACGCCTGTGGACGGCGCACGAGGCGGCGCTGAAGTGCACCGGCGCAGGGCTCTCCGGCGCGGCGGCGGCGCAGCACCACCCGGCGGCGGCGCCCCTGTGGGTCGCGGAGCTCCTCCTCCTCGGCGGCGAGCACGCGGCCGCGGCCGTGGCCGTGGAGCAGGTGCCCACGGAGCTGCGCTTCTGGACTGCCTCGGCCTGAGAGAGCGCCACCGACAGCCTGGCGGCAACCACGCGGCAACCTCTCCTCCCAATCCTCTACGCCGTATAGCGAAACGGCAGCTCGTCCGCGACCGCCGCCAGGCGCGGCGCGCTCCCGTCGCGCTCGCTCACCTGCAGCTGCTCACGCGGCAGCGGCCACTCGATGCCCACCTCGGGATCGTCCCAGGCGATGCCGCGCTCCACCTCGGGCGAGTAATAAGCACTCTGCTTATACATCAGATCGGCCACCTCGCTGAGCACGCAGAAGCCGTGTGCGAAACCGATCGGCACGTAGAGGACGTGCATGTTTTCCTCGCTCAGCTCGAATCCATCCCACTCGCCGTAGGTGGGACTGCCCCGCCGCAGATCGACGAGCACGTCGAGCACGCTGCCACGCGCGCAGCGCACCAGCTTGGCCACGCCGGCGCCGATGTGAAAGTGCATCCCGCGCACCACCCCGCGCGTGGAGCGCGAGTGGTTGTCCTGGACGAAGTCGAGCTCGGCGGGGATGCCCGCGACGGAGTGCCACTCGCGCCGGTAGGTCTCGGCGAAGAAGCCGCGCGCATCGGGGAACACACGCGGGGCGAGCACGACGGCACCCGGCAGACGGCTGGGGATGGTTTGCACGGGGCGGAAGGCTAGCGGGCGGGCGCGGCGCGCGGGCGCTCAGTCACGGGCGCCGGGTCGGGGACCCGTGGGCGCGGGCGGTGATGGGGTGGATCTTTTGAGATCGTCCACGTGTGTTGCTTGCGCGGCCGGGCGAAGTAGCCGCTGGGCCTCCTGCCCAGCGTCCGCGCTCGGTGGGGCGGCATGCAGAGCACCGAGCCCCGGCACGGGACACACCTCTTGGGGGTAGGGTGAGCTTATGTGTCGCGAGCCCTCTTTGTCCGAGCTGGATGGCCAGCCCTGCATCGTCTGTGGCTCGCCACTCCGCGCGCGCGTCGCGGGTTGGTCGGCCGAATGCCCGACATGCGGAACGTGGCGTTCATCGCTGGTTCCCAGGATCGACTCGGTCGAGTTGCACGAGCCGATTGACCGCTCTCGCCGTATCGAGGGTTTCAAGGGATTACGAGACGACAACAACGCTCGGATCCTGGACGAGATGGCCACGGAGATGTCACTCAAGGGAAAGCGGCTATTCGATATCGGAAGCGCGCACGGTTGGTTCCTCGATGCAGCGACTCGCCGCGGGATGCGCGCCGAAGGCATTGAGCCCGAGACAGAGATGGTCGAGCACGCCCGCGCGCAAGGGCTCACCGTCCGGAACGGTTACTTCCCATCGGTTGTCGGTCAAGAAGAGCGTGCAGATGTCATAAGCTTCAACGACGTTCTTGAGCACATCCCGGACGTGGACGCTGCGTTGGACGCCTGTGAGCATACCCTTTCCCCCGGGGGACTGCTCAGCGTGAATATCCCCAGCGCGTCCGGCCTTGCCTACCGCATCGCGACCATGCTGGCGCGGGTTGGGTTTCGCGGACCCTATCTCCGTCTCTGGCAATACGGCCTGCCGAGTCCGCACATCCATTACTTCACTCCAGCTGCCCTACAGCGCATAATCGAGCGGCACGGTTGCACCGTTGTCCGGCGTAAGCCCCTCAGCTCAATCCGTCGAGATGGATTATGGGCACGGATACATACGGTCACACGCCCTACGGTTTCCTCAGTGGCAACATTCCTCGTGCTGTGGGCGATAACTCCGATATTTGAGCGACCGCAATATGCGGACGTGATCCTGCTCCTGGCTCGCCGCGACACTGTCAGGTCGCACCCCCGAGTTTAGATATGGCACGCTGCAATATGCCTCCTGGATGGCAGGTCAGGCCGTAAAACTCCAGGTCACGACGGGTGGCGAAGGCGACACCTGCTGGGCCGGCCAACCAGTCCGCGACGGCTGGAAGAACACCACGTGGCCAGTTCTCTTCGAGGCGCATCGCCTCGACGTCGACGCAACCATCCTCGACTACGAAGAACCCCCCAGGGGGAACAAATCGGGAGAAGCCCGCGAGAGCCGCCATAGTGGTGGCGTACTCGTGTGCGGAGTCCTCGACCACGAAGCAACGCGCTGGGCTGGGTAGAAGCGTTGCGATTCTCACAGGTAGGCTCTCGTCGCACACGTCGCCGGACACCAGTGTGATGCTCTCCTCCCATCGCTGGTCTGCCCGAGTGAGGTACGGGCGCGCGTGCTCGGCCTGGATGTCGATGGTCACAACCCGGTAGTTAGGTATCAGGTCATAGGCGGCCAAGGTGCGCAGTCGGTCGCGAAACCACAGGGCGCTAGCTCCGCAGTGCGTGCCGATCTCGATCACGACATTCGGCAGGTCGGCCCACATCAGGTGCTCATACACACGTAGATCCTCGGGGAACTTGGAAAGCGGGACGCCGGCATAGCTGTCGTGCGTGTGTCGTGCCGCACGTTCAAGCCAGTAGCCCTGCAGCGGTGTTGCGAGTCGGTTCTCGATGGAAGGGCCGGTAGGGCGCGCCATGCGCTCCAGGTCAGACCGATGGGCTGGGGCGCTCGCATCGTTCATGGCAGCGATGATAATCCTCGCTCCCGGGCGAGACGGATGCGCCCACCTGCGACTCTCTGGCGGCTATGTGGCGGGGGCATGGTAGATCACTCGCGAGTCGTGAAGGATCTCGGTGACGGCCAGGTCGCTGCCAAAGACGATCGAGTAGCCGGAGAACGACCCGAACGGCTTCGTCACGTTGGCCATGCGCGCTTCGGCCGCGGGTAGGATCACGCTCCGGCGGTAGATGAACTGGTCGACCTGGCGCTCTCCAGGTTCGCCCACGAAGCGATAGGCGAGAAATGGGGCTTCGCCGATCACGAAGTCGATCGGCGCCCCGATCGGCACGTCGGCGGCGATGACCGGAAGAGATCGGTTGAAGTTGCTCGACCACGACAGCAGGTCGCCGTAGAGCGAATAGGAGCTGTTCAGCCCGAGCAGCAGGACCGTGGCGGTGGCGGCTGCGAAGCCGAGCCCGGCGACCGGCCGGACGACGCGATGCGACGGCCGAAGCGAGCGCCACAGCGCGACGAGGGCGATCCAGAGAAAGGGCGAGGGGAGCAGCAGAAGATATGGACCCGGAGACGGAGTAAAAAGGCAGAGGATCAGTCCGCCCAGCACGGACAAGGCGGCCCACGCCATGACTTGGATCTGCGCTCTGACCTCTTTACCCGCTTTTCGGTAGCGCACGAGAGCGATGAGCACCCCAGCCAGGGTGACAGCCAGGAGCACGTGGGCCGTGTTGTCGGGGATCAGGCGATCTGTCAGGTAGGCGACATAGAGGTTCGCGTTGTGAGCGGGGGAACCCCCGAAGTCGAGACTTTGGGACCCTGGCGATTCCCCAAGCAGCACAAAGGTATCGATTATCCGGAACACTGAATAGACTGCGGTCGCGATCAGAACGCTCGCACGCCGAGCGATCGCACCGAGCTCCCAGTCGTCGGTGAGGGCAATAGCCAGGAGAACCAGACTCGGCAGGACCAGCCAGGAGATCTCCTTGGCGTTGTACGTGACGATGGCTGGGATCAGTACGAGGACGTTGGCAATGGCGATCCGGAGGAATGTCGCTCGCCGGCTTACCGCTCGCATGCCCGACAGCGAAGCGTGAACTGTCGCCAGTCCAAAGACGACGGCGATACGGTCACCCATAGTGGCCTGCCAAGAGAAGCCGTCCAGCACTGGGAGTGAAAGCACCCACAGGGTCGCTGCCACGGCGGCGCCGACAACGCTCCCTGTCAGCCGCACGATCAGCCAGAAGAGCAGGTAGCTCGCCAGGAGGATCATCCAGAACCCCGGCGCGTTGATGCAGCGGATCGACACCCCGCAAATCGACCTGGTTACGCTATCGGCAAGAAAGGAGCTGCTGCGAGAGAAGGCCCCCTGGTGGGTGAAGGCACTGACGAGGAACCATCTGAGGTCGGCGTTGGCCCACATCCAGGTGCGGAACTCGATCTGCGGAAAGAGGTCGAGCCAGCGACTATAGAAAATATAACCGGCTAGCACGGGCAGGAGCCCGACCGCGGCAGTAGCTGCTCCTGTCCAAGTGCGCCGAGCGATGTCCGGTTGGGTTGGCGTAACTGCTGGTGGTTGCTCGGTCAGCTGCACTAGGTTGATGGTATTCGACGCGCCCGGATTGTGCGCTCAGTACGCGTCGAAGTCGAGCAGCTCAAAGCAAGAGATGGATGGCGTTCCGGCCGCGTGCTGGAGATTGCGATGGATCAGGTTCAGCGGGGAGGGCCTCAGTCGCCTGGGCAACGGTATCCCCCTGGGATTGAAGTTCTCATTGATGCCAATATGCAGCGCCAACGGCGCACGATGCCACCTGCATATGTGCCGAACAAGGGCCTTCGTCGACGAAAGGCCCACAGGGGCTGATGCAAACAGCTTGAGAATCACTGCAAAGGCTACGCCCATGCGACGATCCTGGGTCGTCACGGCAGCCATATCAGCTCCGACATGTACGGCGTACCGGGCGATTGGCGAGGCCAGACGCCAGCCGAGGGTCTCGGGCGTCCAGAGCCGCGCCATGCCAGAAGAGGACGGCGACAGCAGGCCGCTCTGAATCGGAGGTGACTGTCCCGCGGCCCAAAAACTGTCAAAGTGTGAACGGCTGCCGCCGGCAAGCGGCGTAAGAATGGTAGCCGGCAGCGCGTCGATAAGCTGGAAGCCCAGTCGACCAACGAAGCCGGGCGTTGAGTTGGCGTTTGATACGCCAAGAACAGTCTCAATATCTCGTTGTGCCGCAAGCTCCAGCGCCTTGGTCGCAAGATCCACAAAGACGCCCTTGCCTCGCGCCCGGCTGTGCACCGCGGTGTTTAGGGATAGCGCTCCGCGTCGGGCCTTCCCGCTTGATGAAAGCGCGATTGGGATCAGCGTGTAGTGCCCCGCACGCCCCAGCTGATCATCCACGTTCGCCTCTATGTTCTCTCCAAAAGGAGAGTCGCGGTAGAGCCATTGCAGATAGTCCACCCGGCCCGTATGGCTTGACGGGAAGACTTCTGCCAGTAATTTGGCTGTCGCGGCGAGATCGTCAAAGGCCAGCTGCGCCGTCGTGAGGTCATCGGAGTGATCTGCACCTCGAGATAAGGCCTGGTCAGTCATGGCGAGCTGTCTCGGTGTCTCCCAGCTGCACATCTCCGCGCGGTGGAGGCAGCGATCGTCCACGCATCAGGGTCGCGGCCAGTAGGACTCTGGCGACGTACCAGATGCCGGCCGAGACTCCGGCACTGGAGTTTCCGTGCAACCGAGGGGACATCTTGATCGGATGCTCTATCACCCGTGCTCCACGGTGGCCAGCCGCGATCAGGGCCTCGACGGTATCCCCCAGGTACTCCACGGGATAGTCTGCCGCGAAATATCCCAGTAAAGGCCATCTGATGGCGCGAAAGCCGGACGTCGCATCGGTGACCGGAGCGCTGACCGACCTGCTTGCGCGCCACGCGAGCAGACGCATCGCAAAGCGTCTGCCGGGCGCCACCGGATAAGCGCGGCTCGAATGCGCGAAGCGCGAGCCGATCACCATATCTGCGTTGCTTTTGGCCATGAGCTCCAGCATCGCGGGTATGTCGCGTGGATCGTGCTGGCCGTCGGCATCGACTTGCACAACGGTCGAATAGCCTTCCTTGAGCGCATAGCGAAAACCACAGCGGAGGGCGCCCCCGACACCGAGGTTGACCGGTAGTCCCAGGACCGTCGCCCCTGCCGCACGCGCCATCTTGGCAGTGCTATCGGTTGAGCCATCGTCGATAACGCAGACTGGATACCCGAGCGAGCGAGCGACAGTAACGATATGACTGACACTGCGCTCCTCGTTGAGCGCTGGAATCAGTATTAGGGGTGGCAATCGCGAAAGTTGGGAGGTGCTCAAGCCGGCTCCTCATAGGGCATCTGTGAAGTCTGACTATCCAGTTCTACACCGGGATCGCCTTTTTCTAGGCGATGCACCCTGGCCTCCAAGAAGGCGCTGTGCTCGGCCAGGTCTTGAATCGCATTATGAAGCCCTGACAGGGATATCGACAGCTGCAGGCACAGCAACCCGAGGAACACGATGAAGATGCCCAGGGAAAACCCCGTAGGAGTGAATCCAAGGCTATGGGCCTGACGAGACAGGAGCGCCAGGAAGGGCGCTCCCAGCAAACCGACAAGTGACACAGCTATCCAGCCCAGCCCGTACCGTATCGAAAGCAGGCGCTTGCGTACCAGGGCGATGGTAGATGCAAGTAGCACAAGGGCTCCGGCATCGATGAGAACGGACTGAACGCTCATTGATCGGGGCGGACCTCAAGCGCCGGGACGAGTCCACGGTGCGCCAGCATGAGCGCTCCAGGCAGGCTTGCGATGAACAAGGTAAACGCGGTCATGAGTGAAATCAGGGTTGCGTCGGAGGCGCTCACCGAGACCGCACCTAGGAGTACCACATAAGTTGCCTCCCGGACTCCGAACCCTCCGATCGAGATGGGAATCAGCGTGACGACCGTGACAAGCGTTACGGTGACGGCTGCGGTGGCAAGCGAAAGATGCACTCCTATGGCACGACCGAGAAAGACGACCTGTGCTGCCACAAGAGCTTGGAACACTATACTTAAAACCACAACGAGGACAAGTAGACGCGGAGTCCGGGCGTAAGTCCGCAGCAGGCTTCGAGAGTTGAGCGCCAGGCGCTCCAGGCGAGCCGGTACCAGCTTGCGGGCAAGCGGCGAAGAGCGCATGGTCGCCATTGCGATCACGGTGGTCGCGAGTATCAGCCCGCCACTGACCCACGCGAGGAACACGATTGTCCCTTGCGGGATAGTTGCCGGCTGTAGCGCAACTCCGATCCAAGCGAGCCCCATCAAGCCGATCATCCCTCCAAAGCGATCGACCAGGACGGTCATCGCGACGCTTCCAAGCAGCGGCCCGCGGCCATTGACAAGCAGGGTACGCGTCACATCCCCGCCCACTGCCGTCGGCAGAAATGTTCCTGAGAAAGTGGACACGGCATAGACGCGCGCGAGTTCACCTGTCTCCATCTTCACACCTGCGGCAATCAGCAGGGCACGCCAGCGATAGGCTCCGACGACCAGGGCTATGCCTATCAACCCCACTGCGATCAGCAGGCTTGCCGGATTACCATGGCGCAGGCGCTGCTCGATATCGGCCCAGTCGAGTTGGGAGCCCACGAGTGCCAGAAGACCGACGGTCACTACGATGCGTAGCCAGATGGACCCTGCCATTCGCCTGAGCGGATCAGAAAAAGGGACAGCTTTGGGCCGCGCCGGCATTCGCGGCGATGATACCAATGAGGCATTGGCTATTCCGCTCATGAGCCATGTGCCCCAAGGCCTGCCGCGGATGGATGAGCACTCGCCGATGTAGGCGCGTCACGGCGAGTACACGGGCACATCCGGCATCGCGCTCGCGAGCTCGCCGAGCGGCGGGCCTAGCTCGTGGGCGGCGTCCAACACCGCACGCAGGCGATCAAGGGTGCCGCGCCGACGCGCATGGACGATACGGCTGGTCAGCCAGCCGGCATGGGGCAGCACGAAGAAGCGCTCATCGGGATCCAGATCGTAGGGATGCAAATAGCTCCAGGGGCAGGCTTGTCCGTCAAGGCGCCTGACGCCCGCGGCGAGAAGGGGTCGCGGTAGATAGCGCAGGTAGACGCCGCCCAAGAACGGCACCGCATGGCGTCCTCGTCCGAGAAGAGGGCACGGCATCTCAAGCAGTCCGCCGGGCCAGCGGAAGGGCTGTCGGGGCGCCCCAGGCCATCCGTGAAGGGGATTGCCGGCGGGCAGCACGCTGGAGGAGTAGTCAAAACCAGCGGCCTGTAGATCGTCGATCGCCCAGGCAGTGGTGGGCGTCAGCGAGAAGATGGGCGCACGAAAGCCGGTGACGGGCTGTCCTATGAGGTCCTCGAGCAGTGTGCGTCCGCGTATGAGCTCGTCGCGCAGTCGCGCAGGTCCTACCTCTCCGAGGGCGACGTGTCGCAGGCCGTGCAGCGCGATCTCGTGTCCGGCAGCGGCCAGATCGCGGATGAGCCCGCGGTGGACGTCGGCCAGTTCCCCAACGACGAAGAAGGTCCCGCGTGCGCCGATATCGTCCATGAACTCGGCAAATCTCTCGGTCATCCGAACAAAACGGACCTCCTGAGTGGGCGAGGCGCGGTTGTCCTCGAGGTCGAAGGTCACCGTAATGGCCATCGTCTCAGTACGCTAGCCTGCGCCGGTGCGTTTCGTCGTCGGGTCCCTTACGAAGCCCCTGCCCGCGGATGGCCCAAGCGATATGGGGGCTACGGCGCTGTCTCGTCAGGCGCGTGTGCCATCGCGTCGGGCGCTGGCGCTGATCGCATCGGCCATCTGCGTGGTCCTGCTGGCCGTCCAGCTGGTGTCGGGATGGCATATCCTGCATTCCAGCGGCATCTACAGCGCGGAAGCGGCGCACCACTATGTGTGGCTCAACGCGGTGGCCGTGGCGCTCATCGCGCTCGTGGCTGTCTTTGCGCCCGGTCGCTGGCGATGGCTCGCGGTCGGCGGGCCTGCCGCTCTGCTGTGTCTCGTTCTGCTCGCGACCGCGATCCCTGGCGGGCAGGCAGTGGCGATGTTGTCCTCTGTTCTGACGATGGCTGCCGCCTGGGAGCTGGGAGAGCGGCTGCTGCGTCGTCTCGGCGCCGACCGTCTTGCGGCCCTTGCCCTCGTCGCCTGGCTCGGTGGGATCGCCGTTTTGGGCCTCGGGACGCTCTTGCTCGGGCGTCTGTCGGTGCTGCGATGGTGGACCGGCGGAATCGTTGTGATAGCGGTGGGGTCGGTTGGGTGTGTGCGCCTGCTCAGCCGCGTATATGCCCGCCGCCAGTCACTCCTAAAGGAGGTCGGCAATTCCCCGCTCGGCCTGGCGAGCGTGGGCATAATTCTGCTGGTATGCGCATGGGCTGCCATCTACACCGCGGCGCCCGAGATCCAGTTCGACGCTCTCTATGGCAAGGCGTATCTACCCGAGCTATGGGCACAGACTGGTTATATCGGCTCCATCCCCCAGCACGTCCAGCTGGAGATCACGGGCTGGTTTCAGGTGCTCGCGGTCTACGGGCATCTGCTGGGTGGCGCTGCCGTCGGTCGCTATATGCAGCTGTTGGGACTTGCGTTGGCGGCCGCTGCCCTCTGGTGGTGGGGGCGCCGCTATGGTCAGCTTGGCCCGCTCGCGGCGGTGGCGGTCGTCGTTACGCCCCACCTCTTTTGGGAGGCGAGTACCGCTGACGATGACCTTCTGCTTGCGCTCGCGGCGCTCGCCATGTGCGCCGCACTGGTCGAGTCCTTGGAGCTGCGCCGTGATCGTCACGTGCGCGGCATCGCATTTGCCATGGGCCTGTTGGCTGGCGCGGGGCCGTCTCTCAAGCTGCATTTGATTCCCCTTTTTGCCATGCTGCTCCTTGTCTGGATAGCGGCTGGACGTGCCACTCGCACAGTCACCACGCGTTTGATCTTCGCTGCCTTGGGAGCCGCGATTACGAGTCTTCCGCCGCTCATCCTGCGCTGGATCTCGACGGGAAATCCTGTGCTGCCGGCCTACAACAACATCTTTCACAGTAAATACTGGTTGCCCGTCAACGAGAAGGCCGATTTTCCCTTCTGGCCGCATCCGGGCACGTTTGGCCCAGTTGAGGTGATTTGGAAATCCGTCCTCGATCCAAGTCTCATGATAGAGATCGCCCCCCCGGGTGCGTTTGGAATCTTCGTTGGAGCTATACTCTTCGCGGTGCTGTTTGGCTGGTATGGGGGTAAGCGCTCCCGTGCCAGCCGCTTGGTGTGGATAGCCCTGCTCCCGGCCATTATCTATTGGTGGATGAACCTGCGCTATCTGCGTTATCTGCTGCCGATTGGCTTTGTTTCGGTCGCCCTCACACTCATGGTTCTCCGAGGGGTTTCCCTATCCAAGCGTGCGCAGCAGGTCGGCGTTCTGGCTGCCGGTCTTGCGGCGGTCGCGTCGTTTCCGATCACGATCGGCCAGTTCTGGAACGTACCGACACGCAAGCCGCCTATTTATGCAGCTATCGGACGGTGGAAGGCGTCCAGTTATGAAGAAGTGGCGCTGCCCGCACGCTCGGCGATGCTGGCTTTCAACCGGCTTTCACCACCAGGCTCGCGCGTGGCAACGACCGCCTTTGAGCGGGGGTGGCTGACCGAAGGGCGTGAACTATATGCCCTCGGCTATGAGGTTATACCTCGTCTCGAGCTTCATGGACCGCTGCCTACTACGGCGGACCAGACTTTTGTGGACCTGCCCGCAGTGGGCATCAACTGGCTGCTCGTGACCGAAGCTGAGCGCCTTCAGGGTCAGGCAGACTACGTCTCTCAAGTGCTGACTCATCACGGCCAGGTTGAGTTTGCCGGGAGCGGTTGGGATCTGTACAAGCTCGTCAGCCGTCCTTTGCGTCCCATCCCCCTTGCTGTGTGCGATCGCGTTACCATCGGGGTTCCTTCCTGCTGGGCGGGCCCGCGGACCGCAAATGGAAGCCTGACATCCAGCGTTACACGTGTAGTCACGGTCTGCGCCGGCCAAACGCTTGCTATCAGCCTGACCCAGACGGGAGGTGGCCTATCTCCGGTGCTGATTCAGTTCAACGGCAGCAACCCACACGAAGACACACAGCCTGGAGATTCGCTTGCCGGAACGACCCAGCGTATCTACGCGACCGTTCCCCCGGGAGCTACTAGCGCGAGCGTAACGACGAGTCCGATTGGCGGGGCGCAGATAACATCGGCCGGCATCGGCAGATTCGGGCCGGCATGTCGCGTGCCCTCTGGCTCGGGCGCGGCTCGATAGGCTGTCGGACGCTGTGCGGGACACGTGCTTGGTGGCCGAATGACTGCCTCCTCATATCGAAAACATGCGTAAGATCACATCAAGGCGGAGAGGCTCCGAGCGGGATGGCTGGTTGCGCCTGCCGGAGCGCGGTACGGCGGACCCCGTGGTCAAGCCGGCGCCGTATCTTCCGATCTACGAGCGGCTGCTCGAGTCCTTGCGGGATCGGGCATTTGCACTCCTGGAGCTGGGGGTGTGGGGTGGCGACTCACTGGAGATGTGGCGCGACGCTTTCCCGCGGGCGACAATCGTCGGGGTGGACCTGGGACCGCCCGAGCTTCAACTTGGGTCTCGTGTGCACGTGGTTCGTGGCGACCAGGCCGATGCGGATCTGATGCACCGCGTACGGGCGGAGTACGCGCCTGCTGGCTTCGATGTGATCATCGACGACGCCTCACATCTCGGAGTCACGACCGCTCGATCGCTACAGGCTCTCTATGCCGAGCACCTGCGCCCGGGCGGGCTTTACTGCATCGAGGATTGGGGCACTGGATACATGCCGAGCTGGCATGACGGCGGGCGGCTTGCGGCTCGACTGGACGTTGCAAACCTCGACAGTTCTCCCGCACCGATTTCGGCCGAGGCTGCCGCTCCGATGCCAATGCCAAGCCACGATGTGGGTGTCGTTGGGGTGATCAAGCGTCTGATCGACCATACGGCGGGCGGTAGCCTGCGGTTTTCGCAGCCAGATGTCGTCGGGGATGTTCTGGCAATTGAATCTATGACCGTGTGGCCAGGCATCGTAGTCTTGCGCAAGCCGTCGGCTTCGGTGGCCTAGTGCCTGACGGGCATGCGCAGGGCTCCCCTCGCTGCTTCATGCACATCCCAAAAAGTGCTGGGATGAGCTTTCATGCCGCACTTGAGGCAGCATTTCCCTCTGGTTGGTTGGCCCCGCAGCGCATGGACGCTTCGACGTTCTGTGGCTTTCAGGAGTTTGAGCTCCTGGCGCCATCGGTGCGGGGACTGATCGCAGCAGATGATGAGGAGGTGCGGTCGCTGCGAAGGTACTCGGTCGTCAGCGGTCACTTCTCACTGAGATCGCTTCTCGAGATCGCCGAGGCATCGGCAATTGGGACGATCCTGCGCGAGCCGCGCGCGCGGGCGATGTCTCTGTATTCGTACTGGCGTACCCCTGATATCTTCGATGGGCTGCTGCCCTACCGCGCACACGAGTATGCGTTGATGCCCCTCGCTCGGTTTATGTCCGAGCCGCGGGTGGCGGCGGCGGTCGATAACCAGGTGTGTAGGATGCTCCTCGACGGCGACGCGCGAATCCCGGCCGAGGGCTTCATCGCGGAGGCCGATATCGACTCGGTTGCCTTGGACGCCATCGCCCGACTCGACACGCTGGGCTTCGTCGGTGTGCTGGAGCTTGGAGACGACGCATGGCGGGGACTCGCACGGCTATTTGGTGTGAAGCTCGAGCCCCGAACGATAAACGTCACAGGTGAGGCGATAGGCGAGGAGGTGACAGCGTCCTCGGGAGAGCGACTTTTCACGGCCGACGCTCTCGACCCGCTGGAACAGCGCTGTGCGGCCGATCGCGTCGTCTATGACTACGCGTTGGCGCATGCGGGCGTCGGAGATAGCGAGCGGCTGCGACTCACGGAGTCGGCTTTTGTGGGGCAAATCGCGCGGCTTGAGGACGTGTTCTCGGCTGGGCGGCCGTCAAGCTCCGGTGGGCGGCCACGCGGCCAGGACAGCGCGGTCTCCTGACACGGTCGCCAAGCCATGCGCAAGACGGACGCGCGAGCCGCAGCCTCATCGTCTGCCGCGGCCAATCCTATGGCTTTTCAACATTCAAACACAGATAGGCCATGCTTTATCTGCACCATAACGCCGAAAAGCGGCGCCTCTCGGCCCCCGCTTCCAGCGATTCACGCCGCGCGCGGCTCGAGATTGAGCTCCACCAGCTGCGGGTGCATGGCGTAGTAGTCGAAGAACGCCTGCATTGCCTGCGCGGGCTCGTAAGTGACGCCGCGGATCTTGAAGGGCACCTGGCCGGCGCTGACCTGCTCACCGAAGCGCAGCTCCAGTGCGCGCACGTGGTTGGCGTGCAGCGGATAGAACGTCGGCCCGAGCAGCTCGCCGGGCATCAGCCGGTGGTCGATGCCGCCGGGTATGCCGATCAGCTCGGCGATCTGCTGGGCCACGAAGCCGAGCAGCCGGTTGGCGGGGTGGTTCATGGTGAAGAACAGCAGCTCCTCCTGGAACGTGGAGGCGATGAAGGCGTTGACGTGGACGTCGCAGTCGCGGCCGCGGGTCTCCAGTTCCGCGGTGGCGTGCGCGGCCCACGCCTGCGCGTCGGAGGGGCGCTCGGGGTCGGCCAGCAGCCGGCACACCTCGGGTATGTCGCACCCGGCGTTGTAGGCGTTGAGGATGACGCGGTCGTGGTAGTCAAAGGGTCCGTCCACGACGGGCGCTCCGGCGGCGTCGCGCAGGTAGAAGAGGTCGGGGAAGTAGCCGGCCCAGTAGACGCTCGGCCAGCGCACCACGGTGGCGCTCCCGGCAATCCGCGCGAGCGTCTCGGTGCCGAGACCCAACCCGTCGCGGTAGCCCTCCTCGATGCGCTGGACGATCAGCAGCGAGGCGCCGGTCAGGGTGCGGTGCAGCTCGGGCACCATCTCCGCCGGGATTTCGTGCACCGCCGGAAAGCGCACGAACTCGAACCGCCGGGCGAACTGCGCGTTGTTGCTCAGCATTAGCTCCAGCGCGATCGCCTGGCAGTTCCCGACGACGACTGCTCGGTCCATGGTGCGCTGAGCCTACTGGCTTGCTAAGTCTGACGGCCATTCTGATGTCGCTCCCGCAACTGCCGGCTGATCGGAAGCAGCGGCGCAGCATCCACAGGAGCGCCTACGGGAGCGGAAGCTCCCGAACCCGGATACGGCCGGGCTCGATAACCACGATGCTGCCCTCGGCTAGGTAGTGTTCGAACGATGGGAGGTTGGCGAGCAACATCTCCGATTGCTGCTCAGGTCGTCGCTGCGTCCCATGTCGAAACAACAGGACAGACGGTGAGCGCTCGTGACGTAGTGCAAGCAGCGTCCCGAAGTCCGTATCCGCAGATACGAGCACGCGTCCCTCCTGCTGTGCACAAGCAAAGATCTCATCGTCGCTGGCTGCCTGCAGTCCGTAGTCACGAACATGCCTAGCGTCGTGTCCGGCCGCTTGAAGCCGCCTGGCAACTATCGGCGAAAGCGCATTGTCGATCAGGAACCTCACCCGGTGGCAGCAAGCGGAAGCTCGCGCTCGCGGACGGCCTCTGCGGCATAGCGCATAGCCTCGCGAATGTCCTCAGCCTGAAGATCCGGGTACGCGGCGAGAACCTCTGGATCGCCCATTCCCTCGGCGACCATGCCGATCACGGTCGCCACTGGTATCCGCAGGCCGCGGATGCACGGAGCGCCGCCCATCTGGTCTGGTCGCACCGTAATCCTCGTGAAGCCCATAGGCTTCAGCTTACCGTGCGAGACGGGTGTCTTTCCTGACGAGGAGTTTGCCGCGCACCTCGAGCGAGTGGCGCCCATCGAGCAGCTCCCCCAGCCGCTCCGAGATCACCTGCGTTGAGCAGCGCGCCAGGATCAGCTCCTGCCCGGCGCTCGACAGGCGCCGCCACAGCTCCTCATCCCGGTACGCGCGAATCGTCTGTGCCGCCAGCTCGCGCGGACCGTCGCCGATCAGCATGCACTCCTCCTCGTGGCCGTCCAGGCCCTCGGCGCCGATCGGCGTCGTGACGACCGGCAGCCCCACGGAGAGCGCCTGCGTGATCTTGCCCTTCATGCCGGCGCCGTAGCGCAGCGGGGCGAGCATCAGGCGCGCGCCGTCGAGCAGCGGCTGCAGGTCCTCCACCCAGCCCGTGACGTCGACGCGCGAGGAGGCCAGCACTGTGACCTCGGGGGGGGGATCGGAGCCCACAATGCTCACCCGCACGTCGCCCAGCTCGCGCCACACCTCGGGCATCACCTCCCTGACGAGGCTGACGGCCGCGTCGGTGTTCGGTGGGTGCTGGAAGCCGCCGACGAACAGGATCCCGGAGCGGTCCTCGGGCGGGGGCACGAACGGCTCGATGTCGTGCACGGTCGGGATCACGAGCACCTTGGCGTCGGGCACGTCGCGCTGCACCTGCGCGCACTCGGCGTCGGTGACCACGAACGTCGTGTCGCTCGCCCTGATCATCGCCAGCTCCAGCTGGCGCAGCGCGTTGGCGCGCGGGCTGAGCGCCTCCACGCGGCCGTTGGCGCCGTTTGGCACGCTCCCGGCCTCGCCCGCATCCGCACCCGCCCCCGGACCCGCCGCGGCGGCGCCGAGCGCGGTGCGCCTGGCCTCGCGCAGCCAATGCAGATCGACGGTGTCGTACGCCACAGTCGCCGCCGGCGCGAACTCGCGCACGCTGTCAAGCCAGCGGCTCGCCACGTGCGGGCGCGAGAGGATGACCATATCCAGGCGTGGCCCGATCGTCGCCAGCTCGGCGTTGACGTCCAGCTGCCCGTAGAGCACCTCGACGCCCATCTGCTGCAGCACGCGCGTGTAGGGCTGCACGGGGGCGAGGTTGTCGGGCATGAAGCTGACGCGCGCCCCGAGCCCCTGCAGCGCGCGCATGATGTTGAGCATCCGCAGCGAGCCGGCGTCGCGATCCCACATCGGCACGAGGTGGTCGATCACCAGCACGTGCGGTCCGCGATGGCGGTTGGCCGCGATGCGCATGTTCGTCGGCGCCGAGCGCAGGTGCTCGGACTCAAGCTGCTCGCGCCAGCGCGCCACGAACTTCGGCCGGTTGCGCTCCTGGTGGCGCTTGTGCCCGGAGTCGGCGTCGTTGCCGGCGGTGGCGCCCTCGTGGTGGACGATCACGGCCTCCGGCTCATACAGCACGCGCTGGCCGTGCTCGCGCGCCTGGAAGCAGAGGTCCGCGTCCTCGTAGTACATCGGCAGGTAGCGCTCGTCGAAGCCGCCGAGCTCGCGCCACAGCTCGGCCTTGACCATCAGCGCCGCGGCCGAGCCGTAGTCGGTCTCGCGGCGGTATTCGTACTGGAAGGCGCTCGGCTCATCGCCGCGGCCGTAGTTGGCGCCGCTGCCGTCGCGCCAGACGATCGCGCCGGCCTCGCACAGGCCCCCGTCGGGGTAGAGGAACTTGGGCGTCACCACGCCGATGTCCTCGGCGGACTCCGCGCAGGCGAGCATCGCCAGCAGCCAGCCGCGCGTCACCTCGATGTCGTTGTTGCAGAGCACGAGCCAGCGCCCGCGCGCGGCGGCGGCGCCGCGGTTGACGCTGCGCAGGTAGCCGATGTTCTGCTCGTTGCGGATGATCTTCGCGCCGCGCACGCCCGCGAGCAGGCGCTTGGTGTCCGCGTCGGCGGCGTCGTCCACGAGGATCACCTCGTAGCTTGCGTGCGCGGTGTGCTCACGGATCGAGCGCAGGCACGCCTCCGTCAGGTCGGCGCGCGCATACAGCGGCACGATCAGCGAGACCTTCGGGTCCTCGTACTCGGGCAGCGCGATCCTCACGACGGGCGCGGCCCCCCCCTCTCCATCCCCATCCACACCAGCCGCGCTGCCGACCGCTCCGGGCCCCTCCCCGGCCGCCGGCTTGGGTCGCTTGACGAGCACGCGCCCGGCCAGGCGCAGAGAGGTGCGCAGCATGCGCGCGAGTAGCGAGGTCTCGCCGATCGACCCATACAGCCGCCCGCTGGTGCGCTGGAACGCCTGCCAGCTGACGGACTCCTCCGTGCGGCGGTTCAGCTGCCGCGCCGCCTCCAGCTCGTGCGCGACCGATGCCAGCTCCTCGCGCAGCTCCGCGCGCCGCCGCTGCTCGGCGGCGATGTCCTCCTGTCCGCGCACGATGTCCTGGTCGCGCTGCGCCAGCTCGGCCTGCATGTGTGCCTGTTGCTCGTACAACAGGCGGGCGTGGCGTGCCTGTTCGCGCTCGAGCGCGAGTGCCGTTTCCTCCCCGACGCGCAGCGCGACGTCGCGCTCGCCCGTGGCTTCCACGGTCTTGCGTTCCTGCTCGCGCACCAGCGCGAGGTCGCAGTCGGCGAGCGTGGACGTGGCGCCGGGCAGCTGCGGAAGCTCGGCTTTCGACGCCAGCGCCACGACATACAGCGCCGCGGGGTCGCCCGCGACGTGCCATTCATCGCCGGAGCGCTCGATGTAGAAGTCGGGCTCGGCGGCCGCGGCTGAGGCGGGTGCGTTCGAGTCCTCCAGCTCCGGCTCATCGAGCGCGTGCAGGTGCGAGCCGGTGATCGGCCGCTGGCCCCAGGCGGCCACGTGCGGGAAGTGGTGGCCGAGCAGCTCGCGGAACTCCTCCAATCCCAGCTCCCGCTCGTGAAAGGGGTTGTGCTGGTGGCTGGCCTCGCTGTAGAGGCGCCGGTCTGGCGTGGAGATCAGCAGAACGCCCTCCTCGCCGAGCACGCGTGCGATTTCGCTCAGCACCTGCTCCTGCTCGCGCACGTGCTCGATGATCTCGAACGCCACGACCGCGTCGAAGGAGCTCTCGGGGAACTGCGACAGGTCGAGCGCCGTGCCCGTCTGGAACTCGATCTTCGCCCCGCCGTAGTTGAGGCGGCTGTGTTCGACGGTGCGCTCGTCCACATCGATGCCCAGCACGTGCGTGGCCGACTCCGCGAGGATCGCCGCCCCGAAGCCCTCGCCGCTGCCGAGGTCGAGCACGTTGCGCCCGGCTACCACGCGCGCCGCCCACAGGTAGCGGTGGAAGTGCTCGTAGACGACCTGCACGTCCGGCGCCCACGGCACGCAGCGCTCTCCGGTCCACTCGATCAGGCGCGGCGCGGCCGCGCGGCGGCGAAAACTCACGCCCGCGATTGTAGGGTTCGGGCAACGTGACCGACCGCGACACGCCCACCGCCGCCGTCCAGCCGCCCGCCGTGTCGCTCGGGGAGCCGTCCCCGGCAGCGCGTTTCGCGCGCGCACTCACCCCCGCGCCGCTCTCCTCCGAGCACGCGCGCGCCACACGGCTGCTGCGCGAACGCCTCGACGAAACGGACGTCGCGGAGATCGAGCAGCTGATCCGCGACACGCCCGGAGCATGGGAGCACTACGCGCAGGCGCAAGGCGAGGGCGCCAAGCGCCACGTGCTGCTCGCGTTCGGCCTGTGGCTGGGCGCCAAGGGCCTCGCCGAGAAGACGGGCTTGCGCAACTACCAGCCCCCGGAGGACGTCCACGCGATGGCGCGCGGACCGCTGGCGGCGGCGGGCGGGCTGTATGAGGCGGACTTGATCGTCGATGCGCTGGCCGGCGCGGGCCTTGAGATGGCCGACGTGCAGAGCGCGCTTGACTTCGGCTGCTCCTCCGGGCGCGTCGTCTCGACGCTCGCCGCCGCCTACCCGCGCGTGCGCTGGCACGGCTGTGACCCCAACGCCCCGGCGATCGCCTGGGGGCAGGAGAACCTCCCGGGCATCGAGTTCTTCACCAACGGCGACGCCCCCCCGCTGCCCCTCGGCGACGGCTCGCTGGACCTCGTGTACGCGATCTCGATCTGGTCGCACTTCGCGCCCGAGCTGGGCCTGCGCTGGTTTGCGGAGATGCACCGCCTGCTGCGCCCCGGCGGCCACCTGCTGCTCACCACCCACGGCGTCACCTCGGTGGCGCACTACGCGCTGCTTGACCTGCGCACCCCCGAGCAGTCGCGCGAGATCGCCGACGCCCTCTACAGCCAGGGCTGGTGGTACGCGCCGGAGTTCGGCGAGGAGGGCGACTGGGGCGTAGTGAACCCCGACTGGGGCACGGCCTTCCTGACCCCCGAGTGGCTGCTCGCAAAGCTCTGCCCGCAGTGGCGCGTCCTGGAATTCGCGCCCGGGCGCAACCAGGACAACCAGGACGTTTTTGTGCTGCAGCGGGTGTGAGCGGGCGCCGTGGGGCAGCCACGCGAGGGCAGGGGCAAGCATGCACACCACTGCGTCGCATCTACCCGGCTTCTTCGAGCGAACGGCGTACGTCCCCGATCTTGCGGAACAGGCGGAGGGGGTTCTCCTCGATGTCGATGAATCCCCGGCTGCGGTAGAACGCGGCGGCGCGCGCGTCGATCGCGTCGACCACGATCAGTCGCGCCGCGACGGTGTCGCTCGCGGCGACCGCGCGGCGCAACGCCTCGGCGAGCAGGCGGCTGCCGAGGCGCTGGCCCTGGTGGCGGCGATCCACTGCCAGACGGGCGATTAGGATTGTCGGCAGCGGATGGCGAGGCATGCCGCGTGCGTAGCGCCTGGGTGCCTCCTCGGGGCGGATCGATCCGGTGGTCAGGCTGACGTACCCAATGACGGTCTCGCCCGCCAGCGCGAGATACGTGCGAGCCATGTCGGCGCGCGCTCCGGCGAGGGCGTGGTTCTTCAGCCATGCGTTTAGTTGCTCGTTACCGCAGTCAAAGCCCGAAAGGTCGTGCTCGGCGCTCAGCAGGGCCAGCTGCGGATCGCTCACTGGCCGGCGAGGCGCGGCAGCTTGAACAGCTCTGTCAATGCTGGAACCGGCTTCGCCGGTTCATCGAGCGCCGCAGCGAAGCGCTCGAAGGTGCGGTCGCTCATCACGAGATGGCGACGCTCATCGAGCAGCTCGCGGGCGCGCTCCTGGGCGGCCCCGAGCAGGAATGCCGTGATGGTCTCGCCTGCCAACGCCGCTCCCTCGCGGATAACGGCATCCTGCTCGTCGGTCACGCGCACGTCGATGCGGCGCGAGCGGGAATGCGGCGCGGCGGGTGGGCTTTTCGTGGGCATGGGCATCGGTCGGGAGGCTATCGCTGTCCTGACAGTGTACACACCGGGTCGATCGCGGGCGGCCTCTACGACTACGACGTCGGCGGCGAGACCTCGACGACCTCCAGGCCGAGCACGTGCTGAAAGCCGCGGTCGCGGGTGGCGAGCGCGAAGCCGTGTTGCTTGCAGAGGGCGGCGATCCAGATGTCGTTCTGCTGGATGGCGATCCCGGTGGCGCGCAGCAGCGTGGCGGTCTCGCCGAACAGGCGTGTCGTGTGCTCGCCGAGTTGGAGGGCCTGCACGCGGGACGTCGCGAGGAAGCGTTCGAGGGTCTCGGTGTTCTGACGTAGCATGGATCCGTTCACGAAACCGCAGCGCAGCTCGCCCAGGACGACGATCGGCAGTCCAATCGCCTGGGCGCGGCGAATGTCCTCGGCCAGGCAGGCGCCGCGGCAAGCAGGCGCCACGGCAACGCAGGCAGCGGGCCTCCCGACCCGCGATTGCTAGCGTTCACCTGCCCTTGTCCACCACCGCCACCCTCCCCGAGGCCGAGCCGGCCACCCCGCAGCCGGGCGCCCCCGCCGCGGTCAGCATCGAGGGCGTCAGCAAGACCTTCCGCCTGCCCCACCAGCAGTACTCCACGCTGAAGGAGCGCGCGCTGCACCCGTGGCGCTCGACCGAGTACGACGAGCTGCACGCCGTGCAGGACATCTCCCTTGAGATCGCCCAGGGCGAGTTCTTCGGCATCGTGGGGCGCAACGGCAGCGGCAAGAGCACGCTGCTGAAGTGCATCGCCGGCATCTACGGCGTCGATCGCGGGCGCATCTCGATCGCCGGCCGGCTCTCCCCATTCATCGAGCTGGGCGTCGGCTTCAACATGGACCTGACAGCTCGGGACAACGTGATTATAAATGCCATCATGTTGGGCATCTCGCGCCGCCAGGCGCGGGCCCGCTTTGATGAGGTGATCGCGTTCGCAGAGTTGGGCGAGTTCGTAGATTTGAAGTTGAAGAATTATTCCAGTGGCATGCTAGTGCGACTCGCATTCGCAACAGCCATCCAGGTCGACGCCGAGATCCTCCTGATCGACGAGGTACTCGCCGTCGGCGACGCCGCCTTCCAGCAGAAGTGCTTCGAGGAGTTCTTCCGCCTCAAACGCGAAGGCCGCACGATCGTGTTCGTCTCACACGACATGTACTCGGTCGAGCGCTTCTGCCACCGCGCGATGCTGATGGAGCGCGGCGTGATGGTGCAGCTCGGCGACCCGCGCGAGGTCGGGCGCGCCTACCACAAGCTCAACTTCGGGCAGCTGCCCCACGAGGCCCCTGCCGTCGCCGAGCAGGCCGCCTCGGGCACCGTGATCGTCGACGCCTGGTTTGAGGGCCACGCCGCCGGTGCCGCCGGCGGCGGCGAGCGGATCACGAGCGCCGCCCAGGAGGACGGGCTGAACATGTGCTTTGAGGTGCGCTTCGGCGAAGATCTGCACGACCCCGTGTTCGCCGCGACGCTGCGCACCGAGCTGGGGCACACGATCGTGGTCGCGCGCAGCGATCAGCACGGCGGCTCAAGCGGCTCCTTCAAGGGAGGGGAGACGGTGACCGCGAGGTTCGCCATCCCCAGCTGGCTGACCCCCAGCCGCTACCTGCTGACGCCCTCGGTTGCGCGCGAGGGCACCGGCGAGAACGCGCTGGCGCTGGTCGAGGACATGGCCTCGATCGTCGTGCACGGCTCGAGCAGCGGCGGCATCCTGGAGTTGCCGGTGGATGTGCGGATCGAGCGCGCATGAGCACGCATGGCGGCGCTGGATCGGCGTCCTCGCTCGCTCGTGTGCTGAGCACACTTCGCTCGCTGCGTCCTTGCCCAGCTTGCCCTGCGTGCCCATGCGGGCGTTGTTCGGAGAAGGCATGAGCACTTTCCCAGTCTCGCGCCGCGCGCCGGCGAGTCACAGGGTGCATGGGCCATCCGCCATGGGCTCGGACATCCGCCGCTTCTGGGCGCTCACGTTCACGCTCGCGCGCACCGAATTCAAGTTGCGCTTCTATGGCTCGGTGCTCGGCTACGTGTGGACGCTGATGCGTCCGCTGTTGCTGTTCGGCGTGCTGTGGATCTTTTTCACGAAGGTCGGCCACGTAAACAGCGGCAAAGGCCCCGGCGAAAAATATTACGGCGCGCAGCTGCTCGGCTCGATCGTGCTGTTCACGTTCTTCGTCGAAGGCACCACCAACGCCGTGCGCAGCGTGGTGGACCGCGAGAACCTGGTGCGCAAGATCCACTTCCCGCGGCTGGTGATCCCGCTGTCGGTCGTGCTCTTGGGCCTGTTCAACCTGGGACTCAACCTGATCGTGGTGGCGATCTTCGCCATCGCCGCGGGTGTGCGGCCGATGCTCAGCTGGCTCGAGCTGCCGCTGATCATCCTCGCGCTCGTGATTTGCGCGACGGGCTTGGCGATGCTGCTCTCGGCGATGTTCGTGCACTTCCGCGACATCCAGCCGATCTGGGAAGTGATCGCGCAGATCCTCTTCTACGCCTCGCCGGTGATCATCTCGATCGAGACGGTGATAAAGGCGTTTCACAGCCCCGAACACAAGTTCCTGATGCACCATCAGTACCTGTTGCACGTGTACATGCTCAACCCCCTGGCGGTGATCTTCCAGCAGTTCCGCCACGCGATGATCACCAACGCCACCCCCAGCGCCGGCGCGGTGCTCGGCAGCTGGACTTCGCTTTTGGGCGCGCTGGCGATCGTGGTCGGCCTCTTCGTGGTGGGCTTCACGGTCTTCAACCGTGCTGCGGCCCGGATCGCGGAGAATCTGTGAGATGAGCGTTGCCGACACGTCCTCGGAGCAGCAGCTGCAGCAGGAGAACGAGCGCCTGCGCGCGCGCATCGCGGGGCTCGAGGAGGAGCTGGTGGAGACCCAGGCACGTGCGAACGCCGCTGTGGCCAAGTGGCAGGAGCGCGCATATTGGCTCGACCGCTGGCACCTCGATCTGAACGCGCTGATGCGTCGCCCGGGCGCGAGCGAGTTTCGCGCGGGATTGCGCGCCTTCCGCGCCGTGGGCCGCGCGTTCACGCGCCTGAAGCGGGGCTTGAAGCGCTCGTGAGCGGGCGCGGCGTGCGCGTGAGGGTCTGCGCGTGAGCGGGCGCGTGCGCGTGAGCGCGGTGATCCCCGTCAAGGATGGGGAGCGCTACCTGGGGGAGCTGCTGGATGCCCTGGCGCGCGAGGGCATCGATGAGATCCTGCTGATCGACTCCGGCTCGCGCGACCGCTCGCTTGCAATCGCCCGCGCGGCCGGCGTGCGGGTGCTTCAGATCGAGCCGGGCGAGTTCGGCCACGGGCGCACGCGCAACCTGGGTGCGCAGCAGACGACGGGCGACTTGGTCTGCTTCCTCACGCAGGACGCCACGCCGCTGCCGGGCTGGCTCGATGCCTACCGTGCGGCGTTCGCGCTCGACCCGAAGGTGGGCGCGGCCTACGGCCCGCATCGCCCGCGCGCGGATACCTCGCCGATGATCGCGCGCGAGCTGGAGGAGTTCTTCGCGGGGTTCGCGCCCGAGGGCGAGCCGGATTCATCGCGGCCCGTCGTGCAGCGTGCTGGCGATCCGACCTTCCTCTCGAACGTAAACGCCTGCTACGCGCGCGCCTGTTGGGAGCAGGTCGGCTTCCGCGATGTGCCCTACTCCGAGGACCAGGCGTTCGGCGCGGACATGCTCGCCGCCGGCTGGCTCAAAGCCTATGCCCCCGGCGCCGCTGTGCTGCACGCGCACGACTATGGGCCGCTGGAGTTCATGCGGCGCTACTTCGACGAGTACCGCGGACTGCACGAGAGCACTGGGCACGTGGAGCCGTTCGGGGTGGGGGCGACGGCGCGCCATGTGCGCAACCAGGTGGCGGGTGACCGCCGCTGGATGTCGCAGCGAGACCTACCGGCGGGCGAGCGTGCGCGGTGGACGGCGCGCGCGGCGGTGCACCACGGCGGGCGGCGCGTGTTCTCGGCACTCGGCTCGCGCGCGCAGCAGGTGCCGCCGCCGCTGCGCAAGCGCCTGTCGCTGGAGGGGCGCGACGACGCGCCCATACCCGACGCGCCCGCACCCGGCTCGTCTCTGCCCCCGCCCCTGCCCTCCGCCGCACATGTGGCGCCCAAGCGCGACCACGACGACTACGCGGAGGTCGCGCGGGTGTGGCGCGAGGGCGTGGCGCCCCTGCTCGATCCCGTGCCGGGCATGGCCGAACGCGAGCGCCTGCGCATCGCGATGCTGATTCCCTCCTTCCGGCGGGGCAGCGGCGGGCACGGCACGCTGATGCAGATACTTACGCGGCTGGAGCGCATGGGGCACGTTTGCAGCGTGTGGCTGTACGACTTCACGGGGCAGCATTTGTCGGAGTGGCCTGCCGTCGTGCGCGCGGACATCAATGAGTTCTTTGCGCCGATGGCAGGACCCGTTTACAAGGACTTCTCCGAATGGCAGGGCGCGGATGTCGTGATCGCGACCGGCTGGCAGACGGTGGCACCCGCGCTGCTGCTCGACCAGTGCCGCGCGCGTGTTTACCTGGTGAACGACCACGAGACAGAGTTCTTCCCGACCTCCACCGAGCGCCACCTGGCGGAGGAGACCTACCGCCGCGACCTGCACTGCATCGCGGCCAGCCCTTGGCTGCGCGATTTGCTGATCGAGCGCTACGGCGCCTCGGCGGATGCCTTCCAGCTGGGGGTGGACCACTCGATCTACGCGCCGCTCGATGAGATCGCGCGCGACCCGAACACGGTCGTGTATTACGCCCGCCACGCGACGCCCCGCCGCGCGGCGCCGATCGGGCTGATGGCGCTCGCGGAGCTCTACCGCCGCCGCCCGCAGACGCGCATCGTGCTGTTCGGCGACCCGGGCGTGCTGGAGAGCCCGTTCCCTTACGAGCACTATGGGGTGCTCTCGCCGCCTCAGCTGGCGCGCCTCTACAACGAGGCGACCGTCGGGCTGTGCCTGTCCTTGACGAACTTCTCGCTGATGCCCAAGGAGATGCTGGCGTGTGGGCTGCCTTGCGTGGAGCTTGAAGGCGTCTCGGCGGAGTCGATCTTCGGCGCCGACGGCGGGCCGCTTGAGCTGGCGCCGCTGCAGCCGAGCGCGATCGCCGATGCGCTTGAGCAGCTCTTGGAGGACCCGGCGCGCTGGAGCGAGCGCTCGCGTGCGGGGATCGAGCTCGTGCGCTCGCACACTTGGGATCACGCTGCGGCTGAGGTCGAGGCGGGGTTGCGCCACGCGCTGCGCGAGCGCGAAGGGGCGATGATCCGAGCGCGCTAGGCGTGCTGCTCGAGCTCGCTGGGGGGCTCGTAAGTCCTGAGGATAAAGCGCGCCAAGAGTGGCACGGCAAACGAGTACCTGCCCAGCCGGTTTTTGTAGATCATGCCGCGTTCGGCGAGGCTGGCGAGCATCTGATTGGCGTGGCTGGGCGAGAAGGTCTTGGTGAGGAGCTTCCTGCCCTCCTCGACGAGTTCCTGAATCGTGAATTCTTCGTCGGGATGATCGAGGTTGGCGACAGCCCACAGCAGTTCGCGCTGACGGTCGGTGATCTTCGCCCAGCGTCCGGCAAAGAAGTCGGTGTCGAGCTTGCGCTGGATGGCATCGACGGGCACGCCCATCGTCTGCTCGCCGAGCGCGTGCTGCTGGATGAAGACATCGAACACCTCGCGACATATGAACTGGATGAAGTACGGGTAGCCACCGGACTCGTGGGAGATCGTGTTGACGGAGTCCGGTGAGAACTTGATCGGGCATTCGGCGAGCGCGATCGGCCTGAGAATCGCCTCTCGGCTCTCCTCGTCGTTGAGCTTGGTAAGGGTCACGACGCGGAACATGCGCTCCGAGTAGGTCCGTGCGTCCACGAGCTTGGGAAAGAGCGTCGGCAGGCCGGCGAGGACCAGCATGAACGGGATGCCCTTCTTCTGGATCGACTGGAAGACGTCGAGCAGCACCGACAGCGGAAACTGCTCCTTCTCGGCGTGATCGGAGAGGTTCTGAGCCTCGTCGTAGGCGAAGATCACCCTGTGCTGGCCATGCTGGCGAAGATGGTGCCACGCGAATTCGAGCGTTGCCTTGATCTTGTCGGAGGTCAGGCCGGGCGTGCCGTCGTAGACAGAGGCCAGAACCTCATGAGAGAGCGGCACCCGGCGCGGCTCGCTGGGTACGGCAAAGCCGGCCTGTCTGCTCGGTCGCTGCTCCTTCACCATGATCGACGAAGTGATCAGCGCGAGGTCGGCCAGGATGCGCTGCGCGAGCGCCGTCTCGCTGATGCTCGCGGACTCGGATAGATCGGCCGTCGCCCACAGCCATCCCTGCTGCATCGCGCGCGGCTTGAACGTCTCCAACAGCACGGTCTTGCCGACGCCGCGCAGTCCTGTCAGAACCATGTTCTCCAGGATCTCGTCCTGCTCCAAAAGCCGGTCGAACTCGGCGTACTCGCGCTGACGACCCGCGAGATGGGGTGGCATGTGCCCTGCGCCGGGCCTATAGGGATTCTTGAAAGCGACTTGGCTCACAACTCTTTAGCTCCTCGACTAAAATTAGCCTATGTCCTTAATTTAGCAGACGTTATAAGTCAATCTCAACCAACCTCGCAGCGGCCTGTCTTGCGCGGCGACGGTCTCGCTCAGCCGTAGTAGCGCGAGATCGTCAGCGTCTCGGCAAACAGGCCGTGCGCCATTGCGAGCACCACCAGCAGCGCTCCCAACAGAGGCGCCCAGCGCCGCGGGGGGGCATTCGCCGCCAGCACGACGAACAACGCATACAGCGCGAGCAGCGGGAACAGGTAGCGCGCCTGCTCAAACGGCGCCCCGTTGACGATGCGATAGCGGATCGCGGAGTAGCCGATCGCGCCCATCAGGCCGACGGCCATCACGGCGAAGCAACCGAGCATCGGCAGCGCCGGACGCAACACCTTGCGCAGACGCACCACCCCCACTACGGCAAGCGCGCCGAGCACCCAGAAGATGTACTTGGCCCACGTGTAGACCCATGGCGGGAACACGTAGTCGAGCCAGCCGAAGTGGCCGATGGAGCCGTCGAGCCATGTGTTCCAGAGGGGATAGTTGGGGAAGTAGTTGTGGTGCATGAACGGCAGCCGCGGCAGGAAGTCCTCCCAGGTGTAGTCGAGCGTCTGGCGCAGCGTGACGGCCTGGCCGCTGGGGGCGGCGTTGACGGACGCGATCGCCAGGCCGCCGGCGGTGAGCCCGCCGCGATGCCAGACGTGCACGTTCAGCTCGGCGTAGAGCGCGACGGGCACCAGGACGATGGCGGCGGCGAGCGCGATCGGCAGCAGCGACACGCGCGCGGAGCGATGGCGGCGCACTTCGCGCACACCTAGCAGCGCTAGCGCCAGCGCGACGCCTGGGAGCAGCGCGATGAAGGTGAGCTTGCCGAGCACCCCGGCGACGACCGCCAGGCCGATCAGCGCCCCGCGGCGCAGCGTCAGCCCGCGCCGCCAGGCGCGCAACAGCAGCAGGAACGTCGCGGTGCTTGCGAGGAACAGCAGGTTGTCGCCCTGCACGCCGGCCGCTATGAAGCAGAAGGTGGGCTGAAACGCGACGACTAGCGCACCGACGCTCCAGGCCCACGGCACTCTTGGCAGCAGCTCGCGCAGGAACAGGAAAACGAGCAGCACGGTGCAGGCCGCCATCAGCGCCGAGAGCAGGCGCATGAGCTCCAGGCGCACGAGGATGTTCGAGGAGGGCGAGAGCCAATAGGGGACCGCCTCCAACGCGTAGTAGAGCGGCGGCTGGTTGGTGACCGAGGTGCTGCCGCCGGGGCCGACGGGGCTGGGGTTGGCCGAGAGCGCTTCGCGCAGGCCGTGGTCTTCGGCGGGTGTGAGGATGCCGCGCATCTGCACGCGTCCGATCGTGTCGAAGAACCACAGCGCGTCCAGCGCGTTGTACTCCTGGGGCGAGTACTGCAAGGTGCCGAGCGTCTGCGGCGGCAGCTTGCCGGTCTGCGCCACGTACTGGGCGTAGCCGAAGTGCGAGATCTCATCGGGGACCTGAAAAGGGGGCACTACCACTGTCCAGATCGCGCAGTTGACGAGCGCGATCAGGAAGCACATCCAACCCGCGCGCGGCACGCGCCGCAGCTGCGCGATCACGTCGGCTCACGCTTCAGCTCGACCAGCAGCAGCCGCAACACCAGCACCCAGACCCCGAGCAGCAGGAGCGCCGCAAACGGCAGCGTCCAGTCGCCGAAGAAGCCGGCCTTGCCCAGGCCGAAGCGTTCATCCAGGGTGGGCAGCAGCTGCCACCACGATTCCGAGCCGGCGCGCGCGTAGAGCAGGCTGACGCGGCCGGGCTGCTGGGCGCCGTTGACGGTCTCGCTGCTGGCGCCGATCCCGCCGCCCTCGCCGCCGAGCACGAAGCGGCCGTGGCCGCCGAGCGACAGGCAGAAGCTGCCCGCTTCCCCGGCGCCCGCCCCGGCCCCGCCGCCCGCCCCGGCGCCGTTCCCCGCGCCCGCGCCCGGCCCCGCGGGGACACGGTGAATGGGGATCGTGACGGTCCCCTCGTGCGCACCCGCGGCGAGCGCGCCTTCGGCCACGGTGACGCCACCCGTGCCGGTGAAGCGCAGGCGCAGCGCGGGGACGGGGCGGCCGTAGGTGCCGATCAGCAGCTGCGCGGCGGCGGCGTCGCGCGGCAGCGGCGCGATCGGCTGGCAGACGGTGCCGCCGCCGGGGACGGTGGCGGCGAAGACCGCTGGGCTGATGTGATCGCTCCCCGCTCCGCGCGGCGCGCTGCCGGACATCTCCAGCACGAGGACGCCGAGCACCAGCGCCACCGCGAGGCCGAGCAGGCTGGCGCGCAGGCGCGACGGCGAGGCGCGCACGTCAGCCGCGGCGCAGCCCGAGGATGGAGAGCAGGAACGAGGAGAAGAAGATTTGGATGCCGACGATCGTGAGCGCGGCGGAGATCACCGCCAGGCGTTCGTCGGACAAGGACCCCAGGCCGTGCGAGATCCAGGTGCCGACGATCACACCGCCCATGACGATGCCCGCGAGCATGAAGGCGCCGCCCAGCAGCAGGCCGTGCTCCAACCGCACACGCGCGCGCATGCGATCGAACCAGGGGTCGCGCTCGCCCATGAAGTAGGTGCCGTACGCGTGGGCACACAAACCGAGGCCGACGACCTGGGTGCCGACGATCATCAGCATCGAGCCGCCGATCAGCGCGTGGATGCCCCACGAGCGGCCGGCGACTTCCAGGCCGCCTCCAACCAGTACGACGATCAGCGCGCCCAGGCTCGCGAGCAACGCGCCCGGGACGATGAAGAGGTGTGTCGGCGAATGCACGAGCAGGAAACGCAGGTGCCGCCAGCCGTCGCGGAAGCTGGAGAGCTTGGACTCGCCCCCGCGCGGGTGGTATTCGATCGGGAACTCCGCGATGCGCAGGTTCTCCTTGGACGCACGGATGACCATCTCGGAGGCGAACTCCATGCCGGTGGTGCGCAGGTCCAGGCGCTCCAACACGTCGCGGCGCACGGCGCGCATGCCGCAGTGGGCGTCCTTGATGCCGGTCTTGAAAAACACGTTGAGCAGACCTGTGAGCAGCGGATTGCCCACATAGCGGTGCAGCCACGGCATGGCGCCGGGCGCGATGTTGTCCATGCGATCGCCGATCGCCATCTCGGCGCCTTCTTCCAGCGCCACGACAAAGCGGGGGATCTCCGCGAAGTCATATGTGAGGTCGGCGTCGGCCATCACGATGTAGCGGCCGCGGGAGGCGGCGAAGCCCGCCAGGTAGGCGCTGCCGTAGCCGCGGCGGGACTCGCGCACGACCCGTGCGCCGGCACGCTCGGCGAGCTCGGCGGAGCCGTCGTGGCTGCCGTTGTCGGCCACCACCACCTCCCCCTGCACGCCCATGCCGGCGATGCTCTGGAGGGCCGCGCTGACGCACTGCTCGATGTTCTGCGCCTCGTTCAGGCAGGGGATGACGACGGAGACAACGGGCGAATCCGCATGGGCATCCGGGGCGAGGCCCGGGGGCCGCGTCTGCTCGATGGTGCTCATGCTCACAGCAAGGATACCCTGCCCGCATGCGCGTCTGCCTCGTTTACGACTGCCTGTTCCCGCACACGGTCGGCGGCGCGGAGCGCTGGTACCGCAGCTTGGCGGAGCGGCTGGTCGCGGACGGGCACGAAGTCACCTACTTGACGCGGCGCCAGTGGGGACGCGGCGAGCGCGCGGAGATCGACCCGCGTGTGCGCGTCGTGGCCGTCACACCGCGCATGGGGCTGTACACGGAGGACGGGCGCCGCCGGATCCTGCCCCCGCTGGTATTTGGCGCGGGCGTGCTCTGGCACCTGTTGCGCAAGGGCAAACGCTACGAGGCGGTGCACACCTGCAGCTTTCCCTACTTCTCCCTGCTGGCGGCCGCGGCGGTGCGGCCTTTGCACGGCTACGAGCTGGTGGTCGACTGGTTCGAGGTTTGGTCGCGCGCCTACTGGCTCGATTACCTCGGCGGGGTGCAGGGGCGGGTGGGGGCGGCGGTGCAGCGGCTTTGTGCCCGTGTGAAACAGCGCGCATTTTGCTTCTCGGAGCTGCATGCACGCCGTCTGGGGGAGGAAGGATTTATGGGGCCGCGCACGGTGTTACGGGGTCTCAGCGATGGGGCGGCCCCGCTGGCTCCCGTGCGCGCGGATCCGCTGGTGGTGTTCGCGGGGCGGTTGATCCCGGAGAAGCGGGCGCCGCTGGGGGTGGAAGCGGTGGCGCTGGCGGCGACCCGGGTGGCGGATCTGCGGGGGATCTTCTACGGCGAAGGGCCGGAGCGGGGGGCACTGGACGACGCGATCGCTCGCTGCGGCGTGGTGGACACGGTGACGGCGCCGGGATGGGCCGAGCGGGAGACGCTTGAGCGCGACATGCGCCGCGCGCTGTGCGTGCTGCTGCCTTCGCGGCGGGAGGGATATGGGCTGGTCGTGGTGGAGGCGAGCGCGAAGGCGACTCCCAGCGTGGTGGTGGCGGCGCAGGACAACGCGGCTACGGAGCTGGTGGAGGATGGGGTGAACGGCGTCGTGGCTCGCGACGGGAGCGCTGAGGCCGTGGCGGCGGCGATCGTGCGGGTGAGCGAGATGGGGATGGCGCTGCGGCAGAGCACGGCCGAGTGGTACTCGCGCAACGCGCACGAGCTGTCGATCGAGAGCTCGCTCCAGGCGGTGTTGGAGAGCTACCGGGGGGGCGCGGTCCACGACCCTGGGACAGCAGAGAGCCCGACGGCACGCGCATAGGACTCGAGCACCCCGAGCGCGGTGCGCCGCCAGGTGAAATGCCGGACCCGCTCGTGACCGCGGGCGATGAGGCAACTACGCAGCTCCTCCTCCCCGGTGAGCCGCACGATGGCATCGGCTATAGCGCGCTCGGCGTGCGGCGCGAACAGCAGCGCTGCGTCCCCGGCGACCTCGGGCAGCGAGGAGGCGTCGCTGCACGCGACGGGCACGCCGCGGGCCATCGCCTCCAGCACGGGGAGGCCGAAGCCCTCATACAGCGAGGGGAAGAGGAACGCCCTGGCAATGGCCCACACGCCCTCCAGGTCCGCGGCTGAGATCCAAGCCAGAAAGCGCACGTCATCGGCCAGACCCTTGGCGCCGGCCAGCTCGCGCAGATCCTGCTCGTACTCGGTGGGATAGCCGGGCAGCACCAAGACGGGGCGCTGTGCGGGGGGGACCAGCGCGAGCGCGGCGATGAGCGCGGCTAGGTTCTTGTGCGGGCGCTTGGCGGAGAGCGTGAGGATCACGGGGCGCTCCCCGAGCCCTAGCCTTGCCCTGACCTCGTGCTCGGGCGCGGGGGGATGACGAACGGGCGTACCCAGTCCGAGCGGCACGACATCGATCTTGGCCGCATCGGCCCCGAGCATGCCGACCAGGTCGTCCTTCGTACTGGAGGCATCGACCATCACACGGTGCGCGCTGCGGACGGAGAGCGGGACTAGCAGGCGCATCCCTCGGTCGCGCAATCCGGCGTGCGTCTCGGGAAAGCGCGCGTAGATGATGTCGTGCACCGTTACGACGCGCCGAAAGCGACCCCACGCGGGGGCGATGCTCGCGAGCGAGTGCAGCAGGTCGATGCGACGGCGCATGGCGAGCGGCGGCAGTAGCGCCTGATCGCCGAGCACCCACTGCGGCCGCGAGGTGGCGCGGACGGGCACGGTGACAGCCGGCATGACCTCGCCCCACGGACCATCGCCCGCGGCCGCCGCCTCGCGATTGACGAACGCCGTGAACGCCACGCCGGGCGCAGCCTCGACCAACTCTGGCAGCAGCTCCCGCGCGACGACCTCCATCCCGCCTGTGGCGCCGGGCACCAGGTAGATCAGGTTGAGCCCGACGCGCATGGGAAGCTCAGTCTCCGCGCAGCGCGGTGTAGATGTCGTCGGCTCGGTAGACCTTGCCCCAGCGGCGGCCGGTGATCTCGCGCAGGATGCCGTGCTGTTCGAGCGTACGCAGGGTGGCACGCGCGGTGGGTGCGCTGACATCGAGCAGTTCCTGTGCGCGGCTGGTGTAAATGAGCGGATTGATGAACAGGGAATCGAGCAGCGCAAGCGCGTTGGCGGTTGCGTGAGCGGCTTGCAGCGTCTCACGGTGACGTGCCTGCAGCGCGAGCAATGAGCTGGCGAGAACGGCAGCCTCCTGCGCCTGCGTGCGCACACCGGCGAGGAAGAAGCAGACCCAGTGGTCCCAGTCGCCGTGGGTGCTCACGCGCAGGAGTCCGTCGTAGTAGTCGCTGCGGTTGCGCTCGAAGTAGGCGGAGAGGTACAGCAGGGGCTGTGGCAGCAGGCCGCGTTCGCGCAGGAACAGCGGCACGAGCAGGCGTCCGACGCGGCCGTTGCCGTCGCCGAAGGGGTGGATGGCCTCGAACTGGTAGTGACATATGGCTGCTTGCACGAGTGGGCGCAGGGTCTGCTCGTGCAGAAACCGCTCGAAGTCGTCGAGCAGCGTTCTCATCTGCGGCAGGGGCGGAGGGACGTAGGTCGCCTGTGCGCCGGAGGAGGCGCCGATGAAGTTCTGGTAGGTGCGGAACTCACCCGGGTGGCGCGTGTGGCCACGCACATCGTGCATGAGAATGCGGTGCATGTCACGGATCAGCCGGAGGCTGAGCGGCAGCGCGCTGTCCAGGCCGTGCTCTTGGGCGAGGATGTAGTTCTGGACCTCCTGCACGTCGGGCGCACTCACCAGCTCGAGTTGCCCGAGCTCGGAAGCGTAGAGATCGGACATGGTGGTCTGTGTGCCCTCGATCCTCGAGCTGAGCACGGCCTCCCGGCGCAGGTAGGGGGCGATCAGCAGGTGCGGATTGGGCAGCAGGCGGCCGATGCCTGTGAGCACGCCGAGGTGGTGAGAGGCTTCGTCGAGCAGTCCCCACGCGTCCTGCGAGAGCTCGAGTTTGCGTGGTGCACGGTTGGGCACGAAGGCGGGATAGCCTTCGCCGGTGTCGATGAGTGCGCCTGCTGCCTGCCCTGTGAACAGCTTGGGATCCATAACGCTTTGAAAGCCTACCGGAGAAAACTTTCAAAGTCCCCGTGAGTTCGATCGGAAGCTTTCAAAGGCCCACTTGCGGGCGTGACCGCGGCGGGTGGCCTCGGCTAGCCTGTTTGCTGTGGATAGCTCCGATTCGAGCACCCGCTCGACCGCGCTGGCCCCGGCGTCGCCGGCCACGCGGGGCCTGACCCCCGCTGTCTCCTCCGCCACTGCCTCCGCGTCTGTCCCTCCAGCCGAGGAAACCCACGCTCGCGCGCCGGGCGGACCGCTGAGTATCGGCATCGATGCGCGCGCCGCCGCCGAGGTCCCGGCCGGGCGTGGGAGGGTGGTGCGCGAGCTACTGCGCGCGCTGAACGCGCTCGACGCGCCGCACCGCTACACGCTGTACGCGCGCGAGCCGTGGGCCGAGAGCGAGCTGGGCGAGCGCTTCCAGTGGCACTTGCTCGACACGGGGGAACCCTGGTGGCACGTGCGCGCGGCGCGCGCGGCGAACGGCGGGTGCGACGTGTTCCTCTCCAGCAACTCCTACCTGACAAGCCGCTTCCTGCGCATTCCTTGCGTGCCGATCGTGTACGACCTGGCGACGTTCGATCCGGCGATGCGCCCAAAGCGCCGCTCGCGCGCCATCGAGCGCCTGACGCTGGGCGGCGCGGTGAAGCGCGCGGCAAAGCTGCTGGCGATCTCGCAGTGCACGGCAGAGGCGCTGATTAACCGCTACCCGGGCGCGGCGTCGCGCACGGTGGTGGCCCCCCTGGGCGTGTCGCCGGCGCTGAGCCCAAACGGCGCAGGTGCGACCATTACCGAGGCGGGTGCCACCGGCGGGGCCCTTCCCAACCCCGGCTTCGTGCTGGCGGTGGGCACCCTGGAGCCCCGCAAAAACCTCCCGCGCCTGGTGGCGGCATACGCGGCGATGCCGAGCGCCCTGCAGGCGGCCCACCCACTGGTGGTGGCGGGCGCGCTGGGCTGGGAGACGAACGGCACGGTGCAGGCGCTGCACTCCCTCGGCGAGCGTTGCGAACTGCTGGGCTACGTCTCTGACGCGACCCTCGCCGAGCTGTACCGCAGCTGCGCGGTCTTCTGCTACCCCTCCTTGGGCGAGGGCTTCGGCCTGCCCGTGCTGGAGGCGATGGCAGCAGGCGCGACCGTCCTCACCTCCGACATCTCCTCGCTCCCCGAGGTGGGCGGCGATGCGGTCGCCTACACAGACCCCACCGACGTGGCAGCGATGACCGAGCAGCTGCAACGCCTCCTGCGCGACGACCCCTTGCGCCAGGAGCTCTCAGCCCGAGCCCGCACCCGCGCCGCAACCTTCTCTTGGAGCGCCTTTGCGCAGACAACCCTGAGCACTCTGGAAGAAGCAGCCGCGCACCAGAGCTAGTATGGGAAGCACCATGGCAACGACTCTCTCACAGCCTCCGATCTCCGAGGAGGCGCTGATACAGAACGCGGGCAAGTGGGTGGCTCTGCGAGCCGGCGAGGTCGTCGCGGCAGCCGACGACTATGACGCTCTGGTTGCCCGGCCGGGGGTTGAGCAGACGGACGCCGTCTATCTCGTCCCGCGGACATCCGCATTGTTCGATTAACCTGGCCGTCCATCGGCACGCCCAGCCCATCAACTCTGACGCTGCCCTACGCCGCGCACGGCCCGCTGCTGCTACTCCAGCTCGACGCGGGTTCGTCGTTGACCGTTGTGCCGGCGGCGATTGACAGCGGTGCGGCGCGCAGCATGTTCCCCATGCAGATCGCAAAACGCCTGGGAGTCGCCGAGGCGCTGGTGCGAGACGAGACGGGCGCTGTGGGGGTGGAGGGAGAGAGCTTCCCAACCTGGTCTCACCATGCGGGCCTGCAGGCACAGATTCTCGACGTCCGGAGGGGGACAACCGGCACGGTGGTGCGATGGGGAGCCCAGTTCACGCTGAACCCGGCCTTCTGCGACAAGGGGGCGTTCCTGCTCGGCCGCGAAGATTTCTTCGCGAGATTCCGCGTGGCGTTCGATCCCGGTGACCCACTGCCGACGTTCTCGATCTCCTGACGCAGTCGCCGGATCGAACGACTGCGACCGCTCGGCGCTACCCCTTGAACGTCGAACTGCCCTGGTCCCCGAACGGCTCGTCGCGTTCGCGCACTGCCTCGCGGAAGCCGGCCTGCATGGCGCGTGCCTGAAAGGCGTATCCCTCCGGCGTGTGGCGCGCGATGCCGTCGAGCAGTGTGCCGAGCGTCTGCGTGGTGTGCAGGCCCTGCGCGAACAATGCCTGGTTGACGAGCAGCTTCATCATGCGCAGCTGGTTGAGCGGCATCCGCGCGATCCGCGCCACCAGCGTCTCGGTGCGCTCGTCGAGTTGCTCGGGCGCGGGCGCCTCGATCGCAAGGCCCCACTCCAGCGCCTCGGCGCCGGAGAGGCAGTCGCCGGTGAAGAGCAGCCGCTTGGCGCGCTGCGCCCCGAGGCGGTGCGCCCACAGCGAGGTGGTGGGGGAGCCCCACACGCGTGCCGGCGGGTAGCCGATCTTGGCGTCGGCGGCGATCACGAGCAAGTCCGAGCAGAGCGCCATGTCGGTGCCGCCGGCGACGCAGAAGCCGTGCACCTTGCAGACGACGGGCTTGCCGCAGTGAAATAGCGACATGAAGCCGCGCACGTTGCGGCTCATCATGGCGTAGTCGACCATTGCGTCCCACGTGCCGCGCGGGTCGTGGTTGGCGGCCATCACCGCGGGGTCCAGCGGCGAGCCGGGTGGGGGCGGCGGCGCAACGGGCCTCGTCGCGGCACCCTCCTCGGAGGGCTCCTCGCCCACCCCCTGCCCCTCGGCGCTCTCGACGAGGTCGTAGCCGCCGCAGAACCCCTTGCCGTTGCCGGCCAGCAGGATCACGTGCACGGCGGGGTCGAGATCGGCCTGCTCGACGCACTGCTCCAGCTCGCTGACGAGCTCGCGCGTGATGCCATTCCCCCGCGCCGGGCGGTCGAGCGTGATGCGCGCGACGCGCTCGGCGACCTCGTAGGTCATGGTGTGCGGCGTGCTCACGCGGTGGAGTCTTCCAGGTCCGCGGCGAGCATCGAATACACCACGTGATCCCGGTAGCGCTCGCCAAAACGCGCGACCTGGCGCAGCGTGCCCTCCTGCCGGAACCCGAGTCGCTGCGCAAGCGCGCGGCTGCGGAGGTTCTCGGGCTCGGCGCGGATCTCCACGCGGTTGAGCTGCCACTCTCCCAACGCATGGCCGACGAGTAGGCGCACCGCCTCCGTCATCGTGCCTCGTCCCTGGGCTGACTCCGCAAGCCAGTAGCCGATGCTCGTGGAGCGATTGGCCCAGTCCACGCCGAGGAAGCCGACGACACCGAGGATTCGCCCGCCCCCACCACTACCGCCACCGCCACCGACGACGGCAACCTGAAAGCCGTCGTTGCCCGCCAGCTGCCGCCGCGTGCCGCGGATGAAGTCGAGCGTCTGCTCGTGGGCCTGCCCCTGCGCCCAGGCCATCCAGCGCGCCAGAGACGCGCGGTTGGCCTCGATTAGCGCGTGCAGCTCATCCGCGTCGGACTCGCACAGCAGGCGCAGCCGGCAGCCGTTGGGCAACTCCAGCGTCAGCACGCGCCGACGATAACGCCCGGCGGCGTGCTGCGTTCAAGCGCACCCCAGCCGAGGTCGCGCTCGCGCTCGGCCGCTTCTGCCGCGCGCCCACCGCGCAACCCAAAGAGGCGCTTGGCGACGAGCAGGTAGACGACCACGGCGACGTTGATGATGAAGGCGAGGATCTTGAAGGGGGTGGGGTGGTTGGCGATCTCATACACCTCCAGCGGCAGCAGCGACGCGGTGACGAGGAAGGTGAGGTACTCGGCCCAGCGCTGCTGATACCACAGTCCGACGGCCTCGATTCCCTCGACGGCGGCGTACGCGAGCAGCACGGCGCCGAGCAGGTGCAGGTGCGCGGAGGACGTGATGAAGGCGTTGTTCAGATCGTGCAGCAGCCCGCTGCTTGCGTGCGACTGTTCGGAGGCGACGCCGCCCTGCAGATCGGCGATCACCTTGTAGAAGGTGGCGCGCAGCGTGGAGCGGTCGGCTGCGAAGATCAGCACAAGCACGCCTAACGCGCTGAGTGCCACGAGGTGAAGGGCGCGGTCGATCGCGATCAGGCGCAACACGATCTTGTCGCGCAACGGCCTGCCCCGCAACGGCAGCACGATCTCCTCGCGCTCGGGCGGCGTGGGGCGGGCGGGCGCGCCGGGCACTGTGGCGCGAGCGGACTGCTCGGGCGCGGGCAGCGCGAGCCAGCTGTCGCAACGCAGGCAGCGACACCAGCGCGTGCCGGCAGCGTCCTCGCGCGCGAAAATGGCGTCCTGCGGGCGCAGCCGCGCCGCGCCTGCACCGACGAGCGCGTGCCCGCGCAGGCCGCACACGAGCAGCTCCCAGCTCACGTGCGTGCGCCCTGCCGGCTGCGTACCGGGTGCAGGCTCGACCATCGCGCGAACCGTATTGCTTGCCACGTATCGATGTGTTGGCCTTTGTCCGTGCCCGTTATGCTCGTCAGGTATGACAGGGCGGATCGGCACGAAGGGGCAGGTCGTGATTCCGAAGGCGCTGCGTGATCGCGCGCATCTGCAGCCGGGCGACGAAGTCGACTTCGAGCTGCGCGAGGAGGAGATCGTGCTGGCTCGCAGGGTTCCCGCACGACTCGGTGGCCGGTTCGCACACACCGGGATGGCCGCGCGTCTGCTCGCGGATCGGGTGTGCGAGCCCTGGTGAGCGTCTGCTTGGATTCTGGGGCGATTCTTGCCCGTCTCGAAGGCAAGAATCGCCCCAACTGAGTGCCGAAGAGGTTTTGAGGGACGGCCTACCGGCCGTCGGGGTTGCCTCGTAGCGGCGCGTCCCCTGGTTTGCGACCGCCCGGATCAGCTGGCCATCCGCTCGGCTGCGCCGCCGTCCGGATGCCACTGCGGGATCCCAAGCGTGATCAGCTTCAGCTGCTGGCGTGCGGTGGCGGCGATCTCGGCCTCGGCGGCGGGGTCGCGTGGGGGGACGTCCAGCAGCGCCTCGATCGTGGCGACCATCGTGTTGACGATCAGCCCCGCCAGCAGCTGCAGGTCCTCGGCGCTCCAGCGGTCGAGCTCGGGGAAGCGCGCCAGGTCGCTGGCCAGGTCGCTTGCGAACAGGCGGATTTCGCTGCGGATCGCGTGGCGCAGCGAGGCCACGCCGCCGTAGCGCTCGCGCGCGATGAAGCGGAAGTGGGTGTCGTGGCGGCGTACGTAGTCCACGAGGATGTCGATCGAGTTGCGGATCACGTGCTCGTAGGTGCGTGGATCCGCGCGCGCCTCGCGCAGCATCGCGCGCAGCGTGCGGAACGATTCGTCGAGCAGCGCCAGGCCGAGCTGGTCCATGTCGTCGAAGTGGCGGTAGAAGGCGGTGGGCACGATGCCCACCGCGCGCGTGACCTGGCGCAAGCTGAGGCTGGAGAAGCTCTCCTCCTCCAGCAGCTCCAGCGCCGCGTCGAGCAGCGCCTGGCGCGTGCGCTGCTTGCGCTCCACGCGCGTGGAGCTGCTGTCGTTGGTGTCGGGAGTACGGGTGTTCACGGTGGTTCTGTGACGAAACCCACAGATGGATCTGTTACCTGATGGGAAGAGGAGTGTATTGGGTGCTGTAGTCTGTGAACAGTTGTGCACTGATTGAGACAGGAGCCGAGAACCTTGCCTACTGCCACTCCCGTTCGTCCCCGCCCCGCGAGACTCGGCAGCCGCCTGCTGCACTCCCCCCTGCTGGAGGCGCTCGCCTACCCGCACGGCGTCGATCGCTACGTCGAGCTGCTGCGCCCCTTGCGCGTGCAGAGCGAGGTGCGCGCCGAGGTGCTGGCAGTGCGCCACCAGACCCCCAAGAGCGTCACGCTGTCGCTGCGCCCCAATGCAGCCTGGCGCGGCATCCGCGCCGGCCAGTTCGTCAACGTGAGCGTAGGGATCGACGGCGTGCGCGAGACGCGGCCCTACTCCCCCGCCGGCTCCCAGCACGCGCCTGACGGCACGCTTGAGCTGACCGTCAGCACGCACCCCGAGGGCCTCGTCTCGCACCATCTGCGCGAGCACGCCCGCCCGGGCATGATCCTCGGCCTGGGCGAGGCGCAGGGCGAGCTCTTGCTGCCCGCGCAGCTGCCCGAGCGCGTGCTGTTGATCTGCGGCGGCAGCGGCATAACGCCGGTGATGGCGATGCTGCGCACGCTCTGCGACGAGGGCTACGCGGGCGAGGTGGGTTTTCTCAGCTACGCGCGCTCGCCACAGCTGGCGCTCTACGGGGCGGAGTTGGAGGAGCTTTCGCGCCGCCGCGATCAACTGCGCATCGGCCGGCACCGGGGGTACCGGGGTCAGTTGCGCGTCGCGCGCGGCTATACGCGCGGTCACGCCGCCGGCGGCCTGGATGGGCGCTTTCGCCGCGAGCACCTGCGTGCGGTCATCTCCCATCACGCCGAAGCGGCCACGTTCGTGTGCGGTCCCCCCGCGCTGATCGACGCCGTGCGCGGCGTGTGGGCGGAGGATGGCCTGCCCGAGCCTTGCGTCGAGACCTTCACACCCCAGCTGCCGAGCTTCGACAAGACCGAGGCCAGCGGCAGCGTGTCCTTCGCGCGCAGCGCCCGCGCCGCGGCCAACAGCGGCCTGGTGCTGCTGGAGCAGGCCGAGGACGCGGGACTGTCCCCCGACCACGGCTGCCGCATGGGCATCTGCAACACCTGCAGCTGCCGCAAGCGCGAAGGCGCCGTACGCAACGTACTGACGGGCGAAGTCACCACTGCCAAGGACGAGCAGATCCGCATCTGCGTGTCCGTGCCGGTCGGCGACGTCGTGCTCGACCTCTAAACCCATTCCTGCAAGGAGCGACGATGCCCAGCACAGCCACAGCCCCCAACAATGCGACCCCCCTCAAATCAAAAAAAATACACCCCCCCAAGCCTGTCCTAACATCCATTTCCGGCACGGCGCCTGCGCTCACGCCGGAGCAGCTCGACGCGTTCGGTGCGGAGCTCGATGCGATCCGCGCGCGCGTTGTCGCCGACCTGGGTGAGCGCGATGCCGCTTACATCCACAGGGTGATTCGCGCGCAGCGGGGGCTTGAGGTGGCAGGCCGCGGGCTGCTCTTCTTCAGCTTCCTGCCGCCCGCCTGGCTGGGTGGTGTGGCTGCGCTGTCGCTGTCGAAGATTCTCGACAACATGGAGATCGGCCACAACGTGATGCACGGCCAGTATGACTGGATGCGCGACGCGCGCCTGAATGGCAAGACGTTTGAGTGGGACACCGCCTGCCCGGCGGACCAGTGGCGCCATTCACACAATTACATGCACCACACCTACACGAACATCGTGGGCAAGGATCGCGATATCGGTTACGCCGTCCTGCGCATGAGCGAGGAGGAGCGCTGGCGTCCCTACTACCTCGGCAACCCGCTGTATGCCACACTGCTGGCGGTTTTTTTCCAGTACGGCGTGGCGCTGCACGACCTGGAAACCGAGCGCATCGCCGCGGGCACCTGGAACTTGCAGGAAAAGCGCGGCATGCTCGCCGATATGTGGCGCAAGGTGCGCGCGCAGACGCTCAAGGATTATGTGCTCTTCCCGGCGCTCTCGGGCCCGTCGTTCCCGCTGGTGATCGCCGGCAACGCCACCGCCAACCTCGTGCGCAACCTGTGGGCGTTCACCATTATCTTCTGCGGTCACTTCCCCGACGGCACGCATGAGTTCTCGGTACAGGACACCGAGAACGAGACGCGGGGGGAGTGGTACTACCGCCAGCAGCTCGGCTCGGCCAACTTGACCGGTGGGAAGTGGTTTCACATCCTTGCCGGCAACCTCAGTCACCAGATCGAGCACCACCTGTTCCCCGACATCCCCGCGCACCGCTACGCCGAGATTTCGGTGGAGGTGCGCGAGATCGCGGGCCGCTACGGCATCCCCTACAACACGGGCCCCTTGCACCGGCAGTTCGGCAGCGTCGTGCGCAAGATCGTCACGCTCGCAAAACCCCCGCAGGGGTGGGTGGGCAAGCAGCTCGGCGGCGTGGCGCGTAAGATTGCTGCGCCCGTCCTGGGCTGAGCGGGCGCATCGATCCGCATGAGCGACCGACTGGACAAACTCGAGCGACGCAAGGACACCGTCCAGGAGGCGGTGGAGTCCGGCGCCACGCACGTGGGCCGCATCATGGGGATCGTCGTGGGCGCCGTGCGCGACGTCACCCGCGAGGTCGGCGACTGGGCCACGGACATGTTCGAGATGCGCGACGCCGCGCGCCGCGCGCGGGCGGATGCGCAGGCGCGCTCGTCGGAGCCCGAGGACCCCCAGCGGGCAGAGTCCTACCCGCGGGCATAGCCTGCCCGGCGCGCGCGAAACCAGCGGAGCTGCCCCGGCTGAGTGGGCGGCGCTGACCCGACGGTACGGGTGGAGCTGACCCGGCTCGACGCTTGCATCACGACCCGAGTTCCAAAGATGCGATAGAAAGCAATTATGCAGCTCTTTATCAGCCACGCGCAGATCGACATCGAGGTCGCGCACGCGCTCCGACTGCGCCTGGAAGAACTGTCTGAGGATCTCGACTGCTTCCTTTTGGCCGACGCCGTCTTCGCGGGCGAGAACTGGGAGGAACGGATTCGGATGGCGGCAAAATCCTGCGATGCGATTCTGTGTCTCGCCACGGCCGACTACATCGAGCGGCCCTGGTTCGCTGCCGAGTGGGCACTTTTCTGGTTTCAGGAGAAGCCGTGGTACCTGGCGCTGCACGACGTCAGCTTGGAGAAGGTGTTCAGGCCGCTGCACGGTCGACAGGCTGTGGGCCTGGGCGACCGGCGCTCGGTCGAGCGTCTGATGCGCTCGCTGATCGAGCACGGGAAACTCGCGAGCACGATCGCTCCCGACCTGCTGGCGGACGAGACAGTGAAGGCGATCGCCCAGGCGGCGCAGCGGGCGAAGCTTGCTCGTGCCGAGTCCGACTTGGCAAGCCTGGCGGTGTCGTTGCGCAGGGGTACCGACAACGTGGATGCGGAGCTCGTCAGCCGTCTAATCTCCATCGGCCGCATGGGGGCGGTGATGGAGCTGGCTTTGGCGGCAGACAACTGGGTGGCCATTCGCCAGCTCGCCGTTTGTTTGGTGGAGCTGGGCGAGTTCGACGCGGCGGGACGACTCGCACAGCGAGTTGAGAACCGGGCGGAGCGACGCACGATCGGGATTGCCGCCCTTGACTCCCTCGCGCGCGGCCAGGAGAGCAAACGCGCGCGGGAGCTCGCGCGGATCGTTTACGCATCGGTTCGAGAGCCACAGCGCAGAGATCTACGGCGCGCCGCAGAAGAGCGAGACTTGAATATCGGCTGGCCCGAGGCCGACACGCCAGATGGGGGCACGCCGGATCGGGAGACGCCGGATGGAAGCACGCCTGATGGGGAGGCAACAGATGCGTAACCGCCGCACGGCGCGTCAGGCAGTCAGGAGCGCAGGCGGCGGAAGAAATGCGCGACCCGCGTCCAGAAGTTGAACGGATGCTCGTGGGCCTGCGTGGGCTCCACGATGCGCCCCTTCGCCTTGCGCGCATCCGCGGCGATCCGATTGCCGAGGCCATTGCGGTCGTCCGGTTCGATCTCGACGCTCGTGGCCGGCTGCCTGTACTGCGGCAGCTGTCCGGCCTGTTCGCGGTTGAGGGACAGTCGCACCACGCCCTGTTCGATCTCCGCGATCTGCTCGGCGCCGGCATAGCGGGGCTGGCCCAGCGCGCTCTCGGCGATCGAGAGACCGTCGAAGATGTCGGTCGTGTCGTCGCCCACCACTTCATCGACCTCGCCGATTTCACTGCCATCGGCGCTGAGTACCTTCCAGCCGGGACGGATCACAAGCCAGGAGACGGAATTGCTCATGCGCGAGATATTACCTGGCCAGCCCCACCAGACCCACGGAACGTCAGGGGCCGGTGACGATGACCTTGACGACCTGCTGGCCGACGTTTGAGATGTGGTTGGTGTTGTCGTTGGTCCGCAGCCAGATCGGCCCCGTCGTCTGGGGCGCGTAATTGCTCAGCGTGTTGCCGGCCTCGAAGAAACCCGGATTGGTGGTGCCGCCGCGGCAGCCTTCGGGGACGTTGACCGGGGTGTTGCCGACGAACCCGATCAGCGACTCCACCGGAGCGTCATCGTCGATCTTCCAGCAGGGCTGGTAGACGGAGGGACCCAGGCCGTTCGCGTCGGAGTAAGGGAAGAACCGGGGGTTGCCGGTCCATTTGCCATCCGAGCGCGTGTCGGTCCACAGATGCTGCCCGGCGGCTATCGACACGCCCGTCGGCACCCACGGGGCGGTGACTTCCACGGTTACGATCTTCTGGCTGAGGATCGTCTGGCCGGCGGCGGCGATCGCGGCCGAGATGCCCGGGTCTCTCCACGGGGCAGCCGAATTCGGTGTCGGCGTGGGTGACGGCGTCGGTACCGGCCTGGTTGGCAGCCCCCTCGCCAGCAGCGCCCTGAGTCCCGGCGAGAGCTTCGCGGCGGTGACCGCTCCGTTCTGCAGCTTCGCGCTGGTGACAGCGCCGTTGCGGATCTGTCCGCTGCCGACGCTGTTGCTCGGCAGCCGGCTCGCGGCATAGGAGGTGCCGCCCAACGCCACGAACAGCGCGAGGATTCCCATGTGGTGACGGCGGATGTAGGCCAGCACGGCGCGCAGCCTAGCAGGCGGTGTGGGCCCAGCATGTGCGGCTGGACTAATCGCGTCCCGCTCGTATTGCTGGCGTCAAGAAGCCGGCGGCAGGCTCGACACCGGTGGCAGCGAGGCGGTGATGCTCACCGGCGGGGAGCTCCCGGCGACGTTGTCCGGGCCGCCGGCGATGTGCGCGCGGTAGGTCTTCGTGCCGGGTGTGCCGACGGTCCAGGCGAACTGGTAGGTGGAGGCCGCGTTCACATAACCGAGGGCGACCATGTGGTAGAGGCCGTCGCTGCCGAGCTTCTGCAGTTCGATCACATGGCCGGCCGCGTTGGGCGTGACCGTGCCGGTGAACGTCACCCGGCCGCCCGCCGTGGGGTTCGTCGTGCTGGGGCTGAGCGTGACGAGGTGCCTGACGCCCTCGAACAACACGGCCGTGTTGCGGTGCGCGATCGTCCCGGCACTCGTTTGCACCTTGTACTCCATGGTGCGCTGCGGATTGACGGTGAAGCTGTAGTTCCCGCTCGCTTCAGTGGTGACCGGGGCGCCAATCGGCACGAATTCGTTGCCCATCGTAAATGGCGCTTCGCGGCCGAGCAGCGCTACGGAGACGCCTGGCTTGGGAGTCGTGGTGCCGACGGCGTAGAGGCTGCCTGAAATCGTCGCGGAGGAGCCGGCGTCGATGACGGGCGCTGAGGTGGCGATTGTGAAGCTCGCGTTCTGGGTCTGCTGGATGGCGACCGTCGTGGTATCGGAGACGGCGGCGGTGTTGCGGATGTCGCCACGCAGGCGAACGCGCACGTCGTGATCGCCGGGAATGCGGAAGCGATAGGGGATCGAGTAGTTCGAGCCCGCTCCCAGGAGCCCGCGCGTGAGCGTCTTCCAGCCGCTGCCACTGGAGCCGGCCTGCTGCTGCAGCAGGACTTCCTCGCCGGCGTGGTTGGGCTGCACGTTGCCGGTGAAGAGCATCGGCTGCAGCGTTTCACCGCTTGCCGCGCTCGCCGCTAGGCCTACCAGCGCGGCGACGTGCTCGTGCACGGTGCGGCTATGAATGCCCGTGGCGCCGGCTCCCTTGGCGTCGGCCGCCCGCACGTACCAGCTGCGGTTGCTCACCACGACGCTCTCGGCGCGGGTGAACTCGTAGAACCCCGAGGGGTCGGTGGTGGTCCTGGCGACGACGGTGTAGCCGGGGGTGCCGGCGATGTGGTGGTAGAGCACGATCGTCTGGTCGCTCGCCGGCTTGGTGTTCAGCTGACCGTAGATCAGCACCGCCTCGCCGGCGAGGATCGGGTTGGGGGTCGCGTTGATCGTGAGGCCATGGTTGCTGTGCGGCGCGGCGCTGACGACGGCTGCGGCGACGGCGCCCGTCAGCGCGAGGAGCAGTAACGCGGATACGGCAACGCGCAGGCGCATTGACGAGAGCGTACTCAAGCGGGTTGGTGTCTGCGGCGATGTCGGTTGCGCTGCGTGCCGCGGAGCGGAAAGCCGCGTGACCACCTAGTGACCACCTACCTACGCCTACCTGCGGCGTCTCTACCTGCGGCGTCTCTACCTGCGCCGCGCGGCGGCCGCCAGCGCGGGGTTGCTCCAGCCCCCGTCGGTGGGGTTGATGGTCTTGCCGGGCGCGACGATCTCATCGATGCGGTCCAGCAGCGCGGTGTCGAGCTTAACCTCCGCGGCCCCGAGCTGGGAGTCGAGCTGCTCCATCGTGCGCGGGCCGATGATCGCGGCGGTGATCGCGGGGTGGCGGACGACGAACGCGAGCGCGAGGTGGATTAGCGAGATGCCGGCTTCTTCAGCCAGCTGCGCGAGCGCGTCGGCGGCGTCGAGCTTGGCTTGGTTGGCGGGGATCGAGAGGTCGTAGCGCTGGGGAATCAGCGCCGAGCGCCGCGAGGTGAGATCGTCGGCGCCCTTGCGCCAGCGACCCGAGAGCCAGCCGCCTGCCAGCGGGCTCCAGGCGATGGCGCCCATGCCGAATTCGCGGCAGACAGGGAGCACGTCGGCCTCGATGCCGCGCGCGAGGATCGAATAGGGGGGCTGCTCGCAGATGTAGCGCTGCAGGTGGCGCTCGCGCGCGATGAACTGGGCCTTGACGATCTGCGCGGCGGGGTAGGTGGAGGAGCCGATGTAGCGCACCTTGCCCTGCGCCACCAGGTCGGAGAGCGCGCCCAGGGTCTCTTCGTGGTCGGTCCAGGGATCCCAGCGGTGCACCTGGTAGAGATCGATCCAATCGGTCTGCAGGCGCTTCAGCGAGGCCTCGACCTCGCGCATGATCCAGCGCCGCGAGTTGCCGGCCTCGTTGGGATCCTCGCCCATCGTGCCGTGGAGCTTCGTGGCGAGCACGACGTTCTCGCGGCGTCCGCCGCTGAGCGCCTTGCCGACGATCTCCTCGGACTCGCCGCGCGAGTAGACATCGGCGGTGTCGATGAAGTTGATGCCGGCATCGAGCGCGCGGTGGACGATGCGGATCGACGCATCGTGGTCGGGCTCTCCCCAGGCGCCGAACATCATCGCGCCGAGGCAGAGGGGGCTGACGTGCACACCGGTGGGTCCTAGCGTCCGCATCTCCACGCCCCGCACCTTAGCGCCGACCTGGTGCGCGAGGCCGGCCCGGCCTAAAGCACAAAGGGAACGATCGCGTGGACGCGCGTCTTGTATTGGGCGTAGGCGTCGGGGAAGTGCCTGCTCATGATCCGCTCCTCCTGGCGGGCCTTCCACCACAGGCCGCCGCACAGCGCGACGAACAGGACGAAGCCGATGGCGCGGCCGTAGGCGATGGCCGTCCCCAGCGCCATCGCGATGAGGCCGGTGTAGATGGGATGGCGCGCCAGCGCGTAGGGGCCGGACTGGATCAGCTCGTGGTCTTCCTTGAAGGTGACCTCGGCGCTCCAGTTGCGGCCGAGCGTGATGCGCGCCCAGACCGTGAAGGCGGCGCCGGCTAGGACGATGCAGTCGGCGAGGACTCCTACGGCTGGCGATTCGTGCCAGAGCTCGGACTGCGAGGAGGTGTGCAGGAGCCGCCCGGCGGCCACCAGGGCGAATACCAGGATGGCGGTGACGAGGCGATAGCTGATGAAGCTTCCGCGCTCGATCGTGCGCTTGGCGGAGAAGGCCATGATCACCCAATAGACGAGCCAGGCGATCCAGCAGACCTCGATGAGTTGCCATGTCCATGCGGTCATCTGTTGGCCCCGGGGTCCGGCGCGCGCGATGCGCGCACGCGTGTACGTGGCGGAAGTCGATTATCGCGCAGCGGCCTCCGTGGCCTCCGCGGCCTCCGCGGGCTGCTCGCCTGGCTCGTCGGCCGGGGCGTAGGCGGGCCGCGCGTTGCGCCAGCGGCGGCGCGCCTCGCGGGCGCCGAGCGTGCTGAGCTCGGCCAGCAGCGCGCGGCGGGCGGTGCCGCGCCTGGCCAGCAGGCGGGTGCTTGCGCCGAACACGCGTGGGGGGGTGAGGACCTGGGAGGGGCGCGCGCGGTGGTTGAGCACGTCGAAGAACAATCCGGCCTTGCCCTGCTGGCGCAGGCGCCGCATCATCTCGACCAGCACGGCGGGGACGGTGCCGGCCTCTTCCAGGTCGTAGGCCAGCCAGTAGTGCTCGGCGAACTCGCGCTCCCGCTGGCGACCCCAGCGCGCGGTCGCCTGGTCGAGCGTGCTGTCGGGGCCGTCGAGTGCGGCGGCGATGGTCGGCGTGAGGCTCTGCGCCTGCAGGAACGCGTCGCCGATCCCGCGGCCGGGGGAGGGGCTCTTGAAGTGGCCGGCGTCGCCGACGAGCACCCAGCCGGGGCCGGAGGCCTCGCGGAAGAAGCCCTCCCAGCGGTAGGAGCCGATCGGCTTGCCGACGGGTTTTGCCGGGGCGAGGGCGGCGGCGACCGGCTCGCACCTGCGCGCGTGATCCAGGAATGCCGCGGCGGGGTCGGCGCGAAAGCGGCTCCGTTCGTTCGTTTCAGGCCACAGCAGGACCTGGTAGAGGCCGCTGTCGGAGGGGATCGCGAGGATGAACTTGTTATCCCAGCGATGGGAGAGAAAGGTTGTCTCGGGCTGGGCGTTCTCGAAGAACTGCCAGAACAGCAGCCGCTGGTTGGGTGTGACGTTGTAACGCCTTGCGCCTGCGAGCCGTGCGACGGTGGAGTGGCGGCCGTCGGCGCCGACCACCAACCTGGCGCGCAACTCGGCCTCCCGGTCGCCCTCGCGAAAGCGCACGCCCACGACGCGGCCCTGCTCTTTGAGTAGTCCTGTCACCTGCGCGCCCATCCGCACCTGGGCGCCCGCCTCGGCGGCGGCTTGCGCGAGGATCGGATCGAGCAGCAGGCGTCGCACCGAGGCGATGCCGCCGACGTCGCCCGGGCGCTGGGGGAGTGCCATGTCCAGGTGCACGTCCTCGATGCGTGTGTCGGTGCGCGCGACATAGGGCGCGCCGGTGGCGCGCAGGCGCTCGCTCACGCCGAGGCCGTCGAGGAACGCGAGCGCGTCGGCCTCGAACAGATGGCTTGAGAGCGTGTCCTTCGGAAAGGCGGCTCGCTCCAGCACGGTCACGCGCAGGCCGCGGCGTGCCAGCAGTGTGGCCAGCGGCGAGCCGGCGCAGCGCGCGCCGACGACGATCACGTCTGTGTGGTCTGTCATCGCGGTTATCCTTCCGTCGTGGCATACCTAACGACTGTTAGGTATGTGTAATCGGGAAGCTACCTAGTGGACGTTAGGTTGTCAAGCGAGCGAAACAGAAAGCAGACGCCTCGTCGTGAGCAGGTCAAGCAGACGCTTCGTGGTGAGGCCCAGCGGGCGGCTCGCGGGCACGGCACGGGGACGCCTCGAGGGGAGCCCCGCAAGCGACTGAGTGCGCTGGAGCGACGCGAACTGATCGAAGCGGCCGCTAGCGAGCTGTTTGCGCAGCGCGGCTACGCGGCGACTTCGATCGACGAGATCGCCCGGCGCTCCGGTGTGACCGCGCCCGTCGTGTACGACCATTTTGCCTCGAAGCTCGACTTGCACCGTCGCCTGCTCGAGCGCCACTACGCCGAGCTGCGCGGACTCTGGCGCGAGCAACTCGCCGGCGGCGACCCGCCCGAGCGACGCATCCCGCGCGCGATCGACGCTTGGTTTGGATACGTCGAAGAGCACCCTTACGCCTGGAGGATGCTGTTCGCCGACACGACCGGCTCGCCCGAGATCCAGGCGGTGCACGCCGAGGTGGCCGCGCAGAGTCGCGCGGCGCTCACACCGCTGCTCCTCGCGCAGCCGGGAGTGAGGGAGATCGCCGGCGCTGGGGGCGAGGAGCTGGAGATGGCCTGGGAGGTGCTGCGGGCGGTTCTGCAGGGGCTGGCTTTGTGGTGGTACGAGCACCAGAGCGTCCCCCGCGCGCGAGTGGTGGCGAGCGCGATGAACGCGCTGTGGGTCGGCTTTGAGCGTCTGCAGCAGGGCGAGAGCTGGCAGCCCGCAGCAGGCGCTCCAGGCCCGTAGTCAACGACAGGGGTGGTGCTTGACCGTCATCTGGCCTGCGAGGTTGGCTGGATTCACCTGCGGCAGGGGGGGTCGCGCTGCCCGCAACACGCGCTAGGCCTACGCTGCGGCGTCCTCGACGCGCCTGGGTGGCGAGCGTCTGGAGAGCACCGCGCCCCAGTCGGTCTCGTCGATCCTCCCGGGGCGGGTGCTCTGGATGAACTCCCGCAGCACCACTGAGAGTCCCTCGGGGTCTTCGAGGTGCGGAAAGTGCGCGGCGCCGGGCAGCGTCTTGAAGTGGCCGTGCGGGATCGCCGCGTGTGCCCGGCGCCCATGCTCAAGCGGGATCGTGTTGTCGCGCTCGCCCCACACGATCAGCGTCGGCATCGACTCGAGCAGATACAGGCGGTCGGTGGCGCTGACCCGTTGGCCGTGCACGTCGATCACGGCGCGCAGCGTCTGCAGGAATGCCTGGCGCGCGTCGGCGTTCTCCAGTGGTCGCAGCGCACGCGCCAGCGCCTGGATGTATACGCCGAGGCGAACCTCGCGCTGGCGCAGGCGGCGCCCGGCGTCGGTCAGCGCGCCGAGCAGGCGCGGGTGGATGGTCAGCGACAGCAGGGGGGAGATGCCGGGCAGCGCGGCGGTGCGCAGCACCGGGCTGACCGCGTGGCCGAGGCCGCCGGAGGAGATCAGCACCAGTCGCTCGGTGCGCCCGGGGAACTGGTAGAAGAACTGCATCGCCACGCCTCCTCCGAGCGAGTGCCCGACGATGCTCGCACGGTCGATCCCGATCGCGGCCAGCAGGTCGCGGATGCTGGAGGCGTGCGCACCGAGCGAATAGTCGCCGCGTGGCGCCGCGGAGTCGCCGTGTCCGATCAGGTCCGGCGCGATCACCGTGTGGTCGCGCGCTAGGTTCAGCGCGACCGAGCGCCAGTGGCTGGAGGAGTTGAGCATCCCGTGGATCAGCACGACCGGCGGTCCGCTGCCCGCAACGCGGTAGATCACGCGGCGTCCGTGGAGCTCGATCTGCCACTCGTCGAAGCGCGGCGCCAGCGTGGACACGGGCACCGGCCGCGTAGACACGGGCACCTGCCGCGGGGGCTTGGGCACCGGCCGCGGGGGCTCCCGGGAGCGGTCACTGCGGGCTGCTCTGGGTTGGCGAGGTCTCACTGCACGACTCCGCCGCCACACTAAACGATCTGGGCCATGCGACCCAGGCGGCAGCGGGCTCACATAGGCCCACGGCCTCGACCCAGCTTCAAATCCGCGGCTCAGGCCCTGCCGGTGGCCTGCGCGAGTGCCCGCTCGAGCCTTTCCAGCTCGGCCACCTGCCACTGCTGAAAGCTGGCCGAGGCGGGGGACAGGGTCTCGGTGACCGTGGCGATCGGGATGTGCTGTGCGCTTGCGATTTCGTTCACGCGTTGCACGTCCGGTGTCACGTTCTGGCTGTTGAACACCCACACCTCGATCTGGTGGTTCTGCGCCTGGGCGTCCACGGTCTGCCTGTCCTGCGCGCTGACTTCGGTGCCCTCGGCGATCGCCTTGGCGAAGCTGTACGGGGTTTTCAGGTCGAGGCCTAGGTCTTCGCCTAGCGGCTGGAAGATGCTCTCGCTGTAGCCCACCGGCACGCCGACGTACCTGGAGCGGATTTCTTTGCGCAATTGGTCGTACCGTGCCAGGCCGACGGTTTCGAATGTCTGCTTCTGCCGGGCGAAGTAGCTGGCGTCCCGGGGCTCCAGCCGGTCGAGGTCGGCCACCACCTCGTCGATGATCCTGTGGACGCTGCTGGGCGAGTACCACTGGTGCGGGTTATCGCCCTCCTTCAGGCCCAGTGTGTCGCCCACGTTCAACACCACTCGCCCGCTGACGGGGTTCGCGGCCAGCAGCCTGGACGCCCATTCGTCGTAGCCGATGCCGTTGACGATCGCCAGCTGTGCGCCTGCCATCGTTCTTGCGTCCTGGCCGGTCGGCTCGTAGCTGTGGGGGTCGGTGGCGGGATTGACGATGATGCTGCGCACCTGCACCTTTTTGCCGCCTAGCTGTGCCGCGATGCTGCCCCAGAAGTTCTCGGCGGCCACAACCTGCAACTTGCCCGAGCCGGTCGCCGTGGCGTTCTGTGAGCCGCAGCCGGCTGCGGTCCAGGCTGCGAGCGCCGACGCGGCCAGCAGCAGCACGATCGTCGCGAGCCGCGGTCGCGGGGGTCCTTTGGGGGGGGCTTCAGAACCGTGGGACGGTTTGGAGCGAAAGCTCCGTGGGATGCCTCTGCGTTCGGTCATGCGCAGCAAAACCTATCATAAGACTAAGTCTTATTCTTAGCGGCCGGCATGAGCTGGTCGCGCGCTTGCGGGCACTGCGGCGGGTCCTTATGGCCGGCTCCTCAGGCCAGCTCTGGCCGCGGCTTGGCCTCGCTGAAGCGCTCGAGCCCGTCGTCGGGGATCGGCTCCCAGGGGGCCGCGTAGGCGACGTAGGCACGCCATCTCGGGCGCACGCCGGGGTCGCCGTCGAACGCGCCCAGGCGCACGCTCATCTGCTCGGGATGCTCGGGGCTGCGGCTGAACAGCTGCGCTCCGCACTCTGCACAGAAGAGCTTTTCGTGGCCGCCCGCGGGGTGGCGCCAGCCCTGCAGTAATGCCTCGCCTTGCAGCAGCCGGAGCGTGCGCCCGTCGATGCGGGCCTGCGCTGAGCTGGCCGTGCCGGTCCGGCGCTGGCAGCGGGTGCAGTGGCAGTAGCCGGCTGTCAACGGCGGCGCGGAGAGCTCGAAACGCGCGCCGCCGCACAGGCAGCCTCCGGTCAATGCGGGCTTGCTCACTGCGCGAAGTTTTGCACTCCGGTCGATGGGGAGGCGGTCGATGGGAGCGCGGTCGGCGTGGACGCGTTCGATGGGGACGGCTGGTCTCGGGGAATGCAGCTCGCCCAGAGGTGCTGGAGTGCGTAGGCGCGCCACGGCCGCCATGGCTGTGCGGTGAGCGCGATGCCCTTGGGTGCGGTTGTGTGTCCGAGGCGCGCGAGCGCGTGTTTGACCCCGAGGTCGGTGGGGAGGAAGGCGTCGGGGTCGGCGAGGGCGCGCATGGCGATGTACTCGGTGGTCCACGGTCCGATTCCCGGGATGGCGCTTAGCTGCGCGCGGACCTCGTGGCGGTCGCTGCCGGGGTCGATGACGATCTCTGCCTCGGCGAGCGCACGGGCGAGCGCCTGCAGTGTCTGGCGGCGGCGGATCGGGCCGGGGAGCTCCGCCAGGTCGGTGGCGGCGATGGCGTGCGGGGTGGGGAAGAGGTGGGTCAGGGTGGGGTCGGGAATCGACAGTGGCTCGCCGAGCGTGCGAGTGAGCTTGGCGGCGGTGGTGCGTGCGGCGGTGACCGATACCTGCTGGCCAAGGATGGCGCGGATGGCGAGCTCCGGCCCGTCGACGGCGCCGGGCACGCGCAGGCCGGGGGTGCTTTGCAGCAGCGGCGCGAGCAGCGGGTCGCGCGCGAGGTGCGCGTCAGGGACGGCGGGGTCGGCGTCGAGGTCAAGCAGGCGCCGCGTGCGCTGCACGGCGGCGGGGAGGTCGCGCAGGTCGGCGAGCCGTAGCACGCACTGCATGTGCTGTCCGCTGGGCTGCAGTTCGACGATGCCGTGGCCGTGGGGGAGGGAGAGCGTGCGCCGGTAGGCGACGCCGGTGCTCTCCTCGACGCCGGGGACGGCGCGGGCGGCGAGGAATGCGTGTAGGTGATCCCAGGCGAGGGGTTGGCGATAGCCGAGGCGCAGCGTGAGTGCGCCTGCCCCGCTCCCTCCCGCCTTACCCGTATCCACATCATCGTTGGTCCGTGATCCCAATTGGGACGCGCGGCGCAGCTGCGTGGGCGTCCGCCCATACACCAACCGGATGGTGTCGTTGAACTGGCGGACGCTTGCGAACCCGGCGGCGTGCGCGATGTCGATCATCGGTAGGCGGCTGCTCTGGATGAGCATGCGCGCGGTCTGTGCGCGCTGTGAGCGGGCTAGCGCGAGTGGTCCGGCGCCGAGCTCGGCGAGTAGCGTGCGGTGCAGGTGGCGCTCGCTATAGGAGAGCCGCTGTGCGAGACCACTGACACCCTCGCGGTCGATGACGCCGTCCGCGATCAGGCCGAGCGCCCGCGCGGCGAGGTCACCGCGCTGGTTGCACAGCGGGGAGCCGGGCACGGCGTGGGGATGGCAGCGCAGGCAGGCGCGGAAACCGGCGGCCTGCGCGGCGGCGGCGGTGGGATAGAATCGCACGTTGCCGCGCTTGGGCACGTTCGCGGGGCAACTGGGCCGGCAGTACACGCCGGTGGAGGTGACGGCGACGAAGAACTGCCCGTCGAAGCGCCGGTCGCGGCTGCCGAGCACGCGGTAGCGAGCGTCGGACTCCGTGGTGTCGAGCTCCGGGGCGGTCATGCCCGCAGTATGAGCACAGCAGGCTGGCGGTTTTCGGACGCCGACAGCTGGTGTGCCTTTCCGGTCGGAAATCCGCCAGACACGGACGCGGAGAGCGGTCACGCTTGCGGCCGATGTCTGAGAGCACACAGCGTCCCGAGAGCACACAGGCCACACAGCGGCCCGAGAGCAGCGCGCGGCTGCCCGAGAGCGCAGCACGGCCTGAGAGCACACAGCAGGGAGCGATCGCACAGGAGGCCGCGGTCGAGCACGCCTACGCCGAGGTGAACGGCATACGCCTGCACTACGCGCACGCCGGAGAGGGCCCGCTGATGGTGTTCCTGCACGGGTTCCCGCAGTGCTGGTGGATGTGGCGTGGGCAGCTCGGGGAGTTCGCGCACGACCACCACGTCGTGGCTCCGGACCTGCGTGGCTTCAACCTCTCGGACAAACCCGAGGGCCTGCACGAATACGGGCCGTGGCCCGCCGCGAGAGATGTCCGCGCGCTGGTCGAGCACCTCGGCCACGAGCGGCTGGTGCTCGTGGGTCACGACTGGGGCGCCGCGACGGCGTGGACGTTCGCACTGCACTACCCCGAGCTACTGCACGCGCTCGTGATCCTTGCCACCCCCCACCCCGCGACATTCGACCGGGCGCTGCACGAGGACCCAGAACAGCAGCACGCGAGCCAGTACCTGCTCGCGCTGCGCCATGCCGACATAGAACCGCTCGTCGCGGAGAACGATTTTGCCGCTCTGCGCACGACGCTCGACCACCCCTTCCTCGATGCGCAGGACAGGCAGCGCTACCTGGAGAGCTGGCGCCGACCGGGCGCGCTGGGCGGCATGCTGGCCTGGTATCGCCGCGAGGGGCTCGGCCCACCCCAGGACGGCACACCGGCGCGCGGGAATTACGCCCCCCAGATCGCACCTCTCACCATTAACGTTCCGACGCTCGTGATCTACCCCGCCGCCGACATATACACCCGGCCGGCAGCCCACCATGGTCTTGAACAGTATGTCCCGGAGCTCACATTCCACACGATCGAGGGCGCCTCCCACTGGGTCGCCGAGGAGCACCCCGAGCTCGTCAACCGCCACATCCGCGGTTTCCTCGCGGCGGCGTTGTAGGAGGAGGGGCTGCTGCTGGTAGACGTGGTCGCTGCGACAGGGCGAGCCGGCAGCGTCTCCGAACCTTCATCCACTTGGCAGCAAGCGTTCGACCGTCAACGACGGACTTCATCCGTGAAGCCCCCCAGACCCCACCCCAAAACCTCAAAATAAGCCAGCCCACCCCAGGCCTCCCGATCCCCAACCACATAAAGCCGTCGCCGCGCGCGGCTGACCGCGACATTGAGCAGGTTTGGCCGCTGAGCGGCCCAGGCCTTGTCCCCGGTACGCATCGGGTCCCCACCGAGCACAAGGATCACCACATCCGCCTCTTTCCCCTGTGTGGTGTGGATCGTCCCGGCGGTGATCCCAGGATACGCGCGTCGGTATGACCCCAGCCGACTGGCAACATCACGAAACGGAGCGATCAGAAAGACCTCCGCAAAATCCGCGCCGTGCCCAGCCAGCTCGGCGAGCAACCGCTCCAGGCGCTGGCCCTCCTCGGGGATCCAGTGTCCCTCCGAGCGCTCGCCGGCGACGTGCAGCCATGCAGAAGCGGGCAGCATCAGCTCCTCCCGCGGTGGTGTGTGGTTAATCATCTGCCCGTCGTAGGCGATCTCGTTGAAGATCGCGAACATCGGCTCCTCACAGCGGCGGTGGACGTTCAAGGGCGAGCCGACCCATAGCTCCCCGTCAGCGCGGTAGGTCCCAACAGGAGTGACGGCGTCGGCGAGGGATTGCACCGAGCAGTGGTTGGGGAGAAGCGCCTCGGGCGCCCCGTGCGCGACCTGCAGATCCCGCTGCGCTCCCAAGGGCAGGGTGACGACGGGCTCCAGCTGCAGAGGGTCGCCGACGATGACGGTGTAGCGCGAGCGCCAGATCGCCCCGGCGGCGTTTTGCGGGGTGCTCTGTCCAGCCTCGTCGATCAACAGGAAGCCGAGAGCCTCTTGTTCGAGGTGGCGAAAGAGGCGCGCGACGGATGCAAATGTCGTGCTGATGACGGGCACGACCATGAAGAGGCATTGCCACGCCGCGAGCGCGGCATCGGCCGGGACGTTCGTGAGCGACCCGTCGCGCATGACGTCGATCGCGACACCGAGGCTGTGGCGTATCTTCGAGGCAGTCGCGAAGACGAACGCGTGATGCAGGCGCAGCGCGGCGAGGAAGACCTCGGTGCGCGCGGTGTCCCATGCTTCGTCGAGCCAGGGCGCGCGCAGCTCGCGGCGCGAGCGCTCGGAGTCAAGGGCCCAGCGCTCGTCGGGGAAGACCGAGCCGGGGGACAGGTCCTGCCACTGTGCGCCGAACTCGGCGATTTGCTGCTCAAGCTTCGTGGCCTGCTCGCGCGCGGCCCGCTCGCCCGCCGCGTGATGGCGCGCCAGCTCGCTGGCGGCGGCAATCGTGCGTTCCTCGCTGGCACGGCGCTGCTGTGTCTCGGCGAGTGAGCGCTCGGCGGTTGAGAGCTGTGCGGCGAGCTCGTAGTCGCGGGCGCGCCACTCCCGCGCGATGCGCCCAAGGCTGAACAGCATCTCGCCGAGGCGGGGACGCGCTGCGCGGTGGCGTTCGAGCGCCTGCCGGCAGAGCGCGTGCTCCTCCTCGCAGCGGGAGAGGGGTTGCCGCAGCCCATCGAGCGCGTCCCGTCCGCGCTGGAGACTCGTCTGCGCGGCGGGCAGCTGCGCGGCGTGCTCCTCGGCCTCGCGTCGGGCGGTGTCCAGGTCAACGAACAGCTGGGCGGCCGTTTCGCGCTGCTCGTCGGCGGCCGTGGCGGCATTTAGCGCAGAGTGGAACTCGGCGATGGCGTCCTCCCAGTCTCCAGGCGCGGGCTCGTGGTCTTTGAGGATGCGCAGCAGCCCAAGCTGCTCGCCCTCGCCCGATTCGCCGTTCGTGTCACCGCGCTGCCCGAACCAGAACGCGGACGCAAAGGCATTGCACCTGGTGATCGATCCAAGGCAGGCGGCGACCAAAGCCCATGCCTGGCGAGGCGCGGCCTCGCCGGTGCCATTCTTGGCCGACAGTACATTGGTGGCGATGTCGGTGAAGTAGTCGATGCGGCCGTGCCATTCGGGGGCTATCGCCTCGGCGAGGGGGATCTCCGCGCTGACGTTCTCGGCGGCGGCGTTGGTCGCACAGGCAAGCACGATCTCAGCGCCGGTGAACTCCTCCTTGAGCACGTGGACGGTGCGCTGCTGGGTGCCGGCGCTGAAGCGGACTGGCTCGTCCTCGAATGCTTCCAGCGGATCCTCCAGCTCGGCGAGGCGTTGCGCGCGGCCGACGAGCAGCGCGGCGATCAGGTCGCGCAGCATCGTCGTCTTGCCGGTGCCGGGCGGCCCGTTGACTGACAGCAGCCCGCCGGGCGCCTCCCCGAAGTAGGGGCCGTGGATGACGGTGTTGACCGCGAGCTGCTGGCCGAGGTCCGCCGGCTGGGAGATCGCGCGCGGCCAGCGCCCCAGCGGCACACGGTCGGGCGCGAGCAGATCGCGCACGACATCAAGATCGCGCTCGACATCGACCCGCCCCAGATCCTCCGCGGGCGCTACCTCGGCGGCGCTGGCGAGATAGCGCTCAAGCGCTGGCCCGTACTCGCCCCGCTCGACGGCGTCGGCGACGCGGCACAGGTCCCGCGCGATGAAGCTGTTCAGGAAGTCCCGTTCGACGGCGCGGTAGCGACGAGCGCGACCAACAGGACGGCTCTGCACCCGAATCTCAAGCGCGGAGCGAATCGCATGGCCGCCCCCGTCTGCGCTTCCGCTGTCGCCTCCGTCACTTTTCTCGTCACCACTGCCACCTCCGTCACTCTCCTCGCCACCACGGCCAGTCCCGGCGTCCCCCTCCCCGAGCAGGTCTCCGACCAGCTCACGGATGTCGCCAAGCAGCTCGTGATCCACGACGGCGCCGACAGGGTGCCCTTCCCCCTCTAGCTCCGTGCCCGCAACGTCGTCATCGGCGAGCGCCAAAAGCTCGGCGAGCTCATCGACGAACTCCCGCGCAGCCCGCTCGAACCCGTCGAGCCAGCCCGGCGAGGGCGACTCCCCCGTAAATACCTGGTTCAGCGCCCACGCACAGCTGGCAAGAGTCTGTGACCCCAGCAGAACACGGCCGTCCTCGGCGACTATGAACGAGGCGAGCGCGGAATGACCGGCACGCGGCGGATCGCCGTCTTCCTCTCCGCCGCCCAAAGCGCAGCGCAACTCGGTGTAGGCGGCCTCCAACGAGTAGACCCCAAGGAAGATGGAGTGCTGCCAGGCGTTGGACTCCCGCAGCCACGCCTCCCGCAACGGATGCCCTGGCTCCCACGGCAGCGGCGAGCCCTCCTCCACCGGATAGACCCGGTCCCGCGCATCCAACTTGGGAACGGACTGCGGGCTGAACAGCTCAACGGCGCGCCAGAACGCAAGCACCCGACTCCGCCCATCGGATTCCCCGCCCTTGCCCATACCCACAGACCGCAACCGAGACGGCTCAGCGCCCATCGACCCCGACGAACGAGGCAACAGCAAAAGGACACGGAGGCATGGGAGCCATCATATTCACGGGCGGCGCCAATATCAATCGGCAGAACACGCCGATAGCCCAAGGCCCTATGGCGGCCACGCGCTGCGGCTGCTTGAGAGGCTCCTCGCCCGGGGGTGGGATGGTGCAGCTACGGCTCGTCGTGCATGTGAAGGATGCGTCGGGTGAGGTCGTCGCGGGGGCAGAGCATCATTCGTCTACGCGTGTAGACGGTGCCCCCGGGGTTGCCCCCGCGCGCGCCTGCACTGCGGACACGCAAGAATATGGCGGTGCGCGACGTGGCGGCGGAGCTGAGTGCCCAGGGGTTCGTGCGGATCGAGGGGCCTTTCGGCACGAGCGATGCGGCATTTGACCTCGCCGGTGCGCTGGTCGAGGTGTGCCGCCTCCAGGGCGGTTTGCTTCCGCTGTCGGTCGTCGGTGACTTTGTCGTTCCGCCTCTTGACGGTGGGGAGACCCGGGACTTTCAGACGCTGCATTTCGACTTTGGATTGCCGCTCGACCCGAAGGTTGCCCAGGACGTCGCGCGCTACACGGCGCTCTATATCCCGGCCGAGGCCGCGGGCGTCCGGGCTGCCACCCGCTTGGTGCCTCTGGCTGCACTGCTGGGTCAGCGCTCGTGGCCGCCACCCGGGGAGCTTGTGGAGCGACTGGCATCCTATGGTCGAACTCATGGCGCGTGGGAGGATGAGCGGGGCTACGTCGAGGGAAGCCTCGCGCGCATCATTGAGGCTGTCGCGGCCGAGTGCCAGCCGATCCTCCCGAGCGTAAAGGTCGACCCTGGCTTTCTTTGCGGGCTGGAGTTTGATCGCCTATCCAGCGAACTGGCGTTCTTCGCGCGCTACGGGCTGCGTATCGACGACGTCGAGATCGAGATGGCTTTGGAGCCCGGGGAGCTGCTGCTGTTCGACAACCTGGCGGTGGCGCACGGCCGACGCGGTACGCGCCAGCCGGGTGAGTTGCGCCAGCGCGTCTTCGGCCACCACCTCCAGCCGGCGGCCCAGTGCAAGCTGCGCGACCAAGTCTTGAAGGCGTTCTACGCGGCGCAGCCGGCGCAAGCGGTGTCGTCCATCGCGTCGATGACGTAAGCAGCGACGAAGGTGACCGTTGACGCGACTGGCCCCTTATCCTCGCTCGGGTGTGCGGCCGCTACACCAACACCGCTGGGGTCGCGGAACTGAGCGAAGGTCTGCGCCTGCCGATCCCATCGGGGGAGGGCACGCGTCGTTTCAACATTGCCCCCACCGAGAACGTCCTAGCGGTCGTCGCGCCGCACGGTGAGCCGCAGGCGCGGCTGCTGCGCTGGGGTTTGATCCCGCCGTGGGCGAAGGACCTGAAGGGCAGCGCGAAGCTCATCAACGCACGCGTCGAGAGCGTCGCGAGCAAGGCGCCGTTTCGCGAGTTGATCCACCGTGCCGAGCGTCGGGCGTTGCAGGTCGCGGATGGCTACTTCGAGTGGCTGGCGCCCGAGCATCAGCGTCGCGGTGAGCCGCGCCAGCCGTTCTACTTCCAGGTCGACGGCGGGGAGCTGTTCGCGTTCGCGGCGTTGTGGACTCCGGCGAAGGTCGCGGGGGAGTGGGTGCATAGCGTGAGCATGCTGACGTGCCCGGCGGCACCGAACCAGGTCGCGGCGGCGATCCATGACCGGATGCCGGTGATCCTCGCCGACGAGGACGCGCGCCGCGCGTGGCTTGCCCCGAGCCTCGACGCGGAGGACGCGCTGGCGCTCTGTGGGCCGCTGCCCGCGAGCCGCCTCAGCGCGCGGCCGGCGAACCCGGCGGTGAACAGGCCCGACCCGGCGAGCGAGGGTCCGCAGCTGCTCATTGCCCCATCTCCTAGGGCGCCCGATTAGCAGAACTTTTCGCCGCATTTTGCGGGGCTTCGCTGTGCAGCATATTGACATCTGCCCTATTGTCCATCTAGCGTAGTTCCAACAGTCAGCATGGCGAGCACTGGGAATGGTATATATTAAGACTCATACATACCTCCGCATATGTTGCACCATAAAACAAACCAACACCAAATCGCGCGCATGATGCGCGGATGCGTTTTCGCGCGCATGATGCGCGGATGCGTTTTGACGCTCGCGCTATGCGCAGGGATGTGCGGATGCGGGGGAAGTGGCAGCCAAAGTCCCACGAGTGGTAAGTAGTGGACCCTGGTAGAGTGCCAGTGGCATTAAAAGAGACCGGGTTGCACATTGTGATAAGCCATGGACCAACGCCGCCTGGGTTTGAGAGCGCGATCTATGGGGTTACGAGTAACTCCCAGGGCGCTAGTGTAAGTTTTGGGCCCTTGTTTGTAGGCATGTCCGAGGCTGATAAGTATTACAGGCCAAGTTTATTAAGGCTCGTGCCTGGCGCGACTGAAACAGGGTCCACGAGCGGTAATAGTTTTATCGAGATCACAGATGCAGGTGGGATAGGGTCTAGTATGGCTACGAAGAGCCAGCAAAACGTGATCGCGGGCGAATTACGGCGGGCTGTCTCTAGGCTTGCACCACAGGCAGTGGAAGGTCCATGATCGGTCATGCCGCTGTAAGCGGATCCGTCCTGTGGTCGTCATAGGTCCCCGAATGGGCTGGCTCCATACATTAAGAATTAGCACGTTTGGCTGCCCTCTGTCTTCTGGTGCATGTTTTGTCAATGTACTGCCAAAAAGCACAGTCGAATGAGCAGATCATTATCATTTGCGCAGGCAATTGAGTGGGCAGAGCGTCGCAATGAGGTCGTAATGAGTTCCAGGCGTTTTGAGGATGGACTTAGGGCGTATTGGGATCTAGTAGAGCTGGAGATCGATACAAATGTATATCAGCACCTTCTCTTTTCTCTCAGTGCGACTTGGATCTCCATTAGTCGTCAGTTCTTTCCCGGTGGCGAACCGTTTGTCTTTGGTTTTTCATGGGAGCTGGCACCTGGTAAAGAGAAGTGGTTTGACGACACTGTGTGTTTGTATGGATCGCACCCGGGAGAAGCATGTGAAGTTCGTGGCTCCCTCGCATGGGACGCCTTTCGAGTGGAGGTGGAACGCCATTTTAGAGAATGTCAGCGCCAGGGATGGGCTCTGACCGGGAGCTATCTCATATAGATCATGCCGGCTCGATATACTATGTGTATGGTCCACGTGGTTGCATATGTATCTTAGGCGCGCAATCAAGCTGGGGGCGTGTGTCGTAGTGATCGTTGCGGTTGCCGGCGTAGCGATCGCCTACAAGACAAGTCGCGTATCCTCGACCGAAAAGTTCATTTCGTGTCTAATCAAGCATGGTTGGAGCTTTGAGCGCAAGCCATTTTTCATTCCGAGACGCCTACAGCTAGCACTACAGACCAGCTGGTCCGCGTCGCCAGGCTACGCAGATACATATTCGCCCAAGCGAGGGGCTACCTTTGAGCTTGTAGCGGTTGGACCAACCATCGACGAAGCCAACCAAACAGTCCTCCTGAGCACTGCGGAAGCTGAACCCAAGAGCTACCAGGCAGTGTTGGTAAATTATCACGCAGCGCACGAAGCTGGGGTCGGGAGCCCCGACGTTGACTACTGTTCCTTCAAGGTCGAACCGCACCAGGGAGCGTGAGTTCCAGGGCTTACCGCCGGAGCCGGGTGCGCCGCCGTCGCGCGGTTGCTCTGCTGGCGCTCGTGGCTGTCCTCGCGACGCTGTGGCTGGCGGTGACCGCGGTGTTTCCGGGTGTGGATACCCACGGCGCTCGGGTGGTCCACTTCACGATCGACAGCAATCTGGTGCGCCAGACGCTCACCGAGACGGCGGTGATCCCACCGGGAAATGCCAGTGGCTTGCGACCACTGCTGGTGTTCCTGCACGGCAAGAGCGAGGACGAGGACTCCAATCTGAGCGAAGGAATGTTCTCGGCGCTTGCCCGTCTCGGTCCTCGAGCGCCAATCATCGTCTTCCCCGACGGCGGGGAAGACTCCTACTGGCACGATCGCGCAGAAGGAGCGTGGGGGAGTTACCTGATGCGCGAGGTGATTCCGCAGGCTCTGCGGCGCTTCCATGCAGATCCCCGGCGGGTCGCGATCGGGGGCCTGTCGATGGGCGGCTTCGGTGCATACGATCTGGCGCGCCTATACCCCGGCCGGTTCTGTGCGGTGGGCGGCGACTCGGCAGCGCTGTGGCGCAGCGGCGGAGAAAGCGCCCAGGGAGCGTTCGATAGCGGGGAAGACTTCGCGCGCCACGATGTGATCGGCGCGGTGCAGACGACCCCAGTCCCGTATCCGGGAGCGGCGCTGTGGCTGGATGTCGGCAGCGAAGATCCGTTCAGGGCAGCCGACACGGAACTGGCGCAGATCCTCAGATCCCATGGCCGCGAAGTGCAGTTCCACGTCTGGCCCGGCGGTCACGACCAGTCCTACTGGAGCAGCCACTGGAACAGCTACCTCCCCTTCTACGCCGACGCCCTCGCGCACTGCCACCAGCCATGATCGGCCGTGCTACAACGAACGGCTTTGACAGCGAGGAACTCTCGTCTTGTGACGTCGGGTGACCCGGCCAGGCAGGCGCCACGCCGCTCGACCGCGACTGCTTTCAGCCGGCGAGCCCTGATTGCGATCTCGTGTGTCGCTGTCGTAGTTGTGGCGGCGGCGAGCTCGTTCAGTACGGCGCTCGCCTCGCTTGCCTGTATTGAGGGCGCGGGCTTTTGTGCTGTCGGAGGGCTCGAAAAATGGATGCCGTTAGCCATGATCTTGGGTCCCCCCATTGCGACCGCCGGGTTCGGCGTGGCAAGCGTACGCGGCGGCAGATTTACTCCAATCGCGGCCGGCGCGATCTTGTGCTTTGTTGTCGGCGTGGCCACGCCCGCGCTCGTCACCAACGCCTAGCTTCCAGGCGACCACTCTGAGACCACCCAGCCTCCGCCGACGCGCCTGACCCGTCCGAGCGTGACGTGCAGAGTTGCGGGTAGCCCGGCGTAGCTGCCTCCCCCGGTGGTCTGCTCCCGCGTAACAACGACCCACTCTCTCCTTGCGGCCCCTGTCGCCACGACGGATGCGTTCCGCGATGAGCTGGCGAGCAGGTCTCGGGCGGTGCGCGAGTCCGAGGCCCGCGGCAAGCCGCTGATGGAGCTCACCGCCCCGCTGAGGCCCGCTGAGATTCATTGGGCCAACGATTGGGCCAACGAACGATCTGGGCCCATCTGCTGAGGAAACAGAACTTCTCGGCATCGATCAATGAATCATCAACCAGACTCCAGGAGCACTTGAAAGATTCTGCTCGGACGGTGCGCCGCACCATAAGGGGACTCCGGATGGCAGAGCATCGAATGAGCCGACGGCTGCTCTGGTATTCGGTCATCCGCTTGCGGGCTCTTCCGACTCAGCGCGAGCAGCACGAAGATCAGCTCTAACCAACATCCGATATTGCACAAGCTTCGAGGCTCCGGGATGACGCGGCGCGGGGGTCTCCTTCGGGACTAAGCCTGAGGCAGCCATCCCTGCGGCTACTGCGGAGCCCCAGCGATTCTGGAGCCGCCTCAAGCGCCTTTTTTCACGTTAGCCTTGATCGCTCATCTGCACTGCGTCCACGAACTTTCGCGGATTGTTGGCATAGATGGTAGCGTCGCCTGCCAGGGGTTCGCACAAGCGGCAGAAGACAACACCGGCAGCGTCGGCAGAAGGCAGTTGCCACAGTCGGGCTCACTTCACGGGGACCTCGTCAGTGTTGCGAGCGTGAGGTCACTGGCCAGCAATCGGAGTATCGTCCTCGGATGAGGAGGTGAGCTGTGGTCCTGCTGGCGCCTTCGCGCCGATTACCTCGGTAGCCCACTCTCGCACGGCGATGACGGTCATCAGCGCCTCGGTCCGATCGAGTGGGGCCACGTCGTAAGGGTCGGCGTAGCGGAACTCGACTGCCCACGGCGTCAGCGCGACGGCGGCCTTCAACTCTGGGGTCAGGTCCAACCCGGTGCCCTGGATCAGGTCGCATAGGTAGTCGATGTCGTGACTGCGCTCGAACGGCACGTCGCGAGCTGTGAGGACCGCCTTGAGCGCCTTCTCGATCGCTGCTGCGCAAGGAAACCGGCGACGTGGTCGGGGACGTCAGGCTTATCCGCGAGCGCACGCAGCCCAGCCTCATCGCCGCCTGCCTTGGCGAGCAGCGCATCGGCCACGTCCTGTTCGTCACGCTTCGACAAGCACTCGGCCCTCGGAAAGCGCGGCGTGAAGCACTGTACCCCGCGCCTCGCCCCACTCCTCGACCTGCGCTTCGCTGTAAACGAGCACGTCGATCGGCCGGCGCATACCGTGCAGCGCGCTGCGCAAGCGCACCATCTCGGCGTGGCGGTCAGGCACCTCGGGCTCGATGACGAGGAAGTCGAGGTCGCTCCCGGTGCGCGCTTCTCCGCGGGCGTGTGAACCGAACAGGATCACGCGTACCGGCGATCCCGCGGTCTCGGCCAGCGTGTGCGCGACACGCTCGATGTCGGCATCCATGAGGATCACGCTAGCGGACGGGGGGACGCCGAAGGGCGGCAAGCCCCAAATGGGTTCGATGAGCAGGGTTCAGTGGGCACGGCTGGTTTCGAACCAGCGACCTCTCGCGTGTGAATAGGCGGTCACAGTCGGATGATACGTATCAAATGGGCTGGCTGGGCGGCCTTGTATCTCGCGCGCCTCCCCCAGCTTGTCGGGAATGCAGTACATCTGACAAGGCCCATTTGGCCCGTGTTTGTTGGCTTTTTGGCACCCGGGACGCCGCTCGATGAGCATCCAAGGCTGCTGATCGCAAGACGGCTAAAGGCCGTGACCTGAGCCGAGGAGGGGTCGCCAGTCGCGTCTTGAAATCGGCCAAGTTGCGCTCGTTTCGGGGGTGATTGGGCCAACCATTGGGCCAACGGGACCCGCTCGGCTCTTGGCGAATGGCGCGGCCATGGCCGCGCGGCGCCTACCGGCTAGCGTGGGTTGCATGAAGGACGCCGAACAGACCGTACGAGCCGCGTACCGCGCGTTCAACGATAGGGATGCTGCGGGGGTGGTGGAGCTGATGCACGAGGAGGTCGATTGGCCAAACGCGTGGGAGGGTGGGCGCGTGGTGGGCCGTTCGGCGGTGGTGGATTATTGGACGCGGCAGTTCGCGGGGATATCGAGCCGGGTGGAGCCCGAGCGCTTGCACGTTGAGCCGGATGGCAGCGTGACGGTCGATGTGCACCAGGTGGTCAGGGATGAGCGGACCGGTGAGCTTCTTTCCGATGCCCATGTTCGCCACCGCTACCGGTTGCGGGATGGTTTGATTGCCCGCATGGATGTGCTGGAGCCGAAGGTCACGGAGGCGCGGTATGACTCGATCGGCGATGGGTATGCGGGTACGCGTCGGGAGGACCCCCGCATTGCCGCACGTATCCATGCTGCGCTCGGTGGTGCGCGTAGCGTTGTCAATGTCGGTGCGGGTGCCGGCTCCTACGAGCCCACTGATCGGTATGTGATCGCGGTCGAGCCGAGCGATGTGATGGCCGGGCAGCGCCCGCCTGGTCTGGCTCCCGCGATTCGCGGCGAAGCACACCGGCTGCCATTGCGCGATGGCAGCGTCGATGCTGCGATGGCGGTCCTCGCGGTCCACCACTGGGATCGGCACCAGCGGGAGGGTGTGAGGGAGTTGCGCCGCGTCGCACGGGGTCCCGTCGTGATCCTCACCGTGGACCCTGCGGTCAGTGCGTAGATGTGGCTGATGGCCGACTATCTCCCGGAGGTCGCGCAGCTCGACCACAGGATCTTCCCGGCGCCGGAGCTGTTGTGTGAGTGGCTGGGCGGCGAGAGCAGCGTGCTGGGGGTCCCGATCGCACGTGACACTCCCGACTGGACCTTGTGCTCGTTCTGGGCGCACCCCGAGCGCGTGCTTGATCCCCGGGCTCGCGCGGGAACCTCGGGTTTCGCGCGGATGCCGCGGGAGGTCGTGCAGCGGGTGGTGGACGCCGTCCGGCGCGAGTTGCGGAACGGCACCTGGGACGCTCGCCACGGCCACCTGCGCGAACTCGACGAGTACGACGCCGGGCTGCGGCTGATCGTCGCCCACCCCGAGTGAGCGCCGCGCCTGCCCTCGCACGACGCCGGCGGCCCAGTCGCGCTGCCCGTTGCGTAGAGCGCCCTGGAGCGATGCACTTGCCGTTCGCCGACAGGTCCAGGTCTTCCCAGGCCACGTCGTTGAGCGTACTTTGGCTGCTTCACAGCGCCGACGCCGACCACCATGTTCGGTCACAGAGCCGCTCGGCGTCGGCCATCAATCCGAGGAAGACGATGGCGACGACCTCGTAGAACGAGTACGGCACCTCGCCGCTGTTAGTGGCGAGCAGCAGACGCGAGTCCGGCTTGGTGGAGCCCGCCGCTGGCGTCCGGAGGATCTCCTGCAGCCCATGCGAGGAGTTCCGCGTGACGCGCATTAGCTTCGAGACGTACTCGTCCCAGTCGCGCAGCACCGGCCGCGCGGGGTCGGTCTGGGCGACCAAAACCCCGTTGTCGCGCCGACGCGAAGGCATGGTGGTTCGCTTGATGTCCTCGTAGAAGCGATCGAAACTCTCTTGTGCCCATTGCTTGAACCTGGGCCGTAGCTGGACGGGCAGGCGGTCGAACGCTCGCTCCAGTCGCACAAGGACGACCTCACGTCGCAGCAGACGGCGGAAGTTCGTCCCGTCGGCGGATTGACCGCGGCGTGTGAGTAGGCTGTCGGCCTTGTCGAGGAGGTCGAACGCCGCCTGCATCCGCAGGATCGCTGGGGCGTCGACATCCGCAAGCATGACCGCAGCATCCGCCATCATCCGCTCCAGCGTGAAGAACCAGGCGGCCTGCGCGGCCACGTCATGGATATCGCCGTCCCGGGCGAAGTTCGTCGGGTCGGCCGCATAGCTGTAGACGACGTTCAGGCGCGTGGTCCACCACGAGAGCAGCGACTCGAGATGGGCGACGGCTAGATCCTGGACCGGGAACTTGATGCCGGGCACGCCGTGGGCGGTGCTGACGTTCGGGAAGAAGCGCGCGCCCAGGCCGACCGGCCCATGCAGGCGCAGGTCCTCGAACTTGCCGAACAGGAACACGAACGCGTGCGGGAGCACCCCAATGTCGAACCCGATCGTGGCCGGTGGGATGGCGAGCATCACGTGGTCGAGCGTGTTGCCGAAGTTCGCCCCACCGGTTGTGGTGTGCATGCCGAGGTACTGCGCCTGCTCGGGAGCCTCAGCGTCGTAGCTGATATCCGGAGTCAGGGTCAGCTGTAGCCCGATGAGCATGACCCGAAGCCGCGAGACGAGCGTTTGGTCGACGGCCACGTACCACAGTGAGCCGCCTGGGTACAACTCAAACAGGCGCGGGAGCTCCCGCAGGAAGATGTCGGGCATGGCGTCGGCAGCGGCTTGGACGGCGTCGAAACCAAGCCGCTGGCTGACGGCCAAGATGTCATCGCGAGCACGAAGCTCATCGAGGCGTCGCTGGGCGTCAGGGGCCAGCGGAATGTCTGGCTTCTCGCTCCACGGCGGATGATCGAAGACCGGTTGCCAGGCCGACCGCTGCGAGAAGTCAGTCTCGCGGTCGCCGAGTCGGAACGGGTTGAAGTACTTAGACACGGCGCCGGAGCCTTCTGCGGGCGCGACCTCCACCCAGTCATCCGGGAGGTCGCGCACAGTGAATTGCGCGAGGTTCAGTAAGGAGTGGCGGAACTGCTTCTCGTAGCCATTGGGCAACGGGAGGAGAACACTCACGAGCCGACGATAGCTGCTGCCGGTGTGAGGCGCGACACACTTACACCCGCTCGGTCGCCGCGTTACATCAAGCTACGCCGGGCCTGAGTCCGCGGGCGGCCGCTCGCGGATTGATGATTTGCCTTGCGGCGGCTAATGGAACCTGTCACGTTGTCCGATTATGGGGCGGTGACGGTTGAGCGCCTTCCTGGGACACCGTATGCGTCGGGCGAGGGGCGGATTGCCCGCTCGTGGCGTCTGACGCGGGCTGCGTGGCGGCTGGTGGGCTATGACGACACGCTGAAGGGCCTTGCGGTCCTTGGTGCCCTCGCGGGTCTCGCCGGGTTTGCGCTGTTGCTCCTCCTTGGCGGTGTCTTCTCCGGCGCGCAGGTTTCGCGCGGGCATATCTTGCTGGTGGCCGCCCTGTTGGCTTATCCCTTGACGTTCATCAGCGTTTTCATCAACACCGCGATCGCCGCGGCTGCGGCGTCTGCGCTCCAGGGGCAGCCCTTGAGCACGCGGCAGGCGCTCGCGGTCGCCTACGGGCGTATCGGACGGATCGCGGTGTGGGCGCTGATCGCGGCGCTGGTGGGCGTGCTGATCGAGCAGCTCGCTAGCCGCCTCCCGGCGGCCGGCAGCATCGTGGCGCGGATCGCGGGCTATGGCTGGTCGCTTGCCAGCCTGTTCGCGATCCCGATACTGGCGCTTGAGGACTGCTCGCCGATGGATTGCCTGAAGCGCTCGGCCGGCCTGGTCAAGGAGCGTTGGGGAGAGGGCATCGCGGGCGGGATCATCATCACCGCCTGGACGACAATCGCGATCCTGCTCCTCGGTGTGGCGGCCGCTGTGGCGATCCCCGCTGCGGGCAGCACCGACGCGATGATCTTCGTCGCGTTCCTCGCCGGGCTGGCGCTGGTCGCGATCCTGGCCGCGCAGAGCGTTGTGCGCCAGACCTTCGTCGTCGCCCTCTACCGCTACGCCACCACCGGAACCGCCGAGGGCCCTTTCAGCGAGGAAGACCTCCGCGCACCATTCACCCCCAAGCGCAGACGCTCAATTTTCTGAGCGCCGCGAGTCGGCCCTCCCGGATCGAGATGGCAGATCAGGACGAACAGCCGCATTGTTCGTCGCTAGGGCGGGTCGGGATTGTGATGGGCGGCCTACCGGCCGCCGGGTGGCCGCGTGGTTGGAGCGCCACGGTCGGTGCCTAGCTTGGCTGGCTTGCGCTGAGGACTGCGAGGCCGAAGTGCGGTGCCCACGGCTGCTTCGAGCCGCGTCCAGATCGGGAGGCGTCTGGGGGCCGCCTACGATATGTGTCCGTCCTGCGCTCGCCGGACCGGAGGAGTCTCCTGGATGCCTGCCCGCTCGCCGACATACCCAGCATGAGCCCGCGTCAGGCGATCCTCACGCTCACGTGCGCCCTCGTGCTCCTGTCTGCGGCGGTCGCGGCGGGCGCATACAGCGAGCGCTCGGTGGGTAGCCCCGAACAGATCGCGTGGGTACGGCGTGCGGCGGGCAACTTCGTTGCGGCGGAGCTCAGCGGGAATGGCGCGGGTGCATGCGCGGTCATGAACGCCCCCTTGCGTGCGACCGAGCACCACCGCAGCTGCGCACAACGGTGGAATGCGCGCCTGGGGAAGCTGCTGCATGAGCGAGGGGAGCGCTCGCGCCTGCGCGCCGAGCAGCGAGCGATCGCCACCGCCAGGGTCGTGGTTCACCGCAACGTCGCTTCGATCGACTTGCCTGCACCTTTGCTGGGTGGAGCGAGCCGCTTCCTGTGGACGGAAAACTGCTGGATGCTGATGAGCTGAGGCGCGAACGGCAGGCGGCTCGGGCATTGTGCAGCGCTTGTTCCTGGCGTCACCGGTGTGGGGTGCTATCGCATATCAGCTGAACTTGCCGTGTGGAACGCAGCCGCGATAGGTGGAGGTCAAGCCAGCGGCGGTGATGCGAACGGTCGTGTAGGCCCGCCGTCCGGCGCAGCTTGTCGGGTGGCTGACGGTGACCGTCGCGGGTGAGTAAGTGTAGCTTGGCGCCGCGCCGGCAGCCGCGCCGTTCTCACGCTGACGTCCGTGGCCGATGGCGCGGACCGCTCCCCAGTGCCGCCATTTCAGTGATATAAGCGTCGTGCGGCCGTCCGAACCCAGCCCCATCGTTCTCGGATGCGCAGCGAAACCGCTGCACGGGACAAGACTCGCCAGCGACTGGCAGACGACCGGGGTTGTACCCCCGGCAACCGCGTTGGCACTCCCCAGCACGATCGTCGCAGCGCCTGCGACCGCCACTATGAGCTTCGCCCGTCGCATGTCTCCAAATGAGCATACTTGCCGACGCGGAGCGTCCGGGGCCACGCCGCCGCGGCGCACCAGGCGACGCGTCTGGCGCACCTCCCGGCGACTCAGCTCTTTGCTGGCAATAAACACCTCAGCGGAAGGCCCGTCACCCGCGCCGGCCGCAAACCAGATCCGCCACCGCTGCATATCGCAATCATACGATCCTCATGATCCATCCCGCTCGCGCTCGTCGCGCCTGCGGTACCCCATGCGCGCGGAGATGCGCCCGGCGGTGGCGAGCAGCTGGGGTGTGAGGTGCGTGATCATCTCCTCCAGTGTGATGGCGGTGGCGGGCGCTGCGATGCAGATCGCGGCCACGACTTCCGCTGCGTCGCGCACCGGCGCGGCGATCGCGTGCACCCGGAGGCGAGCTCTTGGTCGTTGACGGCGATGCCCTGCTCTGCGGTGGCGCGCAGCGCGGTTTGCTCGTGATCGTGTTCGGGGTGCGCCTCTCTAACTCCAGTTTCGGCGATCAGGGCGCGCTGCTCGTCTGGGGGCAGTGAGGCGAGGAGCGTTTTGCCCATGGCGGTGCAGTAGGCCGCGAGGTCGGTCGTGCGGTGCGCTCGCCCATGGCGAGCCGACGTGCCTGGCGCTTCGAGTCCGTGGATCTGCGATAGCCTGCCCCGCGCGAAATGAGAGTTCCGATCAGCTAAACAAGCGGGATGAGTGGCCACATCAAAATCGGTCGGGTGATCCGCTGGACGGCCGCGGTTTACTTCGGCGAGGCCTCTGTATTACTCTCCGTGGCGGTCATCTGCGTGCTGCTGCCAATGGCGTTCGGTGGGTTCGTCTTGGTCGTGTCGTCCGGCAGTTCGTCGGTGCACAGCGCGCGGTGGCTGGTGCCGATCGCTGTGGTGCTCGTGGTGGCCCTCGCGCTGGCGCTGTTCACAGCAGTGGTGGTCGGCCTGGTCGCGGATGTCCATAGCGGCGAGGGCGAGGTGAGCGTGCGCAGGCGCTTGCGGAGTGTCGGCGTGTCGGTCCTGGGCAGGCTGATCCTGGTGGGGGTCGTCGCGGGTGTCGTCATCTACGTCTTGTTGGCTGTGGAGTCTCTTTTCCTCGTTGCGCTGCTCCTCTGGGCTGTGTTTGGGCACGTCTTCGCGCTCGGCTTCTCGCCTGTGGGCGTGGTCTTGGGTGTGCTGGCGAGCACGATGATCTTGCTGATACCGGGTCTCGTCCTCCTGACGGTCTGGTCAGTGGCGGCGCCGGTCGTGGTGCTGGAGCGTCCGCGTGGCCTGCGTGCTCTGCGGCGCAGCCGGGAGCTGGTGCGTGGCAATGGCTGGCGGGTGTTTGGCGTGATCGCGGCCGTCACGCTCGCCGTCAACCTTGTTGGCCGCGGGATCGAACGGGGCGTGGGTTATGCGTTTGGGTTCGGCCCCGGCGTGGCCGCCGCGATCATCGTCTGGGTCCTCGCGCTGCCCGTCCCGGTGATCCTCGCGGCAGTCCTCTACTTCGAGCTGCGCGAGGCCACCGCCAGCGACCTGCCGGACGGCGCCACGCCGCCACAGACCCCCACCCCGCTGGACGTGCCGCTGCCCGGCACGGCGGCATCCGATCTTGCCTGATCGGCCCCCCGTATCCTCAGCGGTGTGTGCGGCCGTTACACGAACACCGCGGGAGTCGCGGAACTGAGCCAAGGTCTACGGTTACCGATCCCATCGGGGGAGGGCGCGCGCCGTTTCAATATCGCGCCGACCGAGAACGTGCTGGCGGTCGTCGCACCGCATGGTGAACCGCAGGCGCGGGTGTTGCGTTGGGGGTTGGTCCCGCCGTGGGCGAAGGACTTGAAGGGCGGCGCGAAGCTCATCAACGCGCGCATGGAGAGCGTCGCCACGAAGGCGCCGTTTCGCGACTTGATCGGGAGGGCCGAGCGGCGCGCGTTGCAGGTCGCGGACGGGTACTACGAGTGGCTGGCCCCCGAGCACCAGCGTCGCGGCGAACCACGCCAGCCGTTCTACTTCAGGGTCGACGATGGCGCGCTGTTCGCGTTCGCGGCATTATGGACCCCGGCGAAGATCGGCGGGGAGTGGGTGCACAGTGTAAGCATGCTGACCTGCCCGGCCGCATCGAATCAGGTCGCGGCGGCGATCCACGACCGGATGCCCGTGATCCTCGCCGACGAGGACGCGCGCCGCGCGTGGCTTGATCCAGACCTCGACACGCAGGACGCCTTGGCGCTCTGTGAGCCGCTGCCCGCGAGCCGCCTCAGCGCGCGGCCGGCGAACCCCGCAGTGAACAAGCCCGACCCGGCGAGCGAGGGTCCGCAGTTGCTCATCGCCCCATAGTCAGTTCAGAGCGCCCGCCCCGCGCCCTGCGCCCACCCGCCGCCGAGCGCTCGTCGCGTCCTCGCTGCGCTCGGCCGCTCCCCCGCCGAGGCTCGGCGGCTCTCGCTCTTTGAACCACCCCGCCCCCGTTTACCTGGGCGTCCTGCTGCCCCGTGGCCTCACCCCCCGTGGCCTCGTGAGTAACGCTGCGCTGCAGGTAGTCCTGCCGCTGCGCGTCGCGTTGCTCCGCTTGCGGCACACAATTGCACCAGGGGTGCCGATGGCTTTGCTAGCTTTGCTATTTTGGGATCAGGGTTTGGGCTACGAACGGGGCATGGATGCTTTCGATCGGCAAGATCGCGCATGGCCAGCACCGCTACTACGAGCGGCAGGTCGCGCGTGGCGAGGATGACTACTACTCCGGCCGTGGCGAGGCCCCCGGCGAGTGGGTGGGAGCGGGCGCGGGGGCGTTGGGCCTCTCGGGGCGGGTGAGCGCGGGGCAGTTCAACGCGTTGATCGCGGGCTTGGACCCGCGCGAGCGGACGGCGCGTTTGCGTAGCGATGGGCGGGATGTGAAAGTCGCGGCGTTTGACTTGACGTTCAGCGCGCCGAAGTCGGTGAGCGTGCTCTTCGCGGTCGCCCCGGAGGGTGTGTCGGGGCGCTTGGCGGGCTGCCACGAAGAGGCGGTGCGTGCGGCGCTGGGGTACCTGCAGGACACGGCGGTGATGGTCCGTCGCGGCCACGGCGGCGAGCATGTCGAGCAAGCGGAGGGCTTGATCGCGGCTGCGTACCGGCATCGTATGAGCCGCGCGCTTGACCCTCAGCTGCACACGCATGTGGTCGCGGCGAACCTCGCACGCGGGGAGGACGGCCGTTTCACGGCGTTGCACGGCGCGGAGCTTTACCGGGCGGCGAAGACCGCGGGATACCTGTATCAGGCGCACCTACGTGCGCTGGTCAGCGAGCGCCTGGGGCTTGAGTGGGGCGAGGTGCACAAGGGCGCCGCGGAGCTGGCGGACATCCCGCCGGTGGTGCTTGAGCATTTCTCCCAGCGCCGCCATGAGATGCTGCGCGTGGCGGAGGCGGAGGGCATCGCGTTGGACAGCCGCGCGGCGGGTGAAGTCGTGGCGCTTGGTACCCGCGAGCGCAAACAGTACGGGGTGCAGACCCATACCTGGCGTGAGGAGGTACGCCGCCGTGCGGCCGGGCAGGGTCTGGACGACACATCTGTGGAGCTGCTGCTGCTCGCGGGCGGGAATCGTGTGCACGGCCCAGGCAACGTGCGCGACCCAATCGCCGAGGGCGCCCTCGCCGCGCGCCTGGCAGGGCCCGAGGGCCTGACCGAGCACGCCAACACGTTCGATGAGCGTGCGGTGCTGCGAGAGTTCGCGGCCGCCGCAAGGCGGGGCGCGCAGCTCGCAGAGGTCCGCGCACAGGCACAGCGGTTCATGAGCCGCGGGGACGTGCTCGCGACCACGCGGGGCGAGATGACCACCCTGGACCTCGTAGCGGAGGAGCAGCGGCTGATCGACGCGGTGCTTGAGCGCGCGGGCGAGTACACCGCGGTGGTGGACCGTGACCTGGCCGGCCGGGTGATCGCCGCGAGCGCCCTGCGCTTGACGGAGGAGCAGGCGCAGGCGGTGCTCGCGGTCACGAGCAGCTGGCACGGCGTGAGCACGATCGAGGCGCTCGCGGGGACCGGCAAGACGTTCACCGCGGGTGTCCTGCGCGACGTGTACGAGGCCGCTGGGTACACGGTGCTCGGTGTCGCACCGACCGGCAGAGCGGTACGGGAGCTGGCCGCGACGGGTATCGCGGCGCGTACGCTGGACGGGGCGCTCGTGGATCTCGAGCGCTACGGCACGAGCTACCTGCAGGGCGCGGTGGTGATCTTCGACGAGGCGGGAATGGCGGGCACCCGCGCGAGCGCACGACTCCTCACCGCGGCACACAGGGCGGGCGCGAAGGTCATCCCGATCGGCGACCCCGGGCAGCTCTCCTCCGTGCGGGCCGGCGGGTGGCTCGGCGCCACCGGGCGGCGCCTGGGGACGGTGCGCCTCACACAGGTGGTGCGCCAACGCGACCCCAACGAGCGCCACGCACTCGCCGCGCTGCACGACAGTGACCCCCACACCTACCTGCGCTGGGCGCAGGGGGAGGGCCGTATCGAAACGTTCAACGGCACCACCGACGCACGCAAACACGCCCTCGCGCTATGGCTGCGGAGCATCCCCACACCCGCGCACGTCCCGCAGAGCGTGATGATCGCGCGCGACAACGAGCAGCGCGACGCGCTCAACGACGCCGCGCGGGAGCGCTTCAAAACCCACGGTCTGCTCAGCGGGGAGCGCGACTACGGCACCGTGCAGGTCGCGGTCGGGGACCGCGTCATCTGCCGTCGCAACGACCGCCTCCTCGACGTGGACAACGGGACGCGCGGCACCGTCACCCGGCTCGACGCGCATGCCATCACGATCACGACCGACGACGGCCACGCCCGCGAGTTGCCCGCCGCCTACGTGGCCGAGCACGTCGAGCACGCCTACGCCCTCACCGGCCACGGAATGCAGGGCGGCACCGTGGAGAGCGCGATCGTGCTCGCGTCCCCCGGCGACCTCACCGCGGGCTGGAGCTACACCGCGCTCTCCCGCGCCCGCGGCAGCACCCATCTACTCATCCACCCGGACACACACGACCCCAGCCGCAACGAGATCGCGCCACCCGGCCACACCGAACGCCCGACCCACACCCAGCTCCTCGATCGCGTCACGCAACGCATGAGCGAACGCGACAGCGAAGACCTCGCCGGCGAACAACTCCCCGCCCAAACGCCAAAGGAGCCCCCACCCCCCGGCGCATGGGTCACAAAGACGCTCGGGGAGCAGCCCGAGAACCCTCACCAGCGCGAAGCATGGGAAAAAGCGATCAACGCCACCACGAGCTACCGAGCCCGCTACGACATCACCACCCCCGACGACGCGCTCGGCCCCCAGCCGGCGCAACGCGGCCGGCAGCAACGCGACTACCAACGCGCGCAGCGCGCAATCGAGCGCGCCCAACACCGCCTGCACCGCACCCCCAGCCACCCGCACGAGCACGACCTCGGCATCGGGCTCTGAGACACCGGGGGTGGCGGCCCCGAAGGCCCGCGCTAGCTGTCAGAAACATTCGAGCAGCGCATTTCACCGCCGTGGCGCGGGGGCTCTCGATGCGTTCGGATATCTCGTAGGCGCTGGGTAGCGTCCCGGGCGAGTCGCGGCTGTGCGCTTGTTGGCGTGGTCGTGTTTGAGCAACGTCGAGCGATAAGCGAGGGTCGTGATGTCCAGAGCGCAGTGTCCAGCGTCCGTATCGCCCCGGGCTGCGGCGGCCATGGCCCAATGGTGCGCCCGCAAGACCTGTGGCGCTCGTGCCGTGTTGCCGGCGGCGGTGTTGCTCGGTGTGCTGGTGCTGGCGTGTCTGGGCGCGGGGCCGGCGGTGGCGTCGCCTCCGAGCACGGCGATCCGCTACGTGTATGACGCGGATGGGCATTTGAAGGGGCTGGTGGTGCCGGGCAGCGAAACGGCGTTGTATGGGTGGGATGCGGCGGGGAACCTCACATCTGTCGCGTTGAAACAATCGAAAAGCCTGTCGGTGATCCAGCTGACGCCGGCGCAGGGCGCGGTGGGGGAAACGGTTACGATCAGCGGGACGGGCTTCTCGCCGAAACCCGGCTCGGACACCGTGAAGTTCAACGGGACGGCGGCGACGGTGAGCGCGGCTACGGAATGGGCGTTGACGGTCACGGTCCCGAAAGGCGCCACGTCGGGGACGGTGAGTGTGCAGACGAGCGAAGGGCCAGTCTCGAGCGCGCAGAAATTCGCGGTGATGGCCTCGCTCGCGCCGACGATCTCTTCGCTGTCGGTGTCGAAGGCGCTGGCGGGGGAAACGATCACGGTGAACGGGGGGAACTTCGAAACGAGCCGGGTCGATGATGTCGCGAAGGTCAATGAGAGTATGCCGGCGATCTCCTCTGTAACGTCGAGTTCGTTCCAGTTGACGGTGCCATCGGCGACGGGTGGCGGGCATGTGTCGGTCGCGACGCCGCAGGGGTCTGTGGTTGGGCCGGATCTGTTCATTCCGCCGGAAGGCCTGCCGGTGAGCAAAGTGGAAACGACGGGGCGGCTGTCGCTGGGCAGCGCGGAAACCTTCAAATTGCCGGTCGCGGAAAAGATCGATCTTGAGTTGTTCGACGGCACGGAGGGGCAGCGCGTCTCGATGGTCCTCTCGGAATCGTCGATCGCCCACGGGTACGTCTCGCTTTGGGGTCCTCATGGGGAAAAGCTGACCGCCAACGAAGGCTTCCGGGAAGGCGAAACGGTTCTCGTCGGGCCGATCACGCTGCCTTCGACGGGTACTTATACGATCATGGTCACGCCGCTTGAAACATACACGGGCAGCGTCAAGTTGCAGACCTACTCGGTGGTGGACCAGACGGGCGAAATAAAACCAACCGCGGAAGGCGCGAAAGCGGAAGTCTCGATCACGATACCGGGGCAGCGGGCGGTGTTCTCTGTTCCTGGGACTGCCGGTGAGGATGTGTCGCTGAAGACTACGAGCACGTCGTTTACGGGCCGCTATTACGTCGAATGGTTTAACGCGAAAAGCGAACGGATCTACTCGGAATGGTGGAACGGCACCCAGAACGAGTTCTTTCCCGCGCAGAAATTTGCGGGCAACGAAACGTACACGCTGATCGTGCGGGGCGGCGAAACGTCGACGGGATCGACGGCAATCACGGCATATAACGCCTCGGATGTGACAGGTTCGATCACGCCGAGTGGCTCGCCGGTCAAAGTCGCGATTGGTGTGCCGGGGCAGAAGGCGCGGATCACGTTCTCTGGTAAAGCGGGCGAAAAGGTGTCCGTAACGGCGGCGGAATCCTCGTTCGCGGGTGGTTACTGGTGGATCTTGACGCCGGAAGGAGAACGGATCTCGGGCACGGAAGTGGGCCTGTCTTCCGGCGAAACGACGATCGGGGGCCCGATCACGCTTGCGTCGAGTGGGACGTATACGGTTTACGTGAGCCCGTCTGAAGCGGAAACGGGCATTATGACGCTCCGGGCGTATTCGGTGGTTGACCAGACGGGCGAAATCAAACCGACGGCGGAAGGCGCGAAAGCTGAAGTGTCGATCACGACGCCGGGGCAGCGCGCGGTGTTCTCGGTGCCGGGCACGACCGGAGAGGATGTGTCACTGAAGACCACAAGCACATCATTTACGGGCAAGTATTACGTCGAATGGTATAACGCGAAAGGCGAACGGATCTACTCGGAATGGTGGCGCGAAACTCAGAACGAGTTCTTTCCGGCCCAGAAATTCGCGGGCAACGAAACGTACACTTTGGTCGTCAGGGGCGGGGAAGCATCGACGGGTTCGACGACGATCACGGCGTATAACGCTTCGGATGTGACGGGTTCGGTCACAGCCGGTGGGGCCGCCTTGAAAGTTCCGATCACCGTGCCGGGGCAGAAGGCCCGTATAACTTTCTCGGGGAAAGCGGGCGAAAAGATCTCCGTGACCGCGGCGGAATCGACATTTGCGGGTGGCAGCTGGTGGATCATCACACCCGAAGGGGAACGAATCTCGGGCACAGAAGTGGGCTTGTCTTCCAGCGAAACAAAGATCAGCGGTCCGATCACGCTGGCCTCGACGGGCACGTACACGGTTTTCGTAAGCCCTTATGAAGCGGGAACGGGCAGCGTAACCCTGCAGGCGTATTCGGTGGTGGACCAGACGGGCGAAATCAAACCGACAGCGGAAGGCGCGAAAGCCAACGTGTCGATCACGACGCCGGGGCAGCGTGCGGTGTTCTCTGTCCCTGGGACGGCCGGGGAGGCCGTGTCGCTGACGACCTCCGCCACATCGTTCACGGGTACGTACTACGTTGAATGGTTCAACGCCAAAGGCGAACTGATCTATCATGAATGGTGGCGCGAAACTCAGAACGAGTTCTTCCCGGCACAGAAATTCGCGGGCAACGAAACGTACACGTTGGTCGTCAGGGGTGGAGAAGTATCTACCGGCTCCACCACCATCACTGTGTATAACGCCTCGGATGTAACGGGTTCGATCACGCCGGGGGGCGCGCCGGTCAAAGTCGCGATCGGGGTGCCGGGCCAGAAGGCGCGGATCAAATTTCCCGCGACGGAAGGCCAGCTGCTTACGCTGAGCGCTTCGGAAGTGACGATCGAAAGTGGCTGGATGTCGATCTGGGCTCCAGAAGAAAAAGAGCTGTCAGGTAGCGAAGTGAACTTTGGCGGCGGGGCGAAAGACGAATTCACACCGTCGAGCACGGGTACTTACACGATTCTCGTGAACCCCCGGGAAGCGGATATTGGGAGTGTGACGCTGACGTTGTATGAAGGCTCGCACGGCCCGATCCGCCGCCGCGCCCTCGGCAGTCCCCCGGCGGCGCCCTCGCCGCAGCCAAAAGTCGCCCAGACCTTCACCAGCTCCGCCGCTGAGCTGCCGCTATCCGTGTCCGCCGCATCGGTGAGCGTCGCTCGCGTGGCGCCGGCAGTCAAGGCGTCGAGAACGCTCCGCGTGCCTGTCGGAGTGGCGACCAAGCATGCGGCCGTGGCGCGGGGCACGCGCGGCGCGGTGCGGCGGCCACGACCGGCACGGGGTGTCAGTAAGCCGCTCGGGTACACCCGCGCGATGCTGCGGTTCCGTGCGGTCGGTGCGGGTGGCTGGAGTCCGCCGCGGAGCAGGCACCGTGGTTTGAGCGGGGCGTGGGATTCGTTGCAGCCCACGACGCCGTGGACGCAGGCGCCGCCGTTGCAGGGGCCGGAAGGCGAGACCGCGCTCGCGGGGCAGGTGCTGGCGCTCGATGGTCTGCCGCTGGCGGGGGTGCGGCTGTCGGTCGAGGGCACCTACGCGGCAACGGAGAGCGACAGCGGGGGGCGGTTCCTGTTGAGCGGCTTGCCGGCCGGGCACCAGGTGCTCGTGATCGAAGGCGACACGGTGCCAGGCCACGAGAGCTACGGCACGTATGAGACGGGGGTCGAACTGGCGGCGGGCCGCACGACGGTGCTGCAGTACACGATCTGGCTGACGCCGCTCGATCGCGCCGGGGACCATCGCATCGCGTCGCCGACGACGCACGAAGTCAGGTTGACGACGCCGCAGATCCCGGGGCTTGAAGTCCGCCTGCCGGCGGGCAGCGTGATCACTGCCGCGGATGGGAAGGTCGTGCACGATCTGAACATCACGGCGGTGCCGGTGGATCGTCCGCCGTTTCCGCTGCCGGGGTTTGTGTCGGTGCCTGTCTACTTCACGGTGCAGCCCGGCCGTGCGTATGTGAGCAAGGGCGCGCAGATCGTCTACCCCAACTGGGATCACTTGCCGCCGGGGCAGCGCGTGGACTTCTGGGACTACGATGCGGATAAGCGCGGCTGGTACGTCTACGGCGAAGGGACCGTCACTCCGGACGGTAGGCAGGTTATGCCCGATCCCGGTGTGCGGGTGTGGGAGTTCAGCGGCGCGATGATCTCGGGCACGCCCAAACCGCCCGGCAAAGGCCCCAAAGGCAAAACGCACGGCGGTGATCCGGTGGATCTGCAGACCGGCCTGTTCCTCTACCGCAAGACCGATCTGAGCATCCCGGACACGATCCCGATCGTGATCGAACACACCTACCGCCAGTCCGACAGCAACTCCTACGCCTTCGGGGATGGTACGCAGAGCGCGTATGAAATGCAGCTGTGGTCGGAAAACAACTATCAGGAAGCCGATCTCGTGCTGCCGACCGGGGGGCGCATTCACTACGTCCGGATCTCCCCCGGCACGGGGTATTCTGAAGCGGTGTATGAAGCGACCGCGACCAGCGGCCTGTATCACTCCTCGACCTTCAAGTGGAACGGGAACCTTCCTGGTTGGGAATTGACGCTCACCGACGGCACCACGTATGTGTTCGGGGAGTACGCGCCATTGCAGGCGATCCGCAACCGTCGCGGCGAACAGCTCACGATCACCCGCGAAAGCGGGCAGACGGGGAACATCACGCAGATCACCTCCCCGCACGGCCGCTGGGTGAAGTTCGGCTACGACGGTTCCAACCGCATCACCGAAGTGACCGACAACGGCGGGCGGCAGCTGAAATACACCTACGCCTCCGGGTCGCTCTCGAGCGTGACCGACGCAGCCGGGCACACCACGAAATACGAATACACCGGCTCCGGGCAGCTGAAGTCCGTCACAGACGGCCGAGGCAAAAAGTACATCGAAACGACGTACGACGCCAACGAACGCGTAGCCAGCCAGACGGCCGGGGACGGCGGCACCTATACCTTCAAATACGGGCTGAGTGGGGTAAAAGTCGAAACTGCGACGATCACCGACCCCCGCAAAATCCAGGACAAGACGACGTTCAACTCCGAAGGGTACCCCGTAAGCCAGGTCAACGCGCTCGGCACCGGCATCCAGCAGACCACAACCTATGAACCGGAAGCCGGCACCGGCCAGCTGCTCAGCGTCACCGACCCGCTTGGCCGCAAGACCGCGTTCAAGTACGACAAATACGGCAACGCGACCCAGATCACACGGCTCGCTGGGAGCGAATCGGCGCGCAGCGAAAACTACACCTACGAACCCGGCACGACCGAGCTGACCACGGCAACGAACGGCTTGGGGCAGACCACGAAATACCGTTATGGTCTGGACGGCGAACTGCTCAGCGCGACCGACCCGCTCGGACACAAGACGAGCCTCGAATACAACGCTGAAGGCGAGCCGACGGCAGTCAAGAACGCGCTGGAAAAGACCACCACACTCGCCTATGAAAACGGGCTGCTCACAAGCGTCACGGACCCGTTGGGGCGCCGCACGAGCGCCTTCCTCGACGCCGTCGGGCGCGTCGGGACATTCACCCGGCCAGGCGGGCAGACCACGGACTACGAATACGCGCCGGATAACGAAATCAAGAAGATCACCGACCCGCTCGGCGCCGCGGTCAGCTACGAATACGACGGCGACGGCAGCCTCACAGGCGAGACCGACCAGCTGGGCAACAAAAACACCGCGGCCTACGATCCGATGGATCGTTTGGAAAGCGAAACGGACGCGTTGGGGCACGCCGCCAAAGCGGTCTACGACGGCGACGGCAACATCACCCAGCTCACCGACCGCCGTGGCAAGGTCTCCAAGTTCACGTATGACTCCCTGAACCGCCTCACCGAAGCTCGCTACGGCGTCTCCGGCGAAACCGCGGAAAGCACGATCACCTACGGGTATGACAACGGCAACCGCCTCACCAAAATCGTGGACAGCGCGACCGGCACATACACACTCGAATACGACGAATTCAACCGTCTCAAATCGATCACGACGCCGACCGGGACGATCAGCTACACCTACAACGAAGCGGAAGAGCCGACGAGCATGAGCGCCCCCGAACAGGAACCCGTGAAATACACCTATGACGCCGCAGGCCGCCTCACCGAACTCAAACGCGGCAGCCAGACCGCGAGCTACACCTACGACGCCGCGAACCGCCGCACCGGCACAAAACTCGTGGACGGCATCCAGGAGCTCTACGGCTACGACGAAGCGAACGAGCTCACCTCGATCGCCTACAAGAACGGCGCGAGTACGCTCGGCGAAATCGACTACAGCTACGAACCGGACGGCCGCCGCGAAGCGATGTGGGGCACCTACGCCCACACCGCGCTACCCGAAACGGTCACGAACGCCACCTACAACGCCGATGAGGAGCAGACCAAACTCAACACCACCAAACTCACCTACGACCTCAACGGCAACCTGGCCGAAGGGGGCGGGTCGCAGTACAAATGGAACGCCCGCAACCAGCTCGCCGCGATCAGCGGCGCCAACACTGCAACATTCGTCTATGACCCCTACGGCCGCCGCGTCACCAGGACCATCAACGGGATCACCACCAAAGACCTCTTCAACGTCTACAACGTCGCCCAGGAAACCACCGGCGGCACCCTCGCCAACCTCCTCACCGGTCTCGGGACCGACGAAATCCTCGCGCTGACCGTCGGCAAAACTACAGAAAGCTACCTAACAGACATCCTCGGCAGCACCGTAGGCCTCGCCGGCAGCACCGCCAAAGTGCAAACCAAATACCTCTACGGCCCCTTCGGCACAACCAAACTCGTCGGCACTACAAGCGAAAACATCTACCAGTTCGCAGGACGCGAAAACGACGGCGACGGTCTATACTACAACCGCGCGCGCTACTACAACCCAAACACCGGACGCTTCATCAGCCAGGACCCAATCGAACAGGCCGCCAGCGGCGCCAACATCTACCTCTACACCACAGACAGCCCAATGAACGCCACCGACCCCTACGGCACCGAATCACTCGGCACCCAGCCCGGACCCGGCCACCCCCCAGGCTTCGGCGGCACCTCCGCCCCAGGAGGAGGAGGAAGCGCAGGCGGACCAGGAGGCCCCGGAGGACCAGGCGGCAACCCCGGCGCAAGCACCGGAGGCCCAGGAGGCGGCCCCAGCCCAGGCGCCGGCCCCGGCGGCCCAACACCCTCATCACGCAACGGAGGCAGCGAAAGCCCCCAGGAAAGACTCCACAAAGTTGAAAAAGAAATTCAGAAAGAAGAGGAAAAAGAAGCAAGAAAATGTGAAGAACCTGGGGGTGGTCTCACGCTTGCGGTGGTAAATATATTTTCCTCGTCTGAGGAATGTAACACTGGTGAAGAACCTCCACGAGACATACCTATAGCAATATGGCCTCCCGACCAGACGACCCCAGTGCCCGGATGGGATCCTCCATCACTTCCCGCACCCCTTCCGGGCGCCCCCGTACCTGCCCTGTAGGCCCATGAGTTTATCGAGCCGATGAGGACATTGAGTAGCGACATGATTTTGGGACTGCGGAGGTTCCGCGGTCGGATTACTACCCGACGACACGCTCGGTGGCAGCTTGCGAGTCTCCTCGCCCTTTGTCTTATAGCGGCGGCAGTATTGCTTCTGCTTGAAGGCTTTGTGATGCTGGGGATAGCGACGTTGACGCTCGGAGGACTAGCGTCATGGCTTACCGGCCTTTGGGTCATGCCCGGTAGCGTGGACGGATATTACCGAAAACTATCCCGCGTTCTACGCGATATCGACATGCAAGATAAGCAGAGCAAGGACATTGGTGTCAAAGAATTAAGCAGTCTCACGCTTAGTATTGCGGAGCTTGTCCGATCGCTAAAGGAGGACGAGTCCTACCAGGAGATCGTCGCGGAATGCGAAATGATCGATGCTCTTATAGAGGATAGAGGAAAAGGCTTTTATCGAGTTCGCGAGATAGGAGAGCATCGTCGACGCCTGTTGAAGTTTGGGAACATCTGCGAAGCAAACGAGGCTGATCCTATGAGCCAGGAGCTTGCTACGATTGTTGTAAGACGTGCGTCTGTAATCGTAAGGAATTTTGACGCGGCATACGAACTGCTAGAGAGCCAGGCTCGACGTGTCATGGGAATCAAGGCGCCCGTTAAGCTGAAGAGTCGGCATCAGCGCTACCTAGAGGCATTAAACGCGTATGTCACGGCAATTGGGGACGTGCGAGAGGTTATCGTCCAAGACAAGGACGATAACCTTGAGGAAAAACTAGTGTCTATCGCGAGCGCTCGGTATCACGAGTTGGCGAATCTGACTCAGATACTGTCAGATGAACAACATTTGTCGTGGCGTGACCCAAGGGGAGCTGCCGGGCGAATGCCCGGCGCGGCATAGAGAGGCCGCATCGTACCTAGGCCCCTATGTTCAGCTCGTCGGCGACCACTCCGAGACCGCCCACCCTGCGCCCACGCGCCTGACTCGTCCGAGCGTGACGTGCAGCGTGGTGGGTAGCCCGGCGTAGCTCCCGTCCCCGGTGATCTGCTCCCGCGTTACGACGACCCACGCTCCCCGTGCGGCCCCTTGCCCTGGGGCGATGGCGAGCACGGTGCCGGTGTTCCACACGTGCTCCGCGACCAGCTGGGAGTTCGCGGCCAGCGCGGCGGCGGTCTGCAGCGCGGTGAGCCGCGCGGGGCCGATGGCGAGCGCTGCGAGGCGCCGTAGGTGCGCGGCGAGGGCGGTGGCGTTCCAGTTGGTGTAAGCGAGCGCGTAGCGGCGCAAGGCTTCCTGGGGCGTGGCAGCGATGCCCGCCGCGGCGGGCGTGTCCTCCCCGTGGGCAACCCCGGCGGGCAGTGTCCCGTGGCGCTCGGCCGGGGGATCTCCGGCGGGCGCGGGTGCCGACCCGACTGGCGGTGGCGGCGCGGAGATCGCGCGTCCGAGCTGAACGTTGGTGCTAGCGCCCCCGCCGCCGCATCCGGCATGGGTGAGCAGCGCGACCGCGAGCACAGCCGCGAGGATTGCCTTCGTGCGGCTCATAGCCCTGGTGGGTGTCGCGCGACGTAGCTGGTGCCGTCCTGGAGGTTCGCGAGTGGCTGTGTGCGCCAGCGTGGCCCGGACCCGGCGGGGAGTGGTGGTCCGCCGTAGTCGGCGGTGTCGAGTGCGATCCCGGCGATGACGATCCAGGCGTGTGCGCTGTTGGCGTAGATGGTGATCCAGTGTCCGGGTCCGGGTTGCCCGTAGCTCTCAAGGCCGGTGGAGTCGAGGGCGCTTGGCCCGAGCAGCCCGGCGGCGTAGAGCACGAACGAGGTGGCGCCGGAGCAGTCATACGCGGGCCACACCTGGGCGAGGCTCCCGTAGTGCGTGTCGGGTTCGGGGTAGGGCAGTGTGTGGATGAGGTTCCCGGCGGCGATCGCGCGCTTGACGGCCGCGGGTGCTTGCGCGGGCGCGGTGGCAGTCCCGTCGGCGAGCACACGTGCGGTTTCGCCGGGGCTGAGCCCGAGCGTGCCGTCGCCGAGCGTGGGGCAGCTGCCCGCGCCGCTCGCTTCCCCGCCGCCCCGTGCTTCTCCTCCTCCAGCGGCATTCCCGGCGGGCACGGGTGCGACTCCGCCGAGGAGGTTCCCGGCGCCGGGTGCGGCCGCGGGTGTGACGGTTACCGGGCGCTCTCCCCAGGCGTTTTGGCTTGAGCGTCCGCGCCAGTCGTAGATGTCGACGTGCCGGCCGACGATCGCGCCGCCGGTATCTCCGGCGTAGAACGCGCTGCTCGTGCCGAACGGGTTGGGCGTGATGTGCACGTAGCCGCGTAGCGGGATGACATGGGGGTCGACGGCGACCTCATACGCGGGTGGCCCGTTGGTGAGGTCGAGGCCGGTGGCGGTGGTGCCGTTGCCTTGGATGCCGCCCCAGGGTGGCCCGTAGGCGGTGGCGACCCACCCCCCTGAGCCGCCGCCCCCTGCGGGTGGTCCCCCTGGCGCGGGCGCGAGTGTGCACCCCCCGGCCTGTGCGCTTGAGCCGATGACGGCGAGCACGGCGAGCCCGAGCAGGGCGGCGGGAGTCACGAGCGTGGTGGCGAGGAGTGCCTTCACGGTTCCGTCCTGGCCTGTTTGCTAAGTTTGCGTTGTTTGCTAGTTTTGCTAATTTGGTTAGCATAGCGAAGGGTTCCCAACACACGGAGGTGATTGGCAGATGAGGGCTTTGATGGCCGGTTTTACGTTCCAGGTGACGCCCGACCCGACCGGGGCGCCGGGCGCGAGTGGCATCCAGCACGCGATCGACGTGATCGCGGTATACGCATTGGAGGCTTGCCTCGCAGGGTTCTTGCTAGGCGGCGCGGTGTGGGCGGTCGGCGGGAGGATCGGTAACGAGCACACGGCGACCGGGGGCAAGATTGGGATGGCGGTCTGCGTCGGCGTCGCGTTCCTGGTGGGCGGCGCCGCGGCGATCCTGCAGTTCGCGTACGGGCTCGGGTGATGGCGATGCGCGAACAGGGCATCTGGATCGCCGCGGCCGCCGCGGGCGCGGCACTCGTGTGCGTCGTGGCGCTGCTGCTCTTCGGCGGCGCCGGCGCCCCTCCGGGCGCGGCGGTGCGCTTGATCGCGGGTGTGCCGGTCGGGGTCGAGGATTCCCCCGCGGGCGCGCTCGCGGCGGCGGATAACTATGTGGCGCTGGCGTCGCAGTCGATCGAGCAGAACCCGGGCGTGTTCGCGGCGCTCGTGGCGCAGGCGTTCACGGCGTCCTCGCGTGCGGGTGTGCTGGCGCAGGCGCGCGCGATCCGCCGGGGGGACGTGCGGAACATGAACAGTTATGAGGAGGGGGGCCTCGCTGTTGCCCTCCTCGCGGCGCGGCGTCTCGACTCCTACACCCCCGCCAGCGCGCGGGTGAGCAGCTGGCTCGGGGGGATCGTCTGGGGGCCGCGGCTCTCCCCGCGCCAGACGTGGAACCTGATCGAAACCGTTCTGCGCTGGCAGGCGGGGCGCTGGCAGGTGGCCTCGATGGACACGAGCACGACCCCGGCGCCGGTCCCGGCGGTCGTGTACGTGGACGGCGCCAACGACCAGGCGGGGGCGTTCGCGCGCTTGGACGGGATGAGCGCACCGTTCTACGGGACGGCGGAATAGCGATGCCCTCCTTACGCCGCACGATCCTGCTCGCGTTCGCGATACCGGTGGCGCTCGCGCTCACACCACCTTGTGCGCACGCCGTGGTGGCGCCCGCGGGGACGCAGGCCGGGCACCCCACCAAGGCCGGTGTCAGCGCCAAGCCGCAAGCAGAAAGTACGTTCTGCAAGATCGCCGGCCCCGTCCTGGAAGGGATCGTGCCGATCATCGGGAGGCTCGCGGGCGACGAAGAACAGAGCGTCTGCGAAACAGACGGAGAAGCGATCGGCAACGCCGCCGGCGAAGTCGGCAACAGCGTCCTCGACGGGGTCTCCACCTGGATCATCGGCGCGGCGACACAGGTCACCTCGTTCATCGCCAAAGAGATCCAGGAAAGCAGCACGCCACAGCTGCAATCGGCGTGGTTTCACGCACAGTTCGCGCCGCTGGCAGACCTCGGCGCGGCGCTCGCGCTGCTCGTCGCATTGGTAGCGCTCGCGAGCGCGGCGGTCCGCCGCGACCCCAAGGCGCTCGCCGCGACCCTCGCGGGGATCGCCCGCGCGGGGATCGGCACCGGGGTGATCGTCGCGCTGACGGTGATCGGCCTGGAAGTCGCGGACCAGATCAGCGCGGCTGTACTCGCAAACTCCCCGCACGCGTTCTGGGAAACCGTCGCGCACGCGTGGGGCACGAAGGGCTGGGCGGGCCTGGGGTCCTCCGCGCTCGCCGCGCTGCTCGCGGCCATGGAGACGCTCGCGGCGGTCGTGGTGTGGGTCGAGCTGCTGGTCCGCGGCGGCGCGATCTACATCGCCGTGCTGTTCTTCCCCACGGTCCTCGCGGCGTCGATCTGGCCCGCGCTGAGCGCGTGGACGGGGCGCCTCGCGCGGCTGCTTTTGCTGCTCGTGATCCTCAAGCCGGTCGCGTTGATCGTGCTCTCGCTCGCGGGCAACGCCGCCGCCGCGGGTCTCTCCTTTGGCAGCGGGATCGCCGCGTCGGTCGGGACGATCCTGACCGCGATCGTGATCCTCGCGCTCGCCGCGCTCGCACCGTGGGCGCTGATGTATCTGCTCGCGGCGGAGGCCGAGAGCGGCTACGCCGCCGCGGGGCTGCGCACCGCCGCGGGGGGTGCCGTGGCAGGCGGCGCGACACGCCTGAGCAGCATCGGCGGACGCACAGGCGGCACGGGCGGCAGCGGCGGCTCCTCTGCGGGCAGCGGCAGCGGCATGGGCGGCGGTTCCCCGTCCCCGGCGTCTTTCGGAGGCGGCTCTCCCGGGGGCGGGTCAGCGCCTGGCAGTGGCGGTGGTGGCTCTTCCTCGCCTCCGGCGGAGGGGAGCGGGTCAATGCCGCCGGTCGCGGCCGAGGCGGTTGGCGGGGGGAGCGTGGGCGCCGCCGCGGGTGCACCGCCGCGCACGCGCGCGTCGCGCGCAGATCTTCAGAGCACTCCCGATCTTTCTCCAACTGCCGGCGGAGCCACACGGGCGCGCAGCGCGCAACCCCCCGGGGATGGCTCCGCCGGCGCTCCTGTCACGGAGCGCCCGGAGAGGGTGGCGTAGGTGGAGGGCGAGAGCACTTACCGGTTCGCGCCGCACCCGCAGGGTGGTTTCCTGCTGGGGTTGCGGGTGGGGCAACTGCTGGGGTGGGTCGCTGCGGGTGCGGTTGCGCTCGGTGCGTTGCGTCTCGGCGGGCTGGGTGGGCTGGCGCTCGCGCTGGGTGTCCTCGGCCTGGCGGGCGGCTTGTTGATGCTGCCGGTGCCAGGGCGCACGGTGGAGCAGTGGGCGCCGGTGGCCGCGGGGTTCTCCTGGCGTCGTCGCCGGGAGGCGCGTTTTCGGGCGCAGCGCGCGCAGGTCGGCCACGTCGTTGGGCTCCCTGACGGCGGCCTGGACCCCGAGCACCCGAGCACACCGGAGTCCGTGCCGGTGGAGCTGGCGGGCCTTGAGTTTCTGGAGGGCAGCTTGACGCGGTATGAAGGCGCGCGTTTCGGCGTCGTCAAGGACAGCGGGGCGCGGACGTATACGGCGGCGGTGCGGGTGCGTGGCGGTGCGTTCGCGTTGCTGGGTGCGCGGGAGCGCGAGGCGCGCCTGGCGGAGTACGGGGCGGTGCTGGCGGCGCTCGCGCGCGATGACTCACCCGTGCGGCGGGTGGCGTGGATCGAGCGGACGCTGCCGGCGGACGGCGACGCGCTCGGCGACCACCTGCTGCACGCCAAGCGCGCGGACGCGACGCTCGATGACCCGCCGGAGGAGCTGGTGTCCTATCTGCGGTTGATCGGCCGGGCGGGGGATGTGGCGGAGGAGCACGAGCTGCTGTTCGCGTTGCAGGTCGACGCGCGGCGCCAGGCGGCGCGGCGTGCGATCACACGCATGGGGGGCGGGGACCTGGGTGCGTTGGCGGTGCTCGCGGGGGAGCTGGGGCAGCTGATCGAGCTGCTCGACAGCGCCGCGATCACAGTCACGGGGGTCCTGACGCGCAGGGGCCTGGCCGGGGCGATCCGCGACGCGTATGACCCGTGGGGGCACAGGGATCGTGCACGACGCGTGGAGACCCATCGTGCGGATGGGGTGCCGGGGGCTGGGGAGGGCATCGCGCCGCACACGGCCGGTCCGGTGGCGCGTGATGAGCAGTGGGGGCACCTCGTGGCGGATGGGGCTTTGCATTGCACGTTGTGGGCGGCGGAGTGGCCGCGGATCGATGTGCGCGCGCTGTTTTTGCAGCCGCTGTTGATGGATAGCGGCGCGACGCGGACGATCGCGATGTGCATGGAGCTGGTCGGGCCGAGCCGCGCGATTCGCCAGGCCGAGCGTGCGGCGACGGAGAGCGCGACCGAGCAGAACCTGCGCGCGCGCGTGGGGCAACGCACGAGCCAGCGCCAGTCCCAGCGCGACCACGCGACCGGGCGGCGGGAGCGGGAGCTGGCCGAAGGGCACGCCGCGGTGCGCTACGCCGCGTATGTAACGGTCAGCGTCCCCGCCGGCCCTGACGCGGTGGCGGACCTGGAGAACGATGTCTCGCGGGTCGAGCTTGAGGCCAAGCGCGCGCCGCTTCGGCTTGAGCGGATGTGGGGGCAGCAGGCGCAGGCGTTCACGTTCGGCTTGCCGCTGTGCCGGGGGCTGCGATGAGCCTGCGCTTCCCACGCCCGGGCGAGCAGGCGGGGCACCAGGTCTCCACCGCGCACTTCCAGGCGGCGTACCCGGCCGCTGCGACCGCGGGGCTCGGCTCACGCGGTGTCTACATCGGCAGCGACCTGCACGGCGGGTCGTTCGTTTATGACCCGTGGCTGCTCTACCAGCGCGGCCTGCTCTCGATCGCGAACACGCTCGTGCTGGGGATGCCCGACTACGGCAAGAGCGCGTTGACGAAGTGCTGGCTGTATCGCTCGCGGGTGTTCGGGCGGCGCTGCGAGATCATCGACCCCAAGGGCGAGTACACAGAGCTGGTGCAGGCCCTCGGCGGCACGATCCTGCGCCTGCAACCAGGCGGCTCAACGCGCTTGAACCCCCTCACGCGAATCGGGACGCCCGAGTTGCGCGAGGGCCTGTTGCAGGCCGTGGCGCACGCGATGCTCGCCCGGCCCCTGCGCCAGGTCGAGGCGGTCGGGCTGACCGAGGCGCTCGCCGCCGCAGACGAGACCCAAACAGGGGAGGTGTGCATCGGGCACGTCGTGGAGCAGCTGCGCGACCCCGCCCCGCGCACCACACAGGCCCTGGACATGACACGCGAGGCGGCGCGGGAGGAGCTGCGCGAGGCGGCGCTTGCGCTGCTGCGGCTCTGTCACGGCCCGTTGCGTGGCATGTTCGACGCGCCCACCAGCGAGAGCGCGGCTTGGGACGCGCCCGCGCTATGCCTCGACATCTCGCACATCGCCGCGGGGAGCAGCGGCTCGGACCTCGCGCTGGCGATCGCGATGGTCTGCGCGACCGCGTTCCTGGACGCGCGGCGGATCAAGCGCGCCGAGCAGGCACGCGCGGCGGGACGCCCGGGTGAGAAGACGATCCGTGTGAGCGACGAGGGCTGGCGTGCGCTGCCGATCGCGGGGCTCGGCGAGTATTACCAGGCGGCGTTCAAGCTGGGGCGCAAGACGGGGGTGCAGCACTGGATGGTCGTGCACCGCCTCACAGACCTCGACGCCGCGGGCGACGCGGGCACCCGCAAACAGGCGCTCGCCAAAGGGCTCCTCGCGGAGACGGGCACCGTGATCGTCTACCGCCAGCACCCCGAGGAAGCCGCCCCAACAAGCGCCTCGCTCGGGTTGAGCAGCACCGAGGCCTACCGCATCGGCCACTACCCCCAAGGCGTCGCCTTGTGGAAGGTGGGGGGGCGCTCCTATGAGGTGCGCCACATCCGCAGCCCCCGCGAGCGCGTCCTGACCGCGACGGACGCCGCGATGGCCAGCCGCGAACCGGGAGCCCCGGCATGACGACCCAGCGGGCACACCTCGCCGGCCCGGTGCTGGGCGGCCCCCCGCCGCTCGCGCTCGCGTTGCTCGCGACGATCGCGCTGCTCGGCACCGTGGCGCTCGCGATCGCGTGGGCAGCCACGCGGGGCCGCGGCGGCGGCGGCCGTCGCTCGCGCGCCGCACGGTTCGCGACCGGCAGGGATCTGCGGGAGCTGCGCGTGCCCCGCGCTCAACCGGGCAGGGTGACGCTCGGTACCCACGGCCACCGGCTGATCGCGGCGCAGGCGCGCGCGTCGGTGCTGGTGCTCGGCCCCTCCCAGTCGGGCAAGACCACCGGCCTGGTCGTACCGGCCCTCTTGGAGTGGGCGGGGCCCGTGCTCTCCACGTCGGTGAAGAGCGATGTGGTGCACGACACGCTCGCGGCGCGCGCGGCGCGGGGGGTGGTGCAGGTGTTCGACCCGACGGGTTGCACGGGCCTTGAGCACACCCCCTGGTCCCCCGTCGCGGCCGCAACGACGTGGGAGGGCGCACGACGCACCGCCGCCAGATTGCTGAGCGTGGGGGAGCAGGCCGGGCGCTCCTCCGACGACGCGTTCTGGCGGCCCGCGGGCGCACGGTTCCTCGCCCCACTCCTACTCGCCGCCGCGCACGGGCAGCTCAGCATGAGCGAGGTCCTCGCCTGGGTCGCGAGCATCGAGGAGCAACAACCGGGCGAGCTGCTCAGCAACTGCCCGGACCCCGGCGCGAAACCAGGACTCGAAGCGCTGGAGTCGGTGTGGGAAGCCGACGCGCGCTTCCGCTCAAGCCTCGTGCAAACCGTTGCGACGGCGCTCGACCCGTGGCAGGAGCCGAAGATCGCCAAGGCCACGACGGGCGCCTCCCGCATCGGCGCGCAGCAGCTGCTCGCGGGCGAGAACACGCTCTACCTGATCTCCCCCGCGGATGACCAGCGGCGCCTGCGCGGCCTGTTCACCGCGCTCGTCGCGGACATCACGGCGGGCGCGTTCCGCGCAAGCGCACAAACAGGCAAACCAATAACCCCACCCCTCCTGCTCGCCCTGGACGAGGCGGCGAACATCGCCCCGCTCCCCCAGCTGGACGAGATCGCCTCCACCGGACCGGGTCAGGGGGTGCAGCTGCTCACGGTGCTGCAGAACGTGAGCCAGGCCTCAGACCGCTGGGGCCGCGACCGCGCGGAGACGATCGTCGCGAACCACCGCGCGCGCGTGTTCTGCTCGGGGATCGGCGACCGCGCGACCCTCGAATACCTCCGCGCGACACTCGGCGATGAGGAGATACCCCGCCACTCCACCAACCGCACCGGCCCCTTTCGCAGCGGCTCGAAAACGACCAGCCGCGACTTCCGGCCGCTCGCCTCCGCGCACCGCATCCGCGAGATGGACAGCACCCAGGCGCTGCTCGTCTACGGCCGCCTCCCACCCGCATGGCTCCAGCTACGCGCGTGGTACGCGCACCCCGCACTGCGTGCAACCGCGCAAGCAGTTGCTCCCCCCCGCGCGGTGGGGCGGCTGCCTTGCCCAAGTTTCGCCGCCATCCGGCGGCGTTGGGGGCGGCGTCAGCCGCCCCACCTAGATCACACACCAACACAGCACAACTCAAAGGACGGATCCAAATGAGCACCTTCTACATCAACAGGGCGATCGTGACCGGCAACCTTACAGCCGACCCCGAACTACGCAGCACCCGCAACGGAACACCCGTCTGCACGCTACGCGTCGCGAACAGCACCCCCCGCAAAACCGCAGAGGGCGACTGGATCGAGCAGCCCAACTACTTCGACATCACCGTATGGGGCACCCCGGCCGAGAACGCCGCGCGCTACCTCACCAAAGGCCGCCCCGTCGCGATCGACGGCCACCTGGAATGGCGCGAATGGGAAGCCCGCGACCACAGCAAACACCAGACCGTACGGATCGTCGCCGACACCATCCAGTACCTCACCCCCCTGCGCGCCCTCGACACCCACCACGAAGACCCAACCCCCGAGGAGGACCCAACCCCGGAGGAGGAGCGGCTCCCCGAGCGCCGCGCAGCCGAGATCCCCACGCCACCCCCCACACCGAGGAGCGCGGCATGAGCAACCCCAAACCGAACTTCGCGAACACGATGATGGAGGGGCTCCTCGCGCACAGGGCAAGCCGCGAGGAGCAGCGCCGCGCGCTGTGGGCGATGAGCCCCACCGAGCGCGAAGCCGCCCTGTGGCGCGGCGAACTGACAAACGCGCAGCTGTGGGAATGGGCCAGACGCCGCCCCGAAGAGGTCCCCCAGATCAACGGCGAGTGGGCATTCATCGCCCTGCACACCCCCGAGGTCGCCGAGCTGGCTTCCCCCGGCGAGCCCACCCCGACCCGATCGACCTATGCCCGACGCCCAAGGAGGAACGATGCGACCGACATCGACCTGTCCCGCTGAGCGCTACCTGCAGATGCTGACCGAGCTGTCCCCAGCGGACAGTCTGCTCGACGTGCGCTACGTCCTCCCCGACGGGGGCATGGCGCGCTTCTTCCTGCAAGCCAACGTCAACCCCCAGGACGCCGCCAGGACCCTGACCCGGATCGGCAGCAAAACCGACATCTACATCGGCTGCGCCCCCCGCACACGCCCCAGCGGCACCCGCCAAGACATCGCGCCAACGCCACTGCTGTGGGCCGACTGCGACGGCCCCGACGCCCTCGCGGCCCTCGCGGACTTCCCGATCGCGCCCAGCATGATCGTGACCACCGGCACCCCCAGCCCCACCGAAGCCCCCGGCCCGAACGGCGCGGCCCCCCGCGAGAACGCGCACGCCTACTGGCCCCTGACCCAACCCCTCGACCTCGACGCGCTCGAGGACGCCAACCGCCGCCTCGCCCACGCCCTGCACGCCGACCCCCACTGCACCGACGCCGCGCGCATCCTGCGTCCCCCGGACATCCTCAACTTCAAACACAACCCACCCCGCCGCGTCGCGCTGCAGCACTACACCCCGATCCGCCACAACCCCCAGGACCTCCTCGCGCTCCTCCCCGAACTCCCCACCCCGCCCCCGCCCCCAGGCCTGCGCGTAACGCGCCGCGACACGGACCCGCTCCGAGGCAGCGACCCCCTCCAGTCGATCGACCCCCGCCACTACATCCGCATCCTCACCGGCCAAACCCCCGCCCGCAACGGCAAGATCCACTGCCCCTTCCACGACGACAAGCGCCCCAGCCTGCACGCCTACCCCACCCCCGAGCAAGGCTGGACGTGCTTCGCCTGCACCACCACCCGCGGCCGGCCCCTCGGCGGCGACATCTACACCCTCGCCTCCCTGCTCTGGAACATCCCCAACCGCGGCAAAAACCACTACGAACTACGCGACCGCCTCGACGAGTTCTTCGGGGTCCGCCGCAGATGATGAGTCGGTGTCGAATGTCCGTCCTATGCAACAATTCGCGCGATGCTTCTCAGCGCGACTTCAGCCACTGACTGGCTCTTGGCCTTGGCGGGTTGCGTCACTGCGGCTGTGACGGCTGTTCCTCTGCTGGTGTCTGCATATAAAAAAACGAACTTTTTGTTCCACTAGTCCGGACTGCTTTTACTAGCGAACATAAACGCGGAGAGATTTCGGCTAGTCCGAAGCGTGTTTCGCGTGTAGCTTCGCGTACTTCTGCGACTCAGGCTAACGTTGTGGCCGTGGCGCAACGTCTGCTGATCCCGATCAAGATCGTCATCGACGGTGCGCAGGTGCGCTCCGAGACGCTCCTGGCCACCGGCGGCGCCTACGCCCTGACGCTCTCAAGCGTCCTGCCCGACCACGCCACCGAGCTGCACTCGACCTATCTCGGCCACCCCGGCGCCCCGACGCGCGTGGCTCACCTGCTCCTCGCGCCCGGCACGGTCGAAAGCGAGGCAGTGGAACGCGACGAGGAGTCCGTCCCGGTGATGTTCGCGCGACGGCGCTGCCTATATGACCACCTGCAACAGCTACAGGGTTCTCTCCAGCGCCTGGGGCACCCGGACCCTCAGATCCCGCTCGACGAGGACGCGCTGAGCGCAATCGAGCGCTAGCGGCGATTCATCGTTCCGCAACCGGTGGCAACGGACTGCGCTGCGTCGCCGCGCTCAACCCGCCAGCTCAAACCACATCCGCACGCGCGCTGAGAGCAGCTCGGGCTGCGCGGCGACGAAGGCGAGCAGGACGTCACGGTCGATGATCTCGGTGACCGAGCGCCGATCGCCGTCGTAGCGCCCGCAGGTGGCGAAGGCGAAGGTGTCCATGTCGCCCACTGTGGCGTCGGCGAGCGCTTTGAGGTCGACGTGGTCGGCGCCGGTCTTGATCTGCACGATGGCGCTGCGGCGGGTGTCGCGGTGGATCATGGTCCACTCATACGCTGGAGTGTCGCGTTGGCGCGCTCGCGGCAGGGCGATATAGCCGCAGGCGACCTGCAGCCAGACGTAGACGAGGTCCTCGACGTCGTAGGGGTCGAGGTGGCTTGTGAGTACCTCTGAGGGTGTGATGTCGAGTTCGGGCAAGTGCTGGCCGTGGAGTTTCTTCCAGAGGTAGGGCGTGAGCCTGCGCGCTGAGGGGTCGCGGATGCGGCTAAAGCTCGACCCGGTGCCAACGAAGCAGCGGATGACACCGCCGGGGACTTCGAGGTCGTTGAGCGGACGGCGAGCCCATTCCACCGCGCGCACCTGGTGCACGTCGACCGCGCAGGCGGCCGGGCTGCCGTCATAGTGGTAGGGACCGGCGATGCGGCAGAGCCAGTAGCGCCCGTGCGTGTCGCGCGTCCAGACGAAGTCCCCGACCTGCGCCTCGGCCCCGAAGCGTCGCACGGTCTGGGCCGGCGTACGTCCCCAGCCCGGCGTTTCTTCAATGCGCTTGCAGGTGGTCTCGATGCGTGTATTGGCGCGGAGCCCGTCCATGCCCCACCCGATCCCAATCAGCCCGTTGTGTATGCAGTGTTCGACCTGCGCAGTGTGATCGACTCCGTCTAGCGTCGAGCGCAGCTTCGTCCGCCAAAGCACCGGCAAGGAAGGAGGCTCCTTGGCGGCGCCCAGGTGTTCAGGCATTGGGAGTTGATGTGGGCTTATTCGACAAAATTGGTGGTCCTTATTTGGTCACCAATACCACGGTATGACCGGCTGCATACTGATTACCGGTGAAATCGGCAGCTGACACTTCGGCATGTTCTCCGCTGCGCCAAGGTGTTTTGGGACCACAGCCGACTGCTGTGCAGCCGACGTAGTAGCCGCTTGGCCAGCGAAATTGAACTCGGAGTCGGCCGCTGCCTGGGACTCTGTAGGAGGCCCTTCCGAGGCGAACGGCACCAGTATTCGATCCTATGTACCTGGCTGCCTGCGCACCAAGAGTGACACGGGAGCCAGGGCGATAGCCACTTAGCATCACCGTCTCCATGTGGCCCGCCGTGACTCGGCGCGGCATGCGAAGCGAAGGCCCAGAGGCCGCACGGCTCAAACCAGCCCAGCCAGCCGCCGGCAATGCTATACCGACATTTAGGATTAATAGTAAAATCCGTACGCTACGGAGGCCGGCCAGTCGTGACACGCGAACAGTCTATAGATGCCAGTAAAGGCATCCATCCGACTCACCTTGCCATCGAGTCAGTAGACAAACGCGGCCAGCGCGTTGGCGATGTCCGCGGCTGGCAGCGGTCCGAATCGCAGTGTCCATGCCCCATCGGGTTCTTGGCGGAACTTGTGCGGTACGCCGTCGCGTTCCAGATCGGACTGGTGCCGGCGCGCGCGCTGATACCCCGAGGCGCCGTGGAACGTCGCGTCGAGGCCGTAGCGGCCGTCGTCGACGGGCCAGATCGTAAGCCGATCCGGCACTGGCCCTGTGCGCATCGGCAGCGGTGCATCTGAGGGCACGCGGGGTGCATCGGCGGGTGAGTGTCCTCGCCTTGACGAGCGACCCATGGCTTGCGCCTTCCCGAGCGTCGTCCTGTCACCGAACCGGCATGGCGAGTGCCGCGCGGGGCTCTGGAGCGAAGGGAGGGCAGAATGCCCAAGACTCAGAGGCGGTGTTTGACGGATTGGGAGCGTGCGGAGCGCCGGCGTGTGGATCGTGAGTTCACACGCGGCGCGGTGGAGCGGTTGCGTAGCAGCGAGGGCTGGCAGGCTTGGCTTGCGACGCGTCGGTCTTTCCGCCGCTACACCAACGTTATTTCGGGGCGTCGGCGTCGCCATCGGCATGTCGTCGGCGTGACGTCATCGATGACATGTCGTCTTGGGCCGTGCGAGCGAGTAGTGGGAGGACGTCGCGCAGGTCGTCGGTATCGATCACGACGGTTGCTGCGCCCCGGGCATCCGGTGTGGCGTTGAGGGCCACCGAGCGGCCCGCGTGGTCGAAGAGCGGGAGGTCGGAGCGGGAGTCGCCGACGGCCGCGACGTCGGCGAGCGCGACACCGCGCTGTGCGCACCAGTCCTCGACGAATCGCAGCTTGTCGTGTTCGTCGAAGTAGCGGGTGACATGACCGCCGAGCGCACCGTCGATGACTTGCATCTCGGTGCCGCTCGCGGCGGCAAATCCGTAGCGCTCGCGTAGTAGCTCGGCGGCGAATCTCAAGGTGACCGTCGCGAGCAGCACGTCGCTTCCGGCTTCGATGAGCGTGCGAATGGTTTCGTCGATGCCGTTGATCCAGGGCCCAGCGTCCAGCGCAGTGGCGATCTCGGTCGTGCTGCGACCGGCAAGCCATGCTGCGGAAGCGTCGGCGATGACGCGATTTGAGATCTCGCCGGCTGCGTAGGCGCGCTCGAGTTCGGCTATCTCCTCGGCGCGACCGAGGTGCTCGGCTAGCAGCAGCGACACCGTGGTGTGACGCAGGAGCGTCCCGTCGAGGTCGAACACGACGACGGGGTAGTAGCGCGGCGCGGCGGTCATGCCGTCGCGCGCAAGCAACCGTAGGCGTGGGCCTGGCACAGATGGCCGCGCATCGCCTCGGTGCGCTGCAGCCCGCGTGCCATGCAACCGCCGACGACGCACCGCGGCCCGAACAGCACCGGGTCGTCCGGATCCGGGAAGAACACCTCCACCTGAAACTCCGGACGGACCGCTTCGCGCAGCAGCTGCTCCCAGCTGGCCGGTTGCGCGGGCAGCCCGAACACAGCCCCAACGTAAGCAACGGGTCGGACGTCACTACCAACCCTAAGACGACATCAACGACACGATCTCAGCAGCTGGAGAGAAGCATGGTCAACCAGATCCTGATCCCCCGATCGAGGAGGTGAGCGGCGATGAGCTGGCGCCCGTCCTGCCGCGCCTGCTCGAACTCGCCGGCGAACTCGATCTGACGGTGACGTTCGAGGAGATGAAGTACCTGCAGGACGGCCTCTACCACAAGGCGACAGGTCGCATCGCGATCCGCCGCGACCTGTCGGTGAACGCGCGGGTGATGACGCTCGTGCACGAGCTCGGCCACGCGCTGCTGGACGCCGAGCCGCGCGCGGGGGACCCCCGTTCATGGCCCGGGCTCAGCGTTCGATGCCGAACTCCTGTGTCGCCCCGGCGCTGGGCAACTGCACGGGAGTGCTCACGGGCGCACTGACGGTCACCGTCGCAGGTGGTGCTACGGGTGTGTATCGCGGCGGCCGTGTGGGTGCCCGGTAGTGCCGGGCGGCGTGGGTGATGTTTTTGTTGGATTGGGGGGGTCGCGCGGGGTGTTCCGGCGCGATTGTTGCGCTGCCGGCTGGGGTGTTTGAGACGAGCGCGGGGGAGCGCGGTGTCGCTCCGGCCTGGCCGTGCAGCGCGAGGAACGCCAGCCCGACGGCTGCGGCGGCGGCAATCCCCGCGAGCGCGGCACGTAGCGAGCGTAAGGAGAAGCGGTGTGCGGGCGCCCCGGTGTCGGGGGCGGACCCGGCGTCCAGCGCGGGCGTGGCGTCGGCCTTACTGGCTGCCGGTGTGCCGCGGCGGCGTGGCAGCGGTGGGTTTGACGAGGGGTCCCACAGTGTGTGCTTGCCTGGTGGGGTGTGCTCGTCTGTGGGCGGCTCGTCCTGGGGCCGTGTCTGGTCCGGGGCGCGGTGGCGCATGGGGATGACGTGCGCGAGCAGCTCGTCCTGGCTGCCGGCGCTGTCGTTGTGTGTGTCGTGGGTCATGGTTGCCTCCTTGCGTTGGTTCACCCCCGACTTGCCCTATGATAACAGGCACAAGCAAAATACTTTTGCTGTTTTTGCTGATGTTTGACGAGGATTATCTAACTTCCGAGCAGGTCGCGCAGGCGCTGAGGGTGACCCCGCAGACGATCCGTAACTGGATCAAGCGGGGCGATATCCCGGCTGAGCGCTACGGCCATGTGTTCCGTATCCGCCGGGAGGACTTCGAGGCATTCGCGGGCACACGACCCGACACTGCCCCGGCAGTGAAGGCACGCGGGGATGTGTGGTCCAAGGACGGCGGGGTGCTGCCGCGCAAGCGCGCGAGGCGCGCGCAGTCGGTGTGGGACGGCGCGGACGTGGCGCTGCCCCGCAAGCGCTCCTGAACCACACGGGCGGTCGCCCTGGCCCGCGTGCGGCGCGATGCGTGCCGGTGTGGTTGGGGCTCAGGCGGTACGCCGCGCGCGGCTGCGGGGGCGCGGCCGTGACGCGGTGCTTGCGGCTGCGTGGTCTTCGCGCTCGATCGCCTGCATGAGCTTGGTGGCGGCCTTCGCCAGCTCTTCATAGGCGACGGCAACGGCGAGCATGTCCTGGCCCTCGGTTGCGTGCCCGAGCTGCTCGACGGCATCGTCGAAGCGCCGCCAGAGGTTCTGGGGTCCGCGGCGTCCCGTTTCGGGTTGCAGCTCATAGGGTGGTTGCCCGGCGGTGTGGGGCACCCATTCGTAGTCGGGAGCGGCGGCGCGGTGCACGCGGGCCTGTTCGCCGGCGGCGGCGGCGAGCCCGGCGAGACGCGCGGCGAATCCATTGTCGGGTGGCGCGAGGCGGTGTGTCTCAAGCGCCTGGCGCCAGCCGGCGAAGCTCTGCTGCAGCTCGTCCGGGGCTATCTCGGTTTCGCCAGCCTGTTTGCTAGTTTTGCTCATTTGAGAAGCGTATCAGATGCCTCGGTGGCGTGCGCGCAGACAGCCGTCACGCCGCGTCCCACGGGGAGTGCATGGAACCGCACGAGTAACCGCCATGGAAGGAGAGACACAATGGGTTCAAGGTTCGACTCAAGGCCCCCAACGCTCAAACAGCAACGCTATCTGCGGCTGCTGGCGCAGAGGACGGGCACGACCTACACGCCGCCCCGCACACGGGATGAGGCGAGCACCACGATCGAAGAGCTGAAGAGCAGACGCCACTCACCACACGGCGAGATACAACGCGACCGCAGCACGGTCGCGCGTGACATGGCAACCCGCAGAGGAGACGCCGCGCAGGTGACATCGCGGGAGCTGAACGGCTACGGCGCGAGCGCGACTTGGGCGGGGATGCCCACGATCGGCCCGAAGGTCGTGCACTGCAAGCGCGAGGAGTACGACGTGTATGTCGGGCGCCTGCCGGTGCCGGACGGTGCGCCGCCGGGCTCGGACGGTTTCTGGGGTAACCCGTGGAAGGCGGGGCGGGACGGGACGCGCGCGCAGGTGATCGAGCGCTACGAACAGTACGTCCTCAGCCAGCCGCGGATGCTCGCACGGCTCCCGCAGCTGCGCGGCAAAACACTCGGCTGCTGGTGCGCACCGAAATCCTGTCACGCGGATGTGCTGCTGCGCCTGGCAAACGAACGCGAGCTACCGGCACCAGGCCGGACCCCCGGGCGCGGCGGCGCTCGGCGCACGGACTCGATGGAGGGTTTGGGCCTGGGTTGAGCGGTGGGCCGGGTGCGGGACCGACCCCGACCTATTTTGGCACGCCTTCGGCGCGCTGGGGGTCGGGGATCGGCCCCGCACCCCGCGGGCGCCACCCCCAAAGGAGGAACGGCATGAGCGCCATCGCACCCCCACGCCCCACCACACACCACAAGCGCAGCCGCAACACCCAGCCGCCGAGCACTTGGCTTGGCACCTACACCGACGAGAGCGGAGACCGCCGCGAACTCATCAGCACCCCCGCGGCCGCTGGCAGCACGCTGGTGATCGACCGCGACGCCTCAACACACCGGGATGAGCGCCTCATCGCGCACCTCCCCGCCGACGAGCCCGCGGAGAACCAGTACGTGATGTGCGAGCTGTATCTCAACGACAGGCGCGGCAGGCACTGCCGCCGCGTCACCACACGCGACCGCGAAACCACTCAGCCCACCATCGACCCCACGCCCACCCCCGACGCGCAGGGCGACACCCAGTCGCTGCTGGCCCTCATCGCGAGCGGCCTGCACCCCTCCCGCCCCCAGCCGGCCTGACCCGGCCCAAACCCGCGCTGCTGCCCCGGCGCGGACCCGGCCCACATCTCCTGGACCCCGCACCAAGCCCCAAAAAGGCCCGCAGGGTCCGGCCGGGTCCACGCCGGGCGCAGCAGCACAAACCAACCCAAAAGGAGAGTTTGTTGACTTTGCTATTTTGGTTTACATGCGTGCAGGCATGGAAGCTGATCGCAGAGCACCCGGCGGGACGAACCCGTGACGCTCGACCACGAAGACATCGAGGCGATCGCCGGTCGCGTAGCGGCCCTCCTGAAGCACCCCGCCACGCCGGCCGGCGGGCTGCTGAACCCCAAAGAACTCGCGGAGGAGCTGAACGTGTCCCTCGACTACGTATACGAACACGCAGCCGACCTCGGCGCGATGCGACTCGGCGACGGACCCAAAGCCCGCCTGCGCTTCGAACTGCACACCGCAAAACAGGCAATGCGCGAACGCAAACAACCACCAACAGGTAACCCGATGCACCAACACCACACACCCCAACACAAGCGAGCACACTGATGGCCCCCACCAACACGGGCGAGATCACCGAACACATCTGGAAGGACGGCACCACGATCACGTTCGGCGCGCGCGTACGCGCATACGGCCGCCGCCCCCGCCTGATCTTCGGCACCAGCGCGCAGGGCTGGAACCGCACCCGCGCAGAAATCGAGCTCGAGCGAATCGAGCAGCAAATCCAACGCGGCACCTGGGTACCACCCGAAACCAAACCCACCACCAAACACCCCCAGCGAGACGAGCGCCCCGACGGCCACCAGCTCTTCGGCCCATTCGCACGCAAAGTCGTGGACGCCAAGAAGAGCCACGGCCTGGATGAGGACACGATTGCCGACCTGGAGTGGAAGCTCGGCTACCTGATCGGACACCTTGGCCAGCACGAGTTGATCGAGATCGATGTTGCCAGGACGGATGCGTTCCGTGATGAGCTGGCAAGCAGGTCACGGGCCGTGCGCGAGGCCGAGGCCCGCGGCAAGCCGCTGATGGAGACCGTGACGCGCAAGCAGGGCAAGCCCTACAAACGCCGCAAGCACGCGCTGTCGAACACCTCGATCAACGGCATCCTGGCCCTGCTCAGCCAGATCTTGCAGCGCGCGGTGGACTACGAATACATCGGGCGCAACCCGCTAAGGGTGGGCACGCGCAAGGAGCGATTCCTGCCGGCGGCGAAGCCGGCGCGGACGTTCCTGGAGGTCGATGAGCTGCACGCGCTGCTCGATGCCGCAGGCGAGCTCGACGAGGCCGCGCGGCGTGACCACAGGATCGGCCGCCGCGCGGCACTGTTGACACTGGGCGCGACCGGCTTTCGAATCTCCGAGCTGTGTGACATGCAGTGCGCGAAGGTCGATCTGGTAAGAGCGCGCTACAAGGTCCGCGACGCGAAGACCCCCAAGGGCATCCGCGAGGTGGAGATGACCGAGTGGAACCACAGGGAACTGCTGCGCCACCGCGAGCAGCGTCTGCACGACGGCTTCCCGATGGCGCCCGCCGACCACTTCTTCGGCAGCAAGACCGGCCGCCGCCGCGACCCCAACGGCTTTCGTAACCGCGTGCTCAAGCGCAGCAGAGAGCTGGCAAACACGAGGCGAGCCGAACAGGGCCTGCCACCCCTGCCGCGCATAACACCCCACTCGCTGCGACGCACGTGGGCGATGCTCGCCGCCCAGGCCGGCCGCGACCCAAAATGGATCTCCGACCAGATCGGCCACACCTCGGCGGCGTTCACGCTGCAGGTCTATCAGCAGACTCGCCACAGGCGCCTGACGGCAGAAGAGCGCCAAGCCGTCTGGGAGCTGATGCGCTTCGCCGACGAGCCCGAGGAGTGCCCCCTGACACACCGCCCCACCGCCGGCCGCTGAGGGGCAATTGGGCCAACGATTGGGCCAACGAGCGATTTTGGCCCATCCAACGAACAAACAGCCCACCACCCAGATGCCCTAAAAACCGCTCATTTGCAGGCGATTCAACCCATGGGCACGGCTGGTTTCGAACCAGCGACCTCTCGCGTGTGAAGCGAGCGCTCTCCCGCTGAGCTACGCGCCCTAGCCTTGATTCTATTGGGTCTGCGCCGCCCTGGCAGCCTCGGCAGGGGCGCCATTGATACTGCTGCCGGATTCATCCGGTCGGGTTCGCTGCCCATCCGCTGCTGGCGCCGACTGCCGGATCGCTCGCCGCGCAAGCACTGGCTACACGTGGGCCAGCTCGCGCATCTGGCGCACGGGATGGCGGCCCAGCCGCCCCGCAATCGCGTAGGGCGAAGCGTGTCCGTGGGTGCGGTGAGCGACGTTGACGACGACGTGTCCCCGCAGCCGGTCTACCAGGCTGCGGGGCCGCGGGAGCAGCAGCAGCTCGGCATCCTCGCTGACGAGGACGGTCGGATGGCCTTCGGTGAGGTTGCGCCAGAGCACTTCGTCGGCCCACTCCTGATCCCCGGGAATGAACTCGACCTCATCGGGGTAGCCGAGGTCGTCGTCGCTGAGCGACGCAGCCATAAAGAGGTCCCAGGTCTTGTCATAGACAGTGCTCATCAGGTGTTCTCCCAGCTGCGAACGATATCGGACCAGCCTCCCCTGATCTTGACTTCGGCTGCGTGCATCGCGTCGTTCACGGACCCATGCGTGACGATGGGCTTCTGCTTCTCGGAGCCGATGTAGCGGTGCTCGTGGTGCTCGGTCGGATCGTGGGCGTTGTCGAAGGCGCGCACCGTGTGCCACTCCCCGTCGCGCTCGACAAGCAGCATGATCGCGTACTCGACCGGATGAGCACTTGAACGCCGGATCATGACGCGCACGTCTGGGGCAAGGCGGTAGCGCCGAATCCGGTCCTTGGGCATGGCCGGATGATCCCAGGACGCGAGGCGGGCCAGAAAGGCGGCACTCAGGGGACGCGCGAGTCGGTGGTCGAGGGCGCGCTAGGCCATCGCGGACCCTCCGCCAATTCGCGTGTGAAGCGAGCGCTCTCCCGCTGAGCTACGCGCCCTTCGGCGGGTAACCTTCTTGGTGGGCCTGGTGCCCAATCGTGCCCATTCACGGCCCTCCACGAGCGCCTTCAGGCGCTCGGACTCACCGTCGCGGATGTCAACCTGCACCTTCAGCTCCCGAGCCCGACCTCCAACGAACCGACGAAGCCGGCGGGGTCGATGACCGTCACGCCGTCAAGCTTGGCGTCGAGCAGATCGCGGTCGAGAGATACCAGGACATCGGCCCGCGTCGCGTGCATCAGCGCGACGAGATAGTCGTCGCCGGGATCGCGCACACGCGGCGAGGGCGGCTGAGTTGGGTCCGGTTGGTGTTCGCTTCGTGCATCAAACCCGGCGACGTAGGCGTCGCCTCTCCCGTTACCGGCCCACCGGGCGAACTTGGGCCGCGACAGGACCTCGCGAAGCTCGGCCAGCAGCAACGGCGAGACGACGAGGATGAATCGACGCTCCCGCCAAGCCTCCACGAGCCGACCCGAACCGGCGTTTGGGTTGCCGATGAACGCCGAGACGAAAACGCTCGGGTCTACAACCGCGCGGATCACGCAGCCTGGCGGCGCGCCCCCCGCACCGCTCGGACTTCCTGAACCGCGAGCCGGTCGGCCTCATCGGTGTCCAGTGTCCCCTGCGCTCGCGCATCCTCAAGCGCACGCAGACCGAGGAAGACAGCGAGCGCGTCCTCGATGACCTGCACGTCGCTCTTGCCGACCTCGCCGGTGTCCTGCTGGCGTGCGCGGCGTACCAACTCCTCGTCTAGCGGCAGATTGATCTTGCGCGTAGCCATCGCAAGTCAAGGATATCGCGCGACACGCTCTACACGACCGGCGGTGGCCGCCCCTCGGCGCTGGCCGCCAGCGCGGGGTCCCACTCGCACACCGTGCACGCGTGCTGGAACGCCGAGCGCGCGAACTCGAGCGCCGCCGCATGCGGATCGGGGCTGGCGCACACGTCATCCCAGTCGAGGATGTACTCCCCAAGCGCTGCATCCCAGTGCGCCGCCCCCGGCGCGAGCGTGGCGGCTGAGAACCCCTCCGGCGCCGGGTGCGCGTAGGCGTAGAACGCGGCCTTGCCATAGCGCGGATCCCCGGGCCACCAGCCGACGGCGACCTCCTGCGCGTCCATCGCGTTGCGCATGATGAAGTCCTCCGAGGGGGGGTCGGCGGGCAGGCCGGAGAATAGGTTCACCGCGAGATCGAACGAACCCCACCATGCGTTCACCGGCGTGGAGCGCCCCCGAAACGGCGCGCGGAATGCCGCCAGCACGAGCGCCGCGCGGGTCGCCGCGGCGAAGTAGGCGCGCACCTGCCCGGGGTCATAGCGCGCGTGCTCGGTGTCCTCGTCGAGTGGCGCCCTCCACGGCACCTCCTGCGGGTGCGGGTCGATCTCGACCGGGCCGGCCAGCGCGCGCACGGCGCCCAGCAGCTCGCGCGTGACCTCGCCCACCGCGCGATCGGGCGTGAGCGCGACGCGCTCCACGCGACCGTTGCTGTGCTCGACCATCGCCTCGTGCGTGCGCAGATCGAGCGCCGCGACGAACGCGCCCGAGCCGTCGGGCGCCGGCAGCGGGGCGGTCTCCCACCCGCGTGCGGTCAGGCGCAGCGCCGCGTGCTGCAGCTCGGGCTCGGGCGGGGCGAGCGCCACCGCGAGCTTGCCGAGCACTTGCGTGTGCGCGTGCAGCGTGTCGCACGTCGCGCTCCACTGCTCGTAGGAAAGCGCAGACCACGTGGAGGGCATCGGCTCATGCTGACATACTCGACGCGATGAAGACCCGCGTGCTTGTCCTGGGAGCGGGCTTCGGCGGTCTCGAGCTGGCGAGCACGCTCTCGGAGGCGCTCGGCGGGGACGTCGAGGTGACGCTGATCGACAAGAGCGACGCGTTCGTTTTCGGCTTCTCCAAGCTCGACGTGATGTTCGGCCGGACCCCACTCGACGCGGTGCGCCTGCCCTACCGCGAGATCGCCAAGCCGGGGGTGCGCTTTTTGCGCGAGACGATCACGGCGATCGACCCCGCCGCGCGCAGTGTCACCACCGACTGCGGCGAGCACGAGGCCGACTTCCTCGTTGTGGCGCTGGGCGCCGACTACGACTTCGACGCCACGCCGGGTCTCGCGCCGGGCGGCGAGGCCTCCCCGGGCAACGGCGCCTCGCCAGGCAACAGCGCCTCGCCAGGCGGCGGCGCCTCGCCGGGTGGCAACGAGTTCTACTCCGTCGCCGGCGCGCAGCGGCTGAGCGAACTGCTCCCCTCGTTCTCCCGCGGGCACGCCGTCATCGGCGTCTGCGGGGCGCCCTTCAAGTGCCCGCCGGCGCCGAGCGAGGCCGCGCTGCTGCTGCACGACCAGCTTCTCCAGCGCGGCGTGCGCGGGGACTGCGAGATCACCTTCGTGCTGCCGCTCGGCAGCCCGGTCCCGCCCTCGCCCGACACCTCGCGCGCGCTGCTCGCGGCCTTCGCCGAGCGCGACATCCGCTTCGTGCCGAACCGCCGTGTGAGCTCGCTCGACTCACAGCGTCGCGTGGCTGTGCTCGACGACGGCAGCGAGCTGCCCTACGACCTCTTCCTCGGCGTGCCCAAGCACCGCGCCCCCAACGTGGTGATCGCCAGCGGCATGACCGAGGACGGCTACGTGCCGGTGGACTCGCAGACGCTGCAGACGCGCTGGCCGGGCGTGTACGCGGTGGGGGATGTCACGACCGCGGGCGTGCCCAAGGCGGGGGTGTTCGCCGAGGGCGCCGCGCGTGTGGTCGCGGCCTCGCTGATCGCGACCATCCGCGGCGGCGAGCAGCCCGCGCCCTACGACGGGCGCGGCATCTGTTACATCGAGTTCGGTGCCGGCCGCGTGGGTCGCGTGGAGGTGGACTTCCTCTCCGGGCCGAAGCCCACCGGCACCTTCGGCGAGCCATCCGACGTGCTGGCGGCCGACAAGCAGCACTTCGGCGCAAGCCGCCGCGCCCGCTGGTTCGGCGGCTAGGCCCCGCGCCCCCGCGCGCCCACCCCGCGCCGCGCCCACCGGTTCGGGCGCTAGGACTGCCACGGCTCCTCGATGATCGGGCGCACCTCGACCGCCCCGCCCCAGCGCGCGGCGGGAATGCGCGCGGCCAGCTCGATCGCGGCGTCGAGATCGTCGGCTTCGAAGTGCAGGTAGCCGCCCACGGCCTCCTTGGTCTCGGCGAAGGGACCGTCGGTGGTGAGCGGCTCGCCGTCCGCGACGCGTACGGTGGTCGCGCTCTCGGCAGGCGCGAGCCGCATGCCCGGGGTGACGCCGGGCGTTTCGCTGACGGCCCTGTAGTCGGCGGCGATCGCTCCCTGCTCCTCCGCGGAGAGGCGCTCCCACTCCTCCGAGGGGGGGACGGGCGTCGAGCCCTGATGGATCAGCAGCATGTATTTCATACGTGCCTCCTTGTGGATGGTCTTTTGTCCTGAGGCCGACGCGCCGGGCCCCGCTGTTCCCTATGGGACGAACGGCGGGCGGCGAAATCGACAGCGGTAGTCTTCTCCACTGCTCCGCTGGTGGGTCCGGAAGGATTCCCCACCTGCGGTGTCCCTGTTCCCGAGGCACATCGACTCGGGCCCCGTTCGCGGGGCCCCATCCACCACCCGGAGGCGATCCACCATGAAGCGCACCTGCATCTTTCTGGCCACCGCACTGCTTGTCGGCGCAGGCGCATCGGCGCTCGCGAGCGCGCGCGACGCGAGCCCGGCGGCGCCCGCCGCAACCCCGGCAGCCAGCGCCGCACTCTTCCACACGGTGGAACTGCGCAAGACGAAGCTCGGCAAGGTCCTCGTCAACTCCGCGGGGTCGATCCTGTACGAGTTCACCCGGGATAAGCCCAAGCAGAGCGCTTGCGCGAAGGTCAGCGGCTGCCCGGAAGTGTGGCCGGCCTTCCCGGCGCAGGGCAAGCCCTCGGCGGGACCCGGCGTGCACGCCTCGCTGCTGTCCACCATCAAGGTCTCGGGTGAGACCCAGGTCACCTACGCCGGCCACCCGCTCTACATCTACGGGGCCGCGCCCACATCGACCGAATACGTCGGGGCGAAGCAGTTCGGTGGCACCTGGTATGCGCTCAACGCCAAGGGGCAGCCGGTGAAGTAGCCGGCGCCCCCGGGCCGCGGTGCTCGGTGGCCACAGCGCTAACCCCCCGCCGCGGTGCTCGGTGGTTTGGGCGCGAGCCGTGCGCTCGGCGGGGAGTAGAAAGCGATGACCCCGGCCATCAGCGACGCGGGCAGCGCCCCTCCCGCTCCGCCGAACCCGGCGGGCCCGCCCAGCTTGGTGTAGGCGCTGCGTATGCGTTCGCCGATGACGCTGAGGTTGTAGTGCGCGTCGTAGATGCAGCCGATGTACAGCGCGGCGTTTGTGCGCAGGAACTCAAGCGCGCTCGCGGGCAGCGCGCTGCTCCCGTTGAGGTGCGCGGCGGCGGCTAGGGTCATCGTCCAGCCGCGTTGCGCGAGCTGTTCGTAGGAGAGCAGCAGTCCGGCGATCGCGGCGGAGCTGCCGGTGAGCTGCCCGGCGTAGGAGATGAAGCCGGGCGTGGAGAGCTCTTCGCTGCGGCGCATCCCCACGAACATGAGCGCGCGCGAGGCCGGGGCGACCACCTGCGGCAGCCCCTCCACGATCCCCGGCCAGGCGGCACGCGCCGCGACGATCTCGCGCTCGATCGGCGGCTCGGCTGCGGCGAGGCCGCGCGCGACGATCGCCAGGTCGGCGCGTTCGAGCGTCAGCCTGCGCTGCGCTGGGGTCGAGCCCGCGGCCCCGACGGCCGCCGCGCTCCCGCTGGCCCCGGCGTTCCCGCTGGCCCCTGCGGCCCCGCTCTCACCGCAGCCGGCGAGAGCGAGAGGCAGGAGCGCCAAGCACAGCAGCCCGAGGAGACACAGGCACGCCGCCCGGGCAAGCGCCGCCGAGGTGCGCGCCGCGGGTGCCTCCCGCCTCACGCGAACCCTCTCAGGCCGGCGCGGGCGGGTTGGGTGCGAACGCCACGCGGCTCAGACCGACAGCAGATCGACCACGAACACCAGCGCCGAGCTCGGCGGGATCGTGGGCGGGCTGCCCGCGGCGCCGTAGCCCAGTTCGGCGGGGATGATCAGCTCGCGGCGACCGCCGACCTTCATGCCCACGACGCCCTGGTCCCAGCCCTTGATGACCTTGCCGGCGCCGAGTTCGAAGGTGAAGGGTTCCTTGCGCTTCCACGATGCGTCGAACTCCTTGCCGCCGCGGTAGAGCACGCCCACGTAGTTCACCGTCACGGTGTCGCCGGCCTTGGCTTCGGGGCCGGTGCCGACGATCAGGTCCTTGGTCACCAGCTTGGTGGGCGCGGCCCCGGTGGGCGGCGTGACCGTGGGCTGCGTGGAGAGCGGTCCGCTGGTCGGCGTGGTGGCGGCGCTGCTCGTCGCCGTGGCCTGCGTGAGGGTGGCGGGCGGCGGCGCCTCGTTGCCGATGCCGATGTTGCTGGAGCTGCTTGAGCTGCCGCAGCCGGCGACGAGCGCCGCGGCGGCCACGACGGCGGCCACGGTCAAAGGAGTGCGTGTGTGGAGTGCGTTCTTGAAGTTGGTCATCGTGATGCGGCAGCCTAACGGAACGAGCGAGCTATGTGGGCGGTTGTCTCCCGGGGGGCGCTCGCGCGCCCCCCGCACGCCACGGTCGGCTTGGGCCGCGGCGCCGGGATCCGTATGATCCAAGGCGGACCGTGCTAGGCGGGGAGGTAGCGGTGCCCTGCACCCGCAATCCGCTCTAGCGGGGCTGAATTCCCCCCATAGGGGTTCCGCTCCGGTCGCTCCGTGGCTCGGGGCGTCGATGGCAAGGGTCCCGCGCGGTGACGGCTCGTGAACCAGGTCAGGTCCGGAAGGAAGCAGCCTTAAGCGACAACCGTCAGGCGCAGCGGGCGCTCCCGAACCGGAGTCGTGGGCCACGATCAGGCGAACGGATGCGCGAGCAACAACGGGGGGTGCACGGTCCGCTATAGACAGCGCTCGTAGACGAGCCAGTCGCCGTTGCCGCCCACGCGCGCAAAGCCGGCGGGCACCTGCGCGCGTGGCACGGGGGGGTCCTTGCGGTCTAGCACGTAGTCCTTTTCCACCGCAGCCGTGGCGGGGTCCACGTAGACGCCGCGCGCGATCGCCTTCTCCTGCGCGCTCACCACATCGGCGGGGCTGGCATCGAGGTGCAGCGCCAGCAGCGGCAGCGGGCGGTGGTTGGGAATCCCCACGGGGCCGCAGCGCAGCGAGACAGTCTTATCGCCAGCGAGCGCTAGCAACTCGTGCTGGATGCTCTGCTGGCGGCGCAGTTCGGCCAGCTGGCGATCCGCCGCGCGGTACTGGCCCGGCGCGGAGGCCAGCAACGCGACGGCTACCACGGCGCCGCCGGCCATCCACCACTTGCGCCGGGGGTCATCCGGCGGCAGCTGCGTCCAGCCGAACACGCCCGCACCGCAGAAGATGCACAGCAGGGCAGCCGCGAGGAAGGCATAACGCGTGTTGATCGGCAGGCCGACGCTGGCGAAGGCGGCGAAGACGGCCACTGCCACGACACCGACCACTGCCCCCACGAGCGCGCGGCGGCGCAACAACCACAGCGCCAGGACTCCCCCTAGCGCGGCGCCGACGAGCACGCTGGGGCGCAGGATTTCGCCGATGCGGCGGGGGATGTACTCGGGCACCTTGGCGATGCCGGTCTCGCGCGCCAGCTCGGTGGCGGTGTGGCGCGTGTTGGATAGCGACCAGAAGAGATCCCCCGTGACGAGCAGGTCGCTGAGCAGCCACAGCACGGGCGCACAGGCGACGAGCAGCGCGAGCCACGCCAAGCGGCGGCGCTCCAGGCGTAGCCCAAACGCAAGATATAGCCAGTAGAGCCCAGAGAAGACCCACGCCTCGGGCCGCAGGAGGCCGGCGAGCGCAAGCAGCGCAAGGACGAGAGTGGGAGCCCGTCCCTCCCTCGAGTCCCCTGGCGCCGGCTTCGCCCCCGACTCTTCGGGGGACTCCCCCCGCCCCGGCCTCTGCCCCTCCCGCGGCATCCCCACCAGCACGGCAAGCAGAACCAGCAGCAGATATGGCAGATCGACGTACGCGCGCACGCCATATGACAAGACGGGCACACGCGTGAGCAGCAGCACCGCCGCCAAGCCCCCGGCGGCCCGTCCGAACCACAGCGCCCCCAGCCGATAGACGACCCACCCGCATCCGGCCAGAGCGAGGAACCCAATCCCCACCATTACCCCTTCCATGCCCGACGCCCCCAGCGGCGAGAGCACGAACCCGAGCCCCTCCACCAGGGGGTGCGGCGTGGGCGCGATCGGGATGCCGTAGCTCGGCGTGTGCCCCCCGGCCAGCTGCTGGCCCCAGACCAGCGCATACAGCGTGTCGTAGTTGGCCATGCCCACGCCCGTCACGACCCACAGCAGCAAAGCCCCACCCGCCACGACGAGAAGCGGCGGCAAAAGTCGCTGCGAGCGGGAAGACACGAGCGCGGACGCTATTCGGTCAAAGCGCCAGGTGACCCCCCAACTAGACTCAACTCACCATGCCAGACCAGCCCCCAGACAGGATCTCGCTCTACCGGCGCCACCGCCCGCGCACCTTCGCGGACGTGGTGGGGCAGGATGCCGTGGTGCGTACGCTGCGCAATGCGGTGCAGCGAAACCAGGTGCACCATGCTTACCTGTTCGTGGGTGGCCGTGGCACGGGCAAGACCTCGATGGCGAAGATCCTTGCCGCTTGCCTGAACTGCACGGATGGACCCACGACCGAACCCTGCGGCACCTGCGCATCCTGCACCAGCATCGCCCTGGCCACGTCTCTGGATGTGATCGAGATGGACGCGGCATCGAACAACTCCGTGGATGACATCCGCGAGCTGCGCGAGAGCGTTGCTTACGCGCCCGTGAGCGGCAAGCGCAAGGTGTACATCCTGGATGAGGCGCACATGCTCAGCCAGGCGGCTTGGAACGCGTTCCTGAAGACGCTGGAGGAGCCGCCGCCGAACACGGTGTTCGTGCTGGCCACGACGGAGGCGAACAAGGTGCCGGCCACCGTCGTGGACCGCTGCCACCGCTTCGACTTCATGCGGCCGACGATCGGGCAGCTCACGTTCGTGGTGGAGCGCGCGGCGCGCGAGGAGTCGATCGCGATCCCGCCCGAGGCGGTGGCCACGATCGCGCGCGGCGCCACGGGCAGCTTCCGTGACGCGCTGGGGACGCTTGAGCAGCTGCTCACCTACAGCGGGCAGACGATCGCCTACGAGGACGTGCTGGCCGTGCTGGGGGTGGCGGATGCACAGCTGATCGAGGCGCTCCTCGACAGCGTGCAGGGCGGCGACGCGCCGGCTGTGCTGCGCGCGATCGGCACCTGTGCGGAGCAGGGGCGCGACGCCGGCGCGCTGGGCGGCGACCTGGAGACGCGCGCGCGCGAGCTGCTCATTACGCAGACGCTGGGGGAAGTCCCGACGGAGCTGCGCCTCACAGCCGAGCTCGACGCGCGCCTGCTGGAGCAATCCTCTCGCATCGCGCCCGCGACGGTGGTGCGCCTGCTGGAGCTGCTGGGTGGCGCGCTTGAGGCGGTGCGCGCGGGCGCGGACCCGCGCACGCAGCTGGAGCTGGCACTGGTGAAGGCCGCGCAGCCCGAGGTGGACCCGTCCTTGCAGGCGCTGACGATGAGAATGGAGCGCCTGGAAGGCGGAGCGGGTTTGGGTGGGGAGGGGGGGGGCCGCGTGGTTGCCCAACCGACGGAGAACGGCGTCGCGCCGCAGGAGCCTCCGCCGGGCGAGGTTCCATTGGAGCAATCTCCCCCCATTGAGACCGAGTCGCCAGTCGCTCCTGTGGCCGCGGAGCCGACCCCCGCGCCAGTCGATCCGCCGGCCGCGGAGCCGACCCCCGCCCCTGTCCCCGCCGCGAGCGATTCAGTGGAGTCCCTGCAGGCGCTGTGGCCCTCGGTGGTGGACGCGATCATGAAGGTGCCCAACGCGATGCTAGCCGCCGCCATTGCCGAAGCGCGGCCCGTGGGCATCGCGGGCGAGGAGCTGACAGTGGCCTTCGACTCCTCCACTCCCTTCATGAAGAAGAAAGCGGAAGACCCCGAGAACCGCACGCTGGTGGCGGCCGCCCTGCGCGAACTCACGGGCCGGCGTTTGCGCCCGTGTTATGAGCTGCGCGAGCTGGCCGCGATCGGCGGCGGCAACGGGGCGGCGGCGGTGTGCAGCGAGGAGGAATGGGTGGCACGCTTCATTGAGGAGCTCGACGCGGAAGAGCTCTCCCCTGAGACGATCGAGAAAGGCTGAACACATCATGCCCCCACCACGCAAGCAGCCGAACATGCAGCAGATGCTCAAGCAGGTGCAGAAGATGCAGAGCGACATGGCGGCCGTGCAGGAGCAGCTGAAGAGCGAAACCGTGAGCGCTTCGGCCGGCGGCGGCATGGTTAGCGTCGAGGTCTCGGGCGATCTGCAGGTGACCTCCGTGAAGATCGACCCGGCGGCGGCCGACCCCGAGGACGTGGAGATGCTGGGCGACCTCGTGCTGGCGGCGAGCAACGAGGCGCTGCGGGCGGCGCAGGAGCTGGCGGGCAAGCGCATGGAGGGCATCACCGGCGGCATGGACCTGGGCGGCCTGGGGCTGCCGGGCATGTGAAGCGACGCGCGTGAGCACGACCTCCTTCGCCCCACCCGTGCAGAAGCTCGTTGGCGAGCTGGCAAAGCTCCCGGGCATCGGCCAGCGTACGGCACAGCGCCTGGCCTTCCACATCCTGCGCGAGACTCCCGCGGACGCTCTTGCCCTCGCCGATGCGATCCGCGAGGTGAAGGAGAAGATCGGCCTGTGCGAGGTGTGCTTCAACCTGGCCGACGAACCGCGCTGTCGCATCTGCCAGGACTCGCGCCGCGATCATTCGCTGATCTGCGTGGTGGAGGAGCCGGGGGACGTGATCCCGATGGAGCGTACGCACGAGTACAGCGGCGTCTACCACGTGCTGGGCGGGGCGCTTTCGCCGATCGACGGCGTCGAACCGGAGGATCTGAAGATCGACGAGCTGTATCGGCGCGTCTCGGCTGAGGATTCGATGACCCGCGAGGTGGTCCTCGCTACGAACCCGACCACCACCGGGGAAGCGACCGCGCTGCACATCGCCGGTCGCCTGCGCGAGCTGGCGCCCGAGCTGCGCGTGACGCGGCTGGCCAGCGGGCTGCCCGTCGGCGCCGACCTGGAGTACGCGGATGAGGTGACGCTCGGCAAGGCCCTCGCGGGGCGCCGGGCGCTGTAGGTTCTGGCGCATGAGCGAAGTGGTGGTGATGAAGTTCGGCGGCACCTCGGTGGCCGACGCGCAGCGCATCAAGCGCGCGGCGGCGCGCATCGTGGCCAAGCGCGAGGCGGGGTTTTCGGTGGTGGCGGTGCTGAGCGCTCGCGGCAAGACGACGGATGAGCTGATCGCGATGGCGCAGGAGGTATCCCGTGCGCCGGATGCGCGCGAGATGGACATGCTGCTGTCCACCGGCGAGCGCATCAGCTGCGCGTTGTGCGCGATGGCGATCAACGACCTTGGGCACCGGGCGATCTCGCTGACGGGCTCGCAGGCGGGGATCGTCACCGACAGCTCGCACACCCGGGCGCGCATCCTCGATGTGCGCGCGGAGCGCATCGAGGCGGCGCTGCAGGAGGACCACATCGTGCTGGTGGCCGGGTTTCAGGGGGTCTCGGACACGAATCGCGACGTCACCACGCTGGGGCGGGGCGGGTCGGATACGACGGCCGTGGCGATGGCCGCGGCGCTGCACGCGCGCGAATGCGAGATCTACACCGACGTGGCGGGGGTATTCAGCGCCGACCCGCGCATCGTGCCCGACGCGCGCCTTTTGCCGCAGGTGTCCTTTGAGGAGATGCTGGAGATGGCGGCTTCGGGCGCGGGTGTGTTGCAGCTGCGCTCGGTCGAGTACGCGCGTAACCACGGCGTGCGCATTCACTGTCGCAGCTCGTTTAGCGATGCGCCCGGTACGGTTGTGGTCGGCGAGGCCGACACGATGGAGCAGCCACTGATCACAGCCGTGACGCATTCCACCAGCGAGGCGCGCCTCACGCTGGCGGGCGTGCCCGATGAGCCGGGGGCGGCGGCTCGCATCTTTGCGGCGCTCGCAGAGGCGAACGTGAACGTCGACATGATCGTTCAGAACGAGCCGGTCGCGGCGGGCGGGCGGGCCGAGATTTCGTTCACCGTCCCGCGCGAAGATCTGGCGGGGGCTGGCGAGGCGTTGGCGCAGCTAAGGGGGGAGGCGTTTGGGGAGATGTTCACGCACGAGGACATGGGCAAGGTCTCGATCGTCGGTGCCGGCATGCGTTCGCATCCGGGTGTGGCGGCGAAGGTGTTCGCGGTGCTCGCGGCGGAGGGGATCAACATCGACATGATCTCCACCTCGCCGATCAAGATCTCCTGCGTGATCCCTGGGGCGGCCGTGGAGCAGGCGGTGGGGGCGTTGCACGGGGCCTTCGGCTTGAGCGGGCCGGAGACGATCGGCGAGGAGCGGCCGTTCAGCCCGCGCGGCGCGGCCTGAGCCGGATCTGTCCCAAAACCCTCCCGGCTGCGGCTCCTTCCTACTGGTTCAAACCTATAGAAACTACGCCGTACTGCGGACGGCCCCTTCGCACTGCTGACAAACGTGTGACTATCTCGTAATTGGGGACGCCTGGAGACGCTCACCGTTCGCCGGGCTTGCATCGCGCACGAAAACGTGCATACTTCTCTGCTTGAGGCGGCGGGGCACGAGGGGTGCCCAGGCCTTGAACATAGCCGTGATGCACGCGGGGCGCCGTTGGCCAGTGGGAGCTGGGGCGCCGTACGTGCGCCGGAAGGCCGCGGAGAGCAAGGAGGCGGGCAGCAAAGATGAGCAGCGATACAGGGCGCGCCACTGAGGTCCCCGAGTCGCTTGCGCCCTGGAGTGACGACACGTGGGACGTGCCGCGTGGTTTTCGTGGCTTCAGCGCACGCGCGACGCGTCGCCGCCCGGGGGGCTCCGGGCAGATCACCGAGGCGCGGGGCCCGGCCGCGAGCATGTGCCGCGACGCGCTGTTCCGCCGCGCGCTGCTGATTGCCGATGTCGTGGCGATCGTTGGGGCGTTTGTGCTGACGGTGGCGTTCAGCGCGCGCTCGCTGCAGCTCACGTGGGCGTGTGCGGCGGCGCTGCCGATCCTGCTGGTGTGCTCGAAGCTGTTCGGGCTGTATGACCGCGACGAGACGCTGCTGCGCAAGACGACGCTGGACGAGGCGCCGAAACTGCTGCACGTGGCCACATTGTGCGCGCTGGTGGCGTGGTTGGCGGGGGGGCTGCTCGTGGCCGGCACGCTGGACCGCCACGAGGCGCTGTTTTTGTGGCTTCTGCTGGCGGCGCTGCTGCTCAGCTGCCGCACGTTCGCGCGCGGCGTGGCGCTGCGCATGTCGCCCACGGAGCGATGTCTGTTCATTGGCGATGAGCGCAGCGCGCAGGCGGTGGAGGGCAAGCTCAGCGGGCACGGGGGGGTGAAGGCGAAGATGGTCGCGCGCATCGACCTCGACAAGGCGGGGCCGTGGTCGGATGACACGTTTTCCACGCCGCGCCTGTCGGAGATTCGCGACCTGGCGCGCAGCCTGGATGTGCACCGTGCGATCGTCGCGCCGCGCAGCGCCGACGCGGGGGAGATGCTCGACTTGGTGCGCACGCTGAAAGCGGTGGGGGTGCGTGTGAGCGTGGTGCCGCGCCTGCTTGAGGTGGTGGGCTCCTCCGTGGAGTTCGACGACCTGCACGGGATCACCGTGATGGGCGTGCGCCGTTTTGACCTGACGCGCTCCTCGGCGATGGTCAAGCGCGCGTTTGATCTCATCGGCGCCTCGCTGGGGCTGCTGGCGATCGCGCCGCTGTTGGGGATCATCGCCGTGGCGATCAAGCTCGACAGTCGCGGGGGGGTGTTCTTCCGACAACTGCGTGTCGGGCAGCACGGGCGGCGTTTTTACATGCTGAAGTTCCGCACGATGGTGCCTGACGCGGAGGCGTTGAAGGACTCGCTGCGCCACCGCAACGAAGCGCAGGAGGGGCTGTTCAAGATCGCCGACGATCCGCGCGTCACGCGTGTGGGGAGCTTCCTGCGCAAGACGGCGCTGGATGAGCTGCCGCAACTGGTGAACATCGTGCGCGGCGAGATGTCGCTGGTGGGGCCGCGGCCGCTGGTGATCGAGGAGGACCAGCGCGTGGAGGGGTGGTACCGGCGCCGGCTGGAGCTGATGCCGGGGATGACTGGGCACTGGCAGATATTGGGTCCCGCGCGTGTGCCGCTGCGCGAGATGGTGGCGATCGACTACCTCTACGTGGCCAACTGGTCGTTGTGGACCGACGTCAAGATATTGCTGCGCACGGTGCCGCACGTGGTGGGCCGGCGCGGGCTGTAGGCGGGGGCGCGCTTGCGGGCGGTGGCGGCGACGGGGCCGGTGGCACGCGCGGGCGCCATGGCGTCTCCGCGCGCGGCCATGCGGCACAGGCCCAGCACGAGCGCGCAGGCGCTTAGCCAGACAGCGGGTATCACGACGAAAAGCAGCATGCCCTCTCCAGCTTCATGTTCGAGGGGAACGGGTCTTTCCCTGCCATCGGCTGCAACACCGGCGAGCTTGAGCAGGATCGGTATTCGGTGGACGACCACCTCACTGCACGACTACCCCGAACTCCTGCGAGTACACCGCGCCCTCCTGGCCGTTGGCGAGCGAGGCGGGCGCGGCGGGGGCGACGCCCATCGCGGTTTCGGTGTAGTTGCTTTCGAGGATGTTGGCGAGGTGCTCGGGCGAGTGGATCCAGGCGTTGACGATCGCCGCTGGGGTGGAGAGCTCGAGCGTGCCCCAGGCGATGTTCTCGCCGATCGTGTAGCCATCTTCGGGCGAGGGGATGTAGCCCTGGGCCTGCACACGCTCCACGGGCGTGAGCCCGCTGGGGGAGATGTGCGCGAAGTAGTCCTGCGCGATCATTTCCTGGCTGTGTTCGATGGCGGCTGCTTCCAGACGCGCGTTGACATGCAAGGGCAGCTCGTTGTGGCGCGCGCGTTCCTGGTTGACGAGGCACAGCGCGGCGGCCTGCACTTCGTCGAGGTTGCCCGCTTCGGGCCTGAGCATCGTGTTCTGGCAGGGGGTGGCGAGTGTGCTGGCGATCAGCGCCGCGTTGCTCGCTTCGGTCTGCGGAGATTGGGTGCCCACCCGCCCCGCGGTGCTCGCCGCGCGGCGGGGCACGGCGGCGTGGCGATGACGGCGGCGCTCGGCCCGCACGCGCGCGGCACGTGCCCGTGCGGCCTTGGGGGCGCGCACTGCGCGCAGGCAGGCACGCACCTGGTGCGTGCGGCGCGTGTAGCAGACCAGGCGCGTGCTGTGGGCCTTGGCGCGCGTGCTGTGCGCACGGGGGCGTGCGTGCGTGGCGATCGGCGTGGCGGCAGCGCGAGCGGCCTGTGCGGGGGCGGGCGCCGCGCCGGCGGGCACGGCAAACGCGCAGGCACCCAGGCAGAGGACGACGTTCAGCAGGACTGCAAGGATTGACCCATGGTCAAGAAGGCGGGGGCGGGGCCGATGACGGGGGCGGTGGATGTGATGGTGGCGGGGGCTCATACCCTTGCTATCGGGCAGCCCACCCCACGCCCTGAAGGCCCGCAGGCCCGATTTGGACAGGAAGGGTGCTTACCCGCCCACGTCTGCGGCCTTATGCTGAGGCCATGAGGGGAGCACTCCGGTGAGGCGCCCATGGACCCTGGTCGCGCTCGTGCTGGCCGTGGGCATCGCCGGCTCGGTGGTGGCGCTGGGCGCGCGGGAAAGCAGCAACCCGGCGTTCGTCTCCGCGCAGCACAACCTCTCCCCGGTGGCGCCCGCGGCGCTTGAGCGCCTCCTGGGGACCACCAGCGACCCCCGCCCCGGCTACGGCGGGCGGGCGCGGCGGGCAATCTGCACGACGGCGCTTCACAGCGCGCTGGGCAACCCCTGGAGCTGTCTCGTCAGCTACCCACGGCCGCCGCGTGTGCGCTACCGCGTGACGGTGCACAGCGACCGCTCGATCGAAGGCTCGGGTCAGCCTGAAGGAGTGCCGGTGCGGGGCGCCTTGGTCGTGAGGGGCTGCTGCGTAGCGCAGACCCCCTAACACACCGCCTGAACGACCGAGAGTCGAGCTGAGCAAGGACGCAGCGAGCGAAGTGTGCTGGCCGAAACGGGGATGCGAGCCGAAGGCGAGTGTCTCCCGGCTTCGGTACACGAGCGAGCGAGGACGCCGCTCGGCGAAGGCTATCGGTCGTTCAGCTCGGCCTTGAGCTTCTTGAGGGCCCTGTAGATGCGGCCCTCGGTCGCGCTTTCGCCCTCGCCGAGCACGCGCGCGACTTCGCGCAGTTTCAGATCGGCACCGAAGCGCAGCGCGAGCGCCTCGCGCTCGTCGTTGCTGAGTGTCGCCAGCGCCCGCTGCAGCTCGTCGCGGTGTTCCACCGACGCCATCCCCGGGTCGGGCGAGTCCATCGCGCTGCCGGCGCCGACGTGTTGCAGTACGCGGTCCTCGTGCGCGCTGCGGCGCGCGTGGTCGCGCAGCAGGTTCAGCGCGATCGTGTACAGCCAGCGGCGCTCGCTGCCGCGGCGCGGATCGAAGCGCGCGCGCGAGCGCAGCACGCGCTCGAAGGTCTCGGACAGGAGGTCCTCGGCGAGGGCACGGTTGCCGGTGCGGTAGGCGAGGAAGGAGTAGAGACGGCTGCCGTGCTCCTCGAATAGCCGCTCGAAGGTGTCGGGACGCATACGGCCGCCAATACTGACGCCTCCCGCGAGCTTGGATGTATCGAGCTTCGGACGGCTGCGCGCCGCAGGGGTACCGGCGGCGGCTGAGGGGCTGGTCATTTCGTGAGCCATCTCGTGTGGGTCCTTCCCTCGTGATCGTCCTTGTCGATTGGCCAGCTACTGCTGATGATGAGCCAACGGGGCTCCGGATGCCGATTCCCGGAGCCCCATCGGGCATCTTGTCTGCTTCGCGTCTGCCGCTCCCTGCCTTCGTGCGGGGGCGGCAGACGTTACTCCTGCTCTGAACCTCAGGTGCAGAGGTGGTACGTGTGTGTCGAGCTGATCGTCTTGCCGCTTGAGAGCGTCACTGTGACGGTCACCGTCGTGGCGCCCGAGCCGCAGGGCAGGTCGGCCAGGACGACGTTCGCGGTTGCCTTCTTGCCGCTGATCGTCTTGAGGTGCTTGCCGTTGACGCTCACCGACACGCGACGCAGCTTGCCCTTCTTGGGCAGCTTCAGGTGGATCTTCAGCTTGCGGCCGCTGGTCTTGACGGTCTTGCTGGCCTGCACACCACCGGCGCCCGTGCCCACGCTCTCCGAGCCCGAGATCGTCACCGTGGAGTTGTTGTAGTTGTTGGTGACGTTCGTCGTGTTGTTGTTGGTGGTGTTGTTGTCGTTGTTGAAGCTGTTGTTGTTGCAGTTGAAGTTGCCGTTGCCGTTGCCGCTTTCGTTCCCGTTTTCGCCGTTGGCGCCGTTGTGGCTGCCGTTGCCGTTGCCGTTGTTGTCGCCGCAGGCGATGGTGGTGGAGCTGTACTGCGCCTGCGCGGCATTGCCCGCCGGGCTGCCGGTGCCGCCGGCGGCGAGGACGCCACCAGTGCCCGCGGCCATCAGGCCGACCGTCAGGGCTGCCACGACGAGGCGGCGCGGAGTTGCGCGGCCGACCGTGGCCTTGGCGCGCGACATCGCGCTGAGCTTGATCTGGTCGAGCTCAAGCGGGCTGGCCTCGGGCCGCTCGGCGCGCAGGCGCTCGGCAATGCCCTCCAGCTCGTCGTGCTCATCGTAGTTACGCGGCATTTCGTCTCCTCGTCGTGTGTTCGCAGGGGTCTACACCTGCCGATACGAGTGGGCCTGCCGTTTTCCTACAGGTTCATCACGCTGACCTTGCCGGAGATCAGCGCCTGGTGGCGCAGCAGCGGCGCGAGGGCTTCCCACTGGCGCGGGCCGCCGGCGTGGCGCAGGCGCGTGTAGGCCTTGTGCAGCATCGGCTCCAGCGGATTGAGGCGCACCGCGCGCGCGGCCGCGCCGAGCGGGTTCTGGCCTGCCGCCGCCTGGGCGATCGCCAGCCAGTAGGCGTCTTCCCAGCTCTGCGGCTCAAGCGCCGCGGCCTTGTGCATCGCTTCCACCGCGGCGGGCGCGAAGCCGAGCTGCATGTCGCAGACGCCCACGATCGCGTAGGCCTGCGGGCGCGCGCCGGAGAGCGAGAGCGAGGAGAGGGCCTGGCGCTTGGCGGCGGTGCATTCCCCGCGCTCAAGCTCGCGGCCCGCGTGCTGCAGGCTCGCGTAGGAGGTGCTCACAATCAGCGGCGCTATGGCCACGATCAGCCAGGCGAGCGCCACCACTGCGCGCCCGGCGGGCAGGCCGCGCATGCCCACGCCTCCGTCTTGCGGACGCGCCAGCGCCAGACCCGCGAGGATGAACACAACGATCGTCACGGCCGGCATCTGCCAGTCCCAATCGACGGCTTGGTGCACGGCCCAGGCGAGCACGAGCGCGAACAGCGCCGCATACACGCCGCGGTCGGGGCCGCGGATGCGCAGGGCGAGGCCGACCATGATGCCGCCGACGACGAGCACGATCAGCGCGCCGCCCACGATGCCGAGCTCGGCCAGCTGCTGCAGGTAGAGCGAGTGCGCGTCGGTGACGTACTGCGCTTCTTCGCGCACCTGCGGGTAGTACTGCTGGTAGGTGCCGGCGCCGGTGCCCTTCAGCGTGTGCGCGTCGTAGATGGAAAGCGCGGCGTTCCACAGTGGCAGGCGCCCGTTGTTGGCGGGGTCGGTGAGCCGTTCGCGTGTCTGCGCGGTGTGCTGCTCCTTGGTGCCGTTGACGAACTTGTCGTACTCCTTGTGCGCGAAGGAGCCGGCGCCTGCGGCCAGCGCAATCGCCACTAGGAGCACTCCTATACCCACTCCGATGCCTACGCGCACGCGCTGGGGCGGGGGCTGCTTGACGGACCCCAGGCGCGCGATGCGCGCGTCGAGCCCTAGCAGCACTGCGCGCAGCACGCCGGCGGCGAGCGTGCAGAGCAGCACCACCACGGCCACGTGGTGTCCCTGGCTCACGCCCTGCGCGCCGGTGGGGTGTTCGCTCGCTAGCGCGGTGGCGTCATAGGCGGACTTCATCGCGATCGCCACGGGCGGCACGACGGCCAGCAGCGCGGTGGGCAGCGTGTGCAGGCGCGTGAGTAGGCAGTAGGCGAGCAGGCCCAGCGCAGTGACGCCCAGCGAGCCGCGCGAGAACGTCAGCAGCAGCGTGGCGGCCAGCGCGGGCATCAGCATCGCGCTCAGCACGCGCACGATGGGGTGCTCGCGGCCGTCGGCGGAGAAGTGGAAGCCGAGGATCAGCGCCATCGCGGCGATCATGCCCTCGGCGTTCCAGTAGGTGAGGGGGTAGTTCAGGCGCCCGGCGAAGAAGTTGGCGGTGGTCGGCCACGTGTGCGGCAAGAGGCGCGAGATCAGCCCCACGATGCACACGGCGGCCAGGCCGGCGAGCACGGCGCGCATCAGCCAGCTCATACGCGCGCGCGTGTAACGAACGGCGCCGAAAAGCGCCATCGCCAGCACGTACAGCAGCGCGCGGTCGTAGGAGTCGAGCACGCGCGCGCCGGCGTTCGCCCACAGCCCGGAGAGCAGCATCCAGCCGGCGAGCAGCGTCAGCGCGGCGAGCGGCAGCGCGAGCGCGCGCGAGTAGCCCTCGAACGGGCGCTCGGCCAGCACGGTGCGCAACAGCAGTGCTTGCACGAGCACGATCGAGACGACGCCGGGCGTGCTGGGGAAATAGCCGCCGGCCTTGAACGCCAGGTAGATGACGGCCGCGGGGGCGAGCGCGATGAGCGCACCGAGACCGAGCACCTCAAGCGGCTCGCGCCGCTGCGCCACGGCTTCCTGCAGGCCCGGGGCGGGCGATGCCGTGGCGCCCATACCGAGCGCTTGCGTGGACATGGTGGCTGTGGAGCCTACACCGCCTGACCGTCGGGGTTCATCCGACAATGGTCGGACTCCCTTGGGTGCCCACCGAGCAACGCGCTAGCCTCTTGGGAGTGCAGGCTGCCGTGGCAACCGAGATCGACTCGATCCGTAGGGCGATCATCGCCGAGTCTCCCTTCGGGGACGTCACCGTTCGCGACGTTCGAACCCTGGAAGAGTGGGGTCCCAATGATGAGACCTATCTGCATTTCATGGTGCAGGCGGGGGATCCCGATCCAGAGCCGGGTACGTGGCCCATTCGTGATGTCTTGGGCTTGCGTACGCGAGTCCTCGAACTCGTGAATCAGAGCGATGTCGAGTTCCCGAGCATCATCGTGGACGTGTATCCAGAGCATGAAGATGCCGAGGAGACATCCGAGGCCGAACCTCGCCCAGGATCCGCCGAGGGGCACGACGAAGCTGCGTCGTGAGCCATCCGATAGATCCAAAAAAGCTGCTGAAACAAGCCGAAGGACTCGCCGGCATCGATGCGGGGCGAGGTAGGCCGAGCACTGAGAAGCATCGACTCGCCGTTTCGACGGCCTACTACGCGCTCTTCCACGACATCACGCTGACGGCCGCACAACAAGCCCTCCCGAATGGTGCGCCGGACGATGAGATTCAACAGGCGACGCGATGGATCGACCATCGGGATCTACGGTCTGTGTGCGACATGGTCGCAAGGTGTCCTCCCACCTTGATGACACCGCCAGACAAGCTGCCGAAAGGCTTGTCGCAGAAGGGGGCATCGCTGTGGGAATCCCTCTCCGACGGACGCCCCGATGGCAGTCGCGTGTCGTCGCTCCCTTCGTCGCTCTGGCTGTTGACTGTGATCTTCAGCAACCTGCAGACCGCACGTCACAGCGCCGATTACGATCACCGTGCCAGCTTCCCAAAGGCCAAGACGATAGTCCACGTGAATGAAGCGTCCTTTGCCATGGCGCGCCTGGAGGAAGCAGGTAAGGACCCATATTTCGAGCGTTTCTTCGTTTGGGTTCTGGCAAAGGCCTCTAGATTCCCCCTGTAGGCGATCTTGCCTGCTCAGAGCAGCGTGCGCAGCGGATACAGGTGCAGGAGCCCGTACACCAGCGCCACCGCCCAGCCGAGCGTGACCGCCCAGCCGACGCGCCGCGGCGTGAACAGGCGCGCCGTGACGAGATACACGCCGGGCATCACGATCACCATGTAGTAGAGGTAGCTGATGCGCCCCTCGATCGTGCCCTCGTAGAGCATCGGCAGGAACGTGCCCAGACACCAGGCGGCGCCGACGGCGGCCACGCGATCGCCCTTGCGCCAGGCGGCCGCTAGCGCGCCGAACAGCGCGGGGATGGCCAGGAAGATGATGAACGGGTTGATTGCGCCCCGGAAGTACACGGTGGCGTGGCTGGCGACGATCTTGCCGGCGGAGACGCTGTTGACGGCGACCTTTGCGTAGGGGATGGTGCGTTCGTCGATCAGCCACAGCCACGGCGAGGAGGCGATGCCGACTTCATAGGGCTTGCTCTTGAGGAGCTGGGCGTAGTGGTACATGTGGAAGAGGTGCGTGAAGGGGCTGGCGGCGTAGGTGACGTGGTTGACGGGGTCATAGCCGGGCACGAGCACATCCAGCAGCCACAGCAGGCCGAGCAGGCTGAGGGCGCCCGCGCCGAGGAACCACGCGAGCGCGCGCCAGCCGCCGCGTGCGGAGGAGGGAGAGGGGGAGGGGGGGTGGTCGCCTGCCTCAGTTCCGGGCTGGGTGGCGGAGGCAGCTTGCGCCGGCATGGCCTCCGCGCGCTGGGCCGCGGGATCCTCACCGGCGGCGTGCTCGGACTGGCGCTCGGCGTCTAGCCGGCGGCCCACCCACCACGCGCGCACCCACAGGAAGGCCTCCAGCAGCACGACCACCAGCGCGAGCAGCAGCGCGACTTCCTTCATGCAACCGGCGATCCCCAGCGCCACGCCGGCTAGCAATGGGCGGCGGTGTAGATACAGCGCCATCGCCACCACCATCATGCTCATCGCGTAGATATCCAGGGTGGCGATGCGCCCGCCGACGAGGATCAGGTTGTCGAGTGACATCACCCCCACCGCGCCGACCGCCAGCCACGCGCTGCCCCCGGCGCCTAGCACTAGGAAGAAAAGCGCGACCCCCCCTATCAACCCAAATAACACGCTGCCGATCCGCCACCCGCGGGCGTTGTCGCCGAACAGCTCGATCCCGCCGGCGATGATGAGCTTGGCCAGCTGTGGGTGCTCGGCGTTGGGGTCCTTCCCCTTGGGGGCTCCGTGGTAGGGGGCGCCGGCGGGCGGTTCGATGTGGTCGATGACGCGCGCGGCGTTGACGTAGTAGTTCTCGTCGAAGATCAGTGTGTGGCTTGAGGTGTCCTTGCAGGGGCTCGTGCAGGGCTGCCCGAGGTCGAGTACGTGCGCATACAGCGAGACGACGAGGATCAGGCACAGCACCACGATCGGCGCCAGCGGGTCGGCTAGCAGCCGGCGCGAGAGGGCCCACGCGCGGCGCATGGTGGCGCGCAGGCGGCGCGCGAGCGTCCACATGGGCGCAGGACGTTATCTGACGGTGCGCCGGGGCGGGTCAGGCAGGGCTGCGGTGGCGGGCGGGATGAGGCGCGGGCCGAGCAGAAGGTCGCGACGAGGCGGGTCGCGACGAGGGTAGCGACGCGCGCTTGTTTGAGCTGGGGGCGCGGCTCAGTGCCTGCGCGTTTTGGTGGGTGTCTCGACGAGCCAGTTCTCGACCGCGAGCCCCGGCACGCGTCCGAAGTGCCGAACATTGCCGGTAACGACGGTCAGCCCGCGCGCAACGGCGATCGAGGCGATGCGTAGATCTGGCTCGTCCAGGCGTTTGCCCTCGCGCTCCAGGCGCGCGCGCAGCGGCGCGTAGACCTCGGCGGCCTCGGCGTCGAAGGGGAGGATGACGGTAGCGCTGGCCACCACCGCGCGAACCTGGCGTGTGAGGCGCTCGCTGCCGCGCTTGGCCGCGCCGTAGAGCAGCTCGCCGAGGGTGATCGTCGTGGTTGCCTGTTCGCGCGTCGGAACCTGCGCCAGGCGGCGGATCAGGTGCAGCGGCGGGTCGCGGCGGATGACCGCGCTCAGAATGTCGGTGTCGAAGCAGTACATGCGCGCCGCCGGGGTCCGTCACCCGTCGCTCTCAGTCGAGGTCGGGCGCGGGGCGGTCGCGGCTGCCGCGCCGGGCGGCGTAGATCTCTTGCACGGTTTCCTCGATGTCATCCCACTCGGCCAGCGCCCCGGCCACCGCCGCGAGGCCGATCGGCTCCGCGGCCGGCGGTCGCATAGCCTCGGGGGTCGGCTGCGAGAGCACCACCGCCGGGCGGCCACGCCGGGACACGACGAAGCGCTCGCCGGCATCGACGCGGTCGATCAGCTCGGAGAAGCGGCGCTTGGCCTCGGCTACGCCGAGCGACCCCCCCAGCACAGTTGTCCGCATGTCATCTGAAGCAGAACCAGTCATCTCCGCCAAATATAACAGACAGACCCAACACTGACAAGGCTACAGCCGCACGACATTCGCCGCGGGCGCCCCGCCGCGTGTGACGCCGCGCAGGTCCACGAGCACGCGCGCGCGCTGGGCGACCATCGCGTGGTCCACGCCGGGGTGCGCGGTGACGATCAGCGTGAGGTCGGCGTCGGCGAGCAAGTCATCCAGCGGTGTGCTTTGCAGGTCGAGCTCGTGCAGGACGGGCACGTGGGGGTCGTGGTAGCGGATCTCGGCGCCCTGTGCGCGTAGCAGCGAGATGATCTTCAGCGCAGGGGACTCGCGCACGTCGCCGACGCCGGGCTTGTAGCTGACGCCGAGCACGGCGATGCGGGCGCCTTTCAGCGGCAGGCCGGCCTGGTTGAGCGCGCGCTGGACCTTGGTAGCGCAGTGGTAGGGCATCTGCTGGTTGACCTTGCCGGCTAGCTCGATGAACTCGGTGCTCATGTCGAACTCGCGCGCGCGCCAGGACAAATAGAAAGGATCGACGGGCAGGCAGTGGCCGCCCATGCCGGGGCCGGGCTCGAAGCGCATGAAGCCGTAGGGCTTGCTGGCTGCCGCCTCGATCACCTCCCAGATGTCGATGCCCATGCGGTCGGTGAGCATCGCCAGCTCGTTCACCAGCGCGATGTTCACGGAGCGGAAGATGTTCTCAAGGAGCTTTGTGAGCTCGGCGGCCTCGGGCGTGGAGACGGGCACCAGCTCGTCGCAGATGAGGCCGTAGAGCTCATGCGCGCGCGCGGCGCAGGCGGGGGTGAGGCCGCCGATCACCTTGGGGGTGTTGCGCAGCGTGTAGTCGGTGCGGCCGGGGTCAACGCGCTCGGGCGAGAAGGCGAGGTGGAAGTCGCGGCCCGCCGCCAGGCCGGACTCCTCCAGCAGGGGCAGCACGCGCTCGCGGGTGGTGCCTGGGTAGGTGGTGCTCTCGAGCACTACGAGCTGCCCGGCTTGCAGCACGTCGGCGAGCGCGCGTGTGGCTTCCACCAGCGGGCCCAGGTCGGGCTCGCGGTTGGGGGTGAGGGGGGTGGGCACGCATATGAGCACTGCGTCGGCTTTCGCCAGGTCGGCGTAACGGGTGCTGGCGTGCAGCAACTCGGCGTGCTCGCGCAGGAGCTCGCTGGGGACGTCCTCGATGTAGGAGTCCCCCGCGGCGATCGCCGCCACCTTGCGCTGGTCCACGTCGATCGCCACCACCTGGTGGCCCTCCTGCGCGAACGCCACCGCCAGCGGCAAGCCCACGTAGCCCAGCCCGATCACGCCGACCGTGCTCATCGTGCTCAGAGGGTAGAGGTTGGCGGGGGTGGGGGGGTTATTGGGTTGGGAAGCGGCCATACACCCCAGCAAGCGCACGCCTTTCCCGCAAATACGATAAATTGGGCAAGTTTAATTCGTTGACAAAACGACGAAGGTATGACATAAGTCCCTCCATGAACGAGGCGCAGCTGAACGACCTGATCTTCGGAGGGGAGGGAGTCAGGCGCTTCACGCAGGACTCACCGGTGCTGCCAGACGTATGGGCCGCCTACTGGAAGGACCCGGGAAGCCCCAGGAGCTGCTGTTGACCCCGTACGCCAAGCGCAGCGCCTCCGACCTCGCGCAGGCGATGCGGGAGCGGCTCTCGCACGCGCGCACGGCCACGACACCGTCACGCATCGCCTACACGGCGACATACGTCGCGGTGAACCTCTCTTACGACGAGCTACTGTGGGCGGCGCTGCCGCTCTCGCGTTGGTGGCGGCGCAAGCTGGGGATCGATGCGGAGGCGGGACTGGAGCCCGTGCTTTCCGCTCCCGGTGAGACGTTGATCCCGCCCGAGGAGAGGCGCACGGGCATGTCGGACCCCCGCTCGCAGTTGACGTGGCTGGTGGAGCTCGCCGGTCTGTTGGCACTGCCTCCAAGGTCGATCGCCGGGGAGAAGATCCCGACGCTGCGCCAGCGCGTGCGGGCGCTCGGGCGGCTGCTGGAAGGGCGCGAGCGAATCGATCCCAGGCAGAAGCCGCTGCTGTGGATGGTCAGCCGCAACCGTCCTGCTCGGAGCGCGCTGTGGCGCTCGCGGCCGGCGATCAAGGCGGACGCCGCCGACCGCTTGTTCAACATCTCTTGCAAGGGCATTCGCTGGGCGGTGGTGGACAGCGGGATCGACGCTACCCATCCGGCGTTTAAGCGCCGCACTGAAGTCTCCGAGGCAGAGGCCGATGCCGCCTCCCAGTCCGACTACGCGGATTTCGAGGACAGCCGCGTGGTGGCGACCTACGATTTCACACGGCTGAGAAAGCTCCAGGCCCCGAGTCTTGAGCCGCTTACGAGCGTGGAGCCGTCGGCGAGCGGGGAGCCACCCGCGGCATCGTCGGTCAGCCCGGCCCCCGTGCCACGCGAGCGCCTGCCGGACTATCGCGACCTCGAACGCTCGCTCGTGAGTGGACGCTCGGTCGACTGGGATCTCCTGGAGCCCCTCCTGCGCATTCAGCATGGAACGGCTATCGCGCTCCGACGCACGAGCATGGTACCCACGTGGCGGGGATCCTCGCCGGCGACTGGCGCAAGAGCGAGGAGGAGGACCGGCTGCCCTCCCACACCATCACTGGGATCTGCCCGCGGCTGGAGGTCTATGACCTGCGCGTGCTCGACGACGAGGGCAGGGGGGAGGAGTTCGCTGTCCTGGCGGCGCTGCAGTTCATCCGCCACCTCAACAGCCACAGCGAACAGCGGGTGATCCACGGAGTGAACCTCTCACTGTCGATCCGTCACGACGTCCGCAACTACGCCTGCGGTCGCACGCCGGTTTGCGAAGAGGCCGAGCGGCTCGTGAGCAGCGGCGTGGTGGTGGTAGCGGCGGCGGGCAATGAGGGCTTCACGCAGTACGCCACCAACGACGGTCTGGCCGATGGCTACCGCACCGTGTCGATCACCGACCCCGGCAACGCTCAGGGGGTGATAACGGTGGGCGCCACGCACCGCTTTAAGCCCCACACCTATGGCGTCTCTTACTTCTCAAGCCGCGGCCCCACCGGGGACGGTCGCAGCAAGCCCGATCTCGTGGCTCCGGGCGAGAAGATCAAGGCGCCGGTGCCCGGCCGGCGCGTGGGGGTTCAGGATGGCACCAGCATGGCCGCTCCCCACGTCTCGGGCGCGGCGGCGCTGCTGATGGGTCGCCACCGCGAGCTGATCGGTGCGCCGGAGAAGATCAAGGAGACGCTGTGCCGCACGGCGACCGATCTCGGGCGCGAGCGCCACTTCCAGGGACACGGGATGGTGGATGTCCTGCGGGCTATCCAGTCGGTGTGAGGATGAGCGTCTTCTCGCTTGAGGCCCTCAGTGCGAAGCAGGGCGATTGCCTGTTGCTGCACTGGGGCGAGGACGAGAGCGGACGCCTCGCGCTGATCGACGGCGGGCCCAGCGGCGTCTATGACCACTGGCTGAGTCCGCGCCTGAAAGAGCTGGCGGGCGAGCGCCGCAACGGACCGCTCGGTCTCGAGCTGGTGCTCGTGAGCCACATCGATGACGACCACATCCATGGGGTATTGGAACTCTTTGATGCCTGCGCGGAAGCCAAGGAGGACGAGTCCCCGGCTCCGTATGCGATCGATCGCCTGTGGCACAACGCCTTCCACACGCTGGCCGACCAGGCTTTGGGCGGCACCGGCGCGACGGCCGTAGCGAGCGCGGCGGTCGGGGCCGGCGGGGTTGGCGGAGCGTGCGCGGCGAGCGTTAAGCAGGGTGTGCAGCTCCAGACTTACGCCGACCTCCTGCGGGTGCCTATTAACGACGGCCACGGGGGGCTGATCGCCGCGCCTTCCGCGCATGAACTGCCCTCGGGCCTGAAGCTGACCGTGATCTCTCCCGCTCAGCGAGCGCTCGCAGACCTGCGGAAGAAGTGGGAGCGGGAGACCGAACAGCAGAGCAGGGCCGCGGCGCTCGCGACGGCGTACTCGGACACCTCCGTCTACAACCTCTCCAGCATCGTCGTCTGGGCGGAGCTCGGCCGGTGGCGGATGCTGCTCACGGGGGACGCTCGCGGGGACGACATCCTCGTGGGCCTAGAGGCCGCCGACCTGATGGATCGGGAAGGGAACATTGAGGTCGATCTGCTCAAGGTTCCCCACCATGGATCGGAACGTAACGTCGAGCCGGCCTTCTTCTCCCGCATCCGCGCCCGGCACTACGTGATCTCCGCGGACGGCAACGACGGCAATCCCAAGGACGCCACGCTGGCGATGCTGCTCGACGGCCGCGACGACGCGGAGTTCACCGTGCACCTCACCAACCGCGACGGCAAGGGCGACCTGCGCGCGCGCATGGACGCATTCCTCGACCGCACGAGCAAGCGCGGGATTGACGTGCGGTTCCGCGATCCCGGCACCCCGTCGCTGGTAGTCGATCTGGGGGATGCGCCGGTATGAGCGCCAAGGAGCCGCCGGTCCCTCCACCGCCCGCCCCACCGCCCGCCGCCCCGCCGGTCCCTCCGCCGGCCGCCCCGCCCGCTGCCTTGCCCCCCGCCCAGGCGCTCGCCGAAGCGGGTGCGATCGACGACCTGCTCGTCTCCGCGCCGGCCGCCGCGGCGCAGGTTGCCGCCGGCGGCCCGCAGCCGGGCATCGCCCTGTGCCTCTCGGGCGGGGGCTATCGGGCGATGCTCTTCCACGTGGGCGCCCTGTGGCGACTGCTGGACGCAGGAGTGCTGGCTGACGTGGATCGCGTGTCGAGCGTCTCGGGCGGCTCGATCACAGCAGCCACACTGGCCCTCGCCTGGGATGAGCTGCGCCTCGGAGAGGCTGACGCCGAGGAGCGCTTTCGAACTCTGGTGGTGGAGCCACTGCGCGCGCTGGCGGGGAAGACAATCGATGTGCCTGCGGTGCTTTGGGGGGCCCTCGTTCCGGGGCGCTCGGCGAGCGGGGAAGTGGCGCGGCGCTACGCCAAGTGGCTGTTCCGTGGTGGGCCCACGTTGCAGGGGCTGCCACGGCAGCCGCGCTTCGTGATCAACACAACCAATCTCCAGTCGACCGCGCTGTGGCGCTTCTCGCGACCGTATGCGCGTGACTATCTCGTGGGTGAGATCGAGAATCCGCGCATCGCGGTGGCCGCGGCGGTAGCCGCCTCCTCCGCCTTTCCTCCCTTCCTCTCGCCGGCGCGGCCCGACCTCGGGCGGGAAGTCTTCGCGGTGCACGCGGACGATTGCCTCACCGGTGCCGCCTACCGCCGCCGTCCGACCCTCTCCGACGGGGGGGTGTATGACAACCTGGGACTGGAGACAGCGTGGAAGCGCTATCGCACGGTGCTGGTCTCCGACGGGGGCGGCAAGACCCGGCCCGAGGCGAAGGTGGCGCGCGACTGGGTGCGACAGTCCTACCGGGTGATGATGGTGATCGACAATCAGGTGCGCTCGCTGCGCAAGCGGGCGCTGATCGCCTCCTACGTGGCCGGTGCGAGAGCGGGTGCTTACTGGGGGATAAGAACGAACATCGCCAACTACGGGTTGGCGGACGCGCTGCCCTGTCCGTTGGAGCAGACGGAAGCCCTGGCGCAGGTCCCCACGAGGCTCGCCAAGCTTGATACGGCTCTTCAGGAACGTCTGATCAACTGGGGCTTCGCGGTGTGCGACGCCGCGCTGCGTGCCCACTGGCCCCATCCCCCGCCAGCCGCGGCCGGCTTTCCCTATCGGTCGGTGGGGGTGGGCTGATCGGTTTTGCGCTGTGCCCGGAGCGCACAGATGCCCGGAGTGCGGGTCGCCGGGCGCCGAGTGGCGATGGCGCCGGACGCCCATGGGGAGGTGGGCGGAGCCCGATCGCGCTGAGGGCGGGGGCCGATTGCGGCGGCCGCGCAGGCAGGCGCGGTGGCGGCGTCGTGGGGCCAAGGCGGCGGGCCGGAGCGGCGGCGCGGCACCTGGCACGAGTTTCGCCGGCCTGCTGAATCGTCAGGCGCCCGCGCGGGGGTGTGCGGTGGCCTCGGCGAGGGTCGTCGTGGGCGGCTCGCAGAAGGCCTCCCCGCCGCGCGACTCCCCGCCAAGCGACCTGTGGGTGAGCGACTCGTGCTCGGGCACGCTCGGCGCGTGGGCGCCCGAGCCGCGGGCGGCAGCGAGGCAGAGCGTGAGCACCAGCAGCACGATGGCGGCCCAGACGAGGAGGATCGTAAGCAGAAGAGGCATAGGCGCAGGGGGGGACTACGCCGAGACCCCCCATGTAGAAGCTGGCGTACCAGGATGCCAGCGGGCGAGAAGTGTAGCACAGTTCGGACTGTATGGACTTTGCTGGTGGAAGGATATGTGCCGCCGCAGGCGCACTCAGCCCCGAGAGACCTGGCCCGCGGCCGGCACCTCCCGCCCGCCCCGACCCTCCCCGCCGGCCAGTCCGCGGAGCACGCGCGCACGCGCCGCCGCCACGGGCGCGGTCAGATACGGCTCAAGCTCGACCTCGCGCGGGGCCCGGGACTGCTGGCGGTCGCCTTGGCGCGCGGCGAGGCAGAGGACGACGACGAGCAGCAACACGGCGCTCCAGACGGCGGCTATGGCAAGAAGGAGAGGCATCGGCAAGGCTATTCTCTAGATTGTTGACTGGTTATATGCAGAATAGCAAACAACGAAGGAAGTTCTCCGCCCCTCATGGGCACGCGCGCCCTAACGGGGCACTTGGCTGCGCGCCGAACGAGAGCGGGTCCTTTGAGTCGCATCCGCGCAGCGCTTGGCAGCAGCAGGTGGCCGTGGCGGCGGGGCATCCGTGCCCCGCCCTCCGCGCGCGGGAGAGTTCAAACGACGCCGAGCTCACTCCAACGAGGCTCCGGGTAGCCGTCGTCGAATGTTGTGCTGATGCGTTTCGTAGCCTGACCCGAGGAATCTCCATGAGATGCAGCTCGCGCAGGACGAGATTAGGCGCGCGCGGGGATGCTTCTCTCCTGCGGGGCGTCCAAGCCGGCGCTATGGGCGGGAAAGCGGGTGTCACACCGGGCGGCGCTGTGGGGTGGCAGGAGGCGTCGGCGGGAAGGGCGAGTTGCTGCCCTTGGGCAAGGGATTAGAGGCGAAGCCCGAGCACGAGCGCGAGCGCCTCCTCGACGGTGTCGAGTTCGGCGCGGGTGAGGTGACCGAGGCTGCCGATGATCGACTGCACGTCGAAGACGCGTAGCTGGTCGGCTAGTACGCGGGTGGGGGTCTGGGAGACCTGGATGAGCGGGCGGAAGGTCGCTGGCGCGGCAGAGCGTGAGGTGGGGGCGACGAGCACTGTGCTGAGCTCCAGCAGCTCGTCGGCCTGCACGACCACGCCGGGTCTCGGGCCGCGCTGCTCGTGACCTCTTGCGCGGCGGGGGGCGGCTAGTGCGACCAGTTCTCCGCGGAGCATCAAGCGGTGGGCCAGTCCGGCATGAGCTCGTCGAGCTCGTTGCGCAAGGTCTCGAGCTCCGCGCGATCGGCGGGGTTGGCGGCCAGGCGCCGAGCCTCCTCGCGCAGCGCTGTGCTGCGGCGACGGCGAGAGCGGGCCTCTCCGAGGGCGCGGCGCACCGCCTGCGAGTCGCTTAGGCCTTCCGCGCGTAGCACGGCTAGCGCTGCTTCGGAGTCGGAGTCGAGTCGAACGTGCAACGCGCGAGCCACGCCAACAGTGTACTACAAATCATGCTACGGAGGCAGCCCCCGGCATTCGATCCGGCCGGCGTGGGTCTTAGGTGGTCTCCAGCCAAACGCGACGGGCCTGGTCGCCGCTCATCCAGGAGTGTGCTGGGTCCGTGTTAGGCGTCGCTTGTTGCTGGCGCTTTCTTTGCTCTCGGCGCGTTGGAGTTGCGAGGCGTCTTGGTTGGAGTGGCGGATCTCCTTCGTGTTCGCCGGCGACGCATCGTCGCGGCTGTCCCCACGCTGAGCGCGACGGTCTCCTCTGGGAACGCGGCGCGCACCTCGAGGTGTCCGCCGAGGGCCTCGACATACCGGCTCAGCGTGGATAGCCGAACGTCGGCCTCGCCGCGCTCGATCTGGGAGATGTTCTCCTGTGTGACGTCGAGTCGGTCGGCGACGATTGCCTGGGTGAGGTCGAGCTTGCGGCGAAGCTCGCTGAGCATCGCCGTCTTATGCTTCTCGACGTTGGCGCGACGCGCCGGGTCAGCATCGATCTGCTTGCGCAGCTCGTCGAACCCTTTGCGGCTCTTCTTAGTCTTGGTCGTGGTCATGGGATTGCTCCTTCGTGCAGATCCGGACAACGGGCGAGGCGCAGGCTCGAGCTCGGCGATGTCCGCGGTGGCCACGAGCTGGCGATGCAGGCCGACCGCCTGCGCCACGAGGAGGTGGTGGAGCGATTGCGTGGCACCGCGCACGCGTATGCGGTGGCTCTGCGTGTGGCCCGCGGGGAACGCCCGTACAGCGGCATGTCCTCCTCTGGCGCTCGGCGGGCGCTTGAGATGATGGAGCGGGCGGGGATCGCCGAACGCCATGGCCGCGGCGACTGGGTCGTCCCGGAGCCCCTGCTGCGACGCTATCTCGCAACGCGGCTCTGAGGGGCCCCGTGCGGCCCACGGCAGTTGTCCCACAGCCTGCGGGACAACTGGTGCTCTGGCCAGCCCTGGGCAGCACGGTGGGGTGGAGCCCGGAGGGGGCTGACCAGGTGGAGGCGTGCGTTGTTCCAGTAGGCACGCCGAGGCGCCTGCCTGCGCGCTGGGACGGGATGACCTAGCTCAATAGCCTACCAAAACCGGGGGGATTCACGACATATGGCCTTACCAAAACCGGGGTTTTTCTGGTAAGCTAAACCGAATGAGGGACGATGAACTGCGCGAGCGGCTCCGCGACCGCAATCCGTGGTGGCGTGCGGCGGCGATGGGTGCAGACGAGCTCTTCTGGGTGGAGAGCGACCAGATACTTCGCGCCAGAGCCGCCTATGACTTGGGCTACCGCTCGGGCCTGCTCGACGACGTCGCTGACGGCCCGGTCGACGACAAGCTCGTGGTGTTGCGTGGAGCTCGGCGGGTCGGCAAGTCCGTGCTACTGAAGGATACGGCGGTGCGCCTGTGCGGACGAAGGGATGTGGACCCGCGCCAGCTCATCTACGTGCCGACCGACGGGATGCGTGCGTCTGACCTGCCTCGCGTGGCGAAGCTCGGCCGGGAGCTCACCCGGTCCATAGGGGAGGCTCCTCGCGTCTGGCTGCTCGACGAGGTGACCGGGCTCCGGGGCTGGACGCAGGCGCTGAAGTATCTGCGCGATAACACCGAGCTCGGCGCCGACACGGTGGTGTGCACCGGGTCCTCCTGGGATCGGGACGCCGAGGTGGAGCGCGACCTCCTCGCGGGCAGGGCCGGGAGCTCCGCCAGGAGAAGGTTGCGGATCCTCCATCCGATGAGCTTCCGGGACGTGCTCGCCGCTGCGGGTAGGGAGATTCCCCTGCCCGCTTCACTCTCGCCGTGGGCGCTCCAGGACGAGGCTGCTCGCGATATCGCGGAGTCGCTCGAGCTGTTCGTAAACGAGCTCGACCTCGCCTGGCAGGCGTACCTCACTTCGGGTGGCTTTCCGCGGGCGGTCGCGGAGCACCACAAGACCGGCGAGGTCGGCGAGGCCTTCCTGCGGGACCTGGCGGCGTGGCTGCATCGAGACGTGGATCCGGAGGCGGGGGAGGACTCGGTGCCGAAGCTCCTGTCCGCGATCGAGGGTCGCTGCACCTCGCCGCTGAACCGCCGAGCGCTCGCCGAGGACCTCGGCTATGGGAGTCGCCAGACGGCCGACCTGCGCCTCATGCGTCTCGCCGGCACCTATGCGGCGATCTGGTGCCACCAGGTCGGCGAGGACGGCCGCAGGGTGGCTGGAGCGCAGTCCAAGCTCTACCTCTGCGACCCACTGCTCGCATGGCTTGGCTGGCGGCTGCGGGCCGGACTCCCACGCCCGGACTTCAGCCGCCTCACCGAGGCGTGTCTCGGCGTTGCGCTGGCCCGGGCCGTCGACGAGCTCGAGCCCGGGCGATGGGAGGACGACGACTCCATCGGGTACCTGCGGACGGGCGGAAGCAAGGAGATCGACTTCGCCCCGGTCGCGGTGCCGAGCCCCTCGGGGGTGGCGCACACCGTGCCGATCGAGTCGAAGTGGGTGTCCTCCGGATGGCGTGCCGAGGCGAGGGTAATCGAGGGGAAGCTCGCTGCGGGCGTGGTGGCCACGCGGACGGTCCTCGATTCCTCGCACCCTGCGTGGGCCTTGCCGGCGCCGGTCCTCGCCCTGCTGCTCGAGTAGGCGCCGGTAGGCCGGGCTGTTCGGCCGCGCCATCAGTGCGCGCCAGTCTCGCGCCCAGTCGTGTTCTAGCCTTCGCCCTGGGGCCCCTGGGGAGCGGATTTTTTTGGGTCGCGTCCGCGCGGCACACGGCACAACGGTGGCCGTGGCGGCGGAGCATCCGTGCCCCGCCCTCCAGCGCGCGGGGCACACATCCCGCGCGGGTGGTGGCCCCTCTCTGTGCCGCTCGTGGCCTGAAACAGAGGCTTGGCCTACGGGATCAGCGGAAGTTTCCGTACCCGGATCCGATCGGGCTCAACGACAACGATGCTGCCGTCGGCAAGGTCACGCTTGATCGTCGCGATATTGGCGAGCAGCGTCTCCGATTGCTGCTCTGGTCGTCGTTGGGTGCCATGACGAAACAAGACGACAGAGGGTGATCGCTCTCGTCGCAAGGCGAGTAGCGTGCCAAAGTCCGTGTCCGCGGAGACGATCACGCGTTGCTCCTGCTGTGCGCGATCGAAGATCTCCTCGTCGCTGGCTGCATGGAGGCCGTAGTCGCGAACGTGGGCGGCATCGTGCCCTGCGTCTTGCAGGCGCTCGGCGACGACCGGCGAGAGCGCGTTGTCGATGAGGAACCTCACGCGGAGGCTGCGAGCGGAAGTTCTCGCTCTGTGACGGCCTCCGCGGCATAACGCATCGCCTCGCGAACGTCCTCAGCCTCCAGGTCCGGGTATGCGACAAGGATCTCTGCATCGCTCATACCGTCAGCGAGCATCCCAACCACGGTTGCGACCGGTATCCGCAGACCGCGGATGCATGGAACGCCGCCCATCTGGTCTCCTCGCACCGTGATCCTCGTGAAGCTCATCTACTCCAGCTTACCGCGCGAAAACGACGACGCCCGAAGCCGCCGACAACGACGCCGTCACTACGCAGGCCGACCGGCTGGGCCAGCAGCATCGCCTTTAACGTTGACCATGATCGTGACTTTGGCGCCGGAGCCCGCCTCGACGATCTGGATGTCATGCGCGTCTGTCGCGCGGACATCGGCGTCGAGGTCGCCGGGCTGGGGGTGGGGTCTGTCCAGGGGGTCTTTGTCATGAGCGTCAGTCCTCGACGATTCTATGCTGGTCTCTCGTCGCGGTCCAGCCCGTGACGATCAGCCAGGTGGTGGGGTCGTTGGTTTGTTCGACGACGAGCGTCAGGATTCGACCGCCGTCGGTGTGGCCGATCACGAGCCGGCGGGCATTGAGCGCCGCAGGATGTAGTTGTAGAAGAGCAGGTCGATGAAGAACTCTTGCTCCTGCATGGTTTCCTCGTCGGTGATGTGCAGCGGGAACTGCCGTCCGACGAGCGCGAAGCCGCGGCCCATCTCGGCGAGGAAGGACTGTACGTCGGACAGCAGCGCGAGTTCGAGGTCGTGCTCGCGGGCCTGCTCGGAGAGGCCGAGGAACTCGAAGTTGTAGGGGTCTTTGATGGTGTCGCGGATGAGCTCAGAGTCAGCCGGGGGGAGGGAGTACTGGAAGCTCGTGATGGCGTTGCCCTGGCGCCCGCGCAGGTCGCTGGCGATCTGGGCGGTGAGGATCTTGCGCGACCAGCCGTTTTCGCTGGCCTTGGTGGCGTACCAGAGGCGCGCGGCGGGGTCGGAGAGCTTGCCGAGGAGCACCATGTTGTGCCCCCAGGGCAATTGTCCAGCAGCCTGTTGGACAATTTGGCTATCTGGCCAGGCGGCGGCGAATTGGCGCATGTAGTGCAGGTTGCTGCGTGAGAGCCCGGTCATGTCGGGGAACTCGCGTCGCAGGTCGGCGGCGAGCTGCTCGATGACTTTGGCGCCCCAGCCGGCTTGCCGCTCGCGCTGAAGGATGTGGCGTCCGAGCTCCCAGTAGAGGACGACCAGCTCACGGTTGACAGCGAGCGCGGCACGCGTGCGAGCGGTGGTGATGCTGGCCTTGAGCCGCGCGAGCAGCTCGGGGTAGTCGCCGGGCAGCTCGAGCGCCTGACGTGTGGGGGTGGCGCTCATGATGAAGCCGCCCCACGGCGGGGATCTCCGCGCGGGCGGCCACGGCGCGGGGTGCACTGGTCCGGGGTGGGGCGGAAGGACATCGACAAACCAGGGTAGGCGCGAGTGAGGATGGTTCTCTCCGGCGGGGTGGCGGTCCCTACCGCGATCGCAGCGCACGGCATGACCGCTGGGACTGGCGGCGGAGCATTGTGGATGGTGTGATCATCGTGGGGCGCAACCGCCGCGATGTGGCCGAACGTCTGCACGAGACGCTGACGGGTGCGGGCGCTCCGCTGCTGGGGGTGATCGCCAATGGCTTGAAGGTGGGCATGGGCGGCTCCTATGGCTACGCCTATGGCTACGCCTATGCGCCCTCGGAGAGCCTGCCGGGAGATGCGCCGTCGGAGAACGGCGCCTCGGCCCTCGGAGGTTCCGAGCGGCCGGACGTGAGGTGAGTCGTGGGCCCTTCGCCACATGGACGCCGAAGGCGTTGTGCGGCGGATGCCCCACCTCGTCTACGGGGGTGGCAGCACTCGATAGCCGAAGAGGCGTTCGGCGTCGCCGATGAGCGCAGCGGGTATGGCCGTGCTGTGGGCCGGCCAGAGCGGGTCCTCGGGATCGCGCTCACCGGCTTGGAAGAAGAGGGCGAGGCCGTAGAGTTTTTGGGCGGGGTCGTGGCGCAGGAGATAGCGCACGCCGTCGAACCCGTCGTTTGCGGCCTGCTTGGCAAACGCCTGGCTGTCGTGGAACTGCTCGCCTGCGCCCAGCGTCGCGGTGACGCCGAAGCCGAGCGCGCGGCGGGAGGTGATGTCGGCGAGGCGCAGGTCGCGGCCGAGCGTGACGGCCAGCAGCGACCGACCCGGGATCTCGGCCTCCGCCAGCAGCTGGCGTTTGCGAAAGACCTCCACCCAGGCGCCCAGCGGGGCTTCCGCCAGATAACAGGCGCCCAGTTCGGTGCCCAGCGGGTCGAAGCGCCCCTCGCCTGAGCAGGAGAACCACCAGGGCGATCTGGTGGACTTGTGGATGCGGTAGACGGTGCGATCGCCCCGTAGCGTGCGCCGCGGGAAGCCCTTGAGGCTCACTGGGCCATTCGCGCTGCGTCCTGGCCCGCGACGCGGGCGAGGTGGGCGGCGTTGCGTCCCTCGTGCGCCCAGGCCACCGGCGAGAGGCCTTCGAGCGCTTCGTCGTCTGGTGCGGTGCACCAGGAGGCGGCGCTCCACGGGCTGATCGCCGCGTCCGCGACCGTCCAGAACGCCGCGGCCAGTGGCTGAAGCGGCTGGCCGTCTTGGAACTGGAACGCTGGGTATCTGCGGTGGGCGGCGCTGTCGAGCAGCGCGATCAACCGCTTGGAGCGCAGCAGCTCATCGACGCGCTGGCGGGAGACTCCGAGCAACTCGCGCACGTCGGTGGTGCTCAGCAGCGGCCCGAGCTCGCCCTCCCAGGCCTGGCCGGCCGCTGCCAACAGGGCACCCCGGCGGGCGGCCTCGACGCTGAGGCTGCGGTCCTGGCCGAGCAGCTCGCCGGCGGTCTGCGCGAAGGCGACGAGAGCGTCTTCGGAGAGGTGAAACCGCGATGCGAGCTCGGCGACTGTGATGCCCGGCCTCTCCCCGGCGAGCAGCTCGAGATACGAGGCTCTGGTGCGCTTCACGTCGGAGCTCGCCTCGCGCAGCGCTGCCTCCGCGCGGTCCAGTGCTTGCACGGCCTCTGTGCTCGCCTTGACGGCCATGACGCCATCATATCATCGACTGCTAGATGTGCAAGAGCGTCGGGATCGGGCAGCGTAGGATCTTGCGTGACCAGCCGTTTTCGCTGGCCTTGGTGGCGTACCAGAGCCGTGCGGTGGGGTCGGAGAGCTTGTCGAGGAGCACCATGTTGTGCCCCCGGGGCAATTGTCCAGCAGCCTGTTGGACAATTTGGCTATCGATGCCCGGACGCTGGGGCGGCCCCGTGGGGAGTGCTGTCGAGAGAGAAAGAGAGAAAGAGCGGGTTTTTGGGTCGCATCCCCGCAGCGCGGCTGAGCTCGATCGCATAGATGCCGAGCTGGAGCGACTGTCTGCCCAGCGGCGGGCGTTACGCAGGGCGATGCGCCAGTTCGGTGGAGATATCGACGCGCAGGTTTGGGCGGACGCTTTGCTTCTGCGGACCCCGATGAGATCAACCGCTCTGACGTGAGCGAGCGGCTGGCGCGTGGGGCAGTCGAGGCGTTCTATGCGGCGCGCGGACGGGCGGCGCGCAACAGGTCGGAGACGACTTCGTCGACGCGCTGTCCGCGCTCGGTGGCGATCCGCTCTAGGCGGGTGGCGTCCTCGTCTTTGACGTTGACCACGATCGTGACCTTGGCGCCGGAGCCCGCCTCCACGATCTGGATGTCACGCGGGTCCGTCGCACGGACGTCGGCGTCGAAGTCACCGGGCTGGGGGTCGGGGTCTGTCCAGGGGGTCTTTGTCATGGCCTGAGTCTTTTTGGGTCGCATCCGCGCAGCGCATGGCACGACCGGTGGCCGTGGCGGCGGAGCATCCATGCCCGCCCCCCAGCGTGCGGGGCTGCTGGCACGATCTCGGGATCGCCACCCTTGCTTCCCTCTGGTCTGGCGATCTCCATCGTCAACGTTTGCCATGCGCGACCGTTGAAAGTGAGCTCGATCGTCTGTCGCTGTGTCGAGGTTTGGCCGATGTAGGTGGACTCTCCATGGCGAGTGAGCTCGAACCCAGAGCAGGGCTCGACAAAGGCCTCATCCAGCGCATCGCACAGGTCCGCAGGCGCTCCGCGGAACACGACGTCGAAGTCCTGGGTCGACCGTGCCTCTACGCCAAGGCGAAGCTCCATGGCGACGCCGCCCTTGACCAGGAATCGGGGATCGTCGCGCTCGTCCGTGATCCGCTGGAGTGCGCCGATGAGCGCGAGCGAGGAGATCAGGCGGCGCACTCTGGCCTGCGGAACTGTGTGCTCACGCGCGTATGTCTCCACCATGCGCTCCAGGTGCGAGCGCTTGGTCGGGGGACGCTTCGGTGGCTTGAAGGGACCCAGCGGGCTCAACGGCGCATCCCCACCCCTGGGGGCAATCCCAGCTCCTTGCGCAGCTCCTGTGCCTGCGCTCGGCGCAGCCGACCCGTGCGTTCGCCGTCGTCGATCGCCTGTCCGACCAGTGCTCCCCCCAGATGGGAGGCGTGGGCGTCGCGGATCGCGCGCGCGGGGCTGACGATCGGTATTCCCTCCAAGCTGGCTGTCTCTTCGTCGGCCAGGTCGGCGTGGTGGAACTCGAAGACCTCGGGCACCTCCTTGCGACGGATGCGGTAGCCGCGGGGGACGGTTACGTGCACCTTTGCCGGGTTGACGTCGCTCAAGTCGTATGCGGCAAGAGCCGTCTCGTGGGAGAGCATCCCTCGCCCCGCAGGCCACTTGGTCGCCTCCATGTACTGGTCAAGAGGCGTGAGTGGCACGACCTCCGCCGGGAAGCGGTACAGCCCGCGAGCGATCCGCACGAGCGAGCCGCGTTCAGCGAGGAGCTTCAGTCTGCGTGGTGAGACTTCCAGAGTGCGGGCATCATCGGTCGATACGTACCCGTACTGGTCCGTGGCGAACTCCAGAAGGCGACTGTAGATACGACCTGGCATGACAGAATGGCCGCAAATCGAGGCCCTTTTGACACCACTCTAGCACGCGTGGAGCACTGGCAGAAGCGCCTCAAAGTGAGGCCTTTTTGGATGGGGTTCTTGCTGGGTCATCGCCGAAGGAAGGCAAGGGTGGCGTCCTCGCCTTTGACGTTGACCATGATCGTGCCTTTGGCGTCGGAGCTCGCCTCGACGATCTGGATGTCACACGGAGGGGTCGTGCGGACATCGGCGTCGAGGTCGCCGGGCTGGGGGTCTGGGTCTGTCCAGGGGTCCCTGCTGGTCATCTCGGGCGTGCGCCGGACGCGGTGGCGCTGGCTGGGGTCAGGGCAGCGGGAGCACCTCGATCGCGAAGGTGCGGGCGGCTTCTTCGAGTGTGGCTTCGTCGATCGGTGCGGTTGAGAGCACCGGCAGTGTCTGTGCGCCGGCCGCGCCGAACTGGGCGCGGCGGTTTGCACTGGCCCCGGCGCGCGGTTCCCAGTCGGCGGCGGCGGCGGGGATGGGCTCGCGGGTGCTGCTGGTGGAGGCGGATCTGCGCCGCCCGACGCTTTCTCGCCAGCTGGGCATCCCCTCCGGCATGGGTTTGGCGGAGGTGCTGATCGGCGCGGCGTCGATGAGCGATGCGATGCAGTCGGTCGAGCTGGAGCGGCCGGACGGCAGCGACCGTGGTGGGGGTGTCCGCACCTTCGATGTGCTGGTGGCCGGCGCGGTGCTGCCCCGAACCCGGCGGAGCTGATCGAGAGCCAGGCGATGGTGGCGCTGCTGGAGCAGGCCCGCAACGGGTATGACTTGATCGTCATCGACACCCCCCCGCTGACGGCGGTGTCCGACGCTTTCCCACTGCTCGGCAAGGTGGATGGCGTGATCATCGTGGGGCGCGTGGGGCGCAACCGCCGCGATGTGGCCGAACGCCTGCACGAGACGCTGACGAGCGCCGCCGCCCCGCTGCTGGGCGTGATTGCAAACGGCCTGAAGGTGAGCAGGGGCGGCTCCTATGGCTACGCCTACGACTACGCCTATGCGCCCTCAGAGCGTCCGTCGGCGGAGGCACCCTCGGAGAACGGCGCCACCGCGCGCTCGGGGGTGCCGACGGGCCGGACGTGAGGCGAGAAGCTCGGGTGCTCCTGCGGGGCTGCTTTGCGAGCTTAGGCCAGGGCAGCGGCAGGACCTCGATCGCAAAGGTGCGGGCCACGGGCAGGCCGCGAGATCGTTGCGATCGTTGCTACAGTAGGGACCTTATGGGTGTCAAAAACGTGACAGTGGGGCTGGTTGGACCCGCGGATGCCGTGAGTTGGCGAGCGGCGGGCGGCGAGCGGGAGCCCGATCTGCCGGTGGAGGCATATCCGTCTTTGAGCGTCGCCGCGAAGCTCATCGGTGTCAGCCCGAGCACGCTTTCGCGTCGAGTTGACGTGGTGCGGGTGTCGGCGGCAAACCAGGAGCGCATACCGGCGGGCGAGGTTGTGCGTCTGGCGGCGGTATATCGGCGGCGGCGAGTCAGTCGCGTCGCCGCTGCGCTTGTGGAGCGTGCGGCCGCTGCGGGTGTCGAGGCGCAGGAGCGGGTCGGCGCTGAGGTGGACCGTGCGATGGAGGGGGTTCCGGTGCTCTCGGCGGGCGCTGAAGTCGAGGCATTCATAGGTGAGGCACGGAGGCGCTTGCCGGAGGAGTTTGCTGCGCAGATCGAGGCGATGCTGAGGAGCGATGTTGAGCCGGGGCGCAGCACGGTGGGGTGGAGCCCGGAGGGGGGCTGACCAGGTGGAGGCGTGCGTGGCGGCTGCCAGTGCATGAAACGACCGCCGGCTGCCCGGTATGGCCGTGGCGGCGCCGTTGAACGGAAGCCGTGTTGCGCCGATCCGACGAAATGACGGTCGGGGTATCGTGTCTTCCAGCTCGAGGACCGTCGCGGGTGTCCCGTCGCTGCGACTTCCGTTGTCGTTCCAGTAGACACGCCGCGGCGCCTGCCTGGCGAGGTGGGCGAGGAAGCCCAGGGTGTCTGAGCGAAGATTACGCGCCATCTCGGCGAGGCTAACGTTTGGGCGGGATGGAACTGTCGAGGAGGACGTCCTCGGAGCACGACGAGTTCGGCGCTGGGGGGCGAGTCTGGGCGTGGTTTGGCACTGGCCCCGGCGTGGCGGCTTGAAGTGAACACCGTGGAGCGTCCTGCGCCTCGGCGCTCAAAGCACTGCTCGGAACAGACCCCGACGGATAGGCGGCGACTACAGGATCAGCCTGGCACCGGGCTGCCGCTGAGATCGCTCCCGGCCGTATCCGGCCAGTACTCCGAGACCAGTTCCCGCGTGTTGCGGATGTTGGCTCTACATACTTGATGCGCCGAACACGATCGACTCGATGTTTAGCTGCGCGCAGACCCACTCGATTGCCTCTCGTGGAGGTATGGCGCCTGAGGCATAGACGGACATGGCGATGGCACGAAACCGGCGCTCGCGCAACGCTGCTTCGTAGGCTTCGATGCCGCCGCACATGCGAAAGCCGATTTTGTTGATGTTGGAGCAGATGATCGGGTTGTCTATCTGCAGCTCTTCGAGCACGTCGAGCAGGGCAGGCATGTTCATGGTGATGAATCCCGGCTCGGCGTCGTATCGATCCTTCACGTGTTCGGCGAAGATCCGGAAGGCATCCTTGAATCCGAGGCCCAGCAGGAGGTCGACGACGACGTTCTGGAGAAAGATGACTGGGGTGGGCAGCTCGCGGAACATCTTCATCTCCGCGTCGATCAGGAGCGTGGTGATGCCCTCGATGTCCTTCTTCGCCAGGGATGTGGTGCCGCGCATCGCCGCGTCCAGCAATCCCTCATCGGGCAGGAAGCGCGTGTGGCCCGCGGGGAACGCTCATACAGCGGCACTGCCTCCTCTGGTGCTCGGCGGGCGCTGGAGATGATGGAGCGGGCGGGGATCGCCGAACGCCGTGGCCGCGGCGCTTGGGTCGTCCCGGAGCCCCTTCTGCGACGCTATCTCGCAACGCGGCTCTGAGGGGGGAGAGGAGTCAAGTAGCGAGTTGGCCGGGGGAGAGCCCGGTCATGTTGGGGGGCTCGCACTGTAGGTCGGCGGCGAGCCGCGCGCAGGGAGCGGGTTTTGGGTCGCGTCCGCGCGGCGCGTGGCACAAACCGGTGGCTGTGGCGGCGGAGCATCCATGCCCCGCCCCCAACGTGCGCGGCACGGTGGCTCGATCACGGCGGTTTCCCTGCCGGAGGGGCTGGGGTTTGGTGGACGTGACCGCTGTGGCACCGGCGGGACGAGCGCCGCGACGCGCAGGGGGCCGTTTCATGTTCTTGGCGCGCACGGGCGTGTGTCGTGCAGCAGTGTGGGCGCTAGGGCCGTAGCTCACCGAAGCGATCCAACACTACCCGAAGCCTATCCAGTCCGTCAGCAGCTCCCTTTCTCAGCCTCGTTTGCGGCTGCTTGCACCGCCGACGTGTAGGAAAGGCCAGCAGGCTTCATTGTGTCGTCTAGATTGGCTAGGCCAAACCAGTCCTGGAAGTCCGCCGAATTTTCTTCAGGGGTCAACCAATCGTAGGCGGCCATGAGGCCAACGCCACATCCCGAAGTTACGACCGCATTGACAAAGGTTGATAAGTCTTCAGCTCGCACGGCTTCCGACACTGCGTTGTTACCAGACGTAGGCCAACCAAACTCACTGATCTCGATCGGCACTTGTCCCGCGCCTTCAGCTCGCAAGATTGCCCGTACTGTATGGATTCGGTCGATCGCAGTCGCGACATTAGGGGCGTAGGCATGCCACCCAAAAGCATCAAGTTCCTTACGGAGGGATGGCTCCGCGCTGAACATTGCGTGAATAAAATAGTATGAAGTCTGTACGGGATATGCAGCGAGGCCACCTGAGATGACCTCAACTCCTGGATCTACCTTGTGCAACATATGTCGCGTCGCTATATAAAGGCGAGCATATGCGGACGGTTCTGGGTTTGGCTTCCAAAATGTGCTGCTATTAGGCTCATTCCAAACTTCGAACGCAGTCACGGGGTATCTAGGTAGTCTGGGACGCTCCCTCCAGAAGACGCCGCCATAGCCGTAGCGCCGAGCCACGGCCCGAGAGTATGCGAGGTAATAAACCTGCTTACTCGGAGGAGAAACTTGAACGCTTGGCTGGCGGGCTGCCCATGGCGCGGAGTAGTCAAGGATAATCAGCCAGTCGAGGTGATGCCGAGCCAACCCCGTCATAAAGGAGTCCGCCTGGGCCCATCGATAAACACCTGGTCGGGGCTCGACTTCGGCCCAAAAAAGGTCACTTCGTACAAAGCGGAGGCCGCTTGCCTGTATCGTGCTCAGCTGGCGTTCGCGCGCCTCTAGTGGGAGACGGTATAGAAGCTGTCCGCCGGCTATTCCTCCGACAATTGTATGCGTCGTAGCGCCAAGATCACCGGCCTTCACCGGAGTAGAGGCAGCTGAGACGTCGCTCCGTAGGAGGCCGCCCATGAGCAGCATGACGACAAGCACACATACTGTTCGACGGCCGCGCTGAGGCGAGGAACCCATTCTGATGCATCTCCGTTGTTCGCTGACCCGTCGCCATCTAAACACTGCTAAGAAGTCTCCCTTCCGCGATCCATCATACCCCCTGCCGGCGTATACTGCCGTGGGTTGCCACGGCCAGCGGTCGTTCGCCTATGGTGTGATGCGCCAACAAGTACGATGGCTAGGTGTCAGCGCGCGCCTAGGGCACGCATGCAATAAGCTACGTCCACGAATATGCTAAAGCAAGGCTTCCAATGAGACCGTTGCGGGTCCTAGTGCTCGCGTACGCCGCGATCTTGGCCCCGTCCGCCGCAGATCTAGGAGTTCTCAGTGAGAACGGCTGGTCAGTGACTGCACAGACGTTTCCTCTATCGGGAGGTGACTCGCTAGGTAGGCTCCTCGATCGCCATGTACCGCATCTCGTGCATATGTGCGGGCAGCCGCCAGTTTGGCATTTGCTTAGTACACGGATCCGTGGATTGCCGGTCATTCTTGAGCAAGGATCTGCCGATCAGTCTGTATTCAAGCGGTTGGCTACGCTCACTGTTGCACCGGCCAGTTCGAGCCGATCTAATCTTCACCATCTTTATCTAGCAACTCTTAATATGGTATTCGCGCCTCCAGTTATCCGTGGCCAGACGGTCGGCCCGCTCGCAAGCGACAATGGCCAGCCTCTCGACGACCAAATCACCTTTGGTAGTAAGAATGTCGAGGATTAAGTTTACGGCTGTCATAGTGACCTGGAACTCAGGTAAACACCTGGGGGCCTGTGTCAGCGCGCTCAAAGAGAGTGAGCGCCATAGCAGGGCGTCGCTGGAGATTCTCGTGGTAGATAACGCGTCTCAGGACGACTCGTCTATAATTGCGATTTCCGCAGGAGCAGATCGTCTTGTACAGAATCCTACAAATGCCGGCTTTGCGGTGGCAGCCTCCCAGGGCCTAGCTCTAGCCAATGGGACGTGGATCGTTATGACTAACCCCGATCTTGTCGTCGACACATCCTTCCTTCAGATGGTCGACGACGCCGTTAAGGACGCCCCCACAAATGTTTGTTGCTATGCACCAGAAATCAGGTTCGACTCAGATAAATCGTTGGTCAATAGCTGCGGTATAGCGGTTGATAGCGTGGGCATTCCGAGCGAGATAGGCAAGGGTCAGCCGGCGGTAGAGGTTAGCTTTCCAACAGCAATCTTCGGTGCCAGTGGCGGAGGTGCGATACTCCGTCGGTCAGCACTTGATGAGGTCGGTGGATTTGAGCCTGCCTATTTTGCATACTACGAGGATGATGACCTTTCCTGGAGACTGCAAAGAGCTGGCTATCGCGCGCTCTTCTTACCGACTGCCAAGGCCTTCCACGTTGGCTCTTCGACAGTGGGCGTCGCGTCCCCGTTGCAAACTTATCTAGTTGCGCGCAATCGCCGACTGATGTTCTATAGACATGGTCCTCATGGGCTCCGGGCACGAGCTTGGCGATGCATAAGCGAGCTGGGGCACATGGCGGTATCGTACGCGCTTACGCGAAGCTCCGCTCCACTCCGCGGACGAGCAGCGGCGCTTTGCTTGCGCCCATATCTACACTTCCTGCGCCGCACTGACACCATCTTCCTCGGAGGTGTGCCGGATGCCTTGATCCCGCGGGTGTCGTTTCGAAGTGCAATCCGCCGCAAACTGCAGTCGATTGCACTGGAGCGAGGTCAATGAGACTGGCTAGTGTGATCAGCTGAGCTCTTGTGGCATGGGTATATTGTGGGGACCTCAAGTTTATCAAATCTAGATGTAGCTCTTGCTCATGACTACCTCAACCAGTTTGGTGGAGCTGAGAGGGTTGCACTGGAGTTATCAAAAATATGGCCTGACGCGGCAATCTACACGTCGTTGTATCGCCCAAGCTCTACCTTTCCTGAATTTTGGGGAAGTGATGTGCATGCCTCTTTTCTCAATCATCTCCCCGTGGACCAGGGCTTTCGTAACCTTTTCCCGCTGTATCCTTTGGCCTTCAGATCGTTTGGGACGCTCAAAAATGACGTAGTGATTTCAAGCTCCAGTGGATGGGCGCATCAGATCCAGACTGGGCCTACAACTTTGCATGTTGTGTACTGTCATACTCCAGCGCGTTGGCTATATGGAGGTGAATACCTAGGTGTTTCGAGACGCCAGGCAGTTTTGAGACCTCTCTTGTCCAATATGAGGAAATTGGACAGTACCGCAGCTCGCCGCGCTGACCTCTATATAGCCAACAGCGAGTCTGTGCGGCAACGTATCAAGCGCATCTATGCTCGTGATTCAACTGTTGTCTATCCGCCCGTAGATATCGAGCGCTTTACACCCAGACCGAGGGGCGAACGCTTGCTGATCGTATCACGCCTCCTGCCCTATAAGCGAATTGATGTGATCATCAAGGCCGCAACAAAAGCAGGAGTAGGCTTAGATGTAGTCGGCACCGGGCCTGCGTTGCAAGAACTTCACCAGCTAGCCGGTCCGTCGGTCACGCTTCATGGACATCTCAGTGATCGTGATGTGACTGCCCTTATGGAGAACTGTAGAGCCTTTTGTCTGCCGGGAGAGGAGGACTTTGGCATCACGCCAGTCGAGGCCCAGGCCGCAGGGAAGCCAGTCGTCGCCTTTGCTGCAGGAGGCGCATTGGAGACCGTCAAGCGAGGGGTCTCGGGCGCCTTTTTTGATCGTTATGACATCGACAATGTGCTTGATGCCTTGCGTGAGTGCGACGCGCTAACGACAGACCCGCATGCTATCGCCCAGTTAGCACAACGCTTTTCGGTTGACGCGTTTAGAGCAGGCATCTCAGATGTCATCCGTAGCGCTCTTGGGATCCAAAAGTTGCCCTGAAATTTGCTCGCGATGTGCCAGTGCTGCTCTATAGGCCCGATCGAGTCCCGCAGCCTGACGCTCATAGGTAAAATGCCTTTCAACATGTTGACGCCCTGCTTCACCGAGCCGTCGGCGGCGCTCAAAATCACCTGCCAAAGCGAGGGTCGCATCTGCAAGTGCAGATGGGTTGGAGGGTGGCACTAAAATGCCCGTTTTACCGTCTACGATCTGCTCAGCGACGCCTCCAACTCTCGTCGCAATCACAGGCACTCCTCCTGCCATTGCCTCCAGGGTGGCAAGTGGAAATGCCTCCTGACGGGAAGGCAATACAAAGATGCTCCATCTTTGCATGGCGTGCTCGGCATTGCCTGGCCCTAGAAATGTAAAAGTATCGCTTTCATCCTTCAACTTTGCGGTGTGACGATCAAAGCGTGGTTCGGCGGTGGCTACCGATGGGCCCATATGCTCAAAAACAATATCTCCACGCACGTTCTTTATCTTGCTAGCCGCTTCCAATAGTATATCGGTGCCCTTACGCTCACAAATAGACCCAACCGTTCCAACTGTGAAAGTGCTATGCTCGCCTACGAGAGGACGCAGTTCAACCCCATTATATACTCGCATCAGGCGGGCGGGCGATACATATGGAGCATATAATGCTTTGACGGTATCGGCGACTGGAACGACGCCGTCGGCAACGTACCCAGCTGCGCGGAGAGCAAGGTTGAGCTTTGCGCTTGGTGGAGGGATCTCATGTGCGTGGAGCACTGTTGGCTTGCCCAGCCGCTTTGCTACGAGCCCCTCTGGTAGTGCGTGAAGAGTATTAATATGCACTACGTCTGGCTTTTGCTCTTTGAGGGCCTGTCTGATGTTGGCAAAGTACTGTCGAGTTTGAAGTGCGCGTCTCCGAACACCAGGAGGGCGACGCCAGCCTCGGACACTGACGCCGATCGGCCTACGTGGACTGGCAATATGCATTGTCACCCCTGAAAACGCATCTACAAGCGGGCCGTCTTCGGGGATGATGACGGATGGTTGCCAGCCGATCTCCTGAAGGGCTGGCAATACACGTGCAATTGCAACGCCAGATCCCAGTCTGGCAGTCTCATGTAGCATGATTGTTACACGTCTCACGGACGAGCCGCCGAGTCGGCACCATATTTAGCTTCTTGCGCCCCAACGTTTGCACTCAAGCTTGTGGGTTTACAGGTTGTCTTGATAAGTCTGTATACCACCGGCGCAAACACAAGAATGAGCGGCAAGGCGGAGGTTATGACTGGCCCTGCCACCGACAGTGATATAGTGGTAGACGTTGATAGCAGCAGCGCTATACCTACGCCCACGAGCGTCAAAAAGGGCGGCGACAGAAGATGCCGTTGAAATGGGCTGATCCGAGTAGCACGATAGAGCAGGGTGCTGTTCAACGTGTTGATCGCTACGTAGCTCAGCAATGTGCCGACGGCTGCTCCAATTGCGCCGAACGAGGCGATCAAGACAACATTTACGGCGGTAGTCACTGTCACAACTATCACTGAACGAGAGGCAAGCGTACGCAGTGATGCCAACGACTCGAGCACGACGCCATTAAATCCGACGGCCGCGTTAAGAAGATAGGCGATAGCCAAAACGACGGCCACCAGCTCGGTGCCGTGGCCTGAAAATCCAAAGAGGCGCTCAGCGATAAGATGAGAGTCAAAGGCGAGTAGCGCCAGGATAGGCACCGACAGCGCAAAGGCTGCTCGACTAGCCTGCACATAGAGCGAATTAACCTGTGAGATGTCTCCTTTTGCGCGCAAGCGCGCTGCTACAGGCAGCAGGTAGGGCCCGAACATGCTGGCCACACCTCCGGCGGTGTCCGCCGTCTTCAACATAGGCTGATAGTATGCTACGGCCGCTGGGCCAGCGACTAAAGCCAGAAGCAGAATGCCGATATTCTGCAGCACAAACCAAGAAAAAGAGGTCAACCATAGAGGTAAGGTAGGTCCAACCATGCTGCGCACATTTGAAACGATTGACCAAGATTGGCGTAGATGCCAGTGGGGGCGCACTGTCACAAATGCGACGATAACCGCTATACAGATCTCTATGCTGCATCTCAACCACAACGCGCCAACGCCCGAGACCGGATAGGTGAGCGCTACAAAGAGGAAGACGCCAGCAAAGAGAATCGAGCCAAAGCTCACACACAGCTCTGCAACGAGCGCGTGACCCCGTATTCGCATAAAGGTAGCAAGAATTGACTCCAACGCGACTAGGGCTCCCAGAGCACACGTTGCCAAGGGAAGAGAACCCGCAAACGACCCGCCTAAGCCGATCGTCAGCAGCACGGCACCCCCTAGGGCAATCACAGCCGCCAGCGACCATAGTCCCAACGCACCGGTGATAAACGTACCCACCTCGGATTCTCCTTTGCTCCTGCCTAAGCCACGACTAATTGCTTCTGGTAGTCCGATGGCCATCACCGATCCCAAAATTGCGCCCATCGCTAAGCCGACAAAAAGTTCGCCGGCGTCTGTCTTGGTTAACAGGCGCGTCGCTATGATGGTCGTTGCAAGAACTGCGAGCTTACCTGCAATCAATACCACGCCGCGTATGCCAGCGCCACGCCAGACAAGCGACGAACGTAGCGTTGAATCTTCTGAGCTCGGCTGTTGAGATGAGGGACTGAGTCGGGGTTTAAGGTGGCTGACCGAAGGTGGCGCGGGGTCCCGGTGCGGTTGACTAGCAGCTGAGTACTGGCCGGCAGGCCCTCGACGAGATTCAACCTCAGCCGACTGGGGAGCAGACTTCCGGCGGGAAACGACCGGAGGAACGATCGATGACGGTCCGCTAGATCCTAGGTACGATGCGGCAGCTGACGATTTGCCCAGACTCGAGATAGCTGTAGTGGTCGCCGATGGCTGCTGTTCGGTGGATTGCCGGCGCGAGGTGGCGCTAATTTGCGACGACCGAGCACTTGAGCCAGATGGGACGGTGGCGCCAGTCGCCAGGAGGAGAGCCCAGAGAAACCAGAAAGGACGAAAAGCATAGGCTCCGAGGGTCTGCAGGTTGATCGATAGAAGAATAAATGCTGCACCTAGCATTGCTATTTCGGAGGGTGCATGTCGGATGACACGTAGGGCCATCCTTAGCCCGGTTAGAATCATCAGCAATGGCACTAGGAACCCCAACCAGCCCGCCTCGAAAAGCGCCTCCAATAGGGTGTTGTGAACCACGTTTTCTGATTTAAGAAACGCTTTGCCGACGCTGATCGCCTGTGGCAGTTGAGCTTCATAGCCGCGCCCTGTCAAGTTACCACTTATTGCATCGTGCAGCACGACAGGAATCTGTTCGGTCCTAGTATGTACCGTTACTGGATAGCGAGCAATCGCTTGCGAAACTACACTGATCAGTAACGGCACCACAACGGCCGCAATCAATAACAGTCCGATGTAGCGCAGTATTCGCGCGTCTACGCTGCGCCGTGGTGAAGATGTCTCTAGGAGGCAGACAATCGCCCCACCAATCACGATGCTAAGTAGCGCGCCTCGTGAACCGGTCGCGAGAATCCCGGCCGCACAGAGGAGCATGAGACCTCCATAGCGGAGGCGATGCTTAGTCCGTAGCGCGCCGATCAATCCTATACCTACACCAGGCACCATCCACATGCCCAGGAAGTTGGGATCGATCCCTAGCCCTGTGGCCTTGAATACATTCGATATACCAGTGCGCACAAAGAACAGATTCTGGGCCTGCGGAAATATGACGATTCCGGTGACACGATAAATCGCATACTGCATAATGGCCAAAAACGCCGCGGTAGCCGATGCCACTGCGAGCCAGGTGATCCATATGTTTGGCCGCGGACTTGACCAGATCACATACACGACCGCACTCAAACCCGCAAGGGTGACTAAAAAGCGGGCGTTTTCAGGCGTAACTGCTGTACCAAATATCACCAGTACTATCTCGGCGATCCACGCGAGCGCCAGGATACCCGCCACCGGCCGCGGGAGGAGTGGCAGTCCTCCCGGCCGTAGAACCAGTTTGACCAATGCTAGAATCAGTAATATGTCTGAAAACGACAATCCCCCGATACGGGGCAGCGCGGGATCTGCGAGCGCCAGCACGAGCCACAGGCCTACGAGGTTCTCGACGCTGAGCCAGAGGATCGGCGTAGCTGCGATCAGGCCGATATAAGCGAGTACGCCTGTAGGCCCAATGGTGGCCGCGACAAAGCCAGCCGCGACTGCTGCTATGACAACGATGAGCAAGGTCATCATTTGCGCCGCGACGGGTCGCTGTGCTTTGGCGAACATCAGCTAGACTGCCTCTGAATTATTGGTGACGTCAGAGGATAATTGTATGCAAGCAGCAATGGCGCGCTGATAGCCGTCGTCGTTAGCTTATCGCGCATCGGCATCTTGGCTAGCCATTCAACGTCGAGCGAGATCTTGAAGTCTCGCTTGAATCGCATTGGGTTCCCCGACAATTCATGCTCGCTGATCGACGACAGCGGACTAGGCCCGATCGGCTTCACGCCAGGGGTTATCTGCTCAAGGAGACCGGTGACCGTCGCCTCGGGATCACTTACAATATCCTCATACTTTAGGCGGAAGTAGCGCCCAGAGATGCGTCCTAAAAGGTGCATAAGCAAGTTATTTTGCACCCAGTCAGCAGCCGATCTGTTGGGCGAGAAGCGCGGCATGTGTTCCGTTGTCCAGTGTATCTCCGGTCTCACCCTTACCCGTTGTTGCGAATAAGCCACTGCACGAGAGTCGCGCACGAGGTGGAGAGGAAAAAGGCGAATCCCATCACATTCATTAAGAAGAAAGCCATGGGGCGGCTCTTTTGACGAGTCGATAATCACGTCTGCGTTTGCAGTCTTACCGATCGCGCACAAGAGAGAGCTGAGCATCTCTGTGTACTCCGCACACCGAGCGGCGAACGCTTGGGGTGCCCTATGGGTATTTGAATGAGCAGCTAAGAGTGGCACGTAGCGTATTCGATCCAGCCTACTTCGAAGATGCTCAAAGCGGGAAAACCAGTCGTCGGGTTTTGGCCCGCACGCTTGCTCGGTGACCTCTACCCAGAAGGGGCATTCGCGAAATGGCGTGCCACAGCCGCACAGCTGATTATCACGATGGCCGCGACTACCGATGAAGGTAAGCTCGCCAACGGAGACCATCGACGGCCGATGCCCAAGCAGACGAGAGAGCAGAGTACTTCCGCTACGGCTGTGTCCACCGATGAAAAGCACCGAGAGGCCGGGTGCGTCCTTGCCTGCCATGGCGGCAAGACTACAGGAGGTGGACTGCGAGGGATGCGCGCGAGCCGCTGCCGGCCGATGGTGTTGCTGCCGCCGAAAACGCCTGTCGGCACTAAAAGCAGAACCCCGCTGGCAGGACACCGCTGGCCCAGACAAGCGCTCGCCTACGAGGCAGTCTGAGCCGGAGACACGCGATCGACCTGCGCCTTTCGATCGATGGGCCCGGATCGTCGTCAAGCGAGTGCCTGCAAGGGGCACGGCGGGTCGATCGAGGTGCTTGGGCGGTCGGGCGACTAGCAAGCCCAAGTCCTCGCCCCGAGCTTTACATAAAGGGCACATAAGGGCGATGGGGCTGCCATTCCTGCCAGGCATGTCCAAGGCTACAGAAGGCCGTACAATGGCTTCGCCTTGCGCGTCGGATACCCGCGCGACACGCCGTGGATGGGCCACACAGCGCTGTAGAAGCAGGTAGGCTACTATCGCAGGCTTGAATGCGGCTTGTCCGGCAGTTGGCTGGCGCGCGTTTGGGATCCTATATAGCGACAAGGAAGGGTTGGGCAGTGGAGAGCGACCAAGCTGCATTGGGCGTAGAGCAGACTCTGGGCATCCTAAGACGCCGGGCGCCAGTGATTGTGCTCTGCTTGGTGCTTTCCGCCGGCATCGCATTTGGAGTGTCTCGCCACCAGGCCAAGAGATATACGGCGACGGCTTCGCTCGTCTTCAACAACCAACAGCTCAGCGAGTTGGTCGCGGGGTTGCCGGCCACGGCTAACAGCAATCAGCAAGCTCAGCAGAACACCAATCTCCGGCTCGTCCAGCTGGGGGACATGGCGACGAAGACAGCCGCTCGTCTAGGCCAGGGCTTGACCAAGGAAAAAGTTGACAGTAGCCTTAGCATAAGCGGCCAGGGCGAATCAGATATAGTGAACGTTTCGGCAGAAGCATCTTCTCCGGCATTGGCAGCTAGCATCGCCAATACCTATAGCAAGATTTTTGTCAAGGAGCAGCAGACCGCGAATCGCAGCTACTATAGCTCTGCGCTGACTCTTGTTAATAAGCAGCTGGCCGCGCTCTCGGTGCGGCAGAGGCTCAGCCCGGCAGGTATCGCCCTAGAGAACCGCGCGCAATCGTTGGGAGTGCTCGCCGAATTGCAGTCGGGCACGGTCCAGATCGCTCAGGAAGCAGAGATACCCACCTCGCCTTCGTCGCCGAAGGTAGCCAGGAATACCCTTCTTGCAGCAGTTCTCGGCCTTATTCTTGGACTTGGCATAGCGTTCTTGCTTGAGCGCTTGGATCGGCGCATTCGCGAGCCCAAGGACTTGGAGGCGGTCTACGGTCTGCCCCTTCTAGGAGTGGTGCCAGAGAGCGCAGCTCTCTCGCGCTCGAGCCGCCGCAGAGGTCCGCAGGCCGTTCTTCCCGCAAGCGAGGCAGAGGCGTTCCACCTCATTCGCGCCCACCTCCGCTACTTTAATGTCGATCGCGAGCTGCGAACGCTGATGGTCGTCTCGGCCGCTCCCGGAGACGGGAAGACGACGATCGCGCGGAATCTTGCCGCCGCCGCTGCCCGTATGGGCTCTCGGGTGCTGCTCCTTGAGGTCGATCTGCGTCGTCCGACGCTTGCCGAGCAGCTGCCGATATCGGCAGGCCCAGGCATCGCTGACGTACTGATCGGCGCTGTGCCAATGAGCGAGGCAGTGCAGATGATCGACCTCGACACTCCCGTTGGCGACGGCTCACGGGGTCGCACCCTGGACGTGCTCGTCGCTGGACCCACGATGCCGCCCAATCCAGGCGAGCTGATCGAGAGCAACGCGATGGAGGATCTGCTAAGGCAGGCGCGATCGAGATACGACCTAATCGTCATCGATACCCCTCCTCTGACAGCAGTGTCAGACGCTTTTCCACTACTACAAAAAGTGGATGGTGTGATCATCGTGGGACGCGTGGGGCACAATCGACGCGATATCGCCGAACGGCTGCATGAGACGCTGAGCAGCGTTGGCGCCCCTCTCCTTGGGGTAGTCGCCAACGGCTTCAAAGCTAGCGGACCAGGCTCTTACGCTTATGGATACGACTACACGTCCTCCAGATCGTCCCAGCCAATGCCTAAGCCCTCCTCAGTGTCGAGTAACGGTGGGCCGTCATCGGACGTCCCCGCGGGAACGATCTGACTCGGCTAAGAGCGGTGCCGCGCTGCCAAGGCGGCACCACACCGCTCAAATGCGCCCATTAGGTACCGCAACTTTTCCATCTTCCGTGAGTTGTAAAGGTTATACGACGCTGCATCAAGCTAGGAGGATGATCCTGTGCGCCCACGACGCCGTGCGCTACCTGTAATTCTGTTGACAGTAGGTATCATCGCTGGATCTACACAGGCGATTGCAGTTGCCACCCCTGTGACAGCCCCCGGGATCAGCCGTACGTCGTCCACGCATGTGACCTTCTCCTCGGCAGTTCTAGGTGGCGAAGTGCTGCCACGTGGCAGGGCGACCAACTACTACTTTGAGTACGGAAAGGCGAGTGGCTATGGTGCCCAGACTCCCCTTGCCCCTGCTGGCAGTGGGAAGATGCCAGTCAACGTCAGTCAGCAAATCGGCGGCCTCGAAGCAAATATGACCTATCACTATCGATTGATCGCCACCAGCACGGCTGGTACCACAGCCAGCGTCGACCACACTTTTGCCACCCCCAAGATTCCTCTTTCCCTGGCCATTGTCGGCGTGCCCAATCCTGTGCCCTTCGGCAGCAACTTCACCGTCGAGGGCAACCTCGCGGGCACTGGTGCGGCCAATCATGCGGTGGTGCTGCAGGTCAACCCATTCCCCTATACCGCTGGCTTCAAGACTTTGGGCAACGCCGAGCTGACCAGTCCCACGGGTACCTTTTCCTTCCCTGTCGTGGGTCTTCTAGAAAATGTGCAGCTGCGCGTGCAGACCGTGGGCTCGCCGCCCGTCACAAGCGCAGTGGTCACAGAGGGTGTCGCCGTCCGCATCGCCCTGCATGTGCGCCGCCTGCGTCGCCACCACGGGCACCGCTACGTCAGACTCTACGGTACCGTCATCCCCGCCGAGGCTGGTGCGCTTATCGGCTTTCAGCTCCTGGTTGGGCCGGGCGAACGCACAATCAACGAGGGCGGCACTCTTGTCTTGCCGGCAACCTCAAGCAGCTCGCGCTTCAGCCGCGTCATCCGCCTGCGCCACGGTGGCGTCTACCGCGCGCTCGTGAAGATCAACGACGGCGCGCACGTCTCCGCATACAGCGCACCCGTGCTGATCCCCTGAGCTCGGCGGGCCACTGCGCGGCCCCCACAAATCCTCCCCTCAAACCCCCTTCGATCGCGGCCGCCCGTCGTTCGCGGGGCGGCGCAGCGGAACGAAGGCCGTCACATCAGGGCGCCTCATCGAGCGTTTCGAGCAGCCGCACGTCGGCCAGGTCCTGCGGGCCGGCCCGCGGCGCTCCCGCATCCTTCCCGCGGCCAGACCGGGCGGCTTCGTGGCCTATCCATCGCGGGTCGCCAGCCAGCGCTCCACGCCGTCGTCGGCCGCTGCGATCGAGTCGTAGTCGTCCGGCTGGGGGGTGTCGAGCCATGAGTAGTCGGCCGTGTTGCGCAGCTCGAAGAGGCGGCGCAGCTCGCCTCCGAGCACCGGGTCAAAGCCACCTTCTTTGATGATCAAGAGGCCAAACGCCGACATGACGCCTGAGTGTTTGGACCTGATGGGGTCCCTGTGAGGAGTCCAGGGGTTATGCGTGTTCTGGTTGGTTTTGGTTGTTCTCTGTCTCGATGGCTGCGTATTCGGTGGGTGTGAGTCCGTGTAGTGCTGAGTGTGGTCTGTAGGTGTTGTACTCGTTGCGCCAGTCCTCGATCAGGACCTTTGCCTCGGTGATCGAGCCGAACTCCTCGATGTTCAGCAGCTCGTCGCGAAGGCGGCCGTTGAAGGACTCAACGAACGGATTCTCCCACGGGCTGCCTGGCTCGATGTAGCTTGTGGCCATAAGCGCCATTCGACAATAATCCCGCAGCGCCCACGCGATGAACTCCGGGCCGTTGTCGGAGCGCAGGTAAGCCGGTGCGCCGCGCTCGCTGACCAGGCCCGCGACGAGTTCGACGACGTCATCGGCTGTGCACGATCTACCGACGCGGATCGCGAGCGCCTCGCGGGTGTACTCATCAACGATGTTGCATAGCTTGATCCTGCGCCGGTCGGCCGTCTCATCAAACTGGAAGTCGACAGCCCACACCTCGTTCGCTCTCGTGGCCCTCAGGCGCTGCCTCTGTCCACCGGGCAGCCGACGACGCTTCCTCGCTTTCTCGGGCCGCCTGAGGCCCTCCTGACGCCAAACACGGCGTGTCCGCTTGCGGTTGATCGTCCAGCCTTCTCTGAGCAGCATCTGATGCGCGGTCTTCCACCCCCAACGCGGATGCTCGCTGGCGATCTCCCGTAGCCGTCCAGCGAGCCGCTCATCCGCCGGTCTGGGTGTCGGCGGCGGTTTGCGTTGCGTGGAGCGATGCTGGCCGGCAACGCGACATGCACGACGCTCGGAAACCCCGAAACGCTGCTGCAGCCGACCGACAGCGCGGCGTCTGCGTTCCGGGGTCAAAAGTTTCCCTCCGCCAACTCCTTGAGCATGTCGATGTCCAGCGCTTGCTCAGCCACGAGCTTCTTCAACCGCTGGTTCTCCACCTCCAGTGTCTTTAGCCGCTTGGCCTCATCGGCCTTCATCCCGCCGTACTGCGCACGCCACCGATTGAACGTCGCCTCGGTGACCTCGAGATGGCGCAGCACCTCAGTCAGCTCCTGCCCTTCGTTCAAGAGCCGTTCGCCCTCGCGGATCTTCCGAACAGCCTGCTCCGGCGTATGCCTGTGTCGCTTCATGATCGTGTCCATCCTCTCATCCCATCAGCAGGACATGACGAACACACATACAGCCTGGATCACATCACAGGGACCCCGTCAGACCTGCTCTCACCAAGGGAGAGCAGCGCGGCCTCCGCGGCGTAGAAAGCTCCGTAGTAGGCACGTGAGATGGCCTGCTCGGGGAAGTCCGCGGCCGCCAACGCTCTTGCCGCGCGAACCTCGGTTCGCGAGCGTGCGAGCAGATGGTCGCGGTGCTCGCTCAAGCGACCGGCACGCCCTCGGCGCGCGCGCGCAGGAGAAACGGCTCGGTGGGCTCTCGATACTCGGCTTCCGAAACGGGGATCTCGGTCACGATCGTGTCGTTCTCGAGCGAGTGTCGCCAGAGCACGCCGTTCATGCGCGTCAGCTCCGTTCGGCGCGAGGGGACCTCATCGAGTACGACCAGCAGGTCGATGTCCGATTCGGGGTGGGCGTCCCCCCTTGCCCAAGAGCCAAACAACAGGACGCTCCTGAGTCGCTCTCCATACAGCTCGCGCAGATCCCGTGCGACCTCCCGTGCGACTCCCTGTGCGTCGAGCGTCGCTTCGACCTTGGACAGCGCCATCGTTCACCGCAGGATATCGCCTGGGCGAGAAAGTGGCTTGATTTTGTCCCGCTTTACCCGGCTTGGTCGGATGAAGAGAAGACAGGCCAAAACTCCCCACAAGGATGGTGATAGGAATGCAGAAAGCTCAGAAGCTCAATCATCGGCCGCGCTTGAACCGGCCGGCGCTGGAAAAACTCACCCCCAGGGACATCGACGTGCTGAGGTGGACGTGCGAACAGTATGCGGCCAACCTCGAGCACGTGCAAGCCATGGCCGGGTGCAGCGAGCAGACGGCGCGGCTGACGATCGGGCGGCTGCGAGACGCCCACCTGATTACGACGCAGCACTTCCTGGTGGGCGAACCGACGTGGCTGCTCCCCACCTTCAGCGGCCTCACGGCGGCCGGGCTGCACGGCACGCCGTGGAACCCGGCGATCTCCCGGCTCGCGCAGCTCGCGGCGATCAACCGGGTGCGGCTGAGCGTGGAAGCACAACGGCCGGGGGCGCTGTGGATCGGCAACCGCCAGCTGCGTAACGAGCATCCCAAGGCGCCGACGGTCCGGGCGGGGTACGCAAAATACCTGCCCGACGGCGTGGGCATCTTCGCGGAGGACTCGGCGGCGTTCAGGGTGGAGCTGTACTACAAGGGTCGCCCCTACACCGAAGCGGCCCTCGACTTCCTCTCGCGGCGCTACGACTGGACGTACTACTACTGCGACCGCCTGCCCTACAGCAAGCTGCTCCAGCTCAAGCAGACGGGCCGCTGGCCCAAGCTGCATGTGCGCCCGCTGCTGGGGGCCGAGTGGGCCGAGGTGGCGGCACGGAGCGTCGCCGCGAGCACGGGGAGGCGATGAGCGATGAAGGCCGATGAGCGAAGCGCCCAGCACCCCGCGGGCGCCCCCGCGCGGCGAACACCCCAATTCGCGCAAGGACGGCGTGCATCTGCCAGATGGCGTCGCGATCATCGAAGGGCACCCGGTGGCGGTTGAGGTTGAGCTGCACTACAAGGGCCCCCGCAGCACGCAAGCGATCGTGTACGAGCTCTCGCAGCGATACGACGCGGTGTTCTACTACTGCGACCGACTGCCCCACGGGAAGCTCCTGCGCCTCGAAAAGACAGGCCGCTGGCCCAAGCTCGCCGTACGCACCCTGCCGGGAGCCGACTGGGCCGAGCCCCAGGGAGGTTGAACTCCGCGTGCCCCCCGCCATCCCAACACCCATCGTGGGGCAGTCGCTCCCGCGAGCGGCCGATCCGTTGTAACGCTTTTTGCGGAACTATCTGCAGTCCGGCCGCTCAGATCTCGCGCGCCAGCCGCGCCTGCTCGTGCTCGAAGGCCGGGGCCATTTGCTCGATGGCGGTGCGGTCGAGCCCCGCCCGCCGCGCGGCTTGTCGCCAGTGCGCGGTTGCCGCGGCCACCTCGCGCAGCACCGCGCGCGCGTCTTCGCGGCCGAGGCGGAAGTGCTCGGCTACGGCCATGAGCACGTCAAGGCGCGCTGCGGTGGTGTCGTAGTCGATCGCCGTGCACAGGTGTTTGGCCCCTGGGCGCGGGTCGGGGTTGAGGTCGAAGGCTGGGGCGAGCGACCAGCCGGCCGTGTCGGCGCGCAGGAAACCGTGGTTGCGCAGGTGCTCGTCGGTGTTGGAGATGAGGATGGAGAAGGCGATGCGCCGCCACAGCTGGAGCAGCTCCGCGCGCGCGGCGGGGGAGTGGCGCTCGATGACCTCGGCGATGTCCAGATAGCTGCCCTGATCGTGGTCGGCGGCCTCGAGCATCGTCATTGCGCTCACATATCCGATGCGCCGCCCCGTGCCGGCGCCGGTACGGTCGAAGCGCGTGAGGATCAGCACCGCCCTGCCGTCGATGGTGTGCAGCGCGTGGGCGGGCACGGCGATGCCCGCTTCGCGCGCCAGGTCGAGAGCCGTGGCCTCCCAGCGGATCACGTCCCACTCGTCGCCGGCGGGGCGGGGGAACTTGGCGATCGCCACCTCGCCGGCCTGGTTGCGCACGTGCGCCTTGGGTCGCGCCCCGCCGAGCGAGCTGCCCGCGCGCAGGAGCGTGCGCAGATCCTCCTCGCGCTCCTCCTCGCGCTCCAGGCGCTCGGCCGCATTCAGCAGCCGGGGGAGGTCGAGCAGCTGGGGAACGCCGCTGCGCTCGTCGGCCAGATAGCTCCCGTCGGCGGGATCGCGCAGGCGCAGCGCGCCCTGGCGCAGGTCGTCGCGCACGCCGAGCAGGTAGTCGATCTCCCCGAAGCTCCGCTCCACCCCCCGCCCGTGGCCGGCGCGCCGGTGCTCGGCGCGCTGCATCAGCCGCCGCCCCCAGCGATCGGGCGCGCAGTCGGATAAGGCGCCGAAGATCGCGCGTCCCACGGGCGTCTGCTGCGCGCCGGCGCTCAGCGGCAGTGCCGGATCGAGCTCGTAGGCATCGCGGTGCGCGAGGTACTCGGGCGCGTAGCTGAACGTCGCCGACTCGACGGCGCGCCGTCGATGCGACCACAGCCGCCCGGCAAGCAGATCCTCGCCGCCGATCTGCACGAGGACCTCCACCTCGATCTCGCCGTCAGCCATCGCCCCGGCCGCTCAGATCGCGCGTGCGCACGCGCTGGGGGAGCCGCTCCAGCGAGCGCATGCGCCCGAGGTCGGTCTCGTAGGGATCGAGCGCCCGTGGAAGCGCATCGAGCACACCGAGCGCGCGCAGGATGCGCAGCAGGTTCTCCACGCTCACCCCTCCGTCCCCCCCCTCCAGGCGCACGAGCGTGTCGCGCGAGACGCCCGCACGGTCGGCCAGCTGCGCCTGCGTGAGCCCCCGCAGCTTGCGCCACACCGCCACGTCCTCGGCCACGTGCGCAAGTGCGCGACGGACCGGCGGCGGCGTGGGCCGGGGCGCTCTAGCAGGGCGGCTTTGATTATCTTTCTGTGGCATACAGCCTTTATTATAGTATATAAAGTAGCAAGAATCAGTCGTAAATTGCCCCCCTCCAAAAGCACCCTGCCCGGAGCCGATTGGGCTTAACGGTAGGGGTCCCCGTTGCGGCCTAGAGTGCCCGCTGTGCCCACGTCCGCACCCCCCGCTTCGTTTGAGCCGCAGCCGGAGACGGTTGACGCACTGCTGTCTGCCACGGTGCGTGTCATCGAGGACGAGCGTGAGCGGGGGGATACGGCTGACACGAAGGCGGGTCAGCTCGTCGGGTTTACGGGGGTGATTCTCGCGGTTGATGCTTCGCTGGGCAGCGATGTCTTCGATCACGGCATTTCGGGCGGCTACAGCTACGCATTCGTTGCGTTGTTCGCGGTGTCGTTGCTTGCTTTGGCAGGCGCGGCTTGTATTGCCATTCGAGGGCTGTTGAGCCCTCAGGAGACGCTTGCGTTCCGCCGGGAATACGTTCAGGGGCTTGCGGACGGCGACTTGGTGCTCGCGGAGTCCGTCGAGGTCAAGCGCACGTTGATCCGGACATACGGTCGTGAGCTCGTGTCGGAGGAGAGCTGCAACAATCGCAAGCTTGACGTCCTCGGTCGTGCCGGCCTACTGCTCCTAGTCGGCGTGATAGCCCTCGCCGGCGAGGGCGGTATACTGGCTATTCAGAATCTGTCCGTGAGCGGTCCGAAATAGCCATGCCCGACGACCCCGACACTCAGTCGTCCCGAGGAGTTCAGCCGAGCCCACCGGCGCTAGGACGTCCAAAGCCGCCCGAGGTTCTCGAGCGCGAAGAGCGAAAGCCGGCCAGCAGTCTCATTCAGCGGCTCATCGAGCGCATCGCCGTTTAGCACGCGATACGACGCGTGCAGCAGCAGGTCATCGGGCTCGAACATCGTCCGGCACGCCCTGCCTGAGCTCGCTCATGAACCGGCTGAGCCGGAGCGTGTCCCGCAGGCGCTCCTCCGCTGTCATCTCGCGATCGCGCCGTGCGCGGATCTCACGCACGCGCTCCTCCCGCTCGCGCTCCTCGCGGGTCCACTGCGACGGACGACGTTCGGCCATGCCGCTCATGGTATAGGGCGGTGAGGATCGCGTCCGAGGGCCTGACCGTCTTCAGGTTTGGGTTCCCGCATGCCCTCGCCTTATCCAAAATAGGCCGCTTTTTTGGATCGCTTCCTCCAAAAAACCCAAGCTTCATGGACGCCGGCCTCCAAAAAACGAGTTTCCGGGCTGAAATGTCCCCGCCCGCCGGCTCGCGCCAACCCAACAATCGGCGCCCGCGCACCTGTACCGTGCATGAGCGATGCACATCGACCCCTACATCGTCCTCGGCAGCGCGGTGGTCGGCTTCCTCGTCGGCATGACCGGCGCGGGGGGTGGGGCGCTGATGACGCCGATGCTGATCCTGCTGTTCGGCGTGCAGCCCTCGGCGGCGATCTCAAGCGACCTGGTGGCCGCGGTGGTGATGCGGCCGATCGGCGCCGCCGTGCACCTGCGGCGCAGCACGGTGAACCTGCGCCTGGTCGGCTGGATGGTGCTGGGCTCGGTGCCGATGGCGTTCGTCGGGACCTACATCCTGCGCGAACTGGGGAACAGCAAGTCGGCCGAGCAGAACGTGCAGCTGGCGCTCGGGGTGGCGCTGCTGGTGGGGGCGGCGGCGCTCGTGCTGCGCTACGTGCTCGACCGCCGCACGGGGCAGCAGCGCACGGCGCGGGTGCACGAAGTGGTGGCGCGGCCCTTGCCGACGGTCTTGATCGGCATGATCGGCGGACTGGTGGTGGGCATGACCTCGGTGGGCAGCGGCTCGCTGATGATCGTGATGCTGCTGTTCCTCTACCCGCTCTTGGGTGCCAACCAGCTGGTCGGCACCGATCTCACGCAGGCCGTGCCGCTGACGCTTGCCGCGGCGCTGGGGGCGCTCGCCTTCGGGCACGTCGAGTTCGGCGTCACCGCGTCGCTGATCATCGGCAGCGTGCCGGCCGTGTTCGTGGGCTCGCTGGTGTCCTCAAGCGCGCCCGACCGCTACATCCGGCCCGTGATCACCTTTGTGATCGCCGCGAGCGGCCTGAAGTACGTGGGGCTCGACACCACGGCGCTTGGGTGGGTGCTTTGCGGGGCGCTGTTCGCGGCGGGGGCGATCTGGCTGGCCTACCTGCGGCCTCGCGCCCGCGCCCGCGCGGATGAAGTAGGAGTCGAGCCGCGGGTCGAGCCGCGGGAGGCCGGGGCCGAGCCGTAGGAAACCTGCGCCGCCGTTCGTAGAGAGCAATTAGGGGGATAAGCTGTCGTACCCGCGGACGATGGGTGCGGGCCCTACCCGGCCCACTGGCACAGGGCCTCCTGTACGGATGCAGACACCGACACCTACACCCACCCACACCCCTCCGCAGCAGAGCAACTACCACCTCTCGCATCTGCGCACGCTCGAGGCCGAGGCGGTGCACACGATGCGCGAGACGGCCGCGGAGTTCGAGCGGCCGGTGCTGCTGTTCAGCGGCGGCAAGGACTCGATCGTGCTGCTGCGCCTGGCGGAGAAGGCGTTCCGGCCGGGGCCTTTCCCGTTTCCGCTGATGCACGTCGACACGGGGCACAATTTCCCCGAGGCGATCGAGTTCCGCGATCGGCGGGTGGCGGAGTTGAGCGAGCGCTTGGTTGTGGCCTCGGTGGAGGAGTCGATTCGTGCTGGCCGAGTTTTGGATGAGAGGGGGCCGCGCGCTTCTCGGAATGCTCTGCAGACGGTCACGCTGCTGGACGCCATTGCCGAGCATGGTTTCGACGCGGCTTTCGGTGGCGCGCGGCGCGACGAGGAGCGGGCGCGCGCGAAGGAGCGCGTGCTGTCCTTCCGTGACGAGCATGGGCAGTGGGAGCCGGCGCGCCAGCGGCCGGAGGTGTGGAATCTTTATAACGCGCGGCTGCGCCGCGGCGAGCACGCACGGGTGTTCCCGATCTCCAACTGGACGGAGCTCGACGTGTGGCAGTACATTGCGGAGGAGGAACTGGATGTGCCTTGCATCTACTTCGCACACGAGCGCGAGGTGTTCGCGCGCGACGGCATGTTGTATGCCGTCAGTCCCTACGTGCAGTTGGCCTCCGACGAGCAACCTTTCACCGCATCCGTGCGCTACAGGACGGTGGGGGACATGACGTGTACAGGGGCGGTCGAGTCTCAGGCTGCCACGCTCCCGGAGGTGGTGCTGGAGATCGCCGCCACGATGATCACCGAGCGCGGACAGACGCGCGGGGACGATCGCGCCAGCGAGGCGGCGATGGAGGATCGCAAGCGGCGGGGGTACTTCTGATGGCCAACCCCTCCCGACCCCCCTCACCCGACGGCCCGGCGCTCGCCTCCCCCAACGGCACCGCGGCGCTCGCCTCCGGCAACGGCGCGCTCGCCACGCCGGCGGCCCCCAGCGAGGAGGTCTTCCGCCAGCTCAGCGAGCGGCCGGTGGAGCTTTTGCGCTTCGCTACCGCGGGCTCGGTGGACGACGGCAAGAGCACGCTGATCGGGCGGCTGTTGTATGACAGCAAGCAGATCTTCAGCGACCAGCTCGAGCACTTGCAGAGCACCAGCGAGCGCATGGGGCACGACTTCCTCGATCTGTCGCTGCTGACCGACGGACTGCGGGCGGAGCGCGAGCAGGGCATCACGATCGACGTGGCCTACCGCTACTTCGCCACGGCGCACCGGCGCTTCATCATCGCGGACACGCCGGGGCACGAGCAGTACACGCGCAACATGGTGACGGGGGCCTCGACGGCCGACTTGGCGATCGTGCTGGTGGACGCGCGCAAGGGGGTGCTGGCACAGTCGCGGCGGCACGCGTTCATCAGCTCCTTGCTGCACATTCCGCACCTGGTGGTTTGCGTGAACAAGATGGACCTGGTCGACTTCGACGAGGGAGCGTTCGACGCGATCGTGGAGGAGTTCGGGGCGTTCGCGGCGCGACTCGAGGTGCCCGACGTGACGTTCATCCCGATCAGCGCACTGTTGGGAGACAACGTGGTCGAGCGCAGCGAGGCGATGCCCTGGTACCAGGGGCCGCCATTGCTCTACCACCTCGAGCACGTGCACATCGCCTCGGACCGCAACCTGATCGACGTGCGCTTCCCGGTGCAGTGGGTGATCCGCCCGCGCGGCGTGCGCGGGGGTGGCGCCGGCACCGAGGGCCTTGGCGGCTCAAACGGCGTGGCCGGAGCGCTCGACGCGGACTACCGCGCCTACGCGGGGCAGGTGGCGGGGGGGGTGATCCGCACAGGGGATGAGGTGGTCGTGCTGCCGGGCGGGCAGCGCAGCACGGTCGCCGCGATCGACACCTTCGACGGACCGCTGCAGGAGGCGTTCCCTCCAATGTCCGTCGCGCTGCGCTTGGCGGACGACATCGACGTGGGGCGCGGCGCGATGATCGTGCGCGCGCACAACCAGCCGACGGTGGCCGGCGGCTTTGAGTGCCTGCTTTGCTGGATGTCCGAGCAGGAGCTCGACCCAAAACGGCGCTACCTGGTGAAGCACACTTCTCGCACGGCGCCGGTGGGGGCTGTCGAGGTGCGCTATCGCATCGACGTGGACACGCTGCACCGCGACACCACAGCCACGACGCTTGAGCTCAACGACCTGGGACGCGTGCGCCTGGAGCTCAGCTCGCCGCTGGCGTTCGACTCCTACCGGCGCAACCGCATAACGGGCAGTCTCATATTGATCGACGAGGCGACTAACGAAACGGTCGCGGCCGCGGTCGTGCTGGACACCGAGACCGAGCTGGATCGGGACGCCGTGGGGCGCGCGGCCTTGGCGAGCGAGACCGAGGCGGCCCCCACAACGCAAAGCCCGAACGTACGCTGGCAGCGCTCGCCGCTGACGCGCCACAGGCGCTGGGAGGCGCTGGGGCACCCTGGGGCGACGATCTGGTTCACGGGGCTGCCCGCCGCGGGCAAGTCCACAATCGCCGGCGCCGTCGAGGACCACCTCGTGGGCGCTGGGCGCCCGGCCTTCTTGCTCGACGGCGACAACCTGCGCCACGGCCTGAACGGCGACCTCGGCTTCGACGAGAAGGCCCGCTGCGAGAACGTGCGCCGCACCGCCCACGTCGCCCGCATCCTCGCGGAGTCAGGGACGGTCGCGCTCGTGAGCCTGGTGAGCCCCTACAAGTGCGACCGCGAGGAAGCGGCAAAGCTGCACGCGGCGATCGATCTGCCATACATCGAGATCTTCGTGGACACCCCGCTGGCGCTCTGCCAAGAACGCGACCCCAAGGGCCTGTACGCACGGGCACGTGCGGGGGAGCTGCACGGCCTGACGGGCGTGGACGCGCCCTACGAGGCGCCGGCACGCCCCGACTTGGTGCTGCACAGCGGCCTCGAAACCGTGGAGGAGGCCGTCGCCCGCGTAATGGACGTCCTCGCCGCGCGCCTGCTGCACCCGCCGGCCTGAGTGCTTCAGGTCGGAAACGCGGCCCTGGGGGCCTTCGGCGTGCCTCGGTCGGAAGTGGCCTCGGTGTTCGTTCCGCGGTCGGAAGCAGCCGCCGGCGTTCGTAGTATCTAGTGAGGGCCCAACCGCGCTTGCCACCTCTGGCGGGCTGGCGGCTGAGGCCTTGTTTCCACGTTGGCAGGACGAGGAAAGGGCAAATTTCATGCGCTCCGCTTCAAGACCGCGCCGCTACGTGGCGCGCCACTGGCTGCTCCCGATACGCCCGCTGCTGCGCTACAGCGCCACGCGCGACGCCTACGTGCTGCGCCTGGTGGGCCGCAGAGTCGGACCGGTGCTGCGCATCGATCGCCGCAGCCGACGGCGCTCACGCCGCGACGGCACCGCTACCTTCGCGGGCATCGAGCGCCGAGGCGCGGGCGCGGCGTGACGGCGTGAGTCCGGCGCAGCGCGGGTAGGGCCCGCGGGGCACCGCAGCCGGCCGTCTCCAGCCGGGAGATCGGCGACCCCGGCGCGGTGGGCGTTGCGCATTGAGGGGCACGGGCGGGGCCGTCTTGAGGCGTGTCTCCGACTCATTCTGCGGCTTTCTACGGAGCAACGAAATGGCTCCAACACAGGGCGCGCGGGGCCAATGCAGTGGTTCTCACAACCCCCAGACCCAGAGCCCCCCTCGCCCGGCCTGTTGACAGGGCCGAATCTTTCTGCATACTAAGTAGAGCCATCTCCCATCGGCAGACCCGGTACCAGCCGGGGCGCACCGCGGGGAGGCGGCGAACATACATAGGGCTCCGACGGGCCCGCCCCGAAGCTGGGGCGCTCCGCCGGGGCCCACCCAACGAAGGCCCCGGCGCAGCCGGGGCGGAAGGAGTGCATGACGTATGCAATCTAGAACAAGAGCCGTGATGCTCGGCCTGCTGGCAGTGATGCTGGCGGGGTCGGTCATGGCGGCTACAGCGTCGGCTGGACCGGGACCGTTCTGGTACCACCGGCCAGTCGGCGAAACAACGGGCAGCGGAGTCAAAATCGCCGCCAAATCCCCGGAAAATTTCCGTGGCGAAGGCGGAAAGCAGACACTGGTCGGTGTCTTCGATGGCGGAGAAGTAGAAGTGAAATCGGCGAGCGTACAAGTAAAAGGTGCTATTTCAAACGGCCCGTTTCAAGGTCAAGTTAAACTGGAACTCATATATCTTCAACCAGAAGTCGTAAAACCAGCAGGAAAACCATGTACTGTGACGATCGGGAAAAATAATGTCGTCGTGGTCAAAGGCCACTTGATGTGGAAATGGAATGGTGCAACTAAACAGCTAGAAGAACAAAAACAAGCAGAACAAGTACCTGAGTTAGTCTTTACTCCAGCCGAACTGCAACAAGGGGCGACGGGGTTGCCAAAAGGTGAATTCACAAGTCTTACCTTCCTAGGTAGCGGCTGTGGTGTGCTTCCGGGAGGACCACGCCAGGTGTCGGGCAGCGAGGTCGGCTTCCCGTCTCCATCGCATCTCGAAGAATGGAGCAGTAAACTCTCGGTGAGAACCGTACCTGGTAAAGAACTCCTGCAACACTTCTGGAATGGCGAAAAATTCGTCGGAGCCAAAGTCGGACTGGAATTTACCGGTGCTGAAGCTAACCTCATCGGCCAAACTGAAGCAACCGCTGAACAACAAGAAATAGCTGTCAAGGAAAACTAGGCCGGTCTAGTGGTGGGACTGCCGCAGGGTGGTCCCACTGCTATAGCATTTGGGATACAGTTAGAAACAAGGGTATTTTGTCCGATTCCATTATGATATATATGGAAAGATATAAGTCCATTGAGCGGCGCGTCAGGCCACTAGCTGCTAGCGCATCATGAAGTAGGGTGGTCGCCTTGTGGCGTAGGCAGCAGATTCTGAGGAGAGGTCGGACAGCGATGTGGTTGCTAGGAGAGGGTTGGACCCGGGTTTGCCACGGATCGCAGTCGCGAAATGTTACCAGGGTGGCGCTTGGGTTAGCGGTCCTGTTTGGACTTGCGGTCCTGCCGGTGGTCAGCGCATCCGCAAGCTTTTGCTCCAATGAAGCGCTTCGCTCGGCACTGCGCTCGGCCCAGTTGCCCGATTGCCGTGCGTACGAGCGCGTGTCACCTGCTTACAAGGACGGGGCGCGAATTAACTCGATGGTCGCGGTTTCGCCCGACGGCTCGCGCTTTATCGCTGGAGTGCTCGGGGCCTTCGGAGGAACCGAAGAGGAGTTGACGCTCGGCTTCGGGAGCGCGAGCGGTGTGCCATACGAATTCTCGCGCAACCCATCGGGCTGGGAGCCGATTTCCCTCGCTCCGTCCGCCTCGCAGTACCACAGCAGGGGCATCTTTGACGTCAGTGCCGATCTCAGCAGCTCTGTGTGGGAGCTCGGACTCGAACGCGTGCAGCCCGAAGAGCTGACCGATCTCTATCTTGAGCGGCCGCGAGGCACGTTCACGGAGATCGGGCCGGCAACGCTTGGCGAAGGCAGCAACGCCGGCAAGTATTTCTGGCGCGGCGGATCGGCGGATCTCTCCCGTGTGTTCTTTTCAGACGAACCTGGCTATCGCTGGCAGTTTGACGGAACGGTGGGGGACGGCGGCACGCTGTACGAGTATGTGGGAGTCGAGCAGGCTGGCGAAACACGCGTACCGTTGCTGGTTGGTGTCGATGGGGGACCTGGCAGCACGGCGCTCATCAGCCATTGCGGCACGCGACTTGGGTCCAGTTCCGCTGAAGAAAACGTCAAGGGGTCAGTGTACAACGCGATATCTGCCTCTGGCGCAAGGATCTTCTTCACCGCGGTAGGCACCAACGAAGCATCCGGATGCGAAGGGCCCCCGGTGAGTGAGGTGTTCGCCCGGGAAGAACTGTCATCGACCGAATACCGGACGATCCCCATCTCTGAGCCTTCCTTTGCATACTGCTCGCCTCCGCCTCCGGCGGTAGCGCCGCCGTGCGCCAGTGCTCACTTCGAGGGCGCCTCTCAGGGCGGATCAAAGGTCTTCTTCACCAGCACCCAGAAGCTGCTTGCGGGTGCCAGCGAAGGATCGGAGAACCTCTACGAGTATGACTTCGCCCACTCTGCTCAGAGCCTGATGCTTGTCTCCGCCGGCGACACCGAACCTGCAGGTGCCAGGGTGCAGGGCGTGGCGCGGATATCCGAGGACGGGTCGCATGTCTACTTCGTGGCGCAGGGGGCCCTGACGGAGGCGCCCAACGGGATCGGACGCAGTGCCGTCGCAGATGAAGACAACCTGTACGTGTACGAGCGTGACGCGCAGTATCCCGCGGGGCACATCTCGTTCGTGGCCACGCTTGCCCCCAGCGACGAAGGTGATTGGCAGCGCCAGGACGCCCGGCCCGTCATGGCTTCCGAAGAAGGTCGCTTCCTGGTGTTCACGAGCGTCGCAGACCTGACAAGCGAAGGGCTCAGTGGCGGAGGATCTCAGGTATTCCAGTACGACGCCGCCACTGGCGACCTTGTGCGGGCGTCGATTGGACAGGGCGGCTACAACGCCGACGACAGAGCGACTGTTGCGGGCTCCGCGATCGTGCTGCTTGGGTCGTACAATTTTTCCGAAACTGACTCCCCCGCCAACGCAAATGGTTCGCAGGCAGCAGCGGACGGGGCGGTGTTCTTCCAGAGCGCGGACGCCCTCACGCCTCAAGCACTGAACGATCAGCTCAGCACCAACGGCGACTCATTGGTCCCGAACGTTTACGAGTACCACGCTGGGAGTGTGTACCTGTTGTCCGATGGTCGCGATATCAACGCCTTCGGGGCCAGTACGTTCATCCAGCTGGTGGGGTCGGATCCCTCGGGCAACGACGTCTTCTTCACCACTGCCGACTCGCTGATCGCCGGTGACGGCGACACGCTGCAGGACATCTACGATGCGCGTGTCGAAGGCGGGTTCCCGGCGCCCGTGCTCTCATCCGGTTGCGCCGGTGAAGCCTGTCGCGGCGCGCTAGCTGCGCCTCCGGCGCTGTCGCCGCTCGGCGGCAGTGCGACCGGGGCTGCGGAAACAGAAAGCACCTCGACTGCCTCCACGCCGCCCAAGACCAAGACCAAGCCGAAGGCCAAAATGAGGAAGCCTAAAGTCAAGAAGAAAAAGGCTGGAGCCGGGAGGAAGGCGCGCAGGGCAGTACGCGATAGTCGCGTGCGGGAGAGGCCTGTACGCTGATGAGACGAGTCGGCATTCTCCTTCCCGTCATGCTTGCTTGGGCGTTCGGGCTCTGCGCTGTCCCGCTGCTGTTCGGCGCGCGCGCAGCGGCGGCACCGGCAGCGCCCGGCTGGTCGATTCGCCAGCTGGCGCAGCCGACGAACTTCTCCTCGACCAACAACGCCAAGTGCGAACACAGTCTCAACCAGATCTGCGATATCTATGTGCTGCTTGTGCAGAACGTCGGCAGCCGTCCCGCACTTGGTGGGGCGACAATCGCCGACACGCTGCCGGCGGGGGTACATGCCGTACATGTAGAAGGTGAAGCCCTCACCCCGAAGGTGTCGTTGGGGTGCAGCACGGTTCCCGTTCAGTGCGTGGCTGGAGAAGTGCCCCCGGGCGAAGTGCTGGAGATGAAGGTCTTCGTGACTGTCGACAGCTCGCTGGAAGAAGCTGGAACGCAGAGCGTGCACAATTCGGCCTCGGTCTCTGGTGGGGGGGCGCCTGCGGTCACGTCCGACGGTCAGACGACAATCGACTCCAAGCCTGCTCAGTTCGGGATCGCGGACTTTTCGCTCCGGACATTTGGCGGTGACGGTGCGCTTGAAACGCAGGCCGGTGGACATCCCAACGCGCTTGCGACGAGCCTCTACCTCACAAGTGGCAACTCGGAAATCAACGGCGGCGAAGTTATCGACCATCCGCTCGAAGAACCCAAGGACATCATTGTCGATCTTCCACCGGGCCTGTTGGGCAACCCGCAGACGTTACCCAAGTGTCCGCTTTACGCTTTGCTTGAAGGCAGCGAAAAGACGTTGTGCCCACGCGGCAGCAGAATCGGCACGATCGCATTCGACGCAACCCCCGGCGTGTTCCGCATGACGGGGGGATTTCTCAGCGAGGTGACCGCCGTATACAACTTGGTGCCAGAACCCGGCTTTCCCGCGGAGTTCGGATTCACCTTCATCAGCAGTCCAGTCATCATGTACGCGAGCACGGTACGTATCGGGTCGAGCTACCGGCTGCGCGTGACGGCTCCCGGGGTACCCCAGGTTTCGGCGATCGGCGTATCGCTCCTGTTCTTCGGGAATCCCACCGAACAGGATGGAGGCACAAGCCTGTCGTTGCCCTTCTTCAGCAATCCCGTGGACTGCACGGCGGGCTCCTTATCGGCCACCGTGGAAGTGGACAGTTGGGAGCATCCAGGGAAGTACGACTCGCGTGAAGCCGTCTCCTACCCTCAGATCACCGGCTGCAACATGCTCCAGTTCCAGCCCACACTGTCGGTGGCACCCGAAACCACACAGGCAGACGAGCCCTCTGGCTATACCTTCACCGTCGCCAACCCTCAGAACGAAAGCTCGTTTACACCCGGCACCCCCGAGTTGAAGGACGCGACGGTGACATTACCCGCAGGCATCTCTGTTTCTCCCGCGGCTGGCGACGGCCTGCGCGGCTGCGCGGCGACGGGCTCCGAAGGGATCAACATCGGCAGTGGGGAAACAGGCTCCGCGGGCATCGATCTCCGCGACGAAGAAGCAACCGAACTGGGCGCCGGCCATCTCGAAGGCAACGGCAGCCCGTACGACGACGGCCTCTACCACACCGCCCCCGGCCACTGCCCGGCTGCCTCGACGGTCGGCACCGTGGAAGTCGAAACGCCACTGCTATCCAGCCCGTTGCAGGGCCACGTGTACATCGCGCAGCCCCAGTGCGGAGGCGGTTTGCCTGAATGCACCGCGGACGACGCGCGCAACGGCACCCTGTTCGGCATCTACGTCGAAGCCGCCGGCTCCGGCGCGATCATCAAGCTCGCGGGCCACGTCTCGGTTAACCCGACGACTGGCCAGATCACAACGACCTTCCGCGAAAACCCGCAGTTGCCCTTCAGCGCGTTCCGCCTGCGCTTTACGGGCGGCCCCCGCGCCGCGCTGGCCAACCCGCAGACGTGCGGCACGGCGACCGCTACGGCCGACCTCTCGGCGTGGAGCGCACCGGCGACGCTCGACAGCACATCCCTATCGCCCTTCACAGTGAGCTGGGACGGCGCGGGCGGCGCGTGCCCCGGGACACTCCCTCTCAACCCGTCGCTGATCGCGGAGACGACCAACCCCACGGCCGGCGCCTTCAGCCCGTTCACCTTCACCCTCTCGCGCGGCGACCGCCAGCAGTACTTCTCCCAGCTCAGCGTCACCATCCCGCCCGGCCTGCTGGGGATGCTCTCCAACGTTCCGCTGTGCCGGGAACCGCAGGCTCAGAAGGGCGAATGCCCTGAAGCCAGCCAGATCGGAACGGTGGCCGCGGCCGCCGGCTCCGGCTCGCATCCTCTCTGGGTTTCCGGCCGCGTGTACCTGACCGAAAAGTACAACGGGGCGCCCTTCGGCCTGAGCATCGTGGTCCCAGCTGACGCCGGCCCCTTCCATCTCGGCGACGAAGTGGTGCGCAGCGCGATCACCGTCGATCCGAACACGAGCGCGCTGACGATCACGAGCGCGCCGCTCCCGCAGATCAAGGACGGCGTGCCTCTACGCATCCAGACCGTAAACGTCACAGTCAACCGCCCCAACTTCATGTTCAACCCGACTAACTGCGCGACCAAGCAGATTACGGCCACCGTCGCGGGCGCTCAGGGCGCGCTGGCGCCGGTCTCGATCCCGTTCACCGCGGCCAACTGCCGCAGCCTGCCCTTCAGCCCGTCCTTCACCGCCTCCACGTTCGCCCGGAGCAACAAGCAGTACGGCGCGAGCTTCGACGTGAAGGTCGCCTATAAGCCGGGCCAGGCCAACATCCGCTCGGTGGCGGTGAAGCTGCCCAAGCAGCTGCCCGCGCGGCTGACGACGATCCAGCAGGCGTGCGTGCTGGCGACGTTCGAAGCCAACCCAGCCACCTGCCCGGCGGGCTCGGTTATCGGCATCGCCAAGGCCAGGACGCCCGTGCTGCCGGTGCAGCTCGAAGGCCCCGCCTACCTGGTCTCCCACGGCGGCGCGGCCTTCCCGGACGTGGAGGTGGTCTTGCAGGGCGAGGGTGTGCGCATAAATCTGATCGGCAACATCAACATTGCCAAGGGCATCACCTCAAGCACGTTCGCGAGCGTCCCCGACGCGCCGATCACTGGCTTCGAACTGAACCTGCCGCTGAGCAAGCACTCTGCCCTCACCACGAACCTGCCCGCCGCCACGCGCGGGAACCTGTGCGGCATCGCGCTGACAATGCCGACGACGCTCATCGCACAGAACGGGACGCAGGTCAAGCAGAACACCAAGATCGCCGTCAGCGGCTGTCCAAAAGTCAAGAAGAAGGCTAAGAAGCGTCCCGTCAAAGCCAGTAACCGCGGCGGCGGAAGGGGCGGGCGATGAGCCCGCGTGCGACCATGCGGACGGGCTTGACAGCGGCGGCGATGACGATTGCCCTCTTGGTCATCGCCGCGCCGGTCTGCGCGTCCGAACGGGTCGCCTTCGCGCCGGCGAGCTTCTCGCCCTTCGGCTCGTTCTCCAACCCCACCGGCGTTGCGGTCGATCCGAGCACGGGCGAAGTTCTTGTCGCGGATGGCAGCCCAGCGAATGCCGTTGATGTTTTTGGCCTGGAAGGCGGCAGTCTATTGGGAACACTCACTGGAACTGGGAGCGAAATGTTCGAATTCGCGACCTTGCCGGCCGGTGTGGCGGTCGACAGCGATCCCGCCAGTGCCTCCTTCCACGACCTATTCGTAACAGACATCAAGCACAATGTCGTCGACAAGTTCGAACGAACCGGGACAGCGTCATATAAGTACGTCTGCCAGTTCAACGGATGGTACGGTGTGGGCGCGGAAGCGTGCCACACAAGCGGGGGGGCTCCCACGGAACCCTTCTCCCTCCCGATAGGAGTCGCGGTGGATGCGCAGGGCGATGTGTATATCGCCAGTTTCGAACCAGAAAAGGGCGCCGTCGATGAGTTCAACGACGCGGGCGGGGGGGTCATGCAGATCAAGGGTTCCGAACTGCTGTCGGGGCATCCCCAGGGCGTGGCCGTTAACGCCGTGGGTGATCTCTTCGTCCGGGACTTCTTCAGGGAAGGACTTGTTGCTGAGTTCAAGCGCAGCAGTCTGGTTGGAGCTGTCGAATCAGAACAGGAGATCACGAGCGGCGCCACCGCCATCGCCATTGACCCCTCCACCAACGATCTCTACGTCGATTACGGCCCTCAGATCGCGCAGTATCAGCCGGCGGGGTCGGGAGAACTGAATCTCGCCGGGGAATTCGGCGCCGGTATCCTCGGCAACTCCCTGGGTCTCGCGGTGAACGGCGCCGCGCGCACGATCTACGCCTCCGACGCCGGCAACCTCAATGGGAGCGCCTTCGTTGCCAAGACTGTCGTCGTGCCTGACGTAAAGGGCGCATGTGCAGTTTCGGCAGTGACGGCTACGACCGCCACGCTAAGCGGTGAAGTCAATCCGCTGGGCACCGAAGGTGCGCAGTACACCTTCGAATACGGACCGGAAGGCTTCGAACACCAGATGGGCGGCACCGTGGAAGGCACCGGCTTCAAGCCTGTCTCAGCGGAATTAAGCGGACTCGAACCCGGCAGAACCTACCGCTGCCGGCTCGGCGCCACGAACACCGAAGCTCTCGCCGGCGGCCTCGTCAACTACGGCCCCCCCGGCACCTTCGAAACCCTCCCCCTCCTCCCGATCGTCGACGAACTCCCCGCCTTCGCCACCGAAGTCACCACCGAAAGCGCGATCCTCAACGGCTTCGTCAACCCCGACTACGGCCCGACGGTCTACCACTTCGTCATCGGCCCCAGAGCTAACGACTACACACAGGAACTCCCCAGCGTCGGCATCGGCAGCGGCACCGCCCCGATCCCCGTCGAGCAGGCCATTCCCTATGGGTTGAGCCCCAACACCACCTACCACTTCGCCCTGATCGCCATCAACAAGGCCGGCCTTACCCCCGGCCCCGACGAGACCTTCCACACCCCCTCAAACGGCACCTCCCCCGAAATGCCGCCCGTGGTGAGCACCACCGGCGCCGAATCCATCACCCCCACCAGCGTCACCCTCACCGCGACGGTCTACCCCGAGGACACCCCCACCTCTTACTTCTTTGAATTCGGCTCCGACACCAGCTACGGCACCACCATCTACGGCGGCGAAGCGGGCCGCGAACACGGCTCCGTGCAGGTCTCCCAGGCCGTGGCCGGGCTGCAGCCAGGCGTCACCTACCACTACCGCGTGGTGGCCTTCAACGCAGCTGGCAGCACCACGGGCGTGGATCGCAGCTTCACCACCCCCAACCCCCCGACCGGCATCGTGCAGCCGCCCACCCCGCAGCTGCTGGCGATTCCCGTCTTCCCGTCCGTCAAAATCCCCGTGCCAAAGCCTCCGAAACACAAGAAGCGCCCCAGGGCAAAGAAGAAGGCGCACAAGGCGAGCAAGGCGCGGGCACGCGCCCGCCACCGCGGGTAGCCGCGCGGTTGGCCGGTCCTCAGCGCCGGGGCGCCGCGGATAGCCGCGCTCACCCTTGCAGCAGCCCGGCCTGCGCAAACCGCACAAGCGTCTGCTCAAGCGACTCTGGCGCCACGGCCGGTTCCCCCAACTCGCGCAGCATCGCCACGCGATCCCGCGTTCCATCCAGCAGCACGAGCACCCGGGCCTCCAGCTCCCCCTCCAGGCGCACGTTCGCGTGCAGCAGCGAGCTGACGGCCGCCGCGCCGGCGGCGCATTGCGCGCGCGCGAGTGGGCTCGCCAGCGGCCTTTCACTCGCACGACTCACCAGCGGCGGCGCGCATCCCTGCAGCATCACGATCCGCGCCAGGTATGCCTGCAGCAGCACGGTGCGCAGCCGTGCACGCACAAGCTCCGTCCATGCCTGCCCGTCTGTCGGTGACGCGTTCTCGCCGCCCTCTGGCGGCCCACCGGCCGCGCGCAGCGCGTGCTCCAGCAGCTCCTCGAAGTCGAGCGCCTGCGGCCATGTCTCGGCGAGTGCGCGCATCGCTCCTTGCACGAGTGGCTCGCTGCTCGTGATCGTGTAGCCCTCGGGGGTCGTGAACGTGGTGCCGCTCCCGCTCTCCTGGCCGTGGCCGCTCTTCTGGTCCGCCCCGCCCTCCTCCTCGCGCACGGCAGAATAAACCGCGAACCCCTCGATCTCCGCGTCGTCCAGCGCCCGCGTGACGGGCGCGTCCGCGTGGCACAGCAGTGTCTGGCGGAACATGCGGTTCTTGAAGAAGTCGAGATACTGCTCGCGCACCACCACATCGTCGGGCAGCCCTGCCATCAGCTGCTCGGCGCTCGCGGGGACATCCCGCATCTGGCTCTCGAACAGGTCGGCCTCGGCGAGGAACGCCAGGCGGTGCTGCTCGGCGTGCTCCACGAACTCGTGGAAGTAGAACGGCGTGGAGATCTCCGCCAGGTCGTCGTGGAACAGCAGCGCGGTGCTGTAGCGCAGCATCCGCTCCATGTGCTCGCGCAGCACCACGGCGTAGGGCGAGGGCGTGTCGATCGCGACGATCGTGCGCATCAGCTCCTGCGCCGCCGCCAGCTTGGCCTGCGGGTCGTCGATCGCGCGTACGTGGTAGCCGAGGATGTCGCGCGCCATGTCGCGCAGGTAGCTGCCGGGGTAGGCGTTGTAGCTGACGTACGCCACGCCCATCGGCGCGAGGTGGCGCCGCACACCCGCCAGCAGCGCTACACGCACGCGCGGCGGGATCCACGAGTAGACGCCGTGGCTGAGGATGTAGTCGAAACCGCCGCCTTCGCCGAGCTCATCGCCCTCGGGCAGCGCTTCCAGGTCGAGGCAATGCAGCTCGACGTTCTCGAGGCCGGCATCCCGCGCGAGCTTGCGCCCCCGCTCGATTGCGCCCGCCGCCGCGTCGATCCCCACCAGCTGCGCCCCGGGCAGCGCCTGCGCGAGCGAGAGCAGGTTGCCGCCGTCGCCGCAGCCGAGCTCCAGCACCCGGCTGTGCGCGGCCGGCGTGGGCCGCAAGCCGAACAGCCGCGCGATCGCCTCCAGTCGCGCGGGGTGCGTCGCCGGGTAGGCGTAGCCCGGGTACTCGAACTGCTCGTACGCGCCCGCGCCGCTCAGATCTTTGCGTTGGCGTTGATGTTGAAGCTCACCGGCGAGGCGCCCCGCACGGCGGGAAGCAGCGTCTCCGTGCACTTCTGGAAGTTGAAGGTGACCTCCTCGGTGGGCTGCTCCTTGTAGGAGGTGCCGTCGACGATCGAGGAGATGAGGACATCCTGGAACTTGTACTCGAGGTAGGTCTGCTGCTTGTCGCCGGCCTTACGCTCGAAGATGACCGCCACTTCCTTGTAGTCGGTGCCGCGGGCCTCGCCCTGGAAGAGCAATGGCGAGGAGGCGTCGAGCTGCTTGGTGATCGTGAAGCTCTGGATCGTCGCCTTGCCCGCGCCCGCGCCGCTGCTCTGCGAGCCGATGTTGGTGGCGTGTGCGCCGATCGTGAACGAGTCGAGCTTGAGCTCGCCTTTGATGGCAGACTCGATCTTCAGGAAGGTGTTGCCGGGGGCGCCGCTGATGCCGAATTCGGTCCCGCCGACGAGTGGCGAGCCGGGGGCGCCGCCGGCGCCGTTCGCGCCCTGTCCGCCCGCGGGACCCTGGGGGCCTTGCGGTCCGGCGGGGCCGGTCTGGTTCCAGGTGATCTGCGTCTCCTGTTCGTTGACGCACGTCGCCGCGGGGTTGGGGATCGTCTCGCCGCCGGCCGCGCCCAGGGGGCTGCCGCCGATGGTGAGCGTCTTGGGCAGGCTCGGGTCGATCACGCGCAGCGCCCCGGGGGGCTCGGGGGTGCGGCTGAGGCCGGTTGCGCCCGGCGGCGGCGGATATTCCACCGTGGCGCCATCCGTGCCCGCATAGCACCCGGTGATCGTGCCGCCGGAGCCCGGGATCGAGCCGACGGCGATCGCCGCACCGGCGCCCAGCGCCGCCGCCGTGGGCAGCGCGATCTTCAGCATTCCGCGCCCGCGCCAACGGCGCTGCGCCTCGCGTGCGATTTCGTTTGCCTCGTGTTGGCTCATGGCGCTGGTTCCTATCAGCCGTCAATCCCACTGTCAAGGAAAGTCAGCGAACGTGCATCTGGCTCGCGTCAGGCGGACTTGCGTCAGGCGGCCTTCTTGCCGTGCCGCGCGGTTGCGCGGCGGCCGGTTGCGCGGCGACGCGGGATGGCCTTGCAACCGGAGATGGCGATCTTCGTGCTCTGCTTGAGGATGGCGCCGTTCTGACCCTCGATGGTGGTGGGCATCGTCAGCTGCCTGCCGCAGAAGCCGCCCACAGAGGAGGCCAGCGCGGAGTGCGGCCCGCGCGGCAAGCGCAATTCGAAGCTCGAGATCGGCGCGTCGGGCACCGTGTCGAACTTGGAGGAGGTGATGCTGTGCGTGATGAACGTGTTGCCGGTCAGATCGAGCACGACGCCTTCACCCTGCAGCACCACGACCACATCGGGGAACGCGGCGCCGCCGTGACTGACGAGGATCACCGGGCCGGTGAGGGCGTTCTTCAGCACGGGGCTGTGGGCCACCACCCAGCCCACGTACGAGGCCGCCGGGCAGCCCGCCGGGTTGGCGGCGAACTGCGCGGCGGTGCACGCCTGCTGCAGTGTCGTGAGGCGCGCCGGCAGCACCTTGGGCAGCTGCACGTCGACGCGCCTGATGTTGGTTTCGCCCGCCCCCGTGGGGCTGCTCGGCGGACCCTGGGCGGCGCTCACGCCGACGTGCAACGAGGCTCCGTTGCCCTTCGCGGAAGCGGCGCCTTCGGTCCCCGCCGTGAAGTGGGGGTGGAAGCCCAGCACGGCGCAGTTCGCCGCCTGGTAGCGGCTCGACAGCGGGGAGCCCATGCCTTCCGCGGAGGCGATCTCACCGGTGAAGCTGAGCGGTTCGCAGCTGGTGGGGTTGAACATGAACCCTGCGCGGTCGAGCGTCACGTTGAGCGTCCTGATGTGCAGCGGCACCCCGTCCTTGCTCGCGGGCAGCGGGTCTGAGGTGACCGTCACCTGCGAGGTGTGCGGGTCCACATTGATGGCAGAGCGCACGACCACGGGCCCGAGGTTGAACGGCCCCGCTTCCCCGTGCACCACAACCGTCAGCCCGAACGGCGCGCCGTGATAGGGGCCCGTCAGGTACACCGGATCCGGCGCCCTGCCGGCCTGCGGCACATACAGCGGGTTCGAGCCGCTGCCCACCGCGGCGATCACGTGCCCGATCTGGCTCGCTTCGGGGCATTCACCGCTCGCAGCGAGCGGTTCTGCGCACGGCGTCACCTTGGCCAGCAGCCCCAGCAGCCCCGCGGGGGTGCGCAGCGACAGCTGCCCCAGATCCTGTTCGGAGTCCCCGCGCGTGAGCGTGAACGTGAGCGCCCCAAACGCCCCGGCCTGGTTATCGAGCGTACCCACCGCCACACCCGGGCCGAACTGCGCGGGGGGGCAGCCCGTCACTTCAAAGCCGCTTTCCGGAGTGGCATCTGGCGTGAACGGCGAGCTCCACGGCGTGAGCTGCGCAGTGCTCCGCACCGGCCCGCAACTCCTCGGGTTGGCCAGCGGCGCCCGCGGCCCGCCGTTCAGCGTCACCTGCAGGCTGTCGAACGGCAGCTGCGGATTGTTCTCGAACGTCGCGCTCAGCGCGCCCGTGCCCTGGTCGATCGAGCCATTGCCCGCGAGCTTCACCGTCACCCCCAACCCCTGCGCCTGCAGGAACAGCCGCACGAGCCTCCCGCTCTGCGCGTCGGCGGGGCTGCACACCGCGCATGTGGGCTGCCCAACGTAGAGCTGCCCCACCAGCGGCGCACGCAGCAGCGGGCTGTGCACCAGCACCGTCCCGATCTGCGAGGCCTGCGGACACGAAGCCGCGTTCTGCGAACGCAGCGCAAACTGCGCGTCCGTACAAGCCTGCAACCCATCGGCCGCCCCAGGCGACAGCGTGGTCCCCAGCGGCAGCGCGATCGTCGCATCGCGCAAGGTCGAGGTCGCCAGGCCCGTCGGGCTGTCGTTCTGCGGCACGCCGAGCTCGATCGTATAGCCGCTGGGGGCCCCGGCCTGCGTGGCAGCCGGCTGCGCCGAGAGGGTGGGGGAGAACGACAGCCGCGCGCAGCCGGTGAAGGGGGGCAGTTCGGTGCCGAGTGTCGTCCAGTTCGGGTCGGCCAGGTCGGGCAGACTTTCTTCGGTACGCAGGCCTGGGTTCTGCCACGAGTCGGTCGTCATGCTCATGCCCGGGGGTGGTTCGCTCTCGCAGCTCGACGGGAGGGTCATGAAAGGCTTCAGCGGGGCGTCGCTGCCGCACCCGCTCGGGCAACTCGGTTCTGCCCGTCGAACGCTGTCGTGGCTGGGATCCGCTGGCACGCCCCACAGTGTGAGGATGCTCGCGCGCACGGGGTCGGCCTCGCTAAGGGTCGTCAACTGCGCGGTCAGTCCGTAGTCCCCGTCGTTTCGTACGTGGAAGAAGATCGGGATATGCACGTCGAAGTCAACAGTGAACCCAAGCTCGGCCGGCTGGCCTTGCGGGGGGACGAGATTATAGATTGGCGCGGTCTGCTCCGAGTGGCCGTGCGAATAAAAGAACACCTGCAAGAGGCCGACCTGCGTGTCGGCGGGACAGTTGCCACCGTTTCGCACCGTCTCGAAGGTGATCTGACTGCACTGTGGGACAGCGCCAGGGTCGCCCACCAAGCCGGGCGGCAGTGCGACTTCGATATCCTTTGCCTCTGCGTTTAAAAGCGGAAAGCCCTCCGCTTCCAACGAGCCGCTGTTGAACGCGAGGCTCGTTGTCATCTGAAATGGATGCGCCCCAACCTGGGTTTCGGGTAAACCACTCCCATCGGTTATATGGGTAGCGAGATAAGAAAGGCCAAAAGGAACGGGCGAGGAACTGATAGTGGTTGGGTCGCTCACGGTCGCGTTTGGAGCGCCGCCTCCCGAAGCCGTTGCGAGATTGGTGACAGTGGGCGGAAGTTCACTGGCAACCGAGACAGTGATCGTGACGATGAGGAGGTCGTTTGGGACCACCTCGCCTGAGAACGTGCAGCTTAGGGTGCTTAGGACACAGTTCAGTGACTGGCTAAGTTCCAGATCATAACCTTCGATCCCAGTTGCCGTGAGTCCGGGAGGGAGCGTGTCCGCGACCGTCGCGGTGCTTCCGTTTGTAGCCTGACCACCGTCGTTCATCGCTATCAGCGTGTACTTGTCGGCCGGGTCGCCCTGCTTGAAGTAGGTAGGTAGGGGCGCCGATGTGATCTCCCAGTGTGGACCAAGCGATGCGGCGAACGCGGGCGTGGAGCCGAGCGGTCCGGCCATGCATGCCGAGAAGACGATCACCCCAGCCAGCATCAGCAGCCCCATCCTGGCTAGCCTGCCAATAGTTATGCTCATACTCATCGCTTCCGGGATTTCTTACGCGTGTGCCGTCCGTGCTTGAGCTTCTTCTTCGTCCTCTTCTGAGTCTTCGGCTTCCTGGCCTTGGTGGACGGAGTGCTGGCCGCCGGTGCTAAAGGATTGCCGGCGCCCGTGAACGTCGCTGAGATGGGCGAGGGCAGCGGCGGAGGCGTGCTGGGCTGCCCCTGACATACGCTCCCCGAGCAAGGCAACTGTGCGGGCGGCGGGGGGAAGCCACCGTTGACGCGCGCGTCGTACACGTCGAGGAGTTCGTCCTGATCGCTGGCTGTAAGCGCCTGGCGAGTCGCGAAGAATACGTCGGTCCCATCCGGGCTGGCGTCCAAGAAAGTGTCATCAGAGCCGCTCGTGCCGCTTGATATGAGATGGATATCGCCTGCCTCGTACTCGTAGACCTTCACGTACGGATTGCGGGCGCCGGACGTGAGCGCGTCCGGCGAGGAGAAGAATAGTCTGCTCCCGTCGTCGGTGAGCGTGCGCGGCTGGTAGAAGGGGGTGCTCGCCCATTCATCCATCTTTGCTCCGATGAACGCATTACCCGCAGGCTGCGCGCCGCTCGGGTTACATGAGGCGCACGCAAGACTGCCAGTTTCGGCGTTATACTCGTACACCTCGCTATCCGCCAGGCCGGTGTGCTGGTCGCTGTTGTCGTATCCGGTCAGATTGTTGACGGACATGAAGGCGAGATGGCGCCCATCCGGAGTGACGTACGACTGCAATTCACCGGGCCGCGTGTACCAGTCGTGTGCATCGTCTTCATTGAGTGTCGCGATGAAGCTGAGATGGCCTGCGTGATACTCGTAGAGGTTGGGCTGGGCATCTATACCCTTTCCCGGTATAAGCTGTCCTTTTGCTACGAAGTAGATGTAAGAGCCATCTTCCGCAGTACCGACGACGCCCTGGATGTCCGCACCGCTTGCCACATCATCGATCGTCAGATCGGCCAAAGTCCTTGTCTTGACGTCGTACTGGTAGAGGTCCTGACCTTCATTGCCTGGGCCGGTGTTCGATTGTGTTGTCAGCTCGCCCGAGCTGGTGAAATAGACGAGGGAGCCATCGGCTGAGGCAGCCCAGAATCGTGCCGACTTCGGCGTCTTGTTCGCCGGCATGGCGCCTTCTGCCGGCGTAGAGAGCTCGATCGTGGAGGAACCGTCGATCCGATCATAGAGCTCAGTCAGTCCGCCCTGCGCAGGATCGGGCGCTCCCCCGTCTGCCTTGGCCTGGAAGAGGATGTGCGAGCCGTCGAGCGATATCGCATGGTTGATGCTCTGGCTATCGGCGGGCGTCACGGCGGAGTAGAAGATTTCGATTCCGGCACCTGGCTCGGAGCCGCCCACGGCGATCGTGCCATCTGGCAGCACTCCCACCAAGCGAACCTGGCCACCGGTGCCTTCATACAGGTTTTCCACGAGGGGGCTTCCCACGGGGGCGCTTGGGGCACCCGTACCCGACAGGCTTTCGTTCGCCTCGAAGATGACGTGACTGAAGTCGCTGGAGGCACCAGCGAAGACCGATAGATTGGCTTCACCGATGCATTCGCAGTTGGGGGGCAGGTTCACCAAAGGAGGCGCAGTCGTTATGAGTGAGTAGCTTCCATCGGGGTGTCGCAGGTAAAGGTTGTACACGCCGGCAGGTGCTTCCGGTAGTACATCTGGGGCTAGATTCTGCAGTGGCACGCTGAGCACAAACTGCGATAGATCCGGCGAGAAGTCATAACCAAGCGGAGCTATACCGGCCGGAGTGGCGTGCGGTGTGGGTGGCGCCAAGCTGAGCGTCTGCCAGCCGTCTTCGCCGCGGGAGCTCAGATAGGCGTTGGGGAACTCGCTCCCAGTGGAACCTGTGAACGAACCCAGACTCATATACACGATAGCGCCTCCGTTGGAACTCGCCCGTGCGGGCACCATGGAGGCATCGGCGCCGTTCTTGTCGGCGGGGGAAACCTGCTCGTATGCTCGGCAATCCGGGAGGCGTGCAGATGGGCCGGTACGAAAGCCAGTGTTGGGACACGGTTCGGCCCTCGCGGCAGGCGGCACTAAGCCCACCCAGGCGATAGTCGCCACAAGTGCGAGGACGGCGAACACGAGAAGAGTGCGCCTGTTATGACTGTTCATTGGGCGAATTCACCTCTCCCTCGCTGAACTGTGGTCGCACATTTAAAATAATACCGGAGTCGTCCGCTTCTCTGGGTTGTGTTTCTTACTTTAATGGTAGCCGGCGCTCGTAATAGCAGATAAGGGGCCCGCGGCTTAGACCACGAACCCCCTACCTGTATGAGCATTACAACTATAGGCTAATCAAAGCGCGCGGGCTCATCGCCCGGCTGCCTATTCTTATTCCCAGTAGATAGAGCCGGCAATCAGTTGATATCCTTCTTTACCGCCTGGTTGGGTGCATAGAGGATCTTTGAAAGTACCTTCTTTTTTGGGCAGGCACTCCAAGAAGAAGACCGTCGACGAGCCAGTATATTTAGCGGTAGTCGTCGATCCTTTGGGGCAAGTACTACCCGTTCCGCCGAGTGTGGCCGAGATTCCAGATACATTAGCGGCCAGTGCTATCGTGCCATTTTGTTGATTGTTGGTATAAGTTGCCGAGCTGAGATTTTGGTTACCAGTAGATGGAACTTTTATTTCACATGAGAGTTTGGGTACTGTGATTAGGACTTCATTTTCAAGAGCAATGGTTCCTTCGGCTTTGAATTCGTATTTTGCTTGAGTGACTTCAGCTGCGGCGGTGCCTTCAAACGTGCAGCCGGTGTATAGGACGGCCTCTTTGTTGCTTGTCGCACGTTTTGATTGTACGACGCCAATGGACGTCTCTGCCGTGCACGAAACTGTAGCGAGTCCAGTTTTGAAGGTCTGTGTGCCGCCTTTGTCTTGAACGATGCCTTTGGTTTGGCTCGCCACGAATTCGTGAGCCATAGCCGGAGCCGCTACGGCGCACGACGCGAGCACCGCGGCGAACAGCCCCGTAATTATAATCTTACGCATGTGGATTTCTCCATAGTTAGGATATAAAAGGATTCTTGGTTGGAAACTATCTGAACTTCGTTGGGGTCTCTTTCTCGTGTGATGGCCTCCTTGGTCGTGTTTGGCACTTGGCTTCACGCCCGCTCCAGATGGCTGGCAGCCAGCGTCAAAACACGTGATAGCACACTTCCACGCACTTGGCAAGCACCCAAAAGATCCCACTATATCGAACCAGAAGCCTGCAGGCAGGCGTATTTGCCTGCGGCAGCGCTCGGCCCTTGCCTGCCCGCCCTCAGCCGCTCAGCGAACGCTGCAGCGTCTCCAGCACCCGCACCACGCGCAATCCGCTCCGCCCGTCCGAGCGCGGTGCGCGTCCGTCTCTGACGCACTCCACGAAGTGCTCGCACTCCACGCGCAGCGGCTCGACGTTCGCGATTCGCGGCGAGAAGCTCTCGCCGCTGCGGGCGACGTACTCGCCCCAGCTGCGCGCGTCCTCGTCGAAGCCCTTGTCGTACACCGTCAATTTCCCCTCCAGGCGCATGTCGTCGAACGTGGCCATGCGCCGCGACCCGACCACCGTCAGGCGCCGCTCCTTGTGCGGATCGAGCCACGAGAGGTGCAGGTGCGCGACTACCCCCGACGGGAAGCGCAGGTAGCAGAACACCACGTCCTCCACGCCCGCGCGCACGTACGAGTGCCCGTGCGCGGTGCACTCCACGGGGTCTTCGTCGATCAGGTGCAGGACCACCGAGACGTCGTGCGCTCCGAGGCTCCACAGCGCGTTCTCATCGGCGCGCAGCTTGCCCAGGTTCACACGGTTGCCGTACAGATAGAACAGCTCCCCCAGCTCGCCACCATCCAACAGGCCCTTCAGCGACGCCACGGCGGGGTGGTACTCGAGCAGGTGGCCCACCATCAGCAGCCGCCCCGCGCGCTCCGCCGCCTCCACGGCGAGCTGCGCGTCGGCCACGTTGGTGGCGAGCGGCTTCTCCACGAAGCAGTGCTTGCCCGCGTCCAGCACGCGCACGGCCAGCTCGGCGTGGGTCGGCACAGGCGTGGCCAGCACCACCGCATCGAGCGCGTCGTCGGCCAGTAGCTCGCCGATGTCGCCGGCCAGGCTCGCCTCCGGAAGCGTCTGCGCGATCTTCGCGCGCGCAGCGGCCGAGGCGTCGCACAGCCAGGCGACCTCGCACCCGGGGATCGCGGCGAAGTTGCGCGCGAGGTTCGGACCCCAGTAGCCGAGGCCCACAACGCCCAGGCGGATCACGACCGCCGCCCGCCCACGCCCAGCGCGCCGATCGCCGCCACGCAGCGCTCCGCCGCGCGCCCGTCCCCATACAGCGGCGGGTGGCGCACCGGCGCTTCGCGCTCCAGCGCCTCCAGCACCGCGCCGGCGTCGAGATCCACGAGCGCGTTCCAGCCTGTCTCCACTGTCTCGATCCACTCCGTGCTGTTGCGCAGCGTCACGCACGGCACGGCCGCGAGGTATGCCTCCTTCTGCACGCCGCCCGAATCCGTCAGCACCGCGCGTGCGCCGTACAGCAGGGCGGTGAACTCGGCGTAGCCGAGTGGCTCGACGATGCTCATGCCCTCTGTCGCGAGGTCGTCCCACAGGCTGCCATTCTCGCCCGCGGTCGCGTGCAGGCGCTCGCGCGTGCGCGGGTGCATCGGGAACAGCGCGGGGGTGCGCTTGCACACCTCGCCCAGCAGCGCCACCAACTGTTTCAGCCGCGCCGGATCGTCCACGTTGCCCGCCCGGTGCGCGGTGACGAGCACGTAGCTGCCGGGGTCGAGGCCCAGCCGCTCGGCTGCGTCCGCCGCGCTCGCGCTCGCGCGGGGCTGCCACTTCAGCGCGATGTCGACCATCACGTCGCCCACAACCTCGACCCAGCCGGCGACCGACTCGCGTGCGAGGTTCTGTGCGCCCACGTGCGAGCTGCACAGCAAAAGGTCGCTCATGTGATCGGTGAGCAGGCGGTTTAGCTCCTCGGGCATGGCGAGATCGAACGAGCGCATCCCCGCCTCGATGTGCACCACCGGCACCCGCGCCTGTGCTGCCGCGAGCGCGCCTGCGAGCGTCGAGTTGGTGTCGCCGTACACGAGCACCGCGTCGGGTGCCTCTTCGCTCAGCAAGGGCTCGATCGCCGCCAGCATGCGGGCGGTCTGCGAGGTGTTCGAGCCGCCGCCGATCCCCAGTTCGCGCTCGGGGCGCTCAAGCCCGAGCTCGCGGAAGAAGATCTCCGAGAGCGAATCGTCGTAGTGCTGGCCGGTGTGCACGAGCACCTCCTCGTGCGCGGCCCGCAGCGGGCCGGACACGGCGGCGGCCTTGACGAACTGGGGGCGGTTGCCGACGACGGTGAGGATCTTCACGAAACCCTCCGGGGGGTGAGAACCCGCATGGCCCGCAGCCTAAAGCAGGCGGCGAGCGGTGCCTAGGCCGCTGCGCCCACCACAGCGGTTGACCAGTCGATCACCGAGGTGGGCCGCACGACGTGGCGACTCAACCCCAGCTCACCGGGCTCAAGCCCCAGCGCCAAACCGACGAGCTGGGGGAGGTGCAAAACCGGCACGTCAAGGTCGCGCCCCACGGTCTTCGCCGCCAGCGGCTGCTGCAGATCGAGGTTCAGGTGGCACAGCGGGCATGGCGTCACCAGACAGTCGGCGTCGGCGTCCTTCGCGTCGGCCAGGTGCGTGCCGGCCTGCTTGAGCGATGCCTGCTTGTTCATCGTGATGATTGGAAAGCCGCAGCACTTGCGCATGCCGGCGTAGTCGATCACGGTGCCGCCGAGCGCCTCGATCAGCTGGTGCAGGTAGTGGTCGCGCGGGTGCTCGGCGTCGATGCCGAGGCGGTCGCGGGGGCGCACGATGTAGCAGCCGTAGAAGGGGCCCACCTTGAGGTTCGTCAAGGGTCGTTTCACCTGTGCGCGCAGAGTGTCCAGCCCGATCTCCTCGACCAGCAGCCAGGAGAAGTTCTTGTTCGTCAGGCCCTTCTCGTATGACAGGCCTTCGGGCGCAAGCGTCTCGTTCACTTGCGCGCGGTATTCACTGTTGGCATCCAGGCGCTCCTGGCACTCGCTCTGCGCGCCCTGGCAGGTCGAGCAGATGTTCATCATCAGCTCCGCTCCATCGACCTGCTGCGCAAGCGCGAACGTGCGCGCGTTCAGCGTGTCCGCCAGCTCCTGGTTGTGCTCGGCGATCACGCCCGCGCCGCAGCAGTTGGCGCGGTTCAGCTCGACCAGCTCGATATCCAGCAACGGCGCGACCTTCGCCATCGAGCCGTGCAGCTCCGGGGTGAAGCCGCGGCTCACACAGCCCGGCCAGTAGGCGACCTTCATGCTCATGGCGTCGTGCTCCCCTCTGCGCCGGCAGCGGCCGCGCTCGTGGTGGCCGGCTCGGCCTCTTCGTCCTCGCCGCTCACGTACAGGTTCAGCTCATACCGCTCGGGGCGGCCCTCCACCGTCTGATAGATGCGCTTCACGCCTTCGAGGTCGGCCTTGGGGATCTTGTGGCCCATCAGCGCGAGCACCGGACTCACGCGCTTGCGCACGAGGCCGTTGAAGGCGACGGAGACCGAGCCGAGCAGCTCCTTGGCGGCACGGGGGTGGAACTTGCCGAACCAGGAGTCCCCGCCGTAGCTGCGCGCGAGCAGTTCCGTCTCGTGGTTGAGGCCGTAGTCGCGCACGAGGCTCGTCATCGCCTGCTCGTGGCGGTGGCCGTTGTGTGCGTCGACGATGTGCTCATCCGAGCCGGCGATGCGCCGCAGGCGCATGATCTGGCCCATCGGGTTGACGCCCTTGGGACAGGCATCGACGCACTTGAAGCAGTGCGTGCAGTCGTAGATGCCCTGCGGGTCCTGGGACAGGTCCATAAGCCGCTCGTGGCGTTCGGCGTCGCGCGGGTCGCCGACGAAGCGGTAGGCCTTCGCCAGCGCCGCCGGCCCGATGAAGCCGGGGTCGGCCTCCATCGCCAGGCAGTCCGACACGCAGGCGCCGCACTGGATGCAGGCCATCGACTGGGTGACGTCCACCATGCTCTCGCGCGGCACGATGTACTCGCGCTCGGGCACAGGCTGCTTGGCGATCAGCCAGGGCGTGACGCGCTGCACCTTCTTCCAGTGCACGGCGTCCATGTCCACCACCAGATCCTTGATCACGGGCATGTTGCCCATCGGCTCGATCTCGATCGTGCCGTCGGGGGAGGCGTCGCGCGCGTGATCGAGATGCGTGTGACAGGCAAGGCCCGGTTCACCGTTGATGCGCACGCCGCAGCTGCCGCAGATCGCAGCGCGACACGAGCAGCGGATGCCGATCGAGCCGTCGAAGCGGGCCTTCGCCTGCAGGATGCCCTCCAGCACCGAGCGGTGGGGCTCCAGCTCAATCGTGTGTTCGTCCCAGTAGGGCGCTTCGCCCGACTCGGGGTCATAACGACGCAATTTCAGCGTGAACGACTCTGCCGGCTTGTGCACGTCGGCCATCAGTATTTCCTCTCCTCGGGCTGCCACTGCGTGATGGTGACCGGCGCGTAGCCGACCTCCGGGCCGGAGGAGCTCTGCGTGATCGTGATGTGCTTCAGCCACTCCTCATCCAGGCGCTCCGGGAAGTCGGTGCGGAACTGCGCGCCGCGCGACTCCTTGCGCTCGATCGCGGCCACGACGGTGGCCTCGGCGCAGTCGAGCATGTAGCCGAGCTCGATCGCACCCAGGACGTCCTGATTGAAGACGGTGCCGCGGTCGTCGATGTACGCGGTCTCGGACTCCGACTGCAGGCGCTTCACCACCTCAAGCGCCTGCTCCAGGCCCGCCTGGTCGCGGTAGACGGCGACGTTCGAGTTCATGATGTCGCCCAGCTCGCGCTTTATCTCCGAAATGCGGCGGCCATCGCGGGGGCGGGCGACGATCGCGTCGATCTCCGCCACGTCCTCGCGCAGGCGCGCATCGGATGCCACGGGCATCGCCATCGTGGCGGCGCGCGCGGCCGCGTGTTCACCGGCGCGGCGGCCGAAAATCAAGGTGTCGAGCAGTGAATTGGCGCCCAACCTGTTTCCCCCGTGCACCGACACGCACGCCACCTCACCGGCGGCATACAACCCCGGAATGGAGGTGGCGCCGTCGATGTCGGTCTTCACCCCGCCCATGATGTAGTGCTGGCCGGGGCGGATCATGATCGGCTCGCGCGTGATGTCAACACCCGCGAAGTCCTTGCCGATGTTGACTATCTCGCGCAGCGCCTCCAGCGTGCGCTTGCGCGGCACCATCGTGATGTCCAAATAGATCCCTTCACCATTGGGCCCGACGCCGCGCCCCTCAAGAATCTCCGTCTGCTCGGCGCGTGAGACGACGTCGCGCGAGGCCAGCTCCATCTTGTTCGGCGCGTACTTCTCCATGAAGCGCTCACCCTCGCTATTGAGCAGAACCGCGCCCTCGCCGCGCGCGCCCTCTGTAATCAAGAGGCCGTTCTCCACGAGTGTCGTTGGGTGGTACTGCACCATCTCCATGTCCATCAGGGGGGCGCCGATGCGGTAGGCCTGCGCGATCCCGTCACCCGTGACGATCAGGGCGTTCGTCGTCGGGTTGTACACCTGGCCGGCACCGCCGCAGGCGAGGATCGTGTTCTTTGCTCCAAACACCTCCATGCGGCCGCTGCGCACGTCGCGCGCGACCACACCGACGCAGGTGCCGTGGTCGTCCTGCACCAGCGAGGTGACAAACCACTCCTCATAGCGGTCGATCTGTTCGTGGTGCTTCATCAGCTGCTCATACAGGACGTGCAGGATCGCCTGGCCTGTGATATCTGCCACATACGCCGTGCGCTTCATCGAGGCGCCGCCGAACGCGCGCAGGTCCATTTCGCCCCGCTCGTTGCGGTGGAAGGTGACACCCGCGTGCTCGAGGTGCATCACCTCCTGCGGGGCCTCGGAGCACATCACCTCGATCGCGTCCTGGTCACCGAGGAAATCGGAGCCCTTCACGGTGTCATACGCGTGCGAGTGCCAATCGTCATCGACGGAGATCGCCGCGTTGATGCCACCGGCGGCGGCGACGGAGTGCGAGCGCACGGGGTGGACCTTGCTGAGCAAAGCGACGCTCGACCCGGCCTGCGCGGCGGCGAGCGCTGCGCGCTGGCCTGCCAGACCTGCTCCGATGATGAGGACGTCGTGCTGAGGCATGCGGCGGAACTCTATACGCCGGCTGCCGGGCGCAGCGCCTGGCGGATCTGCGCGACGGTGACGACGCCCCGCAGGACCCCCTCGCCATCGACGGCGACCATCGCCCCGAGGCGCCCGAGGCCCTCCGCGCGCAACAGCGACTCCAGCGGCTGGTCCTCGTCGATGCGCACCGGCAGGTTGTCCTCAAGCACGTCCACCACCTGAAGCGCGGGCCGCCCGGCGGCGATCTCGGCGTCCAGGCGCTCGGAGCGGATCACCCCGAGGAAGTGGCGCGCGGGGTCCACCACGGCGAACCAGGGCCAGCGGTAGCGCCCGAAGAACTCCTCCTGCGCGTCGATCAGGCGCAGGTCGGCGGGGATCGTGACGGGCTCGGTGTCCATCACGTCCGCAACCGTCAGGCCCTGGATGCGCTGGCCCATGCCCCCCTGCGCTACGGCCATCGTGGCGCCCTGGTAGACGAACAGCGCGATTGCCATCAGAAAGACGCCCGTGAGGCTGCCGTACATCCCGATCAGTGCCAGCCCGCCCGCGCCCATCAACAGTGCGAAGCCCTGGCCGGAGCGGCCCGTGGCGCGCGTGGCGCGGTTGCGGTCTCCGGTGACGCGCCAGATCAATGCGTGCGCGATCTGGCCGCCGTCGAGCGGGAAGGCGGGCACCAGGTTGACTAGCAATACGAGCAGGTTGAGCGCGAACACCCAGCTCAGCCACACCACCGCGGGGGTGCTGTGCACGCCTTCCTTCACCGCTGCCACTTCAAAGAAGTGTGTGGCCAGGCCGGCGCCCGCGAGGCCGGTGAGGACCACTACGCCGAGCGTCACGAGCGGGCCGGCCGCGGCGACGCGTAGCTCGGGGCCGGGGCCCTCGAAGGCGCCGTTCGTGCGCGTGATGCCGCCGAGCGCCCACAGCTCGATGCCGGCCACCTGCAGGCCGTTGCGCCGCGCGACCAATGCGTGGCCCAGCTCGTGCAGGATCAGCGAGAGGAAGAACGACAGCACGCTGGCGACCGTCACCAGATAGGCGGTGTCGCGCGAGCCGCCCAGCATTTCGTGGAAGCTCGGGGTGAGCGCGAAGATGAAGACGAACAGGATCAGAAACCAGCTCACGCCGACGCCGACACGGATGCCGAATACGCGCATGAGCTGGATTGAGCCGCGGGTGGGCATATATCCCATGTTAGGGCGGTTGCTGTCGTTTGCAGGCGGTCAGACCTGCGGACGGCCGCGCGCGATGATCGCCGCGAAGTCGCTGCCCGCGGGCAGCGTGCCGTACTCGAGGCCCGCGTCACCGCCCAGGCGCGCGGCGCAGAAGGCGTCGCTGACAGCGGGGTCGCCGTGGCGCACCAAGAGCGAGCCCTGCAATGCGAGCGCCATCGACTCGACCACACGCCGCGCGCGCGCCTCCAGCGTGGCGGGGTCGCTGAACTGTGATTCGAGCTTGGCGAGGTGCGCGTCGAGGTGGGCGTTGGCGCCCTTCGCTTCGCGTACCTCGTGCAGGAAGACCTCCAGCGAGCGGGGCGTGCGTACCAGCGCGCGCAGCACATCCAGGCTCATCACGTTGCCCGAGCCCTCCCAGATCGAGGCGAGCGGCGCCTCGCGATATAGCCGCGGCATGCCCGACTCCTCGACGTAGCCGTTGCCGCCGAGGCACTCCAGCGACTCAAACGCGTGGTTGGGGGCGCGCTTGCAGACCCAGTACTTGCCCACGGCCGTGGCCAGGCGCTTGAACAGGTGTGCGTCGCTGAGCTCGTCGCTGGACACCACCGCGCCGCCCGCCGCGTCCCCAGCCAGCTCGCTGCCGGCTTCGTCGTACGCCCGCGCGAGGCGCATGGCCAGCATCGTCGCGGCCTCGCTCTCGATGCACAGGTCCGCCAGCACGTTGCGCATCAGCGGCTGCTCGATCAACAGCTTGCCGAAGGCCGAGCGGTGCTCGGCATGCCAGGTGGCGGCCACCACACCCGCGCGCATCCCCGCTGCCCCGCCGATCGCGCAATCCAGCCGCGTGTGGCCGACCATCTCGATGATCGTCGGCACCCCCCGGCCCGGCTCGCCCAGCATGCGCGCAACCGCGCCGTGGAACTCCACCTCCGAGGAGGCGTTTGAGTGGTTGCCGAGCTTGTCCTTCAGGCGCTGGATGTGAAAGGCGTTGCGCGTGCCGTCGGGCAGGATGCGCGGCAGCAAAAAGCAGGAGAGGCCGTCGTCGGTCTGCGCCAGCACGAGGAAGATGTCGGACATCGGCGCAGAGCAGAACCACTTGTGCCCGGTGAGCTCGTACTCCGCCCCCGCGCCGCCGCCGTTCAGCGGCCGCGCAAAGGTGGTGTTAGCGCGCACGTCCGAGCCGCCCTGCTTCTCGGTCATCGCCATGCCGGAGATCGCGCTGCCCTTCTCGGCCGCGGGCACGAGGCGCGGGTCGTACGTGGTGGCCGTCACCAGTGGCTCCCACTCTGCCGCCAGCGCGGGCGTCGCGCGCAGCGCGGGGACGACGGCGAAGGTCATCGTGATCGGGCAGGCGAAGCCGGCCTCGGCCTGCATCGCGGTCATATACAGGCCCGCCCTGGCCACGTGCCCCGCCGGTTCGGAGGTCGTCCAGGGGAGCGAGTGCAGCTCGTTTTCCACGCCCATCGCCATCAGGCGGTGCCAAGCGGGGTGGAACTCGACCTCGTCGATGCGGTTGCCGTAGCGGTCGTGCGTGCGCAGAATCGGCTTGTTCTCGTTGGCCTGGCGCCCCCAGTACTGCTGCGGCTTGCCGCCGACGAACTTGCCCAGCTCAGCGGCGCGCTCCTTGGCCCAGCCGCCGCCCTCGCGCTGCAATGCCTCCACGAGCGGCAGGTTGGAGGAGAAGACGTCGATCCCCTCAAGGGGGGGAGGCTGGTTGAAGACCGTATGTGTCCTCTGCTCTGTGGTGGTGGCCATGCCTCAGAAGACTATCCCCCTCCGATAGCATCGCGGCCGCCATGGCCAAGATCCCCGTGAAGAACCCGATCGTCGAGCTCGACGGCGACGAGATGACCCGCATCATCTGGTCGTTCATCAAACAGCAGCTGATCCTGCCCTACCTCGACGTGCAGCTCGAGTACTACGACCTCGGCATCGAGAGCCGCGACGCCACCGACGACCGCATCACCGTGGAAGCGGCCGAAGCGATCAAGCGCCACGGCGTCGGCGTGAAGTGCGCCACGATCACCCCCGATGAGGCGCGCGTGGAGGAGTTCGGCCTGAAGCAGATGTGGCGCTCGCCCAACGGCACCGTGCGCAACATCCTCGGTGGTGTGATCTTCCGCGAGCCGATCGTCATTGCCAACATCCCGCGGCTGGTGCCCGGCTGGAAGAAGCCGATCGTGATCGGCCGTCACGCGTTCGGCGACCAGTACCGCGCGAGCGACATGGTCGTCCCCGGGCCGGGCCGGCTGACGCTCAATTTCACCCCGAGCGCTGGTGCGGGAGCGGCCGGCGCTGCGCCGGTGGAGCTGGAGGTGTTCGACTTCCCCGCGGGCGGCGTGGCGCTGGCGATGTACAACCTCGACGACTCGATCCGCGACTTCGCGCGCGCCTCGCTGCGTTATGGCCTTGACCGCGGCTATCCGGTTTACATGTCGACCAAGAACACGATCCTCAAGCGCTACGACGGCCGCTTCAAGGACCTGTTCGCCGAGATCTACGCGGCGGAGTTCAAAACACAGTTCGAGGCCGCCGGCATCACCTACGAACACCGCCTGATCGACGACATGGTCGCCGCCTCGCTGAAGTGGGAAGGCGGCTACGTGTGGGCGTGCAAGAACTACGACGGCGACGTGCAGAGCGACACGGTCGCGCAGGGCTTCGGCTCGCTCGGTTTGATGACGAGCGTGTTGATGAGCGCCGACGGCAGGACCGTCGAGGCCGAGGCTGCGCACGGCACCGTCACAAGGCACTACCGCATGCACCAGCAGGGCAAGCCGACATCGACGAACCCGATCGCCTCGATCTTCGCCTGGACGCGCGGCATCGACGCCCGCGGCAGGATGGACGGCACGCCCGAGCTGAGCGAGTTCGCACAGACGCTGGAGCGCGTGTGCATACAGACCGTGGAAAGCGGCAAGATGACCAAGGACCTGGCGTTGTTGGTGGGCCCCGAGCAGGAGTGGCAGAGCACCCAGGAGTTCCTTGCCTCAATCGATGAGAATCTACGTCAGGAGATGACTAAGTGAGCACCCCCGTAAAAGTTGCAGTGACCGGCGCGGCTGGGCAGATCGGCTACGCGATCCTGTTCCGCATCGCCAGCGGTGAGATGTTGGGCAAGGACACCCCGGTGGAGTTGCGCCTGCTGGAGATTCCGGCGGCAGTGAAGGCGGCGCAGGGCACCGCGATGGAGCTGGACGACTGCGCCTTCCCACTGCTCTCCTCGATCGAGATAACCGACGACCCCAACGTGGCCTTTGACGGTGTCAACGTCGCCCTGCTGGTCGGCGCGCGCCCGCGCAGCAAGGGGATGGAGCGCGGCGATCTGCTGGAGGCGAACGGGGGAATATTCAAGCCGCAGGGCGCGGCCCTGAACGCGCACGCGGCCTCCGACGTGAAGATCCTCGTCGTGGGCAACCCGGCCAACACGAACTGCCTGATCGCGCGCAGCCATGCGGGTGACATCCCCGTTGAGCGCTTCACCGCCATGATGCGTTTGGACCACAACCGCAGCATCGCGCAGATCGCCCAGAAGACAGGTACCCGCGTGGCCGATGTGACAAACGTCAGCGTGTGGGGCAACCACTCCGCCACGCAGTACCCCGACGTGGTGCACGCCAAGGTGGGCGGCAAGCCCGCTGCCGATGTGATCGGCGACCAGGACTGGGTGGAGAACACCTTCATCCCGACCGTGCAGAAGCGCGGCGCGGCGATCATCGAGGCGCGCGGCGCGTCGAGCGCCGCCAGCGCGGCGAACGCGGCGATCGAGCACGTGCACGACTGGGTGCTCGGCACGCCCGCCGGCGACTGGGTCTCGATGGGCGTTGCCTCCGACGGCTCCTACGGCATCCCCGAGGGGATTGTCGCCGGCCACCCCTGCACTTGCAGCGGAGGAAACTGGGAGATCGTGCAGGGCCTCGACATCGACGAGTTCTCCCGCGCGAAGATCGACGCCAGCGTCAAGGAGCTGCAGGAAGAGCGCTCAGCAGTGCAGGAGTTGGGTCTCATCTGAGCCGTTAACAAACGAGCGCCCGTGTCAGAGACCACGGGCGCTCAGTTTGCTGGTGTGACGCTTCTCAGCTGCTCAGGACTTGCTTCCGGGGTGCCATCCTCTTCCCTGCTTTTTGACCTTGCCTTCCTGCTCAAGGCCAGGCAGTACGCGGTAGAGGTAGTTCTGCTTGATGCCCATGCGTGCGGCCAGCTCGGGGATGGTGACTCCCGGCTGACCCTTCACGATGTCCAGCGCCTGCACCGAGCGGGTGCCGCTGCCCTTGCGCCGTCCGGGCGGACGGCCGCGACGGGCGGGCGCCTTTGTGGCCGTTGCCGTGGCGGCGGGGGCTGCTGCCTCCGTGGTGGCCGTGGCAGCCTTGCGGCCGCTGCCCTTCGGACGGCCCGGCTTGCGACCGCTGCCCTTGGGACGACCGGGCTTGCGACCGCTGCCCTTCGGGCGGCCCGGCCCACGGCGGGCGGGGGTTGCCGTCACGGTTGCGACACGGGTCGCAGTGGCTGTGCCACCCACGCCCTCCAGCGCCGAGGCGGCTGCCTCGAGTCGTTGGTACTCGTCGATCAGCGGCCGCAATTCGGCGAGCCGACCCTGGATCTCCTGGCGCTTCTCGTCAAGAAAATCAGTCACGTTTCAATCCTGTTCACTAGAGGATGCGATACACACCACATCACATTCAGAGGCCGGCGAGCCGGGACCCTCTATTTCGATTTCCCATGGTCACCTTACACGAAATGCGACTGTTGTCATTGACGTGCAAGGTGTCGCCCATGTTAGAGCACTCGGCGGATGCAGGTTTAATCCGCTAGCAGATCGCGCAATCGCTCCAGTGTGCGATGCGCCTCGCGTTTGGGCATTCCGCCTACCAATGCACGGCTGACAAGCGCTCCCAGGGGACCCAGCGGCGTGTGGAATTCGTTGGCGTAATCGAAGCGCGTTCTCCCGTTTGGCAACTCCTTCAGCGTGTACTCCGTACGCGCCCGCGAGCGCGCCGGCCCGCGTCCCTCCCACACCGCGTGCCGATTGGCTTGACACTCCGCCAGGCGCCAGCGCACGTCGAGCGTGACTCCCCGCAGGTGGATGCGTTGGTCCATTTTGAAACCCACCCGCGGCGGCCCGCTGTCCGCTTTGCGCAACGCGCGGTGGATCGTCACCCAGTCCCCCAGGCGGTTGGGATCCATCACTGTCTGCCACACCAGCGCAGGGGCTGCGGCGAGCTCGATTGAGGCGGTGACGGCGCTCACGGGTGAGTGGAGGTTATCTGCGCACCGTCAGTGCGCGACGAGTGGCTCCACTGCCTCCCACTGCGCCAGCGCGTGCTCCACGGCGCGCTCGAAGCTGTGCAGGTGCACGTCGAGCAGCTGCGCCGCGCGCTCGTCCGCCGGCAGCAGATCGCCGCCAAGGCTCTCCATCAGCGGCAGCACCAGCTCGGGATCCTCGGCTGCGATCGCCGCCGCCACACGCCCGGTGATTGGCGTCGCGTTAACCGGCAGACCCACGAGCGGGCGCCCCACCAGCATCAGATCGGCGATGCGGGCGAGCATCTCGCCGTAGCTCAAAATGTCGGGTCCGCCGATGTCGAGTGCCATACCGCCGACCGCCGGCTCGTGCGCCGCATTGGCCAGCATCATGATCACGTCGCGCTCGTCGATCGGTGCGCTGCGGTAGCGCTGCCAGGCGGGCAGTGCCAGCACCGGCATGCGCTCGATCAGCCTCACCATGAAACGGAACGAACGCGAACGCGCGCCGATCACGATTGCCGCGCGCAGCGCCACCGAGTCGGGAATCGCATCGAGCAATATGCGCTCCACCTGCAGGCGGCTGGCGAGGTGGCGCGAAGCCGCGCGCTCCTTCGGCAGCGGGCCGCCGAGATAGACGATGCGCCCGATGTCCGCACGCTTCGCCGCCGCCGCGAAGTTTTCCGCCCCCCGTCGCTCCTGCGCGGGGAAGTCGCGTCCCGAGGCGCCGTCCATCGAGTGGATCAGGTAATACGCGACCTCGATCCCGCCCAGCGCCATGTCCAGTCCGTCTCCACTGACGACGTCGCCGCGGACAGTCTCGATGTCCCATGCCAGCGGAATACGCAGCCGCGTGGGATCGCGCGCCATTGCGCGCAGATCGTGCCCTTCGCGGTGCAAGCGAGGAATCAGCAGCGATCCGGCAAAGCCAGTGGCACCCGTGACGAGAACGCGCATTGTGTGAGGATGATGGCCGATGTCCAGCCAAGAGCAAAGCCCCCCGGCCTCCGGCGAGCAGGCAGCGACCCCAGCCCGCGGCGAGCACGCAAGCCCCCCCGCCCGCTGCGACGTCGCGATCGTCGGCGGCGGCATCCTCGGCCTCGCCGTCGCGCGTGAGCTGCTGGCGCGCCGTCCCGCCACCTCGCTGTGCGTGCTGGAGCGCGAGCCGGACATCGCCACCCACCAGACCGGCCACAACTCCGGCGTGGTGCACGCCGGCATCTACTACACCCCCGGCTCGCTCAAGGCGCGCCTGTGCGTCGCCGGCGCGCGCGAGCTGTACGAGTACTGCAGCGAGCGCGCGATCCCCCTGGAGCGCTGCGGCAAGGTGATCGTCGCCACCGACCCCAGCGAGCTGGGCCGCCTGGACGAGCTGGAGCGCCGCGGCCAGGCGAACGAGGTCCCCGGCCTGCGCCGTCTCGACGCGTCTGGCATCCGCGAGCTGGAGCCCCACGCCGTCGGTATCGCCGGCCTGCACTCGCCCGCCACGGGCATCGTCAGCTTCCCCGCGGTCGCGCGCTCCTACGCCGCCGACGTCGCGCAGGCCGGCGGCGCGGTGCGCAGCGGCTGCGAGGTGCTTTCCGTGCAGGCGGGCGCGCGCAGCATTCTGTTGGAGCACAGCCGCGGGTCCACCGAGGCCGGCCACGCGATCTTCTGCGCGGGGGCTTGGGCCGACCGCCTCGCCGTTGCCGCGGGCGCCGATCCCGACCCGCGCATCGTGCCCTTCCGCGGCGCCTACCTGCGCCTCGCACCAGAGCGGCGCGAGCTGGTGCGCTCGCTGATCTACCCGGTCCCCGACCCGGCGCTGCCGTTCCTCGGCGTCCATTTGACCAAGCACATCGACGGCGATGTCCTGATCGGCCCGACAGCACTCCTGGCCGGCGCGCGCGATGCCTACCAGCTCTCGCGTGTGCGCCCCCGCGATGTGCGCGACACGCTGGCCTGGCCCGGCTCGTGGCGCATGTTCGCCACCTGGTGGCGCACGGGCATCAGCGAAATGCGTTATGCCGCGATCCGCTCAGCCTTCGTGCAGGCCGCCGCGCGCTACGTCCCGGAGCTGCGCGTACAGGACGTGGAGCCCGCCTTCGCCGGCGTGCGCGCCCAGGCGCTCGCGCGCGACGGCAAGCTGGTCGACGACTTCGTCTTCTCCGCCACCCCGCGCGCCCTGCATGTTCGCAACGCCCCGTCCCCCGCTGCGACCTCCTCGCTCGCCATTGCCCGCCACGTCGTGGACCGCGCGCAGGTGGACTTCGATCTGCACCTGTAGCGGCACAACGCGGCACCCCTCCTCCCCCTCCCCTTGAAGATCGGAAAACGCCGCAAACTGCGGGATGCACGTGGGCATTGTCACAAGTAAGTGACGCGTTCCGGGGTAATTGCGTACGAGGATTCTTTTCCCTGCGATTTGCGGGAACAGCACGCGCGCGGCGGTGGCGCGCGTGCTTTGATGCCTGCCGTGCCGAAGGCGAAGAAAATCTCTTGCGAGGACTGCTTCTTCAAGCGCAACATGCTGTGTGCGCTCGATGTCGCTGAGCCGTGTGCGACGTTCCGCCCGCACGAGGCCGGCCTGCAGCCCCCCCAGCAGCTGCGAATCGTCTTTCGCCAGGAGCGCCGCTCGCGCTCGGTGTGGGCCTTCCCCACCGCGCAGGAGCAGGCCGCGCAGTACGCCTGAGCTAGGGATCGCCCCGCGCCGCGGCGTGGCGGGCGATCCAGTTCGCGCCCGGCGTGTCCGTGAGGCCGTGCACGATGATCGAAGTGAACACCACCAGCGCCGTCAGGTCAAAGATGCGCTGCCCACTGGCGATGTTCTGGTCGAGCACGATCAGCGAGAAGGTCATCGTCGCGACCCCCTTGGGCCCGAACCAGCCCATGAACAGGCGCGTCGGCGCGTCCGTCGAGGTGCCGACGAGCGCGATCCACACGGCCACGGGCCGCGCGATCAGGAACGTCACGAGCACCAGCCCAACCGCCGCCCAGCCGTCGTTGAACAGCGCGTTCAGCGTAAGGATTGAGCCGAACACCAGGAAGATCCCCAGCTTGACGATCTCCACGATCTCCTCTGCGCCCTGCTCGAAGTTGCGGCGCAGGTCGGGCCGGCGGATGCCCAGCACGATCGCCGCCACGAACACCGCGATGAAGCCGTTGCCGCGAGGGGACAATACCGTCACGCCGTAGGTGGCGAACGCCACCCCCAGCGCGTACAGCGACTTCTGGTGGGCGGGGATCGAGTGCTCCAGCGCGCGCGCATTCGGCCTGGGCATCAGCCACGAGGCGACCCAGCCGCAGGCCAGCCCGTACAGCAGTCCCAGGCCGATGTCCTGCACGACGAAGCGCCACCACACGAAGCCCTGGGATTCGACGCTCAGCGCCGCCAGCAAGGCCAGCACTGCGGGCAGCGCCAGCCCGTCGTTCAGGCCAGACTCGAGGTTCAGCGAGTGGCGCACCAGGCGCGGCACACGCGGGTTGGTGACGATGCTCGAGGTCAGCACCGGGTCGGTGGGGGAAAGCAGTGCGCCCAGCAGGAACGCCTCGGTCCAGCTGAGGCCGATCAGCCGGCGCCCCGCCAGCGCGACGATCAGCGCCGTGATCGGCATCGCCACCACCAGCTTGCGCAGCGGCAGGTGCCACTCGCGTTGCAGCATCTCGCCCTCGACCTCCAGCCCGTCGCGGAACAGGATCACGATCAGCGCCGCGTACGCCAGATCCTCCACGAATCCAGACTGCGCGTGGAAGTCCACCCAGCCAAAACCGCCTGCTCCGACGAGGAAGCCCGCGAGCACGAACATCGCCGTCAGCGATAGGAAGCTGCGCCGCGCCAGGCCCGACAGCAGCGCCCCCGCGATCAGCAGCCCGCCGAGCACTGCCGTGGTCGCCTGGAATGAGGGCACGCGAGGAGGGTATATTGGGGAGACCCCGACAAAGCTTCAAGCGAAGGTGGTGCCCGATGGGAAGAAAGCGCAAGCAAGAGGAGGAGCAGGAGCAGGCGGCGGCGAACCTCAACGGCGCGGCGGCGCAGGAGGTCGCGCAGGAGGAGTCATCCGGCGGCGGCGGCCTCGGTAGGCTCGTGTTCCTGCTGCTGCTGGCGAGCGTGCTCGCGCTGGTGCTCAGCAAGGACCTGCGCGCGAAGGTGCTCGACATGCTGTTCGGCGCCGAGGAGGAGTTCGACTACAGCTCCACCACGATGCCCGTGGGCGAGCCGGTGGGAGCGCCCGCCGCCTAGGACCCCCGATGCCCGCAACGATCGAACGCAAGCCGGCCGCGCCCACCAAGTCCCTCTCGGGAGAGAAGGCGCAGCGCATCATCGAGGCGATGCGCCGCTCCGTCGCGCGGCGCGGCACGGCCGGCTCGACGTTCGAGCGCGTGGCGCGCGAAGCGGGCGTCTCGCGCGGGTTGCTGCACTACTACTTCGGCACCAAGGAGCAGCTCTTGGTCGAGGCCGTGCGCCGCGACTGCGCGCTGCGCATGGAGCGCCTGGAAGCGCAGCTCGCCGACGCCAAGACCGCGGAGGACTTCATCGACCTGGCGGCCGAGCACCTGCAGCAGACGCTGCACGAAGACCCCGACTTCGTCACATTGCTGTTCGAGCTGTTCACGCTCTCGCAGCGCAACAAGGACATCGCGACCGAGTACGCCGCGCTGATGCGCTCGACGCGCGAGCAGGTCGCCACGATGCTCGCCGCCGCCCAGCAGGCGGGTGTTCTGCGGTTGCACGCCTCCCCGGAGGCGGCCGCGGACATCATGTTCGCGCTCACCGACGGCTTCGCCATGCGCATGCTCACCGAGCCGGATCGGGATTTCACCGAGACGGTGCAGGCGGGGATTCTGTGTGCGCGCGCGCTGATGGCGGACTGATCCGCCCGCCGCAGCCCAGCCCTCCTGTCCTGGCACTCCTATAATCAGAGTGCCAATGCCGATCTACGAGTACAAGCGCCCCGATGGGACGACGTTTGAGCTGATGCAGTCCTTCAGCGATCCCGCGCTGAAGAAGGACCCCGAGACGGGCGTCAAGGTGCAGCGCGTCCTGCACGCCCCTGCCGTGCACTTCAAGGGCAAGGGCTTCTACAACACCGACTACGGCACGCGCAAGCGCCAGCGCGAGACGGCGGCCGCGGGCGAGGGGTCGAGCAATGGCGCATCCGCGGAGGGGGCCTCCAAGGACGGCGCCGCGAGCGAGAGCAAGACCGCCGGCGAGGGCAAGTCCCAGGACAAGGGCGGCGGCGAGAAGTCTGGCGGCGGCAAGGACGGCTCTGGCACCAAGACCAAGAGCGAGTCCAAGCCGGTCGCGGCCGCGAAGTAGCGCTCAGCCGGCCTGAAAGCGCGCGGCGGCGGCGTGCCACTCGCCTTCGCTGACGCTGAGCCCCACCTCGCCGTCGGGCAATGTGATCGTGCCGGAGGGCTCCAGGATGCGCGTGGGGGGCGTGCCGTCCACGGCCAGCGCGCCGAACACGCCCAGCAGCGTCGTGCCGCTCATGTCCGAGACGATCGCGGGTGGCGCGCTCCAGGCGATCCACGGCAGGCGCAGGAAGCTGGAGGGGCTCATCAGGCGCGACTTCATGTCCTGGAACAGCGCCTGCTGGTGCTGCTCGCGGTTGAGGTCCGTTTCCGCCGGGTTGCAGAGGTTCTCGCGCGTACGCGCCAGCGCCAGGGCCTGCTTGCCGTTCAGCATGTGCGTGCCAGGCGTCAGGCGCAGGGTGTAGCCGCCGCGGCTATAGCCACCGTCGAGGCGGCTGATCACGCAGCCGCTCCTGTATTGCACGCCGCCCATCGCATCGACGAGCTGGGGGAAGTTTTCGAAGTTGACTTCCACGATGTGGTTGACCGGGACGCCCAGGTAGCGCTTGACGATCGCGATCGCCAGGGCCGGGCCGCCGAAGGCGTACGCCGCATTGATCTTCTGCACGCCGTGGCCGGGGATCTCCACGACCGTGTCGCGCGGGATCGACAGGCGCGCTGCGTGCCCGCCGCCGGTGCGGATCAGCATGATGCTGTCCGAGCGGCCCGTGCCCGTCGTTTCCGCGCCTGGTTCCCGGCTGTTCTTCGGACGCCGGTCGCTGCCGAGCACGAGGATGTTGTTCGCCGAGGTCAGCGGGAAGCCCGCCGGGTCGAGCACGCCCTGCACGTCGCCCGCGGGGTGCTCGCGGTTGAACTGCGCGCTCAGCAGGAACAGCGCGAGCGAGAGCAGAAGCCACCCCGCCACCGCAGCCGCGAGCCACACGAGCGCGCGGCGCCAGGTGACGCGCGGCAGGCCCCGGCGCGTGCGGGGGCCGCGCGGCGGCTGCACCACCGTCATGCCGTCCGCGCCGCGGCGGCGGCGGGCGCGGTAGCGCGTGTATTGCGGCGTGGGCGCCTCCGGAGCCGGCGGCCGGGGCGGGCGGGGCGATGTGGCCATCGACCCAATCTATAGTTGCGGGGCCATGGGCCCCGACAGTTCCCTGGCAGGCCGGCTGGTGCTCTGCCCGACGCCGATCGGCAACATGCAGGACATCACGCTGCGCGCGCTCGAGGTGCTCAGGGCCGTCGATCTCGTCGCCTGCGAGGACACGCGGCGCACGCGCGGGCTCTTGGAGCGCCACGGGATCGCCGGGAAGGAGCTCGTGAGCTTCCACGAGCACAACGAACGCACGCGGGTGCGCGAGCTGGTGGCGCGCCTGCGCGACGGCTTCTCCGTGGCGCTCGTCAGCGACGCCGGCATGCCGCTCGTCTCAGACCCCGGCTTCGCGCTGGTGCGCGCCGCGCTCGCCGCCGGGGTGGCGCTGGAGGTGCTGCCGGGCGCCAGCGCGCCGCTCGTCGCGCTCGTCGCCTCCGGCCTGCCGGCTGCGCACTTCCGCTTCGCCGGGTTCCTGCCGCGGCGCCGGGGGGAGCTGGAACGCGTCCTGCTCGACGCGCCGGAGACGCTCGTTGCGTTCGAGTCCCCCGCTCGCCTGCCGGCCACCCTGGAGGTGCTCGCCGCGCTGGACGCCACGCGCGCGGCGGCCGTCTGCCGCGAGCTGACAAAGCTGCACGAGGAAGTGCGCCGGGGGACCGCCGCGGAACTGGCCGCCCACTACCGCGAGCATCCGCCGCGCGGGGAGATCGTGCTCGTCGTGGCCGCGGGCGACGCGCGGCGCGCCGGGCGCGAGGAGGCCGTGGCGGCGCTGCGCGCGCTGGTCGAGGCGGGGGCACGGGCGCGGCCCGCCGCGAAGGTCGTGTCCGCGCTGACGGGGATCGGCGCGAACGAGTTGTATCGGGCGCTGACGCGCTCGTAGTGCACTAGGCATGCTTGCGGCATGCTATATTCATGCCATGAGCGCTCTGCAGGTGAAGAACTTCCCCGAGGACCTTCACGCCAAGCTGCGCAAGCGCGCGGCGCGCGAGGGGCGCAGCGTCAGCAGCTACGTGGTGGACGTGTTGACGGACGACCTGGAGCGGCCCGACTGGGACGGTTGGTTCGCGACGCTCGACACGCGCGAGCCGGTGGACAGCGTGTCGCACGACGATGTCCTCGCAGCGATCGACGAGGGCCGCAACGAGCGCGAAGAGCAGTTGATGAGTGCCCTCCTCGATCGTCATTGACGCCTCGGCTGTCGTCGAGCTGCTGATCGGATCGGATCGCGCGCCCGCTGTCCGGCGCGCGATCTACGGCAAGAAAGCGCTCGCACCCGACCATCTCAACGGGGAGACCCTGTCCGCGCTGCGCAGGCTTGAGCGTCGGGGCATGTCGTCGCGAAGGGCGACCGAGGCGGCGATCGACCTGAACGCGCTGCCAGTTAAGCGCGTCCAGAGCACCGCGCTGCTCGGCCGTGCCTGGGCGTTGCGCGAGAACGTCAAGCCATTCGACGCGATCTACGTCGCGCTCGCGCAATCGCTGAGCTGTCCGCTGCTCACCGCCGACGGACGCCTGGCGGGGGCGCCCGCGCTCGGGATCGCGCTGATTGTGATCTGAGCTGGCCCTGTCGTTCTCCCGGCCCTTTTTGCCAAGGGACTTGACAAGAGCCATCAGTTGTGCCTATAGTACTCCTGTCACGGCTTCTGTCATGGGGCCGGGCAACCAATAGGTCGGGTTTGGGTCCTCCCGCGTTGTTGCGGGATCCTAGGGACCGTATGGGAGTACGGAGAGGGATTTCGATCGCTTTATGAGGGATGCAGAGATGAGTGATCTTCTTTTCACCGCGCACGGCGCGGCCACTGATGTTACGGTTCCAAGGGGACCGTTGACTAGATGCAACAGCATGGCTGGTGCATCTCTCTCTCTCTCTCTCTCTCTTGGCCGGGCCGCTTAGCTTCTAGGGTCAGGTTTCGTCTTTCCGTCCTTCGCTTTTTGCGTAGGGCGGTTTTGTGCTGCTCGGGTCTCCTCTCGGGCGGGATTGTTCTTTATTCCTCCGGGAGGGGATGCTGATGCTTGCTCGTTTCGTGCCCGTGTTGGCGGGGTTGCTGGTCGTCGTGGGATTGTGTTTGCCGGGGGCGGCGGTTGCGGGGGAAGGGTGCCCCAATGAACAGCTGCGCGCGGAAGACAGCTCGCTGGGGCTGCCGGATTGCCGGGCGTTTGAGATGGTGACGCCGGCGGATAAGAACAGCGCGTTGGTGGAACCTTTGGGGGAGCCGACGGTGGCGGCGGATGGGTCGAGTTTGGCGGCCAGGAGTACGGAAGCGTTTGCGGGGATCGTCAGCGCCGAATATGAAGAAAAGGACTATCGTTTTACGCGGGGTGTGGGGGGTTGGGCGACCACTCCGTTGGCTGCTGAAGGTGGTGGGTTTATTTTGAGTATCGGGGTTGGGGATGCGGTGTGGGGCCCTCCGTTGCGGCTGATTGCGGCGGATGGTTCGGTGAGTGAGATCGGCCCGGGTGCGGGGTTTGCTGGTGGCGCGGCTGAAGCGGTGAATGGTGTTTTGTTCACTTCTGGCGGGGGTGCGTTGTCGCAGTGGCCTTTCGATTCGACGATCAGTGGAGGCTTGTTGTATGAGTACAGGGGCATGGGCAACACTGTGCCGACCCTGGTCGGTGTGAGTGGTGGCGCGGGGAGCACGGCGTTGATCGGCCAGTGCGGTACTGCGGCTGGTGGCCAGAACGATATCTCCGAAGACGGGTCGGTGGTGTTCTTCACGGCTACGGGCGCGGACAATAATGCTTGTGGTGGGGTGGAGCCTGCGGTGAACGAGTTGTTCGCGCGGATCGACGAGAACAGGACGGTCGCGATCTCCGAGCCCTCCGCGGCGGATTGCCCATCGTGCGATGAGGGCGTGCCGGCGGACGCGGTGTTCCAGGGTGCCTCGGCGGATGGGTCGAAGGTGTTTTTCACGACGACGCAGCCGTTGTTGGGTCATGACGCGAGCGAGAACTTGTACGAGTACGATTTCGATCCTCCTGCGGGTCAGCCGAAGGTCGTGCGTGTTTCGGCGGGGGATGGGAGCGTGTCGGAACCCACAGCTGAAGTGCAGGGCGTGATGAACATCTCGCAGGACGGGTCGCATGTCTATTTCTTCGCGAAGGGTGTGTTGACCACGGCTGGGAACGCTGTGGGTGAACATGCGTTGCCGGGCGGCGAAAACTTTTATGTGTGGGAGCGTGACGCGGCGTACCCTGCGGGTCGTACGGTGTTCATTACGGGGTGCGGTGATATCGGGAGCCGAGAAGGTGGAAGGCAGGTGACGCCGGATGGTCGTTTCCTGGTGTTCACGAGTGCTTGTCGTTTGACGGCGGGCGATACGAGCGCCGGGAGTCAGGTGTTCCAGTACGACGCGCAGTCGGGCAGCATGACGCGTGTCTCGGTGGGGTTGGATGGTTATGACGATGGTGGGAACGTCACCGGCGAAGACCCCGAAGGCGATCTGGACGCGAAGATCGTTGAACAAGACGGTGGGCGTGGTGGGTCGCTTACGCGGACGATGTCTGATGATGGTTCGTTTGTGTTCTTTCAGAGCCCGGTGGGGTTGACGCCGGGTGCGCTCAACCTGGTGCAGACCGGGATCCGCAAGGGCAATGGCAACGGTGCCCCGATTTTTGCGCAGAATGTGTATGAGTTTCATGATGGTCGTGTGTGGCTGGTTGGAGATGATTCCTCGCTCCCCCGATACGCAGAGCGAGTGTTGGTTGGTGTGAGTGCGTCGGGTGGGGATGTGTTCTTCCGTACGGGCGACCGGCTGGTGGGGCAGGATACCGATACCCAGATTGATTTTTATGATGCGAGGGTCGATGGTGGGTTTCCGGCGCCCGTAACGCCCGTGGGATGTGTGGGGGATGCGTGTCAGGGTTCGCCGTCGGTACCGCCGGTGTTTGGTGTGCCGTCGAGTGCGGTGTTCGCGGGTGGTGGGAATCTCGCGCCGGTGGTGTCTGCGCCGGTGGTGGCGGTGAAGAAGGCGTTGACGAGGGCGCAGAGGCTTGCGTTGGCGTTGAAGGCGTGTGTGAGGGAGCCCAGGCGTAGGCGGGCGGCGTGTGTGGTGCGGGCGAGACGGTCCTATGGCCGCTCCGCGAGGGCTGTGAAGAGCGATAGGAGGGGTGCGTGATGCTTGGGCTCGGCGGACGGTTGCTGGTGCGGATTGGGTGTTTGGCGGGTGCGGTTATGGTGCTGGTGTTGGTGGGTGTGTGTGGTGTGGCGGGTGCTGTGGTGCCGGGTCCGGCGTGGTCGGTGCAGTCGATCGCGGGGCCAACGAACTTCGTCCCGGGCTATGAAGGGTCAGAAGAATCGGGGCAGGTCTACAAGGTGTTCGTGAGGAATGTCGGCAGCCGCGCGACGGATGGCAGTCCGGTGACGATCACCGATACGTTGCCCGAAGCGCAGGACGTCACGCACGCAGTGGGCAGTAGTATCAAGTTTTGGGATCTGAAGTACAGCGGGCAGGGTAGTGGGGAAGGGGGCAGCGATCCGGAGATTGTCGATCATGTGGTCCCGCCGGGCGATATCCTGGAGTTGCATGTTCCGGTGCATGTGCCTGTGTCTGCGGCGGAAGGGCCGGTGACGAATACGGTGACGGTCACTGGGGGTGGTGCGCCGCCGGTGACGTTGCGTGTGCAGAACGCGGTCAGTCGTACCCCGGCGCCGTTCGCGATCAAGGAATTCGCTTTCGGTGTCACGGGTGTGGACGGGGCGCCCGATACGCAGGCCGGATCCCACCCGTACGGTCTCAGCACCTCGCTCGGTTTCGCTACCGAACAAGCCCAGGGTTACTCCATGGCCTACGGTTCCGATGAATCGTATGCGCCGTCGCAGGATGCGAAGAATATTGTGACGGATCTGCCGTTGGGTGTCGCGGGCAGTGCGCTGGCGGCCCCCCGCTGCCCAGTCGCAGACCTAGAACTGAACACGCTTTACCCTCCTGAGGGGTACGCGTTTGATTGTCCGGCGGATACGCAGATCGGCGATGTTACGATACAGACCGTCGTCAACGCTGGAGTGAGTTCATCGGTAACTTCTGACACGTTTCCCTTGTCGCCGGTGTATAATCTGGTGCCCGAACGTGGTCACCCAGTCGAGTATGGGTTTGAAGTTCATGGTATTACCAGGGCGCATCTTTTTGCGAGTGTTGTGCATACCGCGGCGGGTTATGTGCTGCGGGTGACGTCCCCAGAAAACAGTGACGGGCTCGCGGGAAGACTAACGAAGGGCAGCAGCCTGGGGGGTGCCACGCTGTCGTTCTTCGGCGACCCCGAGGCCGAAGACGGTGGTACTACCAAGCCGAACCCCTACGGGGAAGGGCTGAGTGTGCAGAGCGCGGGGAATCTGCCGGTCCCGTCGTATACGAACCCAACAGACTGCTCCGGGGTGCCGCTGGTAGCGACGGTGCACGTCGATACTTGGGAGCACCCAGGCGCGGTGGCTGCGGATGGCGAACCGGACTTCAGCGACCCGAACTGGCTTGAAGCGAAGTCGGAGCTCCCCGCGACGACGGGCTGTGAACTGTTGCAGTTCAGCCCCTCGCTCACGGCGGCCTTGGATACCACTGCGGCGGATTCCCCGACGGGGTTGACGACGCACCTGTCGATCCCGCAGGCCCCGAACGAAGATTTCGCGCTCGCGACGTCCGATCTGAGGACCGCGACGGTCGCGCTACCGGCTGGCTTGGCGCTTTCGCCGTCCGCGGCGGATGGTCTGCAGGCGTGCAGCGATGCGCAGTGGGCGGAGGAATCGACGCAGCCGGCGGCGTGTCCGGAAGCGTCGCAGGTCGGGACCGTGGTGGCGCACACCCCGGTGCTGGGTGAACCCCTGGAAGGCCAGGTGTTCCTCGGGACCCCCAACTGTTCGCCGTGCAGCCTGGCGGATGCGCAGAACGGCAACCTCGTGCGCCTCTTCATGCAGCTGCGTGCCCCGAACTCGGGCATCGTGCTGAAGATCCCCGGCACGACGACGGTGGACCCCACGACCGGTGCGCTGACGACGTCGTTCCCCGAATCCCCGCAACAGCCCTTCGGGGACTTGACGCTGACGCTGAAGGGCGGCCCCAGGGCGCCGCTTGCGACGCCGCAGTCGTGTGGGACGTTCACGACAAACAGCACGCTGACGCCATGGTCCGCACCCGAGTCGGGGCCACCTGCGCTGTCGCCGAGCTCGTTTGAAATCGGCAGTAATTGTAACCCTGGGTTCTCCCCGTCCGCGACGTCGGGCATGGTGAATAACCAGGCGGGTGCGTTCAGCCCGTTTGTCCTCACGGCCTCTCGTACCGATGGGGAACAGGACCTGAGCCGGGTGAGTGCGACGACGCCGCCGGGGCTGCTGGCGATCTTGAAGGGTGTGGAACGCTGCCCCGAACCACAGGCCGGCCAGGGCACCTGTGGCTCGAACAGCCTGATCGGCCATGCGAGTGCGCTCACGGGTGCGGGTTCGCACCCGTTCTACGCGCAGGGTGGCCAGGTGTTCCTGACGGGCCCGTACAAGGGCGCGCCGTTTGGCCTCAGCGTCGTGGTGCCCGCGGTCGCGGGCCCCTTCAACCTGGGGAACATTGTGGTGCGTGCCGCGATCAGTGTCGATCCGCACACGGCGCAGATCACGGTCGTGAGCGACCCATTGCCCTCGATGGTGGATGGCATTCCGTTGCAGGTCAAGACGGTGAATGTCGCGATTGACCGCTCGAACTTCATGTTCAACCCGACCGACTGCGAACCCCTCGCGGTCGGCGGGACCCTCACGAGCACCCAGGGCGCCACGGCGAACGTCGCAAGCCACTTCCAGGCCGCGAACTGCGCGGCCCTGCCGTTCAAGCCCGTGTTCAACGTGAGCACCCAGGCGAAGAGCAGCAAACAGAACGGCGCGAGCCTCACCGTCAAAGGCACCTTCCCCGCGGGCGAGGCCAACACCCACAGCGTCGCGGTCGTGCTGCCCAAGCAGCTCCCCGCAAGGCTCACGACGATCCAGCAGGCGTGCCCCGAAGCGACGTTCGCGGCGAACCCGGCGTCGTGTCCGGCGGGCTCTGACATCGGCATCGCCACCGCCACCACGCCGATCCTCGCCACCCCCGTCTCGGGCCCGGCGTATCTGGTGTCCCACGGCGGCGCGGCGTTCCCCGACGTCGTGGCGATCCTGCAGGGCGAAGGCATCACCGTCGACCTGACGGGCACGATCGACATCAAGAAGGGCATTACCTCAAGCGACTTCGGCACTGTGCCGGATGCGCCGATCACATCGTTCCAGCTGACGCTGCCGGAGGGGCCCCACTCTGGCCTGACGGCCGTGCTCCCGGCGAGCGCGAAGGACAGCTTGTGTGGCACCTCGCTGAGCATGCCGTTCACCATCACCGGGCAGAACGGCGCGCAGGTCAAGCAGAACGAGAAGATCGCCGTCACCGGCTGCGCCGCCCCGAAGAAGAAGGCGAGGCCGAGGCCTAAAAAGAGGAAGAAGTAGTCCGGTGGGTCCCGTGGCCGCGCCTGAGAAAAAGGACGCAAAGGCGCTCCCGCGCGGCGTCTCGGGGTTGCCGCGGGAGCATGTCTCGGAGATCCAGCGCATGCGGATCCTCAGCGCGATGGCTGAGGTCGCTTCGGAGATGGGGGCGGGCTCGGTCACCGTTGCGCACGTCGTCTCCCGCGCGGGGGTTTCACGGCGCACGTTCTATGACCTGTTCGCGGACCGCGAGGAGTGCTTCCTGGCGGCGTTTGAGGAGGCGATCGGCCGCAGCAGCGCGCTCGTGGTCGATGCGTACGAAGGGGAGGCGACTTGGCGTGAGCGGATCCGTGCGGGCCTGTGGGCGCTGCTGCAGTGGCTGGACGAAGACCCCGCGACCGCGCGGCTGTGCATCGTGGAGTCCCTCGCCGCCGGCCCGAGGGTGCTGGAGCGCCGCGCGGTGGTGCTCCGCGCGTTGATCCTCACGGTGGATGAGGGGCGCAACGCGCAGCCCGCGCGTGGTGGCACCCGGCGCAAGGCAACCACCCTCCCGCCCCTCACGGCCGAGGGCGTGGTCGGCGCCGTGCTGTCCGTCATTCACACGCGCCTGAGCGAACCTGGGACACAGCCTCTCACGGGCCTCCTTGGGCAACTGATGGGAGTCGTCGTGCTCCCTTACCTGGGTCAAGCGGCGGCCGAGAAGGAGCTCAACAGGCCGGCCCCACAAATCCAAAAAACTCCCCGCACAGGGTCGCGCGACCCGCTGGACGGGCTTGAGATGCGGATCACCTACCGGACCGTGCGCGTCCTCATGACGATCGCCGCCGATCCCGGCGCGAGCAACCGCAGGATCGCCGCCGAGGCCGGCATCCAGGACCAGGGCCAGGTCTCGAAGCTGCTCGCGCGCCTGGAGCACCTCGGCCTGATCGAGAACCGCGGGGAGGGGCCCGTGAAGGGCGCGCCGAACGCTTGGGCGCTCACGCCGCGCGGCGAGCAGGTGCAGCAGGCCATCACCGTGCACACCGCCGCGGGGTGACAGTCGGCTTGCGTCAGCTCGCGGCGGCGGGTGCCACCCTATGGGTGCTACCCTACGTGCATGAAGAAGACCAGCATCTACCTGGAGCCCGAGCTGGACATCGGGCTCGCGCGTGTGGCGCGCGCGCGCGGCGTGGCGAAGGCCGAGCTGATCCGTGGCACGCTCAAGCGCGTGGTCGAGGAGAACCCGCAGCCGAGGATCACCGCGATCGGCGTCGATCGCGACCCCGTGCCAGCCGACCTGTCGCCTGAGGACAGGGAGATCGCGGAGATCCTTCAGCGCGAGCACGACGCTCTGTGATCCTCGCCGACGCCTCGGTCATATTCGCGCTGCTCGATCGTCTCGACGAGCACCACGAGCAGACGCGTACGTGGTTCGAGCGCGCGCAGCCGGTCTTCGTGACCGTGCCCTTGATCTTGGCCGAGGTGGACTTCCTGGCCGCGAGCCGAGGCGGGCGGGGGATGCGCGCTGCCTTCCGCAAGGACGTGATCGCCGGCGCCTATCCCGCGCGCTGGTGGGAGGAGATCCCGATCGAGGCCGCCCGGGTGGCCGAGCAGTACGCCGACCTCGACATCAGCCTCGCCGACGCCAGCCTGGTCGCCGCAGCAGCGCGTCTGCAGACCATCGAGATCGCCACTTTCGACGAACGCCACTTCCGCGCGATCCGCCCGCAGTGGGGCGGCGACGCCTTCAGGTTGCTGCCGGCTGACGCCGCCTGAAGAGACGACCCTCGCCGCCCTTTTTGCCAAGGGACTTGACAAGAGCCATCAGTTGTGCCTATAGTACTCCTGTCACGGCTTCTGTCATGGGGGCCGGGCAACCAATAGGTCGGGTTTGGGTCCTCCCGCGTTGTTGCGGGATCCTAGGGACCGTATGGGAGTACGGAGAGGGATTTCGATCGCTTTATGAGGGATGCAGAGATGAGTTATCTTCTTTTCACCGCGCCAGGCGCGGCCACTGATGTTGCGGTCCCGGCGGGACCGTTGACTAGATGCAACAGCATGGCTGGTGCATCTCTCTCTCTCTCTCTCTCTCTCTCTTGGCCCGGATCGTTAGCTTCTAGGGCCTGGTTTCGTTCTTCCGTCCTTCGCTTTTTGCGTAGGGCGGTTTTGTGCTGCCCGGGTCTCCTCCCGGGTGGGATTGTTCTTTACTCCGGGAGGGGATGCTGATGCTTGCTCGCGTCATGGTGCTGGTCGCTGGGCTGTTGCTGGTCGTCGGGTTGGGCTTGCCGGGAGCGGCACTGGCGGGCGAAGGGTGCCCCAATGAACAGCTGCGCGCGGAAGACAACTCGCTGGGGCTGCCGGATTGCCGGGCGTTTGAGATGGTGACGCCGGCGGATAAGAACAGCGCGGTGGTGGAACCTGTCGTGCAACCGACGGTGGCTGCGGATGGGTCGAGCCTGGCGGGCAAGAGTGAAGAAGCGTTTGCGGGGATCGCCAGTGTCGAAAATGGAGAAAAGGACTATCGTTTTACGCGGGGTGTGGGGGGTTGGGCGACGGCTCCGTTGACTCCGCCTGAAACCGGGCGTCTTTTGAGTTTCGGGGTTGGGGATTCGGTGTGGGGGCCGACGATTAATCGGTCTCCGACGCCGCAGCGGTTGCGGCTGGTTGCGGCGGATGGTTCGGTGAGTGAGATCGGGCCGGGCGCGGGTTTTGTCGGTGCTGCGGCGGAAGCGGTGAACGGGTTGCTGGTGACCGGTGATGAAGAAGGAGCAGCGTTTCGGTGGCCGTTCGATCCGACGTTGAGTGGGGGCGGCTTGTATGAGTACAGGGGCACGGGCAACACGACTCCGGTCTTGGTCGGTGTGAGTGGTGGCGTGGGGAGCACGGCGTTGATCGGCCAGTGTGGTACTGCGGCTGGTGGCCAGAACGATATCTCCGAAGACGGGTCGGTGGTGTTCTTCACGGCCACCGGCGCGGACCATAATGCTTGTGGTGGGGTGCAGCCTGCGGTGAACGAGTTGTTCGCGCGGATCGACGAGGATAGGACGGTCGCGATCTCCGAGCCCTCCGCGGCGGATTGCCCGTCGTGTGCCGAGGGTGTGCCGGCGGATGCGGTGTTCCAGGGTGCTTCCGCTGATGGGTCGAAGGTGTTTTTCGCGACGACGCAGCCGTTGTTGGGCCATGACGCGAGCGAGAACTTGTACGAGTACGATTTCGATCCGCCCGCGGGCCAGCCGAAGGTTGTGCGTGTTTCGGCGGGGGATGGGAGCGTGTCGGAACCCACGGCTGAAGTGCAGGGCGTGATGAACATCTCGCAGGACGGGTCGCATGTCTATTTCTTCGCGAAGGGTGTGTTGACCACGGCTGGGAACGCTGTGGGTGAACACGCGCAGCCGGGCGGCGAAAACTTCTATGTGTGGGAGCGCGATGCGGAATATCCGGATGGTCGTACAGTGTTTATCACGGGGTGCGGTGACATCGGGAGCCGAGAAGGTGGAAGGCAGGTGACGCCGGATGGTCGTTTCCTGGTGTTCACGAGTGCGTGTCGTTTGACGGCGGGCGATACGAGCACCGGGCGTCAGGTGTTCCAGTACGACGCACAGTCGGGCAGCATGACGCGTATCTCAGTGGGGCTGGATGGCTATAACGACGGTGGGAACGTCACCGGCGAAGACTCCCAGGCGGATCTGGACGCGAAGATCGTTCTGCAATACGGTGGGCGTGGTGGTTCGCTTACGCGGACGATGTCTGATGATGGTTCGTTTGTGTTCTTTCAGAGTCCGGTGGGGTTGACGCCGGGTGCGCTCAACCTGGTGCAGATCGCGATCAACGGAGCAAATGGCAACGGTGCCCCGATTTTTGCGCAGAATGTGTATGAGTTTCATAATGGTCGTGTGTGGCTGGTTGGCAGCGACTCCTCGCTCGCCGACTCCCGTGATGGGATGTTGGTTGGTGTGAGCGCGTCGGGGGGGGATGTGTTCTTCAGGACGGGCGATCGGCTGGTGGGGCAGGACACCGACTCCCAGCTAGATTTTTATGATGCCCGGGTCGATGGTGGGTTCCCGGCGCCGGTAACGCCCGCGGGGTGTGTGGGGGATGTGTGCCAGGGTGCGCCGTCCGGGGCGCCGGTGTTTGGTGTGCCGTCGAGTGCGGTGTTCGCGGGTGGTGGGAATCTCGCGCCGGTGGTGTCCGTGCCGGTGGTGGCGGTGAAGAGGGCGTTGACGAGGGCGCAGAGGCTTGCGTTGGCGTTGAAGGCGTGTGTGAGGGAGCCCAGGCGTAGGCGGGCGGCGTGTGTGGTGCGGGCGAGACGGTCCTATGGCCGCTCCGCGAGGGCTGTGAAGAGCGATAGGAGGGGCGCGTGATGCTTGGGTTCAGCGGGTTGCTGGTGCGGGTTGGGTGTGTGGTGGGTGTGGTTGTGGTGTTGGTGCTGCTGGGTGTGTGTGGTGTGGCGGGTGCTGTGGTGCCGGGTCCGGCGTGGTCGGTGCAGTCGGTCGCGGGGCCGACGAACTTCATCCCGGGCTATGAAGGAGGGGAAGAAGCGGGGCAGAGCTACAAGGTGTTCGTGAGGAATGTCGGCAGTCGCGCGACGGATGGCAGCCCGGTGACGATCACCGATACGTTGCCCGAAGCGCAGGGCGTCACGTATGCAGCGAGTACTGGTGTCAAGTTTTGGGATCTGAAGTACGACGGGGCGGCTAATAGTGGGGAAGGGGGCAGCGATCCGGAGATTGTCGATCATGTGGTCCCGCCAGGAGATATCTTGGAGATGCATGTTCCGGTGTATGTGCCTGCGTCTGCGGCGGAAGGGCCGGTGACGAATACGGTGACGGTCACTGGGGGTGGTGCGCCGCCGGTGACGTTGCGTGTGCAGAACGCAGTCAGCAGGACCCCGGCGCCGTTCGCGATCCAGGAATTCGCTTTCGGTGTCACGGGTGTGGACGGGACGACCGATACGCAGGCCGGGTCCCACCCGTATGGTCTCAGCGCCTCGCTTGGTTTCGCTACCGAACGAGCCCAGGGTTACCCCAGCTACGATGAATCGTATGCGCCGTCGCAGGATGCGAAGAATATTGTGACGGATCTGCCGTTGGGTGTCGCGGGCAGCGCGCTGGCGGCCCCCCGCTGCCCATTCCTAGAACTGAACCTGGACGATGATGATGGTCGGTACGTGTATGATTGTCCGGCGGATACGCAGATCGGCAATGTCACACTGCAGACCATCGTCGCCAGTGGGCCGACTTCATCGGTGACTGCTAACTCGTTTCCTTTGTCGCCGGTGTATAACCTGGTGCCTGAACGTGGTCATCCGGTGGAGTTTGGGTTTGAACTCCATGGTATTACCAGGGTGCATCTTTTTGCGAGTGTTGTGCATACCGCGGCGGGTTATGTGCTGCGGGTGACGTCCCCGGAAAACTCCACCGGGATCGCGGGCCAGCTAACTAGGGGCAGCGGCCTGGCTGGGTCCACGCTGTCGTTGTTCGGTGATCCGGAGGCCGAAGACGGCGGTAAGACCGAACCGAACCCATACGGGAATGGGGAAAGCGTGCAGAGCACGGGGAATCTGCCTGTGCCGTCGTACACCAACCCGACGGACTGCTCTGGGGTGCCGTTGGTGGCGACGGTGCACGTCGATACGTGGGAGCACCCGGGCGCGGTGGGCGCGGATGGCGAACCCGATTTCAGCGACCCGAACTGGCTTGAAGCGAAGTCGGAGCTCCCCGCGACGACGGGCTGTGAACTGTTGTCGTTCAGCCCGTCGCTGACGGCGGCCTTGGATACCACTGCGGCGGATTCCCCGACGGGGTTGACGACGCACCTGTCGATCCCGCAGGCCCCGAACGAAGATTTCGCGCTCGCGACGTCCGATCTGAGGACCGCGACGGTCGCGCTACCTGCGGGCCTGGCGCTTTCGCCTTCCGCGGCGGATGGTCTACAGGCGTGCAGCGATGCGCAGTGGGCGGAGGAATCCGAGCAGCCCGCCGGGTGTCCGGAAGCGTCGCAGGTCGGGACCGTCGTGGCACACACCCCGGTGCTGGGTGAACCGCTTGAAGGGCAGGTGTTCCTGGGGACCCCGAACTGCGGGCCGTGCACCCTCCAGGATGCGCAGAACGGCAACCTCGTGCGCCTCTTCATGCAGCTGCGTGCCCCGAACTCGGGCATCGTGCTGAAGATCCCCGGCACGACGACGGTGGACCCCACGACGGGTGCGCTGACGACGTCGTTCCCGGAATCCCCGCAGCAGCCCTTCGGGGATTTGACGCTGACGTTGAAGGGCGGGCCGAGGGCGCCGCTTGCGACGCCGCAGTCGTGTGGGACGTTCACGACGAACAGCACGTTGACGCCGTGGTCCGCACCCGAGTCGGGTCCGCCGGCGTTGTCGCCGAGCTCGTTTGAAATCGGCAGTAATTGTAACCCTGGGTTCTCTCCGTCCGCGACGTCGGGCATGGTGAACAACCAGGCGGGTGCGTTCAGCCCGTTTGTTCTCACGGCCTCTCGTACCGATGGGGAACAGGACCTGAGCCGTGTCAGCGCAACAACCCCGCCGGGGCTGCTGGCGATCCTGAAGGGTGTGGAACGCTGCCCCGAACCACAGGCCGGCCAGGGCACCTGTGGCTCGAACAGCCTGATCGGGCATGCGAGTGCGCTCACGGGTGCGGGTTCGCACCCGTTCTACGCGCAGGGTGGCCAGGTGTTCCTCACGGGCCCGTACAAGGGCGCCCCGTTCGGTCTCTCGGTGGTGGTCCCCGCGGTCGCGGGCCCGTTCAACCTCGGGAACATCGTCGTTCGTGCCGCGGTGAGCGTGGATCCGCACACCGCGCAGATCACCGTCATAAGCGACCCATTGCCCACGATGGTGGATGGCATCCCGCTGCAGGTCAAAACGGTGAACGTCGCGATTGACCGGCAGAACTTCATGTTCAACCCCACCAACTGCGAACCCTTGTCGGTCGGTGGGACGCTCACGAGCACCCAGGGCGCCACGGCGAGCGTCGCAAGCCACTTCCAGGCCGCGAACTGCGCGGCCCTGCCGTTCAAGCCCGTGTTCAACGTGAGCACCCAGGCGAAGAGCAGCAAACAGAACGGCGCGAGCCTCACCGTCAAAGGCACCTTCCCCGCGGGCGAGGCCAACATCCACAGCGTCGCGGTGGTGCTCCCCAAGCAGCTCCCGGCGAGGCTCACGACGATCCAGCAGGCCTGCCCCGAAGCGACTTTCGCCCAGAACCCGGCGAGCTGCCCCGCGGGCTCGAACATCGGGATCGCGACGGCCACGACGCCGATTCTCGCCACGCCCGTGTCGGGCCCGGCGTATCTGGTGTCCCACGGTGGCGCGGCATTCCCGGACGTCGTGGCGATCCTCCAAGGCGAAGGCGTCACGATCGACCTGACGGGCAGCATCAACATCAAGAAGGGCATCACCTCAAGCGACTTCGCCACGGTGCCCGACGCGCCGATCAGCACATTCCAGCTGACGCTGCCCGAGGGCCCCCACAGCGGCCTCACGGCGGTGCTTCCGGCGAGCGCGAAGGGCAGTCTGTGCGGTACGTCGCTCTCGATGCCGTTCACGATCACGGGGCAGAACGGCGCGGTGCTCAAGCAGAACGAGAAGATCGCGGTGACGGGCTGCGCCGCACCGAAGAAGAAGCCCAGAGCAAAGAAGAGGAAGAAGTAATCCGGTGGCGACCGTGGCCACGCCCGAGAAGAAGGCCGCGAAGGAGTCGAAGGCGCTCCCGCGCGGCGTCTCGGGGTTGCCGCGGGAGCATGTCAGTGAGATCCAGCGTATGCGGATCCTCAGTGCGATGGCCGAGGTCGCCTCTGCCCAGGGCGCGGGCTCGGTCACCGTCGCGCACGTCGTCAGCCGCGCGGGGGTTTCGCGGCGCACGTTCTATGACCTGTTCGTGGACAGGGAGGAGTGTTTCCTCGCCGCGTTCGAGGAGGCCATCGGCCGCGGCAGCGCGCTTGTCATCGAGGCGTACGAAGGGGAGACGACCTGGCGCGAGCGCATCCGCGCGGGCCTGTGGGCGCTGTTGCAGTTGCTGGACGAGGACCCTGCGACCGCAAGGCTGTGCATCGTGGAGTCCCTCGCCGCCGGCCCACGGGTGCTGGAGCGCCGCGCCGTGGTGCTCCGCGCGCTGATCCAGGCGGTGGATGAGGGGCGCAACGCGCAGCCCGCGCGTGCCGGCGCCCGGCGCAAGGCAACCACGCTCCCGCCCCTCACGGCCGAGGGCGTCGTGGGCGCTGTGCTGTCCGTCATCCACACGCGCTTGAGCGAACCCGGGACGACGCCCCTCACGGGCCTCCTTGGGCAACTGATGGGCGTCGTCGTGCTCCCTTACCTTGGGCAGGCGGCGGCCGAGAAGGAGCTCAACAGGCCGGCCCCACAAATCCAAACACCCACCCGCACGGGTTCGCGTGACCCGCTGGATGGGCTTGAGATGCGGATCACCTACCGGACCGTGCGTGTGCTGATGACGATCGCCGCCGATCCCGGCGCGAGCAACCGCAGGATCGCTGCGGAGGCCGGTATCAGCGACCAGGGGCAGGTGTCGAAGCTGCTTGCGCGCCTGGAGCACCTCGGCCTGATCGAGAACCGCGGGGAGGGGCCCGTGAAGGGCGCCCCGAACGCTTGGGCGCTGACCGCGCGTGGGGTGCAGGTGCAGGGCGCCATCAGCGTGCACACCGCCCCGCGCGCCGGGTAGCGTCCTCGGGGCGGTAGCCTGGGGCGCACGATGCCCGACAGCTTCTATGTAACGACGCCGATCTACTACGTCAATGCCGCGCCGCACCTGGGGCATGCGTACACCACTATCGCGGCGGATATCCTCGCGCGCCACCACCGCCAGCGGGGGGAGGACGTGTTCATGCTGACGGGGACCGACGAGCACGGCGAGCCCGTGGCGGACGCGGCACACGCGCAGGGGATCGCGCCGCAGGAGCTGGCCGACCGCAACGCCGAGCGGTTCAAGGCGCTTGCGCCGGTACTGGGGGCGAGCAACGATTTCTTCATTCGCACCACCGATGCGGGGCACATCGCGGTGGTGCAGGAGGTGCTCTCGCGCGTGCGGGAGAACGGGTTTGTTTATGAGGGGGTGTATGAGGGGTGGTACTGCCCGCGCTGTGCCGATTTCAAGGCGGATAACGAAATCGACGAGGGGCGGTTGTGCCCGATTCACCACATCGAGCTGGTAAGGGAAAAGGAGGAGAACTATTTCTTCGCGCTTTCTCGGTTTCAGGAGCGGTTGGAGGCGTTGTATGAGGAGCAGCCGGGGTTTGTCGCGCCGCGCACGCGCCGCAACGAGGCGTTGTCGTTCATCACGGGTGGGTTAAGGGATGTGCCGTTGACGCGTAGGCGGCTGACGTGGGGAGTGCCGGTGCCGTGGGATTCGGACCACGTCTTTTATGTGTGGTTTGACGCGCTTTTGAACTACTACTCGGCGCTCTCCTACGCCCGGCCGGGGGAGGATTTGACGGGGAGGTTCTGGCCGGCCGATTGCCACCTGATCGCGAAGGATATTTTGCGCTTTCACACCGTGTATTGGCCCGCCTTGCTGATGGCGGCGGAGATCGAGCTGCCGAAGAAGGTGTTCGTGCACGGGTACCTCCTGATGGAGGGGGAGAAGATGTCGAAGTCATTGGGGAACGTGCTCGATCCGTTCGAGGTGATCGAGCGCTTCGGCTCCGACGCGCTGCGCTTTTACCTGTTGCGCGATGTGAGCTTTGGCGGGGACGGATCGGTTTCCACCGCCGCGTTTGAGCAACGGTATGAGAGCGAGTTGGCCAACGAGTACGGGAACCTTGCCAGTCGCACGCTGGCGATGGTGGCCCGCTACCGCGAGGGGGTCGTGCCAGGCGGGGCGCCCGATCCTGCGCTGGCAGGCGATTTTGACGGGCTGGCCGAGCTGGTGGCGGGGCTGATCGACAGCGTCGAGTTGACCAATGCGCTTGAGGAGGTCTGGACGCGCGTGCGGCGGCTCAACCGCTACGTCGAGGAGCAGGCGCCCTGGACGCTCGCGAAGGACCCATCTCGCGCGGGGGACCTGGATCGCGTGCTCACAACGCTGGTGGAGGGACTGCGCGTCGTCAGTGTTCTTTTGCACCCCTACCTCCCGTCGAGCACGGCGCGGCTGCTTGACGCGTTGAGTGCGGCGGACCTTTCACTCGCGGATGCGCGCCTCGGGGCGGGGTCGGTTACACGCGTGGGGGAGCTGGCCCCACTGTTCCCCAAGCAGCAGCCATGATCGACAGTCACACCCATCTCGACCAGTGCGAGGGGACGCCGGCGGAGCTGGTGGAGCGGGCGGTCGCGGCCGGGGTGAAAAAGATGCTCACCGTGGGCACCGACGGGGTCTCGTGCCGCGCGGCGCTCGCGGCGGCGGAGGCGTTTCCGCAGGTGTGGGCGGCGATCGGCAGGCACCCCAACTACGCGACGGGCTTCGACGACGCCGACCTGGCCGAACTGAAAGCGCTGGCGGCACATCCGCGTTGCCTGGCTATAGGGGAGACCGGGCTCGACTTCTACCGCGACTACGCACCACGCGCGGATCAGGAGCGCGCGTTCTCCGCGCAGATCGAGCTGGCTCGCGAAGTGGACAAGCCGCTGGTGATTCACACGCGCGCGGCCGACGACGCGACGCTCGACATGCTTGCCAAGGAGGCCCAGGGGGTGAGCGTGGTGATGCACTGTTTCTCCATGGCCTCGCGTCTGGATGAGTGCTTGGGGCGCGGCTACGCGATTTCCTTCGCGGGCAACCTGACATATAAGAGCGCCGTCGATCTGCAGGCGGCCGCGCGGCGCGTGCCCGCGGGGCGGCTGCTGGTGGAGACGGACGCGCCTTATTTATCCCCTCAGCCCGTACGCAAATATAAGAACGAGCCGGCTTTCGTCGCACATACTCTTGCTTTTTTGGAGGATTTAAGGGGGGTCGCGCGTGGCCATCTGGGGGCCGTGGTGGAGGACACCGCTGCGCGGGTCCTGCGATGGTGAGGGGGGCGTCGCGGCGTTCGCGGGAGCTGGGGCAGAACTTCCTGCGGGACGCGAACATCCTCGGGGTCATCGGGCGCGAGAGCGCTTTGGGGGAGGAGGACGTGGTGCTGGAGATCGGCGGGGGCGAGGGGATGCTGTCCACTTATCTTGCGCCGCGCGCGAAGTGGGTGCACGTCATCGAGGTGGACGACCGCCTGCGCCCGGCGCTGGAGGCGGCGCTTGAGCCCTTTGCGAACGTGAGGCTGTGGTGGGCGGATGCGATGCGCGTGGATTTCGCACAGATGCAGCCCGTGCCCGACAAGGTGGTGGCGAACCTGCCCTATGGCATCGCCGCTGGGGTGGTGCTGCGCACGATCGAAGAGCTCCCGGGGGTGGGGCTGTGGCTGGTGATGGTGCAGCGCGAGGTGGGGGAGCGGCTTGCCGCCGGGCCCGGGGGCGGGGTGTATGGGGTGACGTCGGTGCTCGCGCAGCTGGCGGGGGAGGTGCGCGTGGTGCGGCAGATCCCGCGCACGGTGTTCATGCCGGTGCCCAACGTCGATTCGGTGCTGGTGCGGATCGTGCGTACCGGGCCCGCGCCTTCGCCTTCGGTACGACGGCTGGTGCACGGCGCGTTCGCCCACCGGCGCAAGGCGATGGCCGGCTCGCTCGCGCTGGCGGGGTTTGAGCGCGGGCGCGAGCAGGTGCGCGCGGCGCTGGTGGCGATGGGGCATCCGGCAGACGTGCGCGCGGAGCGCCTCGCGCCGGGGGAGTTCGTGGAGCTGGCGGGGAGGCTTGAGCTGTGAGCGGGTTGCCACCAGGCGCCCTGCCGCTGCGGGTGGCGGCCCCCGCGAAGGTCAACCTCGGGCTTTGGGTGGGACCCTTGCGCGCCGACGGCAGGCACGAGCTGGTGAGCGTAATGCAGTCGCTCTCGCTCGCCGATGAGCTGACGCTGGAGGCGGGGGGGCAGGGGGCCGCGCGCGACGAGGTGGTGTGCCCGGGCGTGGAGGGCGAGAACCTGGCGCTGCGCGCGCTCGCGTCGTTCCGCGCGGCCACGGGCTGGGATGCACCGCCGTTGCGTTTGCGCATCGACAAGCGCATCCCGGTGGCGGCGGGACTGGGCGGTGGTTCGGCCGACGCGGCGGCGACGCTGCGCTTGGCGGCGAGCGCCGCGCCCGAGCAGCTGCGTCTGGCGGGCGCCTACCTGAGCCTGACGCCTGCGGAGCTGCTGCTGGAGCTGGCGGCGTCGCTGGGCGCGGATGTCCCCGCGCAGGTGCGGCCAGGGCGCTGGCTGGCCACGGGCGCGGGCGAGCAGCTGGAGGCGCTCCCCGATCCGGTCGCGCCGTTCGGGGTGCTCGTGCTGCCGGCGGCAACTGGCTTATCGACGGCGGACGTCTACGCCGAGCTCGACCGCCTGGGCAGCATCCGCTCGCACGATTTCCTGGCGGAGCGCCGCCGCGCGTTGCACGCCGCACTCGACCTGGGCATGTCGTTGCACACCGACCCCGCGCTGCTGCACAACGACCTGCAGGCGCCGGCCCTCTCGCTCTGCCCGGCGATCGGCCCGGCGCTCGACCAAGCGCGCGAGGCGGGGGCGGACGCGGCGTTCCTCAGCGGCAGCGGCCCGACGGTCGTGGGCCTCTTCCCACGCGCCAACGGGCTCGCCGCGGCCACGCGCGCGGCGGCCGATCTGGCGGACCGCGAGCCGGCGCCGCTGGTGGCAGAGACGGTGGGCGCGGCGTTCGCCGATGTGGCCGGCCCCTCCATCGGTAACAATTAGCTTCGTGAGCAGAGCAGAGATCAGCGATCTGGTGGCGGTGTGCGCGGGGGTGCTCGGGTTCGCGCTGTACGCCGGGCTGATTCTGGCGCCGGCATGGAGCGCCTATACGCGCGTGTGGGAGCGTCTCACGGCGGCTGCGCTGTCGCTGTATGTGCTGGCGGTGTTCGTCGGCATAGGCGTCGCCGGGGCGCTCGTCGTCGTCTACAACTGGGGATAGGGACCGTGAGCGAACTGGAGGCGCTCGACGCGGTGACCGAGGCCGTCGAGTCCGGCGCAGGGCTGCCCGAGGTGGTGCGCGCGGCGGCGAAGGCGCTGCAGGCGAGCCTCGCGGTGAGCGACGCGCATGGGGCGACGCTGGCGGTGGCGGCGAAGTCCCCCGCGGAGGAGCGCTCGCTGCTGGCCGACGGCAAGGGAGTGACGAGCATTCCCCTGCGCGTGGCCGACGTGGTGGTGGGGACCTTGCGCATCCGCGCGAGCGTCGAGCCGGGCGCGTCGGTGCGGCGGCTGCTGGTGACGATGATCGCCTCGGAGGTCGAGCGCGTGCGCGCGCCCGAGCGCGCGTCGGAGACGGCCGCGGCGGACTTCCTGGGGGCGGTGCTCGCGCGCGAGCTGTCAGAGCGCGAGGAGATCGTCGCGCGTGCGCGGGAGCTGTCGCTGGAGCTGGGGGACGGCGCGAGCATGATCGTCGCGCGCGCCCGGCCGCAGACGCCGAGCGAGGAGGGCTGGCGCGGGCGCGTGCGCGCCGTGGCCGAGCGGGGCGCGCGCGCGGCCGTGAGCCGTTCGATCGCCGCGCTGTCCGAGCGCGAGGGGGTGGCCGGCGCCGAGGTGCTGCTGCTCGTGCCCGGCGCGGATGAGCCCGCGGCGACGCGCGCGGCCGACGGGGTGCTGCGCGAGATGCAGGCCACGCTCGGCGGCTTCACCTTCGCCGTGGGGCGCTCGCGCATCGCGGCGGACCCGGCGGAGCTGGGGCGCGCGGCCAGCGAGGCGCTGCTGGCGGCCAACGTCGCGGAGGGCGGTGCGCACGACGGGCCGCTGGCGTTTGAGCAGACGGGCGCCTACCGCCTCCTGCTCAGCGCGATGAGCGAGAACCCGCAGGAGCTGCAGCGCTTCTACAGCGAGACCGTCGAGCCGCTGGTGGCCTACGACGAGCAGTACGAGACCGATCTGGTGGGCACGCTCGCCGCGTTCCTGGAGGCCGACGGCAACGTGGCGGGCACGGCGCAGCGGCTGTTCACGCACCGCCACACGATCTACTACCGCCTGGAGCGCGTGCGCGAGCTCTCGGGGCTCGACGTCGGATCGAGCGACGGGCGCGAGAAGCTGAGCCTCGGGCTGAAGGCGATGCGCGTGCTCGGGATCGCCAGTGCGGATGGCCCGGCCTCGGAGGTGGGGGCCGCGGGCGGGCGCGTGCCGCGCGGTTCGTCGAGCGGCAAGCGCTGAGGGCTCAAGCACGGCGGCCCGCGGGCCGAAGATACGCTGAGGCGAGCGATGCGGCGTAAGCGTGCACATACCCGGGTGGCAAGCGCACTGGCGGCAATGGCCGCCGTGGCCGCGCTGCTCGCCGGCGCCGTGGCGCTGAGCGGCTGCGGTGCCTCCGCCACACTCGACCCGATCGCCCGCGCCGCCGAAGTCTCAAGCCGGCAGTCGGGCGCGCATATTGCGATGACGATGCAGCTCTCGGGTGCGGCGCTGCCGAGCGGCGGCTACACGATCACCGCAGGTGGCTGGTTCGATAACAAGGAGCACACCGGCGAGATGACGATGGACATGTCGCAGGTGCCCGGCATCTCCGCACTGGGCGGCAACGGTCAGATGCGGATGATCATGCTCTACCCGACCATCTACATGAACATGCCCTTCCTCGCGGGCAAGCTGCCGGAAGGCAGGCCGTGGATGAAGCTCGACATCAGCAAGGTGGCGCAGGCCGCCGGCGTGAACGCCTCCTCGTTCTCCTCGCTGGAGCAGAGCGACCCGACGCAGTTCCTCGCCTACCTGCGCGCGAGCAGCGGCAGCGTCGTGAAGGTGGGCGATGAAACCGTGGATGGCGTGCCCACGACGCACTACAACGCGACGATTCAGCTCAGCCACGTGCTCGAACACCTTTCAGGCTCAGAGCAGACGGCCGTCAAGGGCATGCTCGAAAAGCTCGGCTCCGCGGTGGCGATCCCGGTCGAAGTGTGGATCGACGCGCAGGGCCGCGTGCGGCGCATGCAGCTGTCGATCACCGGCCTCGGCGCCGCCGCGGCGGGCGTGGGCATGTCGATCACCGTCGACTTCACGAGCTACGGCCCGGGCCCGGCGATCGTGGCGCCGCCCGCGAACGAAGTGTTCGACGCCAGCTCGCTCGCCGCCTCGGGCCTGGCGGGGGGCGCGACTAGCAGCAGCAGCGAAGAAGGCTGAGCTTCAGCGCCTACGCGCAGCGCTCGCCGCGAAGATGCGCTGCCCGAGCTCCAGCGTATAGGTGGCGCCTTCAAGGCCCTGTGCAAGCGAGCTGGGCGCAGCGGGCGTGACCCCCACGCCGATGTCGCGGAAACCGGGCGTGAGGATGATCGCGCGGTGCGGCGGCGAGGCCATCCAGGCGGCGACCATCGCGGCGGGCGTGGCCAGCGGCCCCGTGGCCCAGCCGATGTTCTGCGCGCTGTGCACGCGCGTGGCCCCATTGGGATAGGGCGAGGCAAGAATCCGTTGGATCGGCGTTTCCCCCGCGATCCCATCGTCGCCAAAGTAGTCCCCCGCAACCATGTCATGCGCCTGCCCCGCGGCAACCCCCTGCAGCGGGCGGTTGAGGCGCAACAGATGCAGCCGCGCGGCCAGGCGCATGCGTTGGACCAGACAGAACGTGGCCGTTTCGATCTGCGCCAGGTCCGCGCCAGTGGGTGCCAAGCCAGTGTTGGCGCAGGGCGCGGGCGGCGTCCTGGCGACAGGCGCGGCGGCGACCGGGGCGAAGGCTAGAATCACTGTGCTACCCCATGCGGCCGCAGCACGGCCTCCAGAGCGTAGGTGCAGATGTCGCCAGATGCGCGTGTACATACCCCGCTGCGCCCTCCTGCGGAGCAGCGCAGGGATAGTTGCAGAATCGCGCGCTGCAAGCGTTATCGCGGCCTACGCGCCTACCGGCATGGCTCTGACTGCTCCGCATGGCAGGATGTGCCCACCCTGGGGGGTCGTCCAATGGCAGGACATCAGGTTTTGGTCCTGAGAATCGGGGTTCGAATCCCTGCCCCCCAGCTGGCTGCACCGCCAGAATTGTGCAGCCCTGACCCAGCAGCCTTGTTCTCAGCCGTCGGTGGGCAAAGCACCAGCAGGAGGGCCGGCTACCATCTCCGCCCACGATGCGCGTCGCCATGGTCGACATCGGCACCAACTCCACGCGCCTGTCGATCGCCGACGTGGCGCCCAGCGGCGCGGTCGGCGAGCTGGTGCGCCACTCGCGCGTCACGCGGCTGGGCGAACATGTCGATGCCGGCGCCTGTCTCGGCGAGGCGGCGATCGAGCGCACCTGCGCGGTGCTCGGCGACTACCGCCGCCTGATCGACGAGCACGCTTGCGAGGCCAACCTCGCGGTGCTCACCTCCGCCGTGCGCGACGCCGCAAACGGGGCCGCGTTCACGGAGCGTGTGCGCAGCGACTTCGGGCTGGATGCGCGCACGCTCTCCGGGGATGAAGAGGCGCAGCTCACGTTCCTCGGGGCGATGAGCGAGCGTGCGCCCTCGTCCGATCCCACGGTCGTGATCGACATCGGCGGCGGCTCCACCGAGTTCGTCGTCGGCCACGACCACACCGCCGGCTTCCACGTCTCGCTGCAGGCCGGCGTGGTGCGCATGAGCGAGCGCCACATCCATTCCGACCCGCCCGACCCGCACGAGCTGCAGCAGCTGGCGCTCGACACGCGCCGCGTTTTCCTGGAGGGCCTGCCCGCCGCCGAGCGCGCGCCCGTCACGAGCGCGATCGCCGTGGCCGGCACCGCCACCTCGGCCGCCGCCATCGACCAGGAGCTCGATCCGTATGACCCCGCGCGCGTGCACGGCTACACACTGCTGCTCGCCACCGTTGAGATGCTGCTCGCGCGCCTGGCGGACATGACCGACTCCCAGCGCCGCCACGTCGCCGGCCTGCACCCCGACCGCGCGCCCACGATCGTCGCCGGCATGATCCTGTTGGGCGAGGCGATGCGCGCCTTTGAGCTGGAGCAGGTGGAGGTCTCCGAGCACGACATCCTGCGCGGTGGCGCCCTGCGGCTGGCGGGCCTGGGCTGATCACCCATTAGTAAGTTTTTACCTCCCCAAAAGTTCTTACATGCGATACACTCCGCCGCGAGGCGGTGTGGGGCCGTGCCACGCACCCTCTCAGACGGTCCATAGATCCACGGGGAGACGAACGCCGAGCGATCGGTGTGAACGATCCTGGATCACCCTACCCCCCAAGGTCCCTGAGGAACGAACCCCTGCCTGTCCCTCGGGGCCTGCCCGAGGAAGCCGCCCGACCCAGGCGGCTTCCTCATTTAAGGCGTCCATTCGTGGGTCTGCGCGCGTGTCCACTCGCGGGTCTGCGCGCCAGGTCTGCGCGGCGCTCTACGCGAGGTTCGACTTGCGCGGATACACCACGCTCGGGTCCGTCAGCACGTTCACGAGCGCCGGCCCTTCGCTCGCCAGCGCCCGCTCCAGCGCCGGGCGCAGCTCCGCTGGGCTGCGCACCAGCTCGCCACTACCGCCCAGGGCCTCGACCACCTGGTCATAGCGCGTTTCCGGGCGCAGGTCCGCCGCCACCGAGTACCCGTACAGGAACTCCATCGGGTGCTTCTCAAGCGCCCAGATGCCGTTGTTGCCCATCACCCCCACCACGCCCACGCCGTGGCGCGCCAAGGTGTCCCACTCCATCCCGGAGAAGCCGAACGCGCCGTCGCCCAGCAGCAGCACCACCTGGCGCTCGGGGTGCGCCAGCTTCGCGGCCAGCGCGTATCCCGGCCCCGCGCCGAGGCACCCGAACGGCCCCGGGTCGAGCCAGCAGCCCGGCTGGTAGCTGTCGATCACCCGCCCCGCGTAGGACACGAAGTCGCCGCCGTCGCCGACGACGATCGCGTCGCGGTCGAGCATCTCGCCGAGCTCGCGGTAGAGGCGCATCGGGTGCAGTGGGGCGCGCTCGTCCTCGCGCTCGGAGCGCTCGGCCTCGCGCCGCTCGGTCTCGGCCAGGCGCAGCTGCGCCACCCAGGGCTCCGTGCGCCCCCGGCCACCGCCGCCGTTGCCCGCGCCACCGCCGCCGGGCCCGCTTGCGGCCACGCGCAGGTCCGCAAGCGTCGTCGGCAGATCGCCATACAGCTCCGCGGCCACCGTGCGCGGATGCCGGCGCTCGGGCTCGGCCGCATCGATCGCGACGATCTCCGTCTCCTCGCCGAAGGACGCTCCGAAGCCCAGGCGGAAGTCCATCGGCACCCCCACGAGGAGCGCCACGTCCGCCCCCTGCAGCGCCTGTCCGCGCGCGCGCGAGAAGAACAGCTCGTGATCGGCCGGCACGCAGCCGCGCGCCAGTCCGTTGAGGAACACCGGGATGCGCAGCTCCTCGATCAGCTGCAGCAACGCCGTCTCGCCATGTCCCCAGTAGAGGTCCGTCCCAGCCATCACGACAGGGCGCTCGGCCTCACGCAACAGCCGCGCCGCGCGTTCCAGGGCGCCACCGTCAGCCCTCCGTGCAGCTGCGCGGCCCCACCCCTCCCCACCCCTACCCGCTCCCGTCTCGCCCCCATCCTCCCGGGCCTCCATGAACACGTAGTCAAGCGGGAAGTCAAGGAACGTCGGCCCGCCGTGCGGGGCCGCCGCAGCTGCCAGCGCCTCGTCCACGAGGCCCGGGATCTCGCCCGTGCCGCCGGCTGTCGCGGCCAGCTTTGTGAGCGGGCGCACGAACGGCACGTGGTCGATCTCCTGCAGCGAGCCCATCCCCCAGCGGCCCGCCGGCGCGCGGCCGCCGAGCACGAGCATCGGCGAGTGGTTCGCCTGTGCGCTGGCCATCGCGCTCATGCCGTTCGTCACGCCCGGCCCCGCCGTCAGCGCGCACACGCCCACTTCGCGCGTCACCTTCGCCCAGCCCTCCGCCGCGAATGCCGCTGTCGACTCGTGGCGCACGTCCACGATCGCGATGCCCTCGCTGCGGCAGCCGTCGTAGATCGAGAACAGATGGCCGCCCGAGAGGGTGAAGAGCCGGCTCACGCCGTGCGCTTTCAGGCGGCGGGCAACGAGGCGGCCGCCGTGGAAGGCCTGCCCCTCGGCGTCGCTCTCCGGCGCCTGCGTGCTTTCCGCGGACATCTGCTGCGACTCTACAGCGATGAGCACTCCCACAGGAGCCGCACCTCCCGGTGGTCAGCCCACGGGCGACACGGGTCAGGCCGCAGGCGACGCCGGCCAGGTCACGGCCGACGGCGCTCAGACCGCAGGCGACGCCGGCCGCACCGCCTGGGCGCGCAACCTCGCCGCGCCCGTGCGCTCGTTCCTGGGCACGGAGACCGGCGGGGCGAGCGTGCTCCTGGCTGCGACCGTGGCGGCGCTCTTGTGGGCCAACTCCCCCTGGGAGCACTCCTACCAGACGCTGTGGAGCACCCGCCTGTCGATCGTCGTCGGCGGCGCCGGCATCTCCGCGGACCTGCGCCACTGGGTCAACGAGGGGCTGATGACCTTCTTCTTCCTCGTCGTCGGCCTGGAGGCCAAGCGCGAGTTCGACCTCGGCGAGCTGCGCGAGCGGCGGCGCCTGGCGATCCCGATGTTCGCCGCCATCGGCGGCATGGCGGTGCCCGTCGCGATCTACCTCGCGTTCAACGCCGGCGCCTCGGGTGCGTCGCACGGCTGGGGCGCCGCGATGTCCACCGACACCGCCTTCGCGCTCGGCGCGCTGGCGCTGCTCACGCCGCGCGCGGCCACGCGCATGCGCGTGTTCCTGCTGACGCTCGCGGTGTTCGACGATCTCTGTGCGCTGCTGGTCATCGCGCTCGCCTACACCGCGCACGTCTCGCTGCCCGCGCTCGCGGTGGCGATCGCCCTGTTCGGCGTGCTGCTGGCGCTGCGCTACGCGCCCCCCGAGTGGCGTCGCCCCGCGTCCTACGCGGTCGCCGTCGGTCTGTGGGTGGCGATGTTCGAATCGGGTATCGACCCCGTCATCTCCGGCCTGGCCGTGGGCCTTGCGACGAGCGCCTATCCGCCCGGGCGCGAGGATCTGGAGCGCGCGACCGCGCGGGCGGTCTCCTTCCGCGAGCAGCCCACGCCCGAGCTCGCGCGCTCCGCGCAGCAGAGCGTCCTCGCTGCGATCTCGCCCAACGAGCGCCTGCAGTACAGCCTGCACCCGTGGACGAGCTACGTGATCGTGCCGCTGTTCGCGCTGGCCAACGCCGGCGTGCACATCACCGGGCGGCTGCTGGGCGACGCGAGTACCTCGCCGATCACGCTCGGCATCCTGATCGGCTACATCGTGGGCAAGCCGCTGGGCATCGCCGGCGCCTCGTGGCTGGCCTCGCGCCCGGCGCTGCATGGCCCGCGCTCGCCGATCAGCCCGCCGCTGCTGGCCGCCGGCGGCGCCGTCGCGGGGATCGGCTTCACCGTCTCACTGCTCATATCGAGCCTGGCCTTCAGCGGGCAGCGCCTGGACGAGGCCAAGCTGGGCGCGCTCGGGTCGGTGCTGCTGGCACCGCTGCTGGCCTGGCTCGTCCTGCGCCTGGTCAGGCGCCTGCCCGGCGAGCTGCGGGCGCGCCAGATCGCCGGCACCGCGCAGGACATCCTCGACCTCTCCGAGGACGTCGATCCCGCGCGCGACCACATCCGCGGCCCGCGCGATGCGCGCATCACGCTGCTGGAGTACGGCGACTATGAGTGCCCCTACTGCGGCCGGGCCGAGCAGGCGATCCGCGAGCTGCTCGCCGCGTTCGGCGATGACGTGCGCTACGTCTGGCGCCACCTGCCGCTCGCCGACGTGCACCCACACGCCCAGCTCGCCGCCGAGGCGGCCGAGGCCGCGGCCGCGCAGGGCGGCTTCTGGGAGATGCACGGCGTGCTGCTGGACCATCAGGGCGAGTTGCGTGTCGAGGACGTCGTCGGCTACGCCGCGCGGCTGCGGCTGGACGCCGAGCGCATCGACGAGGAGCTGCGTCATCGCGAGTGGGCCGCACGGGTCAGCGAGGACGTCGCCAGCGCCGATGAGAGCGGCGTCTCGGGCACGCCCACGTTCTTCGTCAACGGCCGCCGGCACTACGGCGCGTATGACCTGGCCACGCTCACGGAGACCGTGCGCGCGGTGCGGATGCGCGCGCGGCGCGCGACCGGGGGGTGAGGGGTGGGTGCATGCACTTGGTAGGACAGTGCTCAAACCCTAGCGCGCCCCTGAGAGCCATCTTCGCGGCCCTGCCAGACGGTCCTATCGTGCGGAAGGCGGGGAGTCCTGCCCGTGTTGCTCCAGAGCCGAAGATGCTGAAGCTCGGCAACGGCGTGGTGCAGGCTGCCGTCGTCAAGGTACTGGCGGCGGCTGGCCGTCCGATGCGTTTGTCCGAAGTGCGGACGGCCGTCGATGTGCTGCTCGGGCGGCCCGTGTCCAAGGACTCGATCAACTGGTGTCTGGCGACTGGTGCTCGCGCAAAGGAGCCGCGCTTCGAGCGGGTCGGCCGTGGCTGCTACCAACTGAGACGCACCACCTAGTATACGGCAAGCGTTAGGAGTCGGTCAATCCTGGCGTGGCTAGGTCGCGCTGGGTCATGGAGCGCTGCCGCCGTAGGACGGGGGACTCGCTCGCCGAGGGTCTTGGCTCGGCTGAGGGCTTCACGCAGCTCCACGGGCAAGGGCAAGCACAAAAAGACCACTCAAGTCTGCAAGGCCACCAAGCTATCCGCTCCTCCGCAGCGCCTTAGTAAACAAGCCTCACAGCTTTAGCTTCTTCAAGTCTCAGAAGGAGTAGCTGCGTCGAGACCGCGTTCGAGGGTCTCCAAGAGTGCTTGCGCTGCGTAACCACCATTCTCAAGAAGTTCGCGCACATTGGCTGGTATCGCGGCCTTGCCGTCGGGCGTAAACGCTTTTGCAGGTCGCTTTTTGGCAAACTTGATGGCATCTTCCAATGCCCTGCTGTCAATATCTGCGTAGAAGTCAGTCGGCACCTGTTCACCACTGTCAGGCATTAGATACCACGGTCCGCCTTCCATCCTGCGCAGCTCGGTGACAAAAGGAGGCTCCTCAAGGATAGGCACTCTCGCATCGTCCCACTCCGGCTCGCCAAGGTCAGGCCCAGCATCCGCAATATCTAGCCATTTCGGACGATCCTCACCATACATCTTCTCAGACATTCCGTCCTCCGAGACTCCTGTATGTGCAAAAATTGTGAAGCATAGGTCTATGATAGCAGGTCGGTAGCTTCTCGGTCAAAACCACGACCACCAAGCATGGGAAACGTTTTTGGGAAACTGCGACGAGAAGATATGCCCATGTTGCAAGACAAACTCGGATCGAGCTACCACTATGACGCCTAGTAACCACAGGAATAGATAACCTACTGCGAGATATGCCTGCCATTGGCGGCACCTTCTAGGTGATGTCTTTTGAGTTATCCATCGCCAGCGTGAGCGTTCATTTTTACGCCATCTCGGTCCAAAGCGAATAAAGAGAAAGACACCGGTAATGCTCAAGCTATAGAGCGACAATATATAGGCAAGGACTTCCGTAAAAGCACCTCTATTGTGGAAACTGACCACAATGGCCAAGAGTGCTCCTTGCGCTGATAGTAGCGCGAGCATTACCCTTGGTCCACGACTTATGCGCCGAACAAACGTATGTCCCCGATACGCCAGAGCACCAGCAATTGTCGCTGGTGTGGCTGCAAGGAAAGTACCTATAACAACTTGTGACACTCCCTTATACGCATATGCTCCAACAAGAAAAAGCAAGGCAGCTAACCCTGCCGCACTGGTAACTGCTGACGAAGGCGCAATTTGTGTGTCGAGCGCAAGCACATCCGGCCTGATAGTCTGGCCGTGCTCATGATGCTTGCCAGCAGCCGCCTTTGTTGCATCGACCGAGATCGAATGCTCGATAGATAAATTTTTCTTGACTGGTTTTTTATTTTTGTCGCTCCGCCAAAAGCACCGAACTGGCTCGACGCCTTCAGGTACAATAAATATTGTCCATAGTGACGCAGCCTGTCTTAGGTTAATGGCCGGCCGAACAATACCGATACTACCCACGCCGAACCAGCCTAGAGAACGACGAATAGCACGTCGTGTGGTAAAGGTAAAGCCAGTTTCATCATCTTCACAATAGTCAGCACCCACTTCGCTATCCTGATGAGCAGGGCGGCGATCCCGTGAGAAGAGAGGTCGAAAGGGTATGCGCTCCGTGTATTTCACGGACACGATATATGTACAGCCCGGTCTTCCCCACATCTGTGTAAAGAGCAACCGAACTTCCATGAGAGTTGCGAGCGACAACCAGAACTCTTCACTTGTCAAGATAGTAAGCAGGAAGCAACTTACGTCGGGGGAGGCTGAGCTCAGCTTATGCTGTTCCCAAAGAAAACGCCTGAGGCGATACATAACGCGCTGCGCAGCCCTTCGTTCACTAGTGATAACGCGTTCAACGCTGGTCTGAATAAGTTCCCAGATTGCGTGGACTTTTGCTCCATCACCAAGAGACATATCAGTAAAGAACGCCAGTTTCCAACGACCGATAAAAAGTGTGGCACCAATTTCCCCCTGTTCCTTCCGCCTGAGAAAAGGTAGAGTTGAGCCAGCCTCGTCCTGTACCAAGATATCCGGTAGGCGATATTTGGGAAACCAACCTAGTGGTATGAGTAAACGCCTATTGGTGCGATCTTCTTTCTTCTTGGCATTGTCGAGAAACGGCACAGTGAACTGCTGTGTGACAGTCATCGCATAGTGAAGATCGTCCACGAGTTCGGCTTCTTCGATACGGCGTTCAAAATACCAGAGCGGCTTACGCTGCATGACTGCCATACGGGTTATCTCGGTGTTGTCGAGTTTCATAGATGCAGAGAAGGAATTTGGATATATAATAGAACTGTTATCGGGGAAAAGCGAATATCTAATCACGGATAGGGCGCTGACGACAAGTGATGTCTCTGATCCCTCAAAGGATATGCTGGCCTACGTCCTCGGCGCTCCCACCAGCGGGCCATCTCCAAGGTGCTGGCGGCTGCAAGCCGTCCCATGCGCGAGCTGAAGTGCAGAGAGTCGTTGAAGACAGGAAGTAGCGCGCATCCGGGGAGCGGCGGCACGGCCCCTGAGCTTCTACGCCTCAGCCCCGCGCCCTGGCAGCTCCTCCAGCTCCACGGCTGCGCCCAGCTCGTCCAAGCTGATGCCGAGCGCCTTGGCGATGGCCCGGATGCTGGTCCAGGCCGGATCGCTCAACCCGCGTTCGATACGAGACATGGCGGAGATGGTAATGTCGGCCGCAAACGCCAGGTCTTCCTGTGTCAGCCCATTTCGACTGCGGAGGCGGCGCACGATCGCCGCCAGTGTCGGGTCCGGCTTGCTTCGACTATTACGCTTGTGCCGCATCGGGAACCTCATCTTTCCGGTGTCAGGCCCCCCGCTGTTCGCCCGGCGCGGGAGCCAACTTTTTCAATGGTGATGCAGCGCCGCGCCCTGTCCGAGCGGCGCGGCGCATCTTGCTTCCAGCCCTGGCCTGCCTCAGATGCCGAGGATGCCCAGCTCGAAGGCATGGACGGCTGCGCGGGTGGCGACGTAGCAGTCATCAATGGCCCGAATGAGCCCGGCACTCCGGAGATATGCCAGAGCGTCTTCAACATCGCGCTGCTCGCCGACGCCCTCGTATTCGCGGACGATCTCCTCAAGGGCCCAAGGCCGCTGCCGGTTCTGGTCAACGAGAATGTTCAGCGCCGATCGCTGAATGGTCTCAATGCTGCCTTCCGGGGAAGGGTCTCTTTCGCTAGTCTGAGTCTGCATGGGAGAGATAACCTCCTGTGTAAGACCCCCGGCGGTTCACTCCCGCCGGGGGTCGCTTTATCCGATTTGGGTTTTGTATCGGACGTCCCGGACGGTGACACAGTGCCCGGTATTCCGGGACGGATTTCCCTTGATTTTATTGGGGTTTGGGTTCACACGACGGCGGTGATTTTGACATCGCACCCAGCCTGTCTCGACGGAATGGTCGGGCTTGACTCCTGGGAGCGTGGCGCCAGCCTGGCGTTTGATCGTTACAAAAGGTAGTCTCTATATGACTAGCTGGTAGAAGCGTACAGCGGCTGGGGTGGCGTGAATAATTTCACCTCGGCGCTGGATAAGTCCGACCTCTTGGAGTGCGGCCAAGGCGTCCATCGTCAGACGCCGGTCGTTGATATGGGCGACCAGCTCATCCTCGGTCAACTGGCGCTGCTGGCTGGTGTCGAGTACCACTTTTAGGACGACGGACTGCATGGCTGTTGCTACTGGTTCGATGGGTTGGTTTCTCTCCGCGTCGCTCGGCATTGTCATACCCGAAGCCGATCGAAGCGGATGGCTGCCGGGGTGGGGTACAGGCGTTCTCCCGCGCGTTGGATAAGCCCTGCCTCTTGCAGGGCGTCTATGGCTTCCACCGCGAGGCGGTCGTCGCAGACTTCTTTGACCATCCCGGCGACAGTCCAGCGGCGGTGTTGGTTGAGCACTCGCCGCAGAACCAACGCCTGAATCATCACGTCGACGGCCTCCATCAGCTCGTCGCGCTCAGCATCGGTCGATGCTGGCACATCTTGATATTGAGGGAGTGAACCTCCGAAATCAAACGGTCGATCAATGCTCATGGCTATGCCGCCGCTTTCGTTTCGGTGCGGACCCGCTTTCGGGCTATCTCTTCGTCTAAGCTGGCTACAGCGCCAGTCGCCGGCCCGCCGTGTTCGCGGACCCACTGCAAGGATTCCTCGAAGGTGAATGCCTTGACCTTGCTGGCATGAGGCTTGCACTTCTCGCACAGCGGGGGTCTTTCGTGGACTGGGAACTGCTCGGCCACTGCCGCCCCGCAGACTGTGGTGTCGGCGAACTCCACAGCTACGTGGCGTTTTTCGCCTGTGCCTGTCCTGACGAACAGGTAGCGCGTAGGGCTCGCCGAGCCTGCGGGCTGGTTGACTACTTCACTTGTTGTCATATTCCCTGTCCTCTCAGATCCTTATGAGTCCGAGGGCGTCCAGATACCGCGTGCAGCGCGAGGCCCCGACGAAGTGATCTAGACAGTGAATGACGCCGCCTGCCTCCAGGCGGACGATGGCGTCACTGATGGCTGCGGGCTCGATATCGTCGAGCGTCTTCTCCAACTGCTTGAGGGACCATCGTTCGCGGTGGTCTGTTCGCAAGACTTGGCGGATGACGCCGCGCTGCGCGTACCCTGGATCGTTGGTGCGCGGTGCACTATGCTTAGCTGGCATGGGAGAGCTAACCTCCTGTGTACGACCTCCGACTGCCCCAAGCGGTCGGGGGTCATTTTTTGACCGTTTCGGGGGTTATATCGGACGTGCCGGATTCCGGCAAGGCGCCCGGATTCGGGTGTGAATCCGGCGGGTTTTACCGGATTGGACGGCCGCTGATGAGGCTGGTTTTCACCTCGCGCACGTCGCCTTTGACTTGGCGCATGTCGCGGGTGAGAGCGTCGAGGCGGGCCATGACGGCCTCCTCGAAGGTGCGTCCGGTGGCGTAGCGTCCGGCAGCGCGCAGCAGCTCGGCGGGGTCGGCTTCCAGGGCCAGGCCGATGCGCTCGATGATCTCGTCAGCCGGCGGTCCTTGTTCCCCCAGCTCGATGCGCGACAGGTTGGAGGCTGACATGGGCACTCGCTCGGCCAGATCGCGCAGCGTCAGGCTGCGCTCGCGGCGGAGCTTGCGCACGAGGGCCCCGAGCGCCAGAGCTCGGTCGGCCTCCGTGGTGCTGCGGGAGCTGGTCCGGGTCATGCCCGGACCCTACGACCCGCCCGGCCGGGCTCCTTGCCGGTTCCCGTGATATAGGATATAGCCCGCCCTTACGGGACAAGCGAGCGCGTGATCCGTCCCCCCATTCCCCGTGGACGGTGGATCGGTGCCGGCCCCCCTCGAGCGCCCAGAACCCAACGGACAAGACAAGGAGACCAGCTATGCAGACGTTCCCGTGCCACCGCTTCTCAGCCTGGACCTACGCCGCCCTGATCGCTCTCGTGGTCAGCGGCGGCTCGTCGTTGCTGTCTGCACCTACCGCGTCGGCTGCCGACTACACCTGGAGCGGTGGAGGGGGGTCCTCGGCCGCGTGGTCGAACGGGGCTAATTGGGTGGGCGGCTCGGCACCGGCCGCTTCGTCCAGCATCGGCAATCTGACGTTTCCGCTGCTTTCAGGGTACGCCATTGCCGCGAACGATCTCAGTGGTCTAAGCATCAACCATCTTAGTATTGATGGCACCAATGCATACGCCCTCAATGGTCAAGGCTTCACGCTTGGCAGTGGCGGTCTGTCGGTGAGCGAAACCGCGCCTGGGGGAACTAATGCTGCCCAGATTTTCAACCCCATCACGCTCGCCAGTAGCCAGGAATGGGACCTGTCCGGCGGAGGCAAAGGACAGAGCGTCGGAATCTCGGGAGTCCTATCCGGCGAAGCCGCTAACTTGACAGTTAACCTAGGAAACACCTCATTGAACCTTGGAGACAATACCCCGACGCCAGATGACGAGCTGGGCAATGTCAGGGTTATTGGCGGCGTCAATCAAGCTAACGTGCTTCTCCTAGATGGCAACCTCGATGCTAAAGATGGCAAGACGCTAACCGTCGAAAACACCGACTTTGAAACCAACAAGGCTACTGGCCCGCTTGTTGGCATTCATGCCTCGCTGCGGCTAAGAGAAGGGTCGTCGGTTGGCCCACTCACGTCAATTGGCTCACACCTTGTTATGGGCGGCATACTCAACGTTCCGAGTGCCAGCTTTGATGCTGGCAGTTTTATTCAGTTTGGTCTTAATGGTGGTGGTACGCAGGCCGGTACTGACTACACCCAGCTTGCGTCCAGTGGGACCGTCAATCTAGGCGGCTCAACTATTGAACTGAATGGCCTTGGCGCAACCATTGGCAGTGGCATATGCCCTACTGCGCAAGTCGGACAGGTCGATACGCTCGTGTCCACCACTGGCAGCCTGATCGGGACCTTTGGTAACGCTCCCAATGGAGCGACGATCACGGCCACTGAATGCCTCAACCTGGGGCCACACGGCGAAGTGCTCTCAGAATCCACACCTGCTTTTCGGATCGACTACAACACCACCAGCTCACCGGAGACGGTGACGGCGACTGCCGTTGAACAACCGGCGAGCACCGGCGGAAGTAACGGCGGTGGTGGCACTGGAGGAGGCTCAGGCACCAGCTCGGGCAGTAGTAGCTCGACGGGCTCCGGTGGCGGCAGCTCGCCCGCCGCGAATATAAGCGCGGCTCAGATCGCGGCCCTGCTTGGGCAACAGCTCATCCCGTCAGGCAAGGCAGCCAAGATTGCCACGTTGCTCAAGAGTGGTGGACTGAAAATGAGCTTCAAGGCGCTTGAGGCTGGCACGCTCACTGTGCAGTGGTATGAGGTGCAGCCGGGAGCCAAGATCGCCAAGCACAGCAAGGCCAAGCCGGTACTCGTGGCGTCCGGTCAGACGACGTTCTCAGCGGTCGGGACGAAAGCACTGAGGATCAGACTGACGGCGGCAGGACGGAAGCTGTTCAAGCACACCAAGTCACTGAGGTTGACGGTGAAGGGAATGTTCACGGCCGTAGGTCAGGCCGCCGTCGATCAAACGGTGAGCTTTGCACTGCGGCACTAAGTCTGTATCCGAACCTAACGAATAAAGGAGCCCCGAACATGAGACGAAGCATCAGCGTTGCGGCCGTACTCGGCCTGTTGTCAAGTGCCGCGATCATGGCTGTCGCACCGATCGCTGAGGCCAACATCGTCATCGGCCAGAGCGTTGCCGGCGTCAAGCTCGGGGACAGCGAAGCCCAGGTGACGGCAGTGCTCGGGCCACCGGCGAGCAAAGAAAACGCCGGCCCGTTGTATCCCAACGTCGTCAACCTCGTCTATCCCACCAGCGTCGGTCTGCATTTCACTCTGACCAACGGACGGGTCAGTGGAGCATTGTTCTTCTCCAAGAAGCAGAAGACAAACAAAGGCATCGGCATGGGCTCATCACGGTCTCAGTTGAAACGGGCCTATCCCAAGGCCAAGTGTTCCGAAGGGCCGTATGGCCCAAGGTCGCTCTACTGTGCTGTGCTGGCTCACTTTCATGGTCGTAGGTCGTTCACCAGCTTTCTGTTTGGAACAGCGAAGGGTGGCGTTGTCGAGATGGAACTTGGCTACGGCGTGGGCCTCGCTCAGGAACTCAAAGAACAGCGCAAAAAATAGGAGGTGTGGCGGCTATGACGACATGCCACACACGGTTGGGGATCACTCGGCACAGAGCGGCGGCGGCGCTGGCTGCTTTGGGTGCCGTGCTGGTGGCTGGCTGTGGCTCCAGTGGGTCTAGTTCGAGCATAGGCAGCTCGATCACGACATCGCCATCGGTCAGCACACCCGCGCGATCCGATCCGACTCCCGAATCAACCACTAGCTCGACAACGGCTGACACAACATCAACGGGAGCACCTTCGTTCGTAGTCCAGGGAACAACTCAGGAGGGTGACAAGGTGAAGGTAGAAGGCCGCTTTGGATCACCGCTGCGTCCAAGCGAATCCGACGTGGATCAGACGGCACTCACTGAATGCACACAGCCTGCCCCTGATGGACGAGAGCTGGTGGTACGACTGGACCTAACTACAACACTGGAATCGAGCTTGGCGGGGGAAGTCACGGTTTCAACGACTCCCATTGTTGGGCCACTGGTCAGTTTTGTCATGGGCTTCAAGGAAGGCGCACATTGTGAGGGCGGAGAACCGAAGAATGCAGAAGCTAGCTTTGGCAGTGTGCAGCCAGGTCAGTCAGTCAACTTCACGATGTGGGTGGTACTACCCGACGCCATCACACCGGCTGATCCTCACCCATCAGGACATGCGCTTGCTGCCGATCTGTGGCTGATGGGAGTACCTGAGCCATTGGTCAACGGCAAAGGCATCGGCACCCCAACTAGGCTCAGTGGTCCACGGGTTGTTAGGTGCAGGCACGAAGACTTTGGACTCGCAGGCTATGAGCACTACATCGCCGTTGTGGGCGACACGCCCACAACGTTGCATGAGTCGGTGTGTCCACAGGCGTAGGTGTGACTCTTGGGTCCAGATGCTCAAGTGCTAGGGTCGCCAGCCTACCTGCCGCCCATCAGCGAGAAGACCGTCGCCCTTGACGAACTAGTTGCCAAGCTGGAGCGCTCGCTCACAACCCCATATTGCGCATTACTTCTCGCACACTTGCAGTCAGGTGTTGGCACGCCACTCCCAATACAGCGCTCGCACCTAGCGCTTCGACGCTGTTTTGCGGAACGCCCCTCTCATCCATCCAAAGCCAATCATGCCATCGCTCAAGTAACTGCTGGTCTACAGCTGCTGCATCATGGAATCCATAGTTGCGCATCATGTCATCGCGCGTCGCCGGCGTTAGATGATAGCGTTCACTGATGCTAAACGGCAGCGTGTTATGCACGGTACGTATAGCCGCTTGAACCTCGTAGCGGGTTTCGGCGCTGGCGACTTCGGCCGGCGGTATATAGCTTCCGTCACGAAGGGCTGCACGACAGTCCTCGTCGAGTAAGAGCGCGTTGAATAATGCCGCCCGCTCGATGGTCTGGTTGTGACGCTTAGGGCGTTTCCAGCTTTCCACGAGCGAGACGGATGCTTGCGCGGCGTCAAAGTGTAGCCGCATTACGGCGTTCTTCCTGTCACGCTCCTCGGGGCTCTCTCCGGCTCGTTTGCTCATTCTTACTACATCAACCTATGTTACTCTTTCTATATTCACTATGCCACAATGTACCCTGTTTTGTCAACAGTACACTTTGTATGTCAAAGTACGCTTCGGCCCGTTGCCTCAAGGATAGATTACCTGCCAAAGGTGCTGTGTCATCAATCTTAGAATAGTAACCTGAGAGCGTCTTTTGTGCCGCGAGGCGGGCCTGCTTGTGCAACGGGCCAGCCCTGAGTTTATTGCGGCCAATTAGCAGACTTGCGAGCGCACCGCTTGTAGCAGCGATCGTTACTAGCGCAGACTCGGGCGACGTGCTCGCCAGTCGACAGTTCGTTGAGTACCACGGCTTCCAGTGTGTTTTGTATGCACGTTCGGCCAAGCGTAGGCGCCTGCGCTGCTTCTCTTCAGGAGTATACGAGGGCATTTCCAGTGTGGCATCCTCGGGGAGGGTCTGCGGGCCGAGAGGCGTCAAGTCACCGAGTCTGTCAAGTAGCGTGTCAACGCCAAGCCACGACGGTCCCCCGCGCGCGTTTAGTTCGCGGTCGAGATTTGCGCGATGTGGCCAGTAGAGTAGTTGGATGTAGCATGAAAATATGTAACCGCTGATCTGATCGTTGAAGAAGGGTTTTGCGAGCTGTATATCCAAGATGCCCTGGCTGGATAGGAACGCCTCGAGATCTTGACAAAAGAGAGCTGTGAGTCCGGCGTAATGCAGCCGAAGTGTTAGCAGGACGTAGTGGACGATTTCGCGGAGGAGAAGCTCGTTATCCTTGAGGTCGTGGCGCCTGGGCGAGAACGGCTCGACCGCTTGTTTTGGCTCGCTTGCGGGGGCGCGCGTCAGATAGCGGACGATGACGGTGAACGCTTTCGAGCGGTGGTACTTGAAGGAACTTAGAGACATATTAGGCAATTTGGGGAGGCGTTCCTTGATTGTTAGGCCCTCGTAATCCTTGGTGCTGCACAGAGCGGCTTGAGCGACTTCCTTATCAAGAGGAACCACAATTGTCTCTATTGCGGAGATGAGCGCCTCTCTTGCGTGGCGCGCCCGGGTCATCGGATCAGTGGCATCGCGCGAACGTTGAACGACCTCTGGACTTGCCAGCAGATGCTCGTACTCAACCAGGTACTCCGGGTCGAGTGTCTGCGTAACACGCCCGATCGCGACAAGCTCTTTGTAGAGGCCGTTGTCGGGTGTCTCGTCGGGAGATTGGGATGGTTTAGCCAAAGTTTGCCCGTTCCTAGCCCGCTTTTGGTCCGAACCCTGGCGAGCATCGAGTCATCATAGTTGCCTAGAACGAGATTTTGAGCCAAGAGCCCGCCTCTCGACTTCGAGTGGCCTGCTCTAGCTGCTTCACCCACGAGCGCACAGGCGGCACCTGCCCGATGAAGAAAGGAGACATGGTGACTCAGTACAGCCTTGCAATAGACCCAATGGGACCAGGCACGTCGGGGCGGATTTGGCCGGCTGCGCCCACCCTCATCGACGACCTTGAGCGGGGAGGAGCGCTCACGTCCTACCAGGCCAGACTGCTGCGAGAGTCCTGGCCGGACCTCGACGACGACTGTGCAACCAGCCCGTACTTCGGGACGGTGCGTGAGCACACGCGCGCCTACATCGAGCGGCTTGCGAGGCTCGCGGTTGGTGGTGTCGCCTGATGACCCACCCCTGCGCCAGTCACATGACCTCATGCGATCACTGCTACCGATGTGACGTTCTGGGTGAATGTTGCCAGACGCCCGCGCCTGGCCAAGCTGTGCGTCCGCTCGCCACCATCGCCCAGGCTGACGCGCTGCATGACGCCGTAGTCCAGGACGCCCTTAGCGCCGCACCGAGCCTGAGCCAGCTCGTCCGTGCCGAGAGCGTCCGCCCAGACCTAGCGGGCTTGCTGCTGCGTGGTCCGCCCGCTGAATCAACCCCTGCCCACGTCGAGAAGGAGGTTATCCGTGTCATCGCTGCCCGCACTACTGAATGACGATACCGGGCTGAACCGGCGCCAGGTGGAGAAGGCCTGCCGCGCTCAGGCCGCCACCGAGCTGCACCTGTTCGGCTACACCCTGGAGGCCCACACCCTCGCCGAGATGGACCGCCTCGACAGCCAGGCCGCAGGCGATGCCTCCCGCGCCGCGCTTGATGAGGAGATCGGCCTGCTGGAGCACGGCCTGGCCCGTGCTGGCGGCTCAGCTGCCGTGACCGAGATGGTCGCCCGCCGCGTCGAGCGCCTGGCCACCATCAACGACCGCCGTATCACGCGGCGCTTTGGGAGCTGAGGCCGATGCTGACGATCTTCCTCGCCCTCTCGGCTGGCACCCTCGGCGGCACCGTAGCCGGTGGGCTCGCTAGCTGGTGGCTGTGTGCGCGCCACCTCGCCTGTGTGCCCTCCGACCACGAGGCCATCGATCCTGCCGTAGACCACCAGATCAACGAGGCTGCCGAGCAGTGGGCCACCGCTCGCGGCCAGCCTGGAGCTGCGCCACTGGTGGCGCGCAAGCTGCGCCTGCTCTACGGCTTGCAGCAGCGGCGGGTGCGCCAGAGGAGGCGGGGACAGTGGTAACGGCGCTGCTATGGCTGTGCGTCATTGGCGTGGTGGTAGCAATCGTGATGCTGGTGCGCAGCCTGCGCCCAGATAAATACGCAACCGACCAGGCAACCAATAAGGCTGTCATCGGCCTGTACGCCACGCGGCGACGCTTGGAAGTCGCTCAGTTCAGGGCGGAGTTGCGGCGCGACGCTGCACATTTCCGGCGTGAGCTGGACGAGATCGACCGGAGGGAGCTGAGCCAGCCATGACGACCCCGCCGTCTCGCTGGCAGGATTCTGCCATGAACCTCGCGTGGACCGTTTTGGCTGTGGCCGTGATGTTGTACGTGGCGGCGCGGCTAATCCTGGCCGTGCTGCCCGTCCTGATCGTAGTCGGCGGCATTGTTTTGGTCGGCGTCGCGGGCTGGTCTTTTTATCGTTGGCGGCAATCGAGGTGGTGAACAATTCTCCAGATAACAGAGGCGTCGCGTCGGTGTTGTGAAATCAACAAAAGGTATTGACAGCTGACTCGATTCATTGTGTACTAGTCAAACTCCCGATATTGCCATAAGCAGTATCCGGGCCGGTTGAGGTAAGGATTTCATCCCGCAGTTGACACGAAAGCCCCTGATAGGGGTGTGGTGCTCTGCGTGCCAAAAACCGGCCGGTAGTGGAGAGAAAGGAGGTTCAACTATGAGTAGGACCTACCATCATTACAAGAATCGTGACATCCGGGTGCGGGGTATAAGACGCCCCACCGACCTGCGTCGCTTGGCGCAGGCCTTGATCGACCTGGAGCAGGCCAAGACCGAAGCCGAGGCCGAAGCTGAACACAAGCAGGAGGACCAGTCGAAAGCTAAAAAGGGCGGCTCCGGCAAAGGCCGCACGACGAGCCGCAAGAACAATAAGGAGAGCGCTTGAAAGCGGCGGGCCTGGTCTGGTATCAGCTCACCTGGCCGCGTGAGGTGAAGCCTGAGCAAATATTGCAGATTTTTCGGCTGCTCGCGGCAACGGCGGGTACGCCCGTGGTAGTCGAAGCTGTCGGCAAGGACGGCGTGGTGACTCATCGCCTAGCGGTGCCCGCGGGGCGTGCTGGCAGCGTCGTCAATCAGATGCGCTCAGCGTTGCCGGGGCTGGCTGTCGAGGCTACGCGCGAGCGGCAGGTTACGAGTATGAACCGGGCGGTTACGCTTGGTCTTTCGACGCGCCGACGGCCACTACGCATTGACGACGTGGAGGGCGTCAGCCGAGCCGTCCTCACGGCCCTGGCGCACGTCGGACGCGGAGAGGCGGTCGGGTTGCAGTGGGTCCTTGTCCGTCCGCTGGTCGCTGTGGCGGTCCCCAGTCACCTCGACGGTCTGGCGCATGAGTCGTGGACCAAGGGACTGCTCACGGCGGCGATGGGTCCTGCGCAACCTCCAGACGCCGAGTTACGCGGCGCTATCAGAAGCAAGCATGGCGATCCCGGCTGGCGGCTTGTGGGGTGCCTGGCGGTGCAGGCCGGATCGGGCAGCCGTCAGCGTCAGTTGATCCGAGCGGTACTCGGGGCGCTGCGTAGCGCTGAGGCGCCTGGTGTCGGCTTTCGGGTGCGCTCGTCCAGCGTGCGGCGTTTCGTTCGCCCGGTCATTCCGTGGTGGGCACCGCTACGTCTGAACGTCAGCGAGCTGGCCGCCGTCTCGGCATGGCCGGTGGGTGAAACCAGCCGGTTGCCGGTGGACGCGATCGGCAGTCGCCTGATGGCGCCCACCAAGGCCATCCATCGCAAGGGGCGAGTCGTCGCTGAAAGCAGCTTCCCCGGAGCGACGCGGCCCTTGGCGCTTTCGCCCGTCGATTCCCTGCGCCATCTGCACGCGCTGTCGCCCACCGGGACCGGCAAGTCCACGTTGCTGCTCAACCTGGCAGTTCAGGATATGCAGGCCGGACGCGCCGTCGTCGTCATCGAGCCGAAGGGGGACCTGATCGCCGATCTCCTCGAGCGCATCCCGCCCGACCGCGTTCGGGACGTTGTGCTGCTCGACCCGACCGACACCGAGAGTCCGGTCGGCCTGAACCCGCTCAAGCGCGCCGGGCGCTCACCGGAGCTGGTAGCCGACCAGCTCTTGGGGCTCTTCCACAATCTTTATGCGTCGAGCTGGGGGCCGCGAACAGCCGACATCCTGGGGGCCTCGCTCTTGACGCTGGCGCGGCAGCCGAACATGTCGCTGGCCGCCTTGCCGCTGCTCCTAACTGATGCGAACTTTCGGCGGCGGGCTCTGGCTCATATTGATGATCCGATCGGCCTGGGGCCGTTCTGGGCGTCCTTCGAGGCGTGGAGCGAGGCGGAGAGGACCACGGCCGTCGCGCCGAGCCTGAACAAGCTCCGGCCGCTATTGATGCGCCCCGAGCTGCGGGCCGTCATCGGGCAGACCAAACCGCGCTTCGATCTGCGCCAGATCTTCACCGAGCGCAAGATCCTGCTGGTCAACCTCGCCCGTGGTCAACTCGGCCCGGAGACGGCGGCGCTGCTCGGCAGCCTCATCATGTCGCAGCTCTGGCAGGCCATTCTCGGCCGCTCCGCGATTGCGCCCGAGCGCCGCCACCCGGTCTTTATCTACGTCGATGAGTTCCACGAGTACCTGCGTTTGCCTGTCGATTTCGCGGACGCGCTGGCTCAGGCCCGGGGCCTTGGCTGCGGCTTTCTGGTGGCGAATCAGTACATGCACCAACTGGATACCGCGATGCGCTCGGCGGTGCTCGCCAACGTCCAGTCGCGGGTCGTCTTTCGGCTGCCCAGCGAGGACGCCCGGATCATCTCCGCCGGCAGCGCCCTGGACCCCGAGGACTTCCAAGGCCTCGGAGCCTACGAGTGCTACGCCCAGCTGGTAGCCGACGCGGCCGTGCAGCCGTGGTGCAGCGGGCGCACCCTGCCGCCGAGCAAGCCGACCAGCGACCCCGCCGTGGTGCGGGCAGCTTCCCGTGCGGCCTACGGCACCCCGCGCGCCGAAGTCGAAGCGGACATTCAGGCGCTGGTTGCGCCGAAGCGCCCGAGAGCGACTGATGACCTGAGCCCACGGCGACGGGATCACGGAGGTGGCCTATGAGTCGGTGTCGTGTCGCTAGTCGTGTCGTGTCGATCACGCCTGCCCAAATCGCCTGTATTCAAGGGGAAAGCGCCCCAACAATCGCGGCGAAAGTCTCTCTCTGTTCGCTCCCTCTTTTCCGGTTGGGCGGCGGGCGCCCCGGACGCCGGACCCGCTCCTCTTACTGCTGTCCTTTGATGGTCTTCAGGTCGCTGCTAGGCGGATGGTTGTCTGCGGCGCTGGGGCTGTTTGTGGGGTTAGGGGTTGGCTGTCGTGTCGCGTCGACTCGAACGCCTGCGCCAACACCTTCGTTCCACTCTGCTATTGCGGCGAATGGGGGTGAGTTGTGAGCGCGTGCGGACCGCGGCCCTACGTTTCGGCCAAGGGGCTTGAGCAACTGCGCGAGCGCCTGTCAGGGAGAGACTTGGCGATCATCGGACAGGTTGCCGATCTGCGGATGATGGGCGCCCGCCAGATCGAGGCCGTCCATTTTTCGGCCTCCGAGCACGACAGTCAGCCCGCCGCCGCGCGGGCTCGCCAGCGGGTACTCGGGCGGCTGGTCCGTGATCGTCTGCTGATCCGTCTGGAGCGCCGGATCGGCGGCGTGCGCGCCGGCTCTGCGGGCTTCGTGTTCGCCGTTGGGCCGGTCGGATATCGGCTGCTGGCGGCCGGTGGTCAGGTGCGGCGGTTTCAGGAGCCGACGAGTCGCTTTCTCGATCACACGCTCGCTGCGGCGCAGCTCGTCGTTGACGTGACTCTCGCCTCGCGCGGTGGTCTGCTGGACCTTCTCGGCTGTCAGTCCGAGCCGCGTTGTCACAGGGAGTTCTCGGGGCTCGGCGGGCGGCGGGTGCTGCGCCCGGACGCCTTCTTGGCTCTCGGCGTCGGTGCCTTGGAATGGCGCTGGTTCTGCGAGATCGACCGAGGCAGCGAGTCCGTCCCGGTGATCCTGCGCAAGTGCCGCCTGTATGCCGACTACTACCAGAGCGGCCAAGAGCAGGCCAAGCACCGGGAAGTGTTCCCGACGGTCTGCTGGATCGTGCCCGACACCCGCCGCGCCGAGCGGCTGCGGCAGGCCATCGACAACGACCGCCACCTACCCGACCGCCTGTTCGTCGTCACCACCAACGAGCGAGCCTTGACGGTCCTGACGGGAGGCCGACCGTGAGCCTGCCGCGAAACGTCGTGCTCGTCGGTGACGTGCGCCAGCGGTTGGCCGAGATGCCGGCGGCGTCGGTGGACTGCGTAATGACCTCGCCCCCGTATTTTCAACTCCGAAACTACGGCAGCCCGGAGCAAATCGGCTTGGAAGCAAACGTCGAGGCATGGGCGGACGAGCTACGTCTGGTGATGCGCGATATCGCCCGCGTGCTGAAACCGGGCGGGTCGGTGTGGCTGAACGTCGGCGACAGCTACAGCCGCCACACCCGCTACGGCACACCATCCAAGAGCCTGCTGCTTGGACCCGAACGCCTCCTGGTGGCGCTCTCCGATGATGGCTGGATCGTCCGCAACCGCGTGGCCTGGGTGAAACGGAACACCATGCCCACAAGCGTCGAAGATCGACTCGCCTGCACCTGGGAAACCGTCTACCTGCTCGTTCGCAGCCGCCGCTACTTCTTTGATCTGGACGCCATCCGCGTGCCGCATCGCTCCGCCCCGAGAGCGCCCTACCGGACGGTCCCAGAGGGCTACCCGCCGAAAGGGGTCATGCCGGATGGCTGGGGCGGCCCATTGGCCGGCAGCAATACCGGCCTGGCGAGCCTGAAAGCTCGCGGGCTGGTGGGGCACCCCCTGGGCAAGAATCCCGGCGACGTATGGACGACGGCGGTGTCGAACTTCCGGGGAGAACACTTCGCCACCTTCCCCACGTCGCTCGTCACCCGGCCGCTGCTGGCAAGCTGCCCCGAGCGTGTCTGCCGCACCTGCGGACAACCGTGGCAGCGTCCACCGAGTCGCAACCGTCGCCGCGCTTTGCAACCGACCTGCACCTGCAAACGGGCCTGGCGAGCAGGTCTGGTACTCGACCCGTTCTTCGGCGCTGGCACTGTCGGGCTGGTAGCCGAACAATACGGGCGGGACTGGCTCGGCATCGAGCTGAACCCCGCCTTCGCCGCCATCGCCAAACGGCGGATCACGGCGGCGCGCACAACATCGAGGATCACCGCATGAGGGGGTCAGCTCGTCGGTGTGCTGCGGCTTCAATAGGAGATTCCAACCGGGGATCGCCGGTCGCAAAAACACCGAGGAGGTATCCCATAAATGGGTTACACACTCACCATCAACCAACAGGAGGTCGCTCGTGCCTAAGACGCTAGCAATCAAGTTGGAGGATGACACACACGCCCAGCTCACCATACTGGCACAGCTGGAGGAGATGCCCGTCTCCGACGCCCTCAAGAAGGCCGTCGATGGGTACATCGTCTCCAAGAGCAGCCAGCCCGAGCTGAAGGCGAGGTTGGAGTCCGTGCTCGCAGACATCGAGCGCGACGCCGCCACCCGACGCGACGCCATCACCTCGCTATTCAGCGAAAGTGAGCAGGCCACGTCGGACGCAGGCACCACCGCAGACGCCAAGGCGTCCACGCGGAGAAGCCGCGACAAGGGAAGTGAGCCAGCCACAAGCTGAGCAAGTAACACCTCCCACCCTGGCAGGGGCTCCATTTGACTGGTCGCCTAAAAGCGAACTTTCTTATGGACGCCCCTGCCACTTACACCACCAAGATAAACGAAAGGAGATAACGACATGAACCAACAAGCACAAGAATATGACAGTACACAACGAGCCCGGCGCAGTCGAGGGACTGACAAACCAGTCCGTAAAAGTGTGAAATTATCAGGGAGGAATACGGAACGACTTAATGATAAAATGAGGGGAAGCGGGATAGTGAAACAAATCCCCAGCGAACAAAGGAGAGATGTATGAGAGCAACTGAACACAAACCTGACTCAATCAAGGTAACGGAGGGAGCCCCCGCCGTGATCTACCTCCGGGTTTCCAGCAAGGAGCAGGCCGAGAAGGGCGGCGAGGCCGAGGGCTACTCCATCCCAGCACAGCGCGATGGCTGCAAGCGCAAGGCGGCAAGTCTGAGCGCGGTCGTCATTGAAGAGTTCGTGGAGCGCGGCGAGTCGGCCAAGACTGCCGACCGCCCGGAGCTTCAGCGCCTTCTTGAGTTCGTGGCCGCGAATCGCGTCAAGTACGTCATCGTCCACAAGGTTGACCGCCTGGCGCGCAACCGCGCCGATGACGTAGCGATCAACCTGGCGCTCAAGCAGGCCGGGGCCGAGCTGGTGTCCGTCAGCGAGAACATCGACCAAACCCCATCGGGGCTGCTGCTGCACGGCATCATGTCCTCGATTGCCGAGTTCTACTCTCGCAACCTCGCCACGGAGGTCATCAAGGGCTGCGTGCAGAAGGCCAAAAACGGCGGCACGCCGGGCCGTGCGCCGATCGGCTACTTGAACGTGCGTGAGATCGTCAACGGCCGCGAAGCCCGCACCATCGAAATCGACTCCGTGCGCGGGCCGCTCATGATCTGGGCCTTCGAGACGTATGCGACAGGCGAGTGGACGATCCGCCGCCTGCTGGCCGAGCTGACGGCGCGCGGCCTGACCACCCTGTCGGGCAAGCCGCTGACGGTCTCCCACCTGCATCGGCTGTTGCGCCACCCCTACTACATGGGGATGGTGCGCTACCAGGGCGTGATCTACCCCGGCAAGCATGAGCCGCTTGTCACGCCCGAGATTTGGCAGGAGGTTCAGAAGCTCTTGACCGCCAAGCACCTGACCGGCGAGCGCCACCAAGAGCATCCCCACTATCTCAAGGGGAGCATCTACTGTGGCGAGTGCGGCAGTCGGCTGATCGTCTGCCACGCCAAGGGCCGGGGCGGCACCTATCCGTACTACATCTGCATCGGCCGTCAGCGCGACAAGGCCAGTTGCGCCCAGCGGTCCATCCGCATCGAGGAGGCCGAGGAGGCCATCGCCGCGCACTACGCGACCGTGCAGCTACCCGAGGATGAGGTCATGCGCCTGCGGGGCTACCTCAGCGGAGAGCTAGCTGTAAGACCCGAGGAGGTTGTTCATGCGGGTGATGGGTGTCTGTCGCCCGATGGCTTGGTGTGGTCTTCGATGGTTGTAGGTCCATAGCCAGCCGTCAAGGGCTGCTGTGCGCTCTTGGCTGTTGCGGTAGATCGCTCCGTAGGCCCAGCCGGCGAGCATGGTGCGGATGAACCGCTCTGCCTTGCCATTTGTCTGGGGCCGGTAGGGCCTGGTTCGTAGGTGGCGGATCCCGATCGCGCGACAAGCGATCGCGTGAACGGCTGAGCGGTAAGGAGCACCGTTATCGGTGATCAGTTCCTGGACGTGCATGCCGTGGCGCTCGTAGAACGCGATCGCCCGGCGTAGGAACCCGATCGCTGTGATCGCTTTCTCATCGGGCAAGACCTCGGCGTAGGCCAGGCGTGTCGCGTCGTCGATCGCGACGTGCACGCACTCCCAGCCGGTGACCTGGCGTTTGACGCCATCGCGGTCCGTCCGGGTCTGCTTGGGATTGCGTTGCACCCTCGTGATCCGCTTCCCAGCGCCGCCGTGGATCCGTCCGAGCTTCTTCACGTCGATATGGATCAGCTCGCCAGCGACTGTCCGTTCGTAGCGCTCCGCGGGCTCCATCCCGAGGCGGCCCAACCGTCCCATCCCGATCCTCTTGAGGATCCCCGACACAGTCGAGAACGGCATCTCGAGCACCTCTGAGATCTCCGGGCCCGTGAACCGCAAACGCCGCAAAGCCGCGATCGCCTCGATCGTGCTCTCATCGCTGCGGTTCGCCACGAACAAAGGCGCCGAGGAGCGATCCAACAGGCCAGCAGCTCCTTCAGCGCGGTAACGGGAGACCCACTTCCCCGCCGTCCGGGCACTGACCTCGGCTGCGAGGGCTGCCTCTCTCACAGACCAATCTTGATCAACAACACGACGGACCATCCGCTCGCGCTGCCTAAATGACAACGCAGCATTACCGTGCAGCTTCATCCGGTATCTCCTTGGGACTGGGGCTTTGACACCACCAGCCTCCAAGGAGGACCGGATGAACAACGTCCTCAGGTTCTACAGCTAGCCAAGATCCGCACCGACGCCGACCGCGAACGCAAGACGCAAGAGCGCCGGCTGCGCAAGATCGTGGACGAGCGTAAGAAGCTGCTCGACGCCCACTACGCTGACGCCATCCCGCTCGACCTGCTCAAGAGCGAGCAGACCAGGATCGCCACCGAGGTCGCCGCCATAGAAGGCCGACTCGTGGCCGTAGAAGGCGACTTCAAGACCGCCGAAACCAACATGCACCGCGCCCTGACGCGCGTCGGCGACTGCGAGGCGGCCTACCGCGAAGCATCGGGAGCGATGCGGCGACAGTTCAATCTCGCGTTCTTCAAGCGCCTGCTGATCGACGACGACTGCAACGTGGCCGCTGAGCTGGCCGCGCCTTTCGACGTGATCCTTGGCGAGGAGCTGCGGCGAGCCGCCATCGCCCAGCAAAGCGACGAGCTGGCAGACGCCGTGGACGAGACCCTGCGACGGCGAGCCATCGAGGACGAAGCCAACGAAAAGCGCCCACGAGAGCCAGAACGGGTCCTCGTGGGCGCTGGGGCAACCCCCGCCCTTTCTTTGGGTGGAGGTTTTAGTAAGGAGCTTTTGGTGCCCGGAGTGGGACTTGAACCCACATGCCCTCTCGGGCCATCGATTTTAAGTCGATTGCGTATACCGATTCCGCCACCCGGGCCAGCTTCGATCAGTGTAGGCCAGCGTGCATCCGCTGCAACGGCCGCAACTACCCCGTTGCTACGGTGTATCTAAGGGTAAGCAACTAGATGCACAGCAGCGACTGGACCCGCCGTGGAGGTCTCCGCACTAAAACCAACTGCCCTGCCGGGCCCCCGTGCCCCGGCGCCGTTGCTGCGCCTGCAGTCGGACGAGCGCCTGATCGCGCTCACGCGCCGCGGGCAGCAGGCGGCCTTCGAGGCGCTGTTCTCGCGCTACCACGCGCGCCTGCTGTCCTTCTGCCGGCACATGCTGAACTCCAAGGAGGACGCCGAAGACGTCTTGCAGGAGGTTTTCGTCGCCGCCTTCAACGCGATCCTCGCCGACGAGCGCGAGATCAACGTGCGGCCGTGGCTGTATCGCATCGCGCGCAACCGCTCTTTGAACCACCTGCGCCGCGCCAGCGCGATCGGCGTGGACTCGATGGACATCCACTACGCCGAGCACGGCATGTCCACCGGCGAGCAGGTGCTGCGCCGCGAGAGCTTCCGCCAGCTGATCGGTGACGTGCAGCAGCTGCCAGAGACGCAGCGCACCGCTTTGCTGCTGCGCGAGATGGACGCGCTCTCCTACGAGCAGATCGCCCATGCAATGGAGACGACCGTGCCTTCCGTGAAGTCCCTGCTCGTGCGCGCGCGCATCTCCCTCGCCGAGGCCGCCGAGGCGCGGCAGCTCAGCTGCGCCGACGTGCGCGTGCAGCTCGGCGAAGCGGCCGAGGGGCTGATCAAGATCGAGGCGCCCGCGCGTCGGCACCTGCGCGACTGCGAACGCTGCCGCGCCTTCCGCAAGCACCTCAAGGACAACAACCACGCGCTTGCCGCGATCTTCCCGGTGGGGCCGCTGCTGCTCTTGAAGAAGTTCGTGATCACCAAGTTTGGGTCAACCGCCTCGGCGGGAGGCGCACACGCCGTCGGCGCTGGGGGCGCCACGGCGGGCGCCTCCGCGGCCGCGGGAGCGGGGGTGGCGGGCGCCGGCGGGATGAGCGTCGGCGGCCTCGCCACCGCTGGAGCAGGGGCCCTGGCGACCAAGGCCGCGGCGACGCTTGCTGCCGCGGCCCTGGTCACCGCGGGCGCCGTCGCGGTCGGCGGCGGCCACTCTTCCGGGCGTCCTCGTCACCACCACAGCGCCGCGGCGCTCGCCGCTTCCGCCTACGCGGGTGGGGCGGCTCGCTCCCTCTACGCCGTGCCCGCGGTCGTGCATTCCACGCCGCAGCCTTCCAGCACCACCGCTGCGCACGCCGCGGCCGCGGCAGCCGTCGCAGGTGCACACCGCCGCAAGCGGCTGCTCAAGCACGCGGCGGCAACGACGACCGCGCCGCTCGTGCCCGCGGCTAGCACCGTCCCCGACGCTACGACGTCGCTGCCGGCCGGCGCCACGCAGCCACAGAAGCCCGCCGTCGATCCGAGCAAGGCACCTCCCGTCACAGAGGTCACCACCGAGTCCACGCCGCTGCCCTCGGGCGCCACCAGCACGAGCACCAGCACCGTCACGTCAACGACGCCCGCGCCGGCCGAAACGCCTCCGCCCGCGGCGAGCACGCCCACGACACCCACGACGCCCGCGGAAGCCACGCCGCCGCCCGCCTCACCGCCGCCCACGACGAGCACCGGCGGCGAAGGCACGAGCACCACGCCGAGCACCGCTGGCGCCACGCCGCCGCCCGCCGGAGGGGAGTCGCAGAGCAGCAGCGTCACCGTCACCAGCAGCACCGGTGGCACCCCCGCGGGCGCCACGCCGTAGGCCTCTCAGCCCCGACGAAGCTGTGGGCGCCATGCCGGAGGGCTCAGCCGAAGCGCGCCTCAGCCGAAGCTGAACGTGCGTAGCGGCTCCTGCAGCACGCCCACGCCCGCCACCAGCAGTGGCGCTGTCACCTGCGCGGTGGCATCGGGCGCCGTCAGCATCGTGATCGCCAGGCCGTCCCGCATCCCGGGCCGTTCGGCCGCGAGCAGCACATTGCGTCCGTACATCGTGCGTCCCTCGATGCGTGCGTAGTAGTAGACGTTGTATGCCGGCACGCCGTTCACGCGCGTCTTGCCCTCGCCCTGCAGTTGAAAGGCCGCGTTCGTGCGGGCGAGGCGATGGATGTAGCCGGTGGCATACACGGGCAGCTCGCCGCTCGGATAGCCGGTGTAGGGGGGGAGCCGCAGGGGGGCCACCGCGAAGGAGTTCAACAGCCTGCCGCTGGGCGTGCGGTGCGCCACCTTCACATAGGCCCCACGTGCGGGCGTCGTGCCGTAGAGCCCGCGGTAGCTGAAGCTGAACGGCACCGGCCCGCCGTTGTAGGAATAGTGCGCGGGCAGCAGCGTTAGGGCCAGGGCCGCCGCGCCTGCCAGCAAGCCCAGGCCCACGAGCACGAGCAGCACGCGCACCGCGCGCGAGGCATGGGCCCACGCGGGCGCGAGCAACTGCGCGAGCGTCGGTCGGTACTGGGGCTTCAGGGGCACCGCGGCCATCGGGCGCAGTGTATGTAGCTGTGCCTCTACTCCTGCTCGCCGATCGAGAACATCGCCTCGATGTCGTGGCGCGAGTAGGCAGCGAAAGCCACCATCGTCTGTGTGCGCGCGACGCCCGAGAGGGCCGTGATCTGTCCGGTGACGACGCCGGCGAGTTGGTCGTGGTCGGGCACGCGCACGATCGCCACGAAGTCCCACTCGCCTGTCACGGAGTAGGCCTCCGCGACGCCCTCGATTTCCGCCAGCGCGCTGCCCAGTGTGGAGAGCGCGTCGCGCTCGGCCTCGATCAGGACCACCGCGTGGGTCATGGCGTGTGCGTGCCCCCCGGATCGAGTACCACCACTTCGCCCGCACCGGCGCCTTCGACGTCGGCCTTGAACGCCTGCGCATCGCTCTGGATCGGGGGAAAGGTGTTGTAGTGGCAGGGGATGATCTGCTTGGCCCCGATCAGCTTGCAGGCCTCCACCGCGTCGGTGCGATCCATCGTGTAGTGACCGCCGATGCACACCAGCGCGACGTCGATCGCCTCGCGCCGGCCGGGCAGCGCAAGGTCGCTGAAGAGGCCGGTGTCGCCCAGGTGGTAGATCGTTTTGCCGGCGAAGTTGATCAGCAGGCCTGCCGGCACGTTGGCTGTGCCCTTGGGCGTAGTGGAGGTATGCCACGCGGGCACTAGCCGCACCCAGCCCCAGTCGAAGCTCACGGTGCCGCCGATGTTGGGGTCGTGCACGTTGGCCAGACCCTGCGCGGACAGCTCGTTGGCGATCTCGACGATCGCCACCAGGTGCGCGTCGGTGCGCTTGGCGATGGAGACGGTGTCTCCGATGTGGTCCGCATGACCGTGCGTGAGCAGGATCGCGGCGGGAGAAAGGTCATCGGCCTTGGCCGCCGCCAGCGGGTTGCCGGTGAGGAAGGGGTCGATCAGCACGCTCTCCTCGCCGTCGGAGAGCTCGAAGGCTGCGTGGCCGAGAAAGCGGATCTGCATGTCTTAGGGCTCCTCTGTGTCTGTATCGGTCGTGTGGGCGGAACGCGCTCTGCCATCAAGGTAGCTCATGCGGTGCGCACCCGGCTCATCATGCCGTGCGCACCTAGCTCATGCCGTGCGCACCCGGCTCAACCCGAGCCCGAACACCAGTCCGAGGGCCACGCCGACGACGCCGGCCAGCCAGCTGACCCCCAGCAGCGCTAGCGGCATCGCCAGCAGCACCGCCGCGAAGGCGCCTGCGCCGAGCAGGTCGCCGTCGTAGTAGCGCCGCGCGCGCAGGTCCTGCAGGTCGGGCACCGCCCATGCCGCCAGCAGCGCGAGGGCGCCCGCGTTGGCGCCCGAGAGCACCGGCTCGGCATACACGGCCTCGGCCACCAGACCGCCGCTCACGCCCGCGCCGAAGAACAGCGCGACTGCCACCAGCGGCCCGTGGCGGCGCTCGATCAGCCACCCGAAGACGCCCACGCTGAGCATGCATGCGAACAGGTACACGCTGCCCGCGAGGCTGTGCGAGTAGGCGAACTGCCAGGTCAAGAGGCGCCACCACTGGCTTTCCAGTGGCCCCACGATCGGCAGATGCACGGCCAGGCCAAACCAGCCGCCTGTGGTGATGATCCAGACGACGCAGCTGGCTGCCACGAGGAGGGCCGTGGCGTAGGCGGGGGTCTCGCCGCGGATGCCCGCGATCTCGCCGTGGCGCAGACGGCCGAGGCTCGACAGCCGTCCGCGTGCGCGCCCGCGTACGCCCGTGCCCCGCCCCCGCGGGTCCTCGCCCGCCGCGGCCCCCGGCTTGGGCAGCTTGGGGGCGCGCCGGCGCAGGCGGTGCCCGCAGTAGGGGCACTCGGTGATGTAGGGGCTGACCTCAGAGCCGCACTGCTTGCAGATCACGAACAAGTCGGCACCAGAGGACATCGTCGATCCATTCTAGGCGGGTCGGGAGAAGGCCCGGATAGGCCCGGCGGAGCGGCCCTGCGGGTGGGACCCACGATAGAGTCCAGGGGTCCCCCAGGAGGGTGGCGCAGTTAGCCGGCAGGCCGGCTGGCCGGACCCCTCGATTTTTGATCAGGAGGAAACCGAAAGCAATGAGTTTGGGTTACGACGCGAAGCTGTACATCCTGGCCTTCGACCACCGTGGCAGCTTCCAGAAAAAGTTCTTCGGCATCGAGGGCGAACCGGATGGCGAGCAGACGGCGATGATCGCCGACGCGAAGCACCTCATCTACGAGGGCATGGCCCAGGCGGTCGCCGCGGGCGCCGTGGCCGGGGTGACCGGCGTGCTCGTGGACGAGCAGTTCGGCGGCAGCATCCCCGAGGAGGCCCGCGCGCAGGGGCTGAAGCTGGCGATGCCCGTGGAGCGCAGCGGCCAGAACATGTTCGACTTCCAGTACGGCGAGCAGTTCGGCGAGCACATCGAGAAGTTCGCACCGGACTTCGTGAAGGTGCTCGTGCGCTACAACCCCGACGGCTCCGCGCAGGAGAACTCCGAGCAGCTGGCCAAGCTCAGGCGACTGTCCGACTGGCTGCACGAGCACGATCGCAAGTTTCTCTTCGAGCTGCTGGTGCCCGCCGAGCCGGCGCAGCTGGCTGCCGTTGACGGCGACACCGAGCGCTACGACGCGGAGCTGCGGCCCGAGCTGATGCGCCGCGCGATCGAGGCGATCCAGGACGCCGGTGTCGAGGTGGACATTTGGAAGATCGAGGGCGTTGACGCCCGCGAGGACGACGAGATGCTCGTCGCGCAGGCGCGTAGCGGCAGCGGCCGCGAGGGCGTGGTGTGCGTTGTGCTCGGCCGCGGCGCCAACGACGCGAAGGTCGATCACTGGCTCGAGCAGGCCGCGCCCGTGGAGGGCTTCGTGGGCTTCGCCATCGGTCGCTCGATCTGGTGGGACCCGCTCAAGAGCTACGTGGATGGCAAAACCGAACGCTCAGTGGCGGCCAGGCAGATCGCCACCAACTACCTGCGCTTCGTCAAGGTGTATGAGCGCGCGCTCACCGGAGCGGTGGCCGGGAGCGGAGGGGCCGGCTGAGCGCATGGGTCTGCCGGAACGAGCTTGGGAGGACCCGCCGCCGGAGGATCCCGTGCCGGAGGATGACCCGATGCGCATGCGCCAAAGCCTCAACGAGCTCGAGCAGGCGTTCAGCCGCGAGATCTCGCTCGAGCGCCGTCGCCGCGACTCGCTGCGGCGCACCGCCGAGCAGCGCACGTTCAAGCGCCAGGTGCAGCGCCGCCATAAACGCGGCTCGGTGCGCTTCGTGCTGCTCGTGCTCACGCTGGTGGCCACGGCGGCGATCGTCACCGTCGTGATGTTCCGCACGCTGTATCTGCTGCTGAGCTGAGCGCCCTACGACGGCTCGCCGAGCTGATCGAGCGCCTGCTCGACCTCGGCGCGCACCTCGTCGTCGCCCGCGGGGGCGGGGCGCTCGCCGGTGGGTTCCTGCTGGCGCTGGATCTCCAGGTAGATCTCGGTGCGGAAGACGGGCACGTGCTGCGGCGCCTGGATGCCGATGCGCACCTTCTCGCCCACGACCGACAGCACCGACACCTCGATGTCATCGCCAATCATGATGCTCTGGTTGGACTTTCTCGTCAGGACGAGCACTCTCTGCCTTCCTCTTTATGCGGCAGGTAACCCGCGCGACTGCCCCTGCCCGCATTCCAACATCAAGCATAGTGGGTGGCGCTGTCGGGCGGCAGGCCGGGGGCTGCCGTCGACGAGCGAGGCGAGGGATCGGGGCGATGCGCTAGTCTCCCGGACCGCATGATGGCTCGCAAATCACTGCGCCCGCAGCTCAACCAAATCCGCGCCTGGGTCCGGCAAGGGCGCACCGACGCCTGGGTGGCGCACCAGCTCGAAGTCACCGTGCAGGAGATCGAGCAGTTCAAGCGCCAGAACGACCTGATGGGCGATGAGGCCGGGGGCGAGGGCGGCGCCCCGGTGCTCGACTATCCCGACGAGATCGATCTGCGCGCCGAGGACGACGCCTTGATCGCCGCCGAGCTGGAGGAGGCCGCGCGCGCCGAAGCCGAGGCCAAGGAGCGCGCCGAGGCGGAGGCAGCCGCGCGCCGGGCCGCCGGCGAAGACGACGAGGGCGAGCGGGAGGGCGGCGAGTCCTCCGAGGAGGAGGAGGAGGGCGGCCCACGCCGCCGCAGAGGCCGCCGTGGAGGCCGCGGGCGGCGCTCCTCTGCCGCTAAGCCATCCACGCCGCTGGAGGGCACCTTCGATCACGGCGAGGAGGGCTACGGGCTGTGGCTCGACCCGGCCGTGCAGGACAACCCGGTTTATGCCGAGCACTGGGCGGGGCACCGCTCGGTTGAGGTTGTGATCGAGGAGGATCAGATCCTTATCCGTCGCATCGGCGACGACTGACGAGACGAGGACGCTGCTGAGCGGCGTCTCGGCTCGCAGCCTCCTACTCCACGACCGCCCGCCGACCCCCCGCGTAGTCCGACGCCTCGCGCAGATAGCGCGCGAAGGCCGCATCGATGACCGTGCCAGCCTCCCACGCCCACGGGTCATCTGGCGCGGTGGCCATCGCCACCTGCAGGCACCAGCTGCCGCCGCGCTCGTACAGCTCCACCAGCTCCTCGCTTGAGAAGCGCCCGCCGAGGCGCCTGCGCAGCTCCGCCACGAGCGCCGCGATCACGCGCTCAAGCGTCGCGGCGCGTTCGGGTGGGGCCGCGGCTAGGCGCCGCTCGCCTTGGTGCCACTGGTAGATCGCGTTCTCAAAGCCCGGCATCGGCTGCCGAGGCTAGCGGAGAGACCGGCCCGGCTCGCCGGCCTCCGGCCGGCTGCGCCACCCTCGAGGTCAGTTGTTCGGCAGGCCTTGCACCACGTAGGGCTGCTCACCGGGCTTGGCCATGCCCAGTTGCCGCGCCTCGCCGATCACCGTGCTGTGCTGGGTAAGCCGCTGGTGCTCGGTCAGCAGCTGCGTGTTCTGGCGCTCCAGCTGCGTCACCAGCGCGCTGTTGCGGTGCGCTTCGTGCAGCGTGCCGATCACGCGCACGCCCGCGCTGAGGTAGAGGTAGAGCAGGGCCGCCATCACGCCCAGCATCGCCACGCGCCCGAGGCGGTCCCAGCGCACGCGTGCGCCGCGCCTGCTCGATGCCTCGCCGGAACGGGTGTGCGGCTGGGCGGCGCGGCGGGGGCGCGACGCGGCTCGGGCGGGGGCGGTGGGCATGTTCATGTCGCATTCGCGCCCGGCCGCGCGGCTCCTGCAAGACCGCGCGCTCGGGTGCTCGGCGGGTGTCCTGCCGTGGCGCGGCGGCCGCGTCCCCTTGTAGGGTGCGCGGAGGATGGCGGTCGAAACTCAGTCACGCCCGCCGGCCGGGTCGGCGCGCGGGCCGGGACGCGGGCAGCCGCTGTGGCAGCGCGCATGGCCGTACGCGCCGCTGCTGCTGGCGGGCACCTATCTGCTGCTGCTGGCCGTGCGCTTCCAGGCGGTGGTCGCTGCTGTCTATCTCAATGCCGATGCGGCCTCGGCGCCGGTGATCGGCTCGCTGGCGGGCCATGGCAGCGGGGCGATCGTGCTCGGCAACATGCCGTGGTACTCGACGCTGTTGTTCCTGCTGGGCACGCGCTGGGTGCCCGCGCACCGGGAGCTGTGGGAGCTGGCGCCATATGCGATGGCGCTCGCCTCGGTGGCGCTGATCGGCTGGGCGCTGTGGCGCGTGGCGGGCCGCTGGGCGGGGCTCGTGGGCGCAGCTGTGCTGCTGTGTGCCAGCCCGCAGCTGTTGCTGCTGCTGTTCAGCCTCGACGACCACTCGGCCACCTGGTTCACGCTCGCGCTGCTGGGCGCCTGGACGGTGGCGCTGCACGTCGTGGCGCTGCCTCCGCGCCGTTGGGCGGCGCCGCTCGCCGTTGCCGTGGGGGTGCTGGTGGCCTTGATCGCCGGCTGCAACGCCGCTTCGGACCAGCTGGCGGTGGTGGGCGGCCTGCTGCCGCTGGTGCTCGCGGGCGCGGTGGCGTGGTGGTGGCGGCCCAGTGCGCGCTCGCGCTTCGCGGCCCTGGCGGCGCTGGTCACCGCCGCGCTTGCTGCCCTCGTGGCGGTGGTGGTGGTGCACGAGATGCACAGCCACGGCGTCACCTACGACGGCAAGATCACCTTCGGCAGCCAGGTGCAGGTGCAGGGGAACCTCACGCTGTGGTGGCAGTCGCTGGCGTATCTGGGCAACGGCAACTTCTTCGGCCTGCCGCTCGGCTTCACGGGGATACTGGCGGCCGCTTGCGCGATCCTGGTGCTGAGCGCGACCGCGGTGGCGCTGCGCGTGAGCTGGCTTGAGCTGCGCGCGGGGCCGCCGGCCGAGGGGATCGTGGCGGGCACAGACGCCGCGCGGATGGAGGGGCAGCCCGCCGGGCCGCTGGCGCCGAGCGCCGCCGCACGCACAAGCGCCGCGCGGGTCGCCCACGTCGCTTACTGGCTCTCGGCCGGTGTGCTTGTGAGCATGGCTTACGTGCTCAGCAGCAACCCTATCTACCTCAACTCCGACCGCTACCTGGTGGGCGTCTTCTACGCGGCCGTCGCGCTCTTGGTACTGCTGGTGGCGCACCACCCCCGCTTGCGCGGCGTGCTCGTGGCGGGGATGCTCGTGTACTGCTTCGCGGGCGTCGTGGGTATGGCCGAAGGCACCGCCACGGAAAACCCGAGCCACCTGCCGGGCAGCAGGATCGCCGACGATGTGGCGAGTATCGCGGCGCGCGAACACCTCAGCCACGGCTATGCGGGCTACTGGGACGCCGCGCCGATCACCTGGGCCTCGCATCTGCGCGTGCACGTGTATCCCGTTATGCAGTGCCCGGCGGGGGTGTGCCAGTTCTATCTGCACACGATCGCCGCCTGGTATCGCCCGCACCCAGGGGAACGCTCGTTCCTGCTGACCGACCCCACGCAGCTGTACATGCAGTCGCTGCCTCCCGTGCTGGGCCGGCCGAGCGCCAGCTACCGGATCGGGCAGGTGACGATGTGGGTGTACCCGTACGACGTGGCCAGTCGCATCGCGCCACCCTCTGAATAGGCGCTCCGCGGCGGCTCAGAATGAGCGCTCCTGGCGGCTCAGCCGCGAAACACCGAGCGGCCCGGAAACGTCGCACTCGCCCCCAGCTGCTCCTCGATGCGCAGCAGCTGGTTGTACTTGGCCACCCTGTCGCTGCGCGAAGGCGCGCCGGTCTTGATCTGCCCGCAGCCCGTGGCCACGGCGAGGTCGGCGATCGTCACGTCCTCGGTCTCGCCGCTGCGGTGGCTGATCACGGCTGTGTAGCCGGCGCGGTGGGCCATCTCGATCGCCGCCAGCGTCTCGGAGAGGGTGCCGATCTGGTTGACCTTGATCAGGATCGAGTTGGCCACGCCCAGCTCGATGCCGCGCGATAGGCGCTCGGTGTTGGTGACGAACAGGTCATCGCCGACCAGCTGCACGTGCTCGCCGAGGCGCTCGCTGAGCGTCTTCCAGCCGTCCCAGTCCTCCTCGGCCATGCCGTCCTCGATCGAGACCACCGGGTAGCGCGCGGCCAGGTCGGCCCAGTAGGCGCTCAGCTCGGCGGCGCTGAGGGTGCGGTGCTCGTGCTCCAGCTCATAGGCCCCGCTCCCGGGGGCGCCCTTCTCCCCGGCGCCGTCCTTCTTGAACAGCTCGCTGGTGGCGGGATCGAGCGCGATCGCCACCTGCTCGCCGGGCTCATAGCCCGCGGCGGCGATGCCCGCCACGAGCATCTCAAGCGCCTGCTCGTTGGAGTCCAGATCCGGCGCGAAGCCGCCCTCATCGCCCACGCTGGTGGACAGTCCGCGCGCCTTCAGCGTGGCCTTCAGCGCGTGGAAGACCTCCGTGCCCATGCGCAGGCACTCGCTGAAGCTCGCCGCGCCGAGCGGCACGATCATGAACTCCTGGAAGTCCACGCGGTTGTCCGCGTGCGCGCCGCCGTTGAGCACGTTCATCATTGGCACCGGCAGCACGTGTGCGCCCTCGCCGCCGAGGTGGCGCCACAGCGGCACGCCCTCCTGCGCGGCCTGTGCTTGCGCCGCGGCCAGGGATACGCCGAGGATCGCGTTGGCGCCCAGGCGCGCCTTGTTGGCCGTGCCGTCGAGGGCGATCAGCGCCTCGTCCAAGGCCCGCTGGTCTGCCGCGTCGCGTCCGGCGATGGCGGCGGCGATCTCGCCGTTGACGTTGGCCACGGCGCGCGTGACGCCCTTGCCGCCCCAGGCCTCGCCGCCGTCGCGTAGCTCGGTTGCCTCGAACTCGCCCGTGCTGGCGCCAGAGGGCACCGCTGCGCGGCCCCGCGCGCCGCCGCGCAGCGCCAGTTCGACCTCGACCGTGGGGTTGCCGCGGCTGTCGAGGATCTGGCGCGCGTGGACTGTCTCGATCTCGCTCATAGGCAGGATGGGGACCTTAACGCGCGGGAGGCATGGGGCGTCGTGACGCTCGTGCTCGACTGCGGCGCCTCGCCGACGGGGCGGGAGCGGCTACTTCGAAGTGGTCGTGGTTGCCGGCGCGGTGGTGGTGCGCGTCGGTACCGAGACCGCGCCGCCGGCGCCCGCGGGGACCTTGGGGGCCTTGTACTCCTTGCAGTCCTGCACGGTGTATTCGCTGCGACATTCCGTGCGGCCTTCCCAGCGTTTGCGGAATTCGGCGACGAACTTCGTCAGCGCCGTCTGCTGGCCCTGGGCCTGCAGCTGCTGCTTGATCGATTCCTTGACCTGCGCGAGCGTCTGCTGCGTGCCGGGGTGCACGGCGGTGACTTCGAAGATGTAGTAGCCGAAGGGGGTCTTCACGGGGCCTTCGAGCGTGTGGGGCTTGGCCGCGAAGATCGCTTCGCTGAGGGCCTTCTGCTCCTCACCCTTGACGACGCCGGGGAGTTTGCCGCCGTTGGCCTTGCTGGCGGGGTCGATCGAGTACTTCTTGGCGACGCTTTCAAAGCTCTTGCCCGATTCGATTTCCTTCTTCGCGGCCAGGGCCTCGGCTTCGGTCTTCGTGAGGATCAGCTGGACGTCGCGCTTTTCGGGCTGGCCGAAGCGGCTCTTGTTTTCGTTGTAGTACTTTTCGATCTGCGCCTGCGTGGCGGCGCCTTTCTTGGCGATCTTCGCCTGGATCTTCTGCGAGAGCAGGTTGAGCTTCACGCGCAGCAGCAGGTCGTCCACGGTCTGCCCGGTGGTGGCGAGGAACTTGTTGAAGGCTTCCTCCTTGGGGAACTGCTGGGTCTTCAGTTCCTGGAACTTCTTTTCGACTTCCTTGTCGGTGACCTTCACGCCCTGGTTTTCGGCCTCGCCGATCACCCAGCTGGCGGAGATCAGGAAGCCGAGCACCTGCTGCTTGAGCGCCGTGTACTGCTGTTCGCACTGGCTCTTCAGCTGCGCTTCGGTGGGCGCGCTGGCGCCCTTGGCGGGCTTCGGGGCCGTGGCTTTGAGGTGCGCGATGCAGTTGGTGTAGGTGGGCGGATCGGGGAGCACCGGCTTGGGCGCCGTGCTGCCCGCGGTGCTCTGCGCGCTGGAGGCGGCGGCGACGCCGAGCCAGTGTTCAAAGGTGCTCTTGGTGATCGGCGTGCCGTTGACCTGCACCACGGCGTCGCTGGGAATGCCGCTGCTCCCGCAGGCGGCGACCCCGATGGCTGCAAAGAAAACGGCGCCTAGCGCCGCGATGATTCTAGGAAGCTTGGACATCGACGGGGGCACTCTAGCGGAACCAGACTAAGCGTGCATAAATAGTTTCTCAGTCGGGGATCAAGAGCCGCGGAGCGGGGAGGGCGGGACCCCTTCCGGGGGTCCCAGAGAGGGGGAGGGCAGCGCTCAGGCGGCCTGACGCACGACCGCGAGCAGCACATCCGCGGCGTGCACCACCGCCGGGAAGCGCTCCGGGCCGTCGGCGGGGACGCGCACGGTGACCTGCTCGCGCGCGGCTTCGTACATCGCCTCGGGCAGCTGCGCGCGTAGGGCCTTGGCGCGCGAGGAGTCGAGCTCGATCGGCGTGACGGCCAGGCGCTCGCCGCGGAAGCTCACGGCGCGCGCGCCGGCCTGGCCGAACTTGATGCGCGCTCGCTGCAGGGCGAGCAGGTTCTGGAGCGGCTCGGGCGGCGGGCCGAAGCGGTCCTCCAGGTCCTCGCGCACCTTCTCCACGTCGGCCACCTCCAGGGCACTGGCCACGCGACGGTGGATCTCGATCTTGGCCTGCTCGTAGGGGATGTAGTCGGTGGGGACGTACGCGTCGACCTTCACGTCCAGGCGCACCGGCTCGGGCAGCTCCTCCTGCGCGCCCGCGCCGTCGCCATCTGCGCCATCGCCCTCGGCTGGACCCGCGGCGCGTACGGCTTCGTCGAGCATCTGCATATACAGCTCAAAGCCAAGCGCCGCCACATGCCCGGACTGCTCGTCGCCGAGCAGATTCCCGGCGCCGCGAATCTCCAGGTCGCGCATCGCGATCTTGAAGCCGCTGCCCAGCTCCGTGTAGTCGCTCAGCGCCGCCAGCCTTTGCGAGGCCTCGGCCGTCAGTGCGGCGGCGCTGTCGTAGAGCAGATACGCATACGCGCGCTCGCGCGAGCGGCCCACGCGCCCGCGGATCTGGTAGAGCTGCGCCAGGCCGAAGGCGTCGCTGTGCTCCACGATGAGGGTGTTCGCCTGCGGGATGTCGATGCCCGACTCGATGATCGACGTGCACACCAAGACGTCGGCGCCGCCCTGCAGGTAGTCCATCATCACGGCCTCCAGTTCCCCCTCGCCCATCTGGCCATGGGCCACGGCGAAGCGCACGCCGGGGCACAACGCGCGCAGGCGCTCTGCTGTCTGCTCGATCGACTCGATGCGGTTGTGCAGGAAGAACGCCTGGCCCTCGCGCGCGTGCTCGCGCAGGATCGCCTGCTTGATCAGGTCCTCCTCGTACTCGCCCACATAGGTGCGCACGGGGCGGCGGCCTTCGGGCGGGGTCTCGATCACGCTGATGTCGCGCAGGCCCGCCAGGGACATCTGCAGGGTGCGCGGGATGGGAGTCGCAGACATCGCGATCACGTCGACCCTCAGCTTCAGCTGGCGCAGCAGCTCCTTCTGCTTGACCCCGAAGCGCTGCTCCTCATCTACGATCAACAGCCCTAGGTCCTTGGCGCGCACGTCGCGCGAGAGCACGCGGTGGGTGCCGATCAGGATGTCCACCCGGCCCTGCGCGAAACCCTGGATCGCTTCCTTCTGCTCGGCCGCAGAGCGAAAACGCGAGACGTGGTCGATCGTGATCGGGTAGTCGGCCAGGCGCTCGCTGAAGGTGCCGAAGTGCTGCTGGGCGAGGATCGTGGTGGGCACGAGCATCAGCACCTGCTTGCCCGCGCCCGCGGCCTTGAAGGCGGCGCGCAGCGCGACCTCGGTCTTGCCATAGCCGACATCGCCGCAGATCAGGCGGTCCATCGGGCGCGGCGCTTCCATGTCGGCCTTCACCAGCTCGATCGCGTCGCGCTGGTCGGCCGTCTCGGTGAACGGGAACTTGGCCTCGAGCTCGCGCTGCCAGTCGCTGTCGGGCTCGAACGCATAGCCCGCGCGGCGGCGGCGCTCGGCATACAGCGCCAGCAGCTCGCCGGCCAGCTCCTGGGCGGCACGGCGCGCGCGTGCCTTCATCGTCTCCCAGCGTGTGCCGCCTAATTTCGATAACGGCGGGTGCTCGCCGCCGGCGCCTACATACCTGGAAATCTTCGCGAGCTGGTCGGTGGGGACAAACACGCGGTCGTCGCCCTGGTATTCCAGGTACAGGTAGTCGCGAGTTATATCTGCCACCGTGCGCGTCTGAAAACCGGCAAAGCGCGCGACGCCGTGGTCCTCGTGCACGACGATATCGCCAGTGCGCAAATCGGTGAATGAGCGCAGGGCGCCGCGCCTTGACGGTCCTCCCGGACGCTCGGGCTGGGCGGCGCGGCGCCGGCGCAACAGACGGTGTTCGGGGAAGACAGCCAGCTTGAAGGACGGTGCGATAAAGCCCTCGCGCAGCGAGGCATTAACGAAGCGCAGGGCTGGGGGCAACGACGCGGCCCCCCCTATCCCCCTCCCAATTCCCTCACTTTTACCATTCTCCGCAAGTCCTGTGCCATCACCGTCGAGCCACCGCGCTTTTACACGCGCGAGGTTGTAGGCGGCGCGCTCGCCCTCGCCCCTGCGCGGGAAGGCGACAACCGTGCGATAGCCGCTTCGCACCAGCTTCTCCAGCTCGGGCTCGGCTTCCGCGAGCGAGCGCGCGGCGCTGTCGGCTGCCTGCGCTCGCAGCGTGATCGGCTGGTCGCTTTGCAGGGCGCTGAGCCACACACGCGCGCGTTTTTGCAGTGCCTCCTGCACATCGGCGGGCTTCACATACAGGTGGTGCGCGTCGCCGTCGTGGAAGGCTGCACACACGTCGCTCCAGTGGTCCGCTAGCGCGGGCGCGAGCTCCTCCTCGGCGGCCACCACCAAGTCGGTGTCGGCGGGAATTAAATCGAGCAGCGCGCCGAAGCGCTCCACGGGCAATAGCTCCGCGATGTCTGGTCGCTCTTGGGACGCATCGTCGGGTGTGTCGTCTGTCGTTTTTTTTTGGGATTTGTGGGGTCGCGTTGTGGTGAGCTCGAGCGCGGCTATCTCCGCCAGCTCGCGGTGCTCGGGCGCTAGCTCTGCCGCGGGGGCGATCTCCACCTCGCTGGCGTCACCCAGGGAGCGCTGGGTGAACGTGGAGAACCAGCGCATCTGCTCGATCTGGATGTCTAACAGATCGACGCGCACGGCGCGCTCCTCGGTTGCGGGGAAGACGTCGAGCAGGCCGCCGCGCACGGCGAACTGGCCGCGCTCCTGCACCTGATCGACGCGCTCATAACCCGCGGCGGCCAGCTCGGCGGCGCACTCCTCCAGGTCGAGCAGCTCTCCCACCCTCAGGGTGAAACTGTGCGGGCGCAGGGCGGGGTCGGGGACCTTCTCGGAGAGGGCCACCGCGGAGACGACGACCACCGGGGGTGCCTGTGGGTCCGGATTCAGCAGGGCGTCGAGCGCCGCCACGCGCAGGCCCACCAGGTGGGGGGGCGGCGCTAGGTGTGACTCGTAGGCCACGCCGCGCGAGGGGTAATAGCGCACAGGGCGCGGGGCGAGCCAGGCGCTCAGGTCGGCGGCGAGGTCGCGCGCCTGGCGGTCATCGCCGACGATCACCAGCGTGGGGCGCTCGTGGCGGTCGGCCAGCGCGGCGATGGTGAAGGGGCGCAGGGAGGCGCTGACGAACGCGCGGCCACCCTCGTTCGCTAGGCGCTCGGCGGCGGGGTCCTCGGCGAGGAAGCCCAGGAGGGAACGCAGCGCCATCGTTTCAGTCCTCGGGGGTGGCTTGCTGGAGCATGCGCTCTACCTCATCCGCGGCGCGTGTCACCAGTTCGTTTACCTGTGCGGCACCCTCCTGGAAGCGACCCAGCACGTAGGCCGCGACGATCTCCGGGTCGGTTGAGTCGGGGCGGCCCACGCCAACACGCACGCGCCAGAAGTCCGGGCTGCCCAGCTCGCGGCGGAGCGACTTCAGGCCGTTGTGGCCGGCGAGGCCGCCGCCCAGGCGCGGGCGGATCTCGCCGAAGGGGAGGTCGATCTCATCGTGGATCACCAGCAGGCGGTCCGGGGAGAGCTTGAAGGAGCCGCGCGCGGGGCCGACCGACAGACCGGCCTCGTTCATGTAGGTCTGCGGCCATAACACGGCTACACGCACGCCGGATTGCGCGCGACCCTCGGCTATTTGCCCGCGGAAGCGCTGCTTGGGCTTGGGCAATTGCCAGCGCTTTGCCAGCAGATCGGCCACGAGGAAACCGACGTTGTGGCGTGTCTGCTCGTACTGCCTCCCCGGGTTGCCGAGCCCTACGACCAGCCAGTCGATAGCCGCATGGCCTCCGCCAAACGGCCTCCTCACTCCTCTGCCGCCGCCTCGCTCTTCTCGCCCTCGCCCTCGCCGACGAGCTCCGTCTCGGCTTCGATCTCCGTCTCGGTTTCGGCCTGCAGGCGCGGGGCGGTGAGGGTGGCGATCACCGTCTCCTCGGGGTCGTCCAGGAGGGTGACGCCCTCGGGTGTGGCGAGCGCGGCGAGGGTGATCGTCTCGCCGATCTGCATTTCGCCGATGTCGTGCACGATCGCCTCGGGGATCGCGGTGGGCAGCGCTTCGATGTTCAGCTCGCGCGTGATCGTCTCCAGGACGCCGCCTTCCTTCACACCGGGGGCGTCGTCGACGCCGGCCAGCTCCACCGGGACGACGGCGCTGATCGCCTGATCGAGGCGCACGCGCAGCAGGTCGATGTGCACGGTCTCGCCGCGGACGGGGTGGCGCTGGGCCTCCTTGAGCACTACGGGGGTGGCCTTGGCGCCGTCGATGCTCAGGTCGAGCACGGCGCCGCTGCTGGCGAGCGCGTGGCGCAGCTCGCGTGCATCGACGTCGAAGCTGAGCGGCTCAGCGCCGCCGCCGTAGAGCACGCCGGGCACGCGGCTGGTGCGGCGCAGGCGCCTTGCGCCGCGCGAGCCGTCTGGCGTGCGGAGTTTGACCTGCAGCTGGGTTGTCGTGGAGTCGGCCATGCGGGGGGCAGGACTTTAGCAATCCGGCGGGGATGGCCTCCACGCCCGCGCCGCGGGGTCTTCAGGATTGCGCGCCGCGGGGCCGTCAGCAGTCGGCTTCGCCTTCGATCTGCGGGCCGATGCTGAGCAGCGCCAGCGTGAAGCCCGACAGGGCGTTGCCGGTGCGCCGGACCTTGACGCACTGCACCACCGGCAGCTTGCCGAGCACGGTCCAGGCCACGCGCGTGGTGCCCGTGGCGCTCGTCAGCGAATAGGGGTGCGCGGGGGTGAGCGTGAGGATCTTCACTTCGCCTTTGCGGCGCAGGCGAAGGGCGTTGGTGCGTACCTGCGCCACACAGCGGGGGCTCGTGTTGCAGCCGGAGAGCTGGCTGAGCATCGCCGGCGCGTTGCCGTTGGCCTGGGCCTGCAGGAGGGAGACGAGGTCGTCGCGTTCGGCGTTGGGCAGCGACAGGAAGCGCGCCAAGAGGCCGCTGATGACGAGGAACAGCACTACGCCGAGGCCGATGAGCAGGCGGCGTCTCACAGCGAGAGGGGGCGGCGTCTCAAAGCGGCGGGGCTGCTTGGCCGATCAACGGGAGGGTCTCAGAACAGCTGGTTCTCGCCGCCGAACACTTCGCTCACCGAGTCGTCGGTGAAGATGCGCCGGATCGAGTCGGTGAGCAGCTCCGCGCAGGGCAGCACGCGGATGTTCTCGGGGCGCTCGGCGGGGATCGGGATGGTGTCGGTGACGACGATCTCCTTGAACCCCGACTGGGCGAGGTTCTCGAAGGCGTCGCCGGAGAAGACGCCGTGGGTGGCGGCGGCGTAGACGCTGGAGGCGCCCTCCTCCAGCACGGTGCGCGCGGCGGCGGCGAGCGTGCCGGCGGTGTCGATCATGTCGTCGACGATCACCGCGGTCTTGCCGCGCACGTCGCCGATCACGTAGCCGATCTCCGCCACCTGCTGCGCGGGGCGCTCCTTGTCGAGGATCGCCAGCTCGGCGCCGATCTTGGAGGCGAACTTCTTGTTGAGCTTCACACGGCCGGCGTCGGGGGCGACGACGACGAGGTCCGAGAGGTCGAGGTCGGCGAAGTACTGCGTGAGCATGAACAGCGCGGTCATGTGATCGACGGGCTTCTGAAAGAAGCCCTGGATCTGGCCGGCGTGCAGGTCCATCGTCAGCACGCGATCGGCGCCGGCGCTCTCCAGCATGCGCGCCACCAGGCGCGCGCTGATCGGCTCGCGCGGCGCTGACTTCTTGTCCTGGCGGCTGTAGCCGAACCAGGGCGTGACGGCGATCACGCGGTGCGCGCTCGCGCCGACGGCGGCATCGATCAGGAACAGCAGCTCCATCAGCGAGTCGTTGGCGGTGACGCCCGTCTGGGGGTTGCCGCAGGTGGGCTGCACGATGAAGACATCGGCGCCGCGGATCGACTCCTCGTAACGGCAGTAGACCTCGCCGTTTGAGAACGTCCGGATCGTGACGGGCCCGAGATCGACGGCGAGCTTGGTCGCGATGTCAGCCGCCAGCTGCGGGTTGGCCCGCCCGGCGAACAGCATCAGGCGCTTGTCGTAGTCGATTGGCAGGCTCGTCTGCATTGACTGCGGGCGCGTGTCCATCGCGCTGCTCATGTAGGAGGAGTGTAAAGGGTTCTACCGCGAGGGCTTCTTGGCGGCGCGGCGCTCCGCGAAACCCTCGATGTTCGTCTGCCGCTCGCGCGCGACGCCCAGCGCGCCGGGCGGCACGTCCTCGGTGATCGTGGAGCCGGCTGCCGTCCAGGCGTCGTCGCCTACCGTGACGGGCGCGACGAGCGCGACGTCCACGCCCCCCCGCACGCCCTTGCCGATCGTGGTGCGGTGCTTGGCGTGGCCGTCGTAGTTGGCGGTGATCGTGCCGGCACCGAGGTTCGAGCGCTCGCCCACGTCAGCGTCGCCGATGTAGGAGAGGTGGGGGATCTTCGTGCCCTCACCTACATCCGAGTTCTTGACCTCCACGAACGTGCCCACCTTGGCGCCGCTGCGCAGGTGGGTGCCGGGGCGCAGGTAGGCGAAGGGGCCGACGCTGACGCCGTCCTCGATCGTGCTGTCGAGGATGTAGGCGTGGCGGATCGTGCAGCCGCTGCCGATGCTCGTCGCGCCGCGGATGGTCGTAAAGGGCTCGATCGTGGTGTCCTGGCCGATCTGCACGTTCACGTCGATGACGGTGGCCGTTGGGGACACGATGGTGACGCCGGCGAGCATGTGCCGCCGCAGGATCGCCTGCTGCGCGAGGGCCGTCACTTGGGCGAGGGCGGCGCGGTCGTTGACGCCCAGCATCAGAGCCGGATCGTCCACCACGTGCGCGGCGACGGCGTGGCCATCGGCGCGCAGGATGTCGAGCACCTGCGGCAGATACAGCTCGCCCTGGGCGTTGTCCGTCGACAGGCGCGGCAGCGCATCGAGCAGCGCGCGGCCGGCGAAGGCGAAGATGCCGGTGTTGACCTCCTGGATCTGCAGCTCCTGCGGGGTGGCGTCGCCGGGCTGGCCCGTCGGGTCGACCTCGCTGTCGGACTGGCCCCCCGGGCCGACCTGCTGCTTGGTCTCCACCACGCGCACGACGTTGCCCTCGCCGTCGCGCACCACGCGGCCGTAGCCGCTGGGGTCGGCGAGCACGGTGGTCGCCATCGTGGCGGGCGCGCCGCCTGCCGCGTGCGCGGCCAGCAACTCGGCGATCGCCTGCGCACTGACGAGCGGCACGTCGCCGCTGAGGATCACAACGGCCGCGTCGGGGTCGATCTGCGCGGCGGCGGCCACGACCGCGCCGCCGGTGCCATTGGACCGCGGCTGTATTGCGAGCTCCACCCCCTCGGGCAGGACATCTGCGAGCGCGCGGGCGGGCGAATCGACCACCACCACCTTGCCGGCGCCCGCGTGCAGCGCGGCGCTGATGGGCCACAGCACCATCGGCCTGCCGCACAGCTCGTGCAGCACCTTGGGCGTGGCCGAGCGCATGCGCGTGCCCTGGCCGGCGGCCAGGACGAGGACAGTGGGCGCGCTCATGGACGTGGACTCTAATACGCGCGCGCGTGGGATCGCGGGCGCGGGTGGACGAGACTTCGAGGGGGAGTTGCGCGGGGATCGCCAGGGCGGTAGGCCGGGGCCGCACGTGGGGGCGCGCGGCGGGGATGGATGCAGCCAGCCTGTGGTAGAATATGGCTCTACGACGCGGGGTGGAGCAGCTGGTAGCTCGTCGGGCTCATAACCCGAAGGTCGCAGGTTCGAATCCTGCCCCCGCTATATGGCAAAGCCCGCTTGTTCGAGCGGGTTTTGCGCTTTCTGGGGTAGCGTTGGTAGGGCGCTGGAGGCGGGGGTGTGAACAGAAGTGCAAACAGGGCTGTGCGAGTGAGCGATCAGCGAGACCGCTTCCTGGATCATGTGTTGCGGAATACGAACATCCGCGTGATCCTTGACAGGGCGCCTGCGCTGGGGTTGCCTGACTGGTGGCTCACAGCGGGCGCCGTGTTCCAAACCGTGTGGAACGTGCTGGACGGCCGTGAGCCCGAAACGGGGATCGACGATTACGACCTGTTCTACTTCGACGCCCGCGACCTGTCCTCTGAGGCCCAGGATGTCGTCATCAGGAGAGCGGCCGAGCTGTTCGCCGATCTCGATGTCACCGTCGAGGTTTGCAACGAGGCGCGAGTGCACCTGTGGTACGAGGAGCACTTCGGGGTCCCGGCCAAGGCGTTTGACAGCAGTCGCGACGCCATCGATCACTTCGCCTCCACCACTTGCTGCTACGCCGTCACCCGAGACTCCGCCGGGGAGCTGGACGTGTATGCACCCCACGGCTACGACGACCTCTTCAATCAACACCTGCGACCAAACCCAGTCCTGGCTCCGCGCGAGGTCTACGAGCGCAAGGCCGAACGCTGGACCCACGAGTGGCCCGGCCTGAGCGTCGAGCCGTGGCCCGGGCTTTGATGTGTTCTGGATGCGGGTCAGCGTTCGCGACCGCTGTTGTGGTTCGGCAGTTCGGCGCCTTGCGACCAGGGGGACCAGTCGGTCAACGGGAAGGGGTCGGTCTGCTCAGTCCAGTGTCGAGTTGATCGCCCGGCGGCCTTTGGTCGCTCCCGGTAGATGCTGGAAGGGGTTTGCGCTCGGCTTTGGGCCATGCGCTGGGCGAGTCGTGTGATCCGCTGGGGGCCTTGCGTCTCGGTGCCGAGGTCTTCGCGTGCGATGTACCAGTCGGTGCGTTGGCGGGCACGGCTGGCCTCGACGTAGGCCGTCTCCTTGCTGGTTTGCCATCCGCCGGTGAGGACGGTCGCGCCCTCGACGGTCGCGCCCTGTTGGCGGTAGACGTGCTGGGCGTATGCCAGGCGCAGTGATCCGAGGTCTTTGGGGGCGAGCTCGATATGGCGGGCTGATCCGTCGAGTGCGATGGTTGCGCCGCCGTTGGGGCGCAGTGTCGTGATTTCGCCTCGGGTGCCGTTCTCCACGCGGGCCTCTCCGGGTGGGCGGTGCTGGCTTGTGAAGGCGATGAGGTCGCCTTGGCGGATGCCGTAGGGGGTGTGGGTGAGCGGCGTTTCGTGGTGGCCGAGTTCCCCGTGCTGGGCGCGGAGGTGCTGCGCGCGGGCGTTGAGGCGGTCGATCTCCTTGTTGGAGGCGTCGGCGATGAGTGCCACTTCGCGGATGTCGTGGTGTTCGCGGGCGAGTTGCACCCATGCCTGGACGGCGGCCTCGGCTGCTTGGTCGCGGGTGTCTGTGAAGTGCAGGGCTCCGCGTGAGGCGTAGTGCGCTATCGCGCGCTTGGGTTCCCCGGCGCGGAGGGCTTGCCATGCTCGTTGCTCGTCGGGGTCCTTGGTGCGGTGGATCGCCTGCAGTTCGACGGTCGGGGCATGGTTTGCGAGCCGGTCGAATATGCCGCCCGGTCCGATGGAGGGGAGCTGCTGACTGTCGCCGATCGCGATGAGCTTCGCGCCCGAGTGCTCCACCAGCTGGGTGAGCGCGTCCATGCGGGTGTGGTCTGTCATTCCGGCCTCGTCCAAGACGATGGTTGTGTCTGGTCCGACGTGAGCCCTCCCGGCTCTGGCGCGGGCAACCAGGGAGTCGAGCGTCATCGTCTGTTGCTGTAGGGCGGGGCTGTCTGCGCCGAGTCGCTCGGCGGTTGATCCGGACACGGCGACGCCGATCGTCTCGCGTCCGGCAAGCTGCTCGGCCCGCACGGCGGCGTCGATTACGACTCCCTTTCCGCTGCCGGCGGGTCCGACGAGGACGGCCAGCCGCTCGGGGCCGGTGACGACGGAGAGCGCCTGTTGCTGCTCGGGGCTGAGCGGCGCGCCGATCCGTTCGGCTACTTCCCGCGCCGCGTTGCGTCGCGCGACATCCCCTGCGTTCCGGCCGGCTGGCTGGGCGAGCTGGGCGACCCGGCGTTCGATTGCCTGCTCCTGGGCACGGACGGTGAGCGTTGTCATCCGTCCGCCCTCCAGTGGGATGACGCGCCGCTCGACGGCCATGTCCCGCGCGACGGTGAGCGCCAGGTCTGGTGCCATCTCTCCAGCGGTCTGCTCCAGCGCGACGGCGCGCAGCACGCTGGGGTCAAAGACGGCGTCGTGCTCGGTCAGCCGCACTTCGATGCGATCCTCGACTGCCCGCTCGATCCTCGGGGGCTCGGTGGCGAGGAGCTGCAGCGCCTCCTCGGCCCCGAAGGCGTGGCGGTGGCCGGTCTCCTGCCAGACGCGCTGAAGATCCGCGCGGGTCGTCAAGGTCTTCGAGCGGCGGTTCTCCAAGGCGAGGTTGCGAAGCTCCCCACGCTCGGGTGCCCGTCCGTACCGGGCGCGGAAGCGCTCGGCTGCGCGTGCGACCTCGCGGCTGCGGTTGGAGAACGCCTCAACCAGCTCGCGTGGTACCCCGGCGATCTCGAAGTACCGGCCGTCCTTGCCGGTGCCCTGCTCGATCGCAAACCCCTCCCTGACCAGCTCGTCCGCGAGCGCCGAGCGGTAGAACGCACCGACCTCCCGCGCCGAACGGAACACCGGACGCGAGGCGACCGCGACAAACCGCCCGTCCTCACGCACCACGCCGGTGATGACGACGTGGCTGTGCAGCTGCGGGTCGGGTGCCTGCGCACCCTCTACCCCTCGCGCGGTGGTGTGGCGGTACTCCGCTGCGACCACATCCCTGGCGTGCTCTTCGACGACCAGGCCGCTACGGCGGCGGCGGAGGAGCGGCACGCGCTCGCGCAGGTAGAGCACCGCTTGCTCGACGGCACGGGCGTGCGCGGCCTCGATCTGCTCGCGCTGCCACACATCCCCGAGTGCCCACACGACCGACACGCTCTTGGGGGCGCTGAATGTCACGTCGATCCCGCCACCACGGCCACCCCCGGCGCCCTCCGGCCGCAGCCACTCGCCGCTGCCGGGGTGGCGACCTTCCATCAGCGCGATGAAGTCCTCGCCCCCGACGGGCTCCTCCGCAGGGATACCGAGGCGCTCCAGAGTCCCCCTACGGGTGAGCCACCGGCCGGGGGCCTGCGCCATCTCCCCATCGGGCGTCAGGTAGTAGTCCCCGCGCTCGGGCTCGACGGTCTTGCTCTCCAGGTAGCGCGCGTACACGCCACCACGCGCAGCGGGGATGCTCGAAGCGGTCATCACGCCCCTTATTGACCGCGAAACCCCGAAACCGGCCAAGAGATTCACGGCGACGGCACGGCCGTGCATGTTGTCTGTGCAGGCAGCGGAGCGAAGCGACGCGGGTCGTGAATGTGGCGGACAGGGAGGCGTGCGGATGGCGCGTGCGCGCCGTAATGTGCGGAAGGGGAGAGGGCCTTGGCGTGGTGGCGGGCTGGGTCGTGGTGTGCGTGAGGACGTCCGCCAAGCGTCTGAGGCGGCGGCTGCCGAGCAAAGTTTTTGGCCGGTTTGCCGGTCTCGCGGTCATTGAGGAGGTGGCTCACTCCGCACAACGATCCGGCAAGCGATGTGCTCATGAGGTGTTGGGGTGATCGAGCTAACCGTCAGGCTCACCGACGAGCAGCTCGCGCAGATCGCTGAGCACGCCGCTGCGCTCATCCCAGCAACCACCCCGGCGGCGTCTCCGTGGTTGAACGTGGCTGAGGCTGCCGAGTGGCTGCGCTGTGGCAGAGATCGAATCTACGACCTGATCGCGCTTGGCAGGCTCCATCCCCGCCGTGATGGCCGTCGAGTTCTGTTGCACCGCGACGACCTCAACGCGTACATCGAGGGAGAGGCATGAGGCCGAGTTGCGGTCGCGTGGAGCCCTCCGAACCGGGTTGTATGGTCGAGTCTTCGAACAAAGCGAGCTGGCGCACGCGCTCTACCGGGAGCACCTGGAGGCGCGTTGCCGGTGGGTCGAAGGCAGGTGAGTGATGGCGGCAACGATGGAGAAGACACACACGCCGGGCGTGTTCAAGCGCGGCAGCCGGTACGTGTTCGCCTATCGCGTGGACGGCCGGCAGCGGTGGGAGTCCTGCCGCAGTTTGGATGAGGCGCGGCGGGCGAAGGCGGCGCGCGTGACCGACATCCGGCGTGGAGAGTTCGAGGAGCGATCCCGCATCACCCTCCACGAGTACGCGCGTGAGTGGGTGGAGCGCTATCAGGGCACCGGGCGCCGGGGCTTCCGTGAGGAGACGCGCGCGGAGTACCGCTCGTTGCTCAACAAGTACGCGCTGAGCCACTTCTCCGAGCGTGCGAAGCTGACCGAGATAACGCCGAGGCACATTGCGTCCTTCATCGGCTGGATGTGTGCGCAGACGAAGGCGGCTCCCACGGAGGAGGACCTGCAGCGGCGTGTGCCACTGTCGGATAAGACCGTGCGGAACGCCCTCGGGCCGCTCAAGGCGTGCCTGGCGACCGCGCGCCGCGAGGGTCTGATCCGCCACAACCCGGCGACCGAGGCGACGCTGCCCCACCGCGTGCAGGTCGATGAGGACGAGGACGGGCCGCGGCCGTTCCCGCGCATCGAGGACGACGAGGGAGAGCCGGTCGAGACGATGGAGTTGGTCATCGAGCATGTGCAGGAGGCGCACCGCCTCATGTTCGAGCTGCTCGCCGCCACCGGGCTGCGGCGCTCGGAGCTGCTTGCTCTCGAAGGTCGCCATCTCGCCCTCGATGGCGAACGGCCGTGCGTGAAGGTCCGACAACGGGTGCGCCGCCGTCGAGGCGTGGGGCTTGTGATCGGGCCGCTCAAATCGCGCTACTCCCGGCGCGACGTGCCGATCCCGCAAGCGCTGGCAGAGCGCTTGGCCGCTCTCGCTGTGGCTGCGGACGAGCACGTGTTCCGATCCTCTGCGGACTCGATGCTCGATCCCGACAACCTCGCCATGCGAGTGCTCGCGCCCGCGTGTGCGGCGGCAGGAGTCGAATGGGCTGGCTTCCACACGTTCCGCCACACGGTCGCCTCGCGGTTGTTCGCGGAAGGCCGCAATGTGGTTCAGGTGCAGCGCTGGCTCGGCCACCACTCCGCCAGCTTCACGCTCGACACCTACGTTCACCTGCTCGACAACGACCTCGGCGAGCCGCTCCCGAGCGGCAGGGCTGCTCCAAAGCGCACGTCGTGACCCTTGAGCCCGGCCTACGCCGAGACGATCTGGTCGAGCGCCTGGAACGCGCCCTGACGATCCATCACGGGCGACGCAGCGGGGAGCCCGAGACCCGGATCGAGCTGGACCACCTGCTGCCACCTCGGGCTGTCGGGGGCAACGCACCTGTGCGCTGGCGCCTTGCAACGACGACCGCGCGCCTCTATCCGCCCCCAGTGCGAGGCGAGCCGATGAAGGCGTGGCACATGGCCGAGGGGCAGAAAGGCCGCCGGCTTCTCGCCAGCGATCTTCGCGAAGACAATCGCGTGGCCGCGATTCTGGCTTGGCACTTCGAGCCCGGATCACGAGGCGGCACGCGCCGGCCCCACCTGATCACGGCGGCGGCGGTGCGCAAGGACGTCCAGGACCCAGCGGTGCGTGCTGAGCACCTCATTGCCCTCTGGCTGCTCATGTGCGTCATGGCCGCGATCGATCGCAAAACCGTCCGCGCTGGGCGCGTCGGCCTCGTTCTCGATAGTGGCATCGAGCTGGGCGCAGGCGAGTTGGCCAGCCTCGGATTCAAGCGCGGTCGCAGGCGCGAGGGCTATCGCGGCGACTACTACACGCTGCCCGCGTGAGCGCGCCAGATCTCCTCGGCCTTCTCCGCCCATCGCGGCGGCAGCGCTGCGCGGAGTTCGGCAACGAACTCGTCGGCTGGTGTCGCGGCCGGTGGCGGCAGTGCCGCGAAGAAGGCATCTATCTCGGCGGTCGTCTGCTCCAGGGCATCCGGGTGGTTCTGCTCGGTCCATTCAAGGACGCTGCCCGCGACCTCCTCCAGCGAGGCGCGCTGCGCGACGCTGGCGACCTGGAGCACCTGGGCGACCGTAAGGTGCTTGTCGCGGCGGCCCCATCGCTGCGGCTCTAGGCCGAGCGCTCGCACGGCGCGGCTCATTCCGCCGGTGTCCAGACCAATGAATCCGGCGCCCTGCGAGAGCGTCGGAAGCGAGCGCAGGCGGTCAGAGCGTAGCTGTACGGCTGCTGTGGTCATGGAGACAGGCTAGCACACGAGACGCCGATAACGCAGCATATGCAGTAGACACAGTCTTCGCAGCAACTATGGGCGCCGAGGGGCTGGGCGGCTCCAGTAGACGGCGGCGGAGGGTGTGAACAGAAGTGCAAACATGCCCCACGCCATTCCGCATCAACGGACGAGCCGGCCGGAGTCCAATCCTCAGCAATAGGGCCAAATCCACCGGCCCCACACCACTCCACACCACCCCCGAAAAGTCCTCATAACCCGAAGGTCGCAGGTTCGAATCCTGCCCCCGCTATAGAGAAACCCGCTGGAAACGGCGGGTTTTTGGTAAGCGTTCAGTGGGTTGGGCTGCTCAGGTGAGTAGCGGAACGGGGTCGCCGCGGGCGTGGGCGTCGAGCGCGTCGGTGAGGTAGACGAAGAGTGATCGGTTTTGGAGGCGGCAGGTGGTGTGCGCGGAGAGCAGCCGCTCGATGCGGCGTTCGCCGCCCTCGGACTGGCTGCCGAGGGAGAGCTTGCGGTAGATGACCGCGCCGCGGAGCGCGCGCTCGGCGTGGTTGTTGGTCGGCTGCACGCCGGGGTGGCGGGCGAAGGTCCACAAGGCGGGCCATGCCTTCAGGAGGTTTCGCGCCATGCCGCGGCAGTACTTGTTGCGCGCCCGTTTCGAGGCGTAGCCGGCGATGATCGGCTTGAAATCGCTTTGGAGGCCGCGGATTGTGCGCTTCAGCTCTGAGCGGTCGTTGGTGTTCTGGAAGACCTCCCAGGCCCAGAACACTCGCTCGCAGAGTTGGAGTCCTGCCTCGCCGAACTCTTTCTCCGCTGCTAGGCCCTCAGCGTGCGCGGCGAAATCGCGCTTCAGGTGCGCCCAGCAAAGCTGGCGGCGCGCCAAGGGCAGGTGCGCGTAGGCCCACCAGCGGTCAGACGTCACGATCGCCTTGGTGTCGGTGAGGAGGGTCTTGGCGTGATCCTCATGACGGTCTGGGGCGACGTATAGATAGGCGTAGCGCTGATCGAAGATGCCCCACAGCGCGCGGCGCTCCCCCGCGGTCCGCCAGCCGGTCTCGTCCATGTTCACCGCGTCAGCACCGTGAAGCGCCTGCAACAGGTCGGCGTGGGGCACGGCGAGCGCGTCGCTGGCGCGAGCGAGGAGCGCGTCCACCGTCCCGGTGCTGATCCTCGAGCCGAACAGCTGCTCGCACAGCTCCACCACATCACGCCGAGAGATACGGTTGCGGATCGAGAGCGTCGCGACGGCCGCCTGAAAACGGGGGCCAAACGCGCTCTGGGCGACCTCTGCCGGCAACTCGCCGCGCGGGCGCTCACCACAGCCTGGGCAACGTACTCGGTGACACTGGTGCTCGGTGAGCCTGACTTGGATCACGGGCAGCTCCTCAACCTGCCAGCGCACCGTCTCGCCCACCCTCAAGCGCTCGTTCCGCGCGAAGACGTGCCCGCAGCGACAGCGCTCGGGCCAATGCTCGATGACGTCGTCCACGGCCCACGCCGGCAAAAGCGGCCGGCCCCTGTAGGCGCCGTCTGAATACTCCCCACCCTTGGCCGGTTGAAAACTGACCCCCCTTGTCTGGGTGGGAGCCTGGCTCGGTTAGCCATGCCGAGGCCAGGAGGAGGAGTTGATCGCTGTGGAGCAGTGGGCGGAGATCCGCCGGATGCACTTCGTGGAGGGTCTTTCGATTAAGGGGATCGCGCGGAAGACGGGCCGGGATCGAAAGACGATTCGTAAAGCGATCCGCGGCGCAGAGCCTCCCGAGTATCGGCGCGCGCCGGCCGGCTCGAAGCTCGATCCCCATCGTGAGCAGATCGCTCGGCTGTTGCGCGAGGTGGAGGGGATCAACAACACCCGCATCCGGGAGCTTATCTCGGAAGCTGGTTATGCGGGATCAAAGACGATCCTCGATGACTATCTGCGCGAGCTGCGCCCAATCCTCTGTCCGAAGCGCACTTATCAGCGCACGGTCTATCGACCCGGTGAGCTTGCGCAGTTTGACCTGGTCGAGCCGCGCAGGGAGATCCCGGTCGGTCACGGCCAGACACGCCGCGGCTACGTGGTGACGTGCGAGTTCGGATGGTCCAGGGCCGCCGCTGGCGCGCTGGTGTTCTCCAAGCGTTTCGAGGATCTCGCGTGGGGCATGAGCCGCTGCCTGAGCTTCCTCGGTGCCTTCCCGGAGACGATCGTCTGGGACCGCGAGGGAGCGATCCACGACGGTCACGGGCACGCCAGCGAGGACTTCGCGGCTTTCTGCGGTCGCTTGAAGCTCGGCTGGCGGATCCTTGCGGCACGCGACCCCGAGTCCAAAGGCGCGTTGGAGCGCACCCATCGCTTCATGCGCACGAGCTTTGAGCCGGCGCGCAACTTCGCGAGCCCGCTGGACTTCCAGGACCAGCTCGAGCGCTGGTTTTCAGAGCGCGCTAACCCGCGCTTTCACCGCGGCATCCGCGCGGTCCCCTCGGAGCGTCTGATCGAAGAGCGCCAGCGCATGCGCGCGCTGGCGGACCCGATGCCCTCTACCGCGCTGCGCAGCGTCCTGCGCGTTCCTGCGCAGCCCTACTTCCGCTTTGACACGAACGATTACTCCCTCGACCCGCGATTCGCCGGCCGCCGCGTTGAACTCGCGATCGGCCAGCAGGAGATCATCGCGAGGGCGCTCGACTCGGGCGAGCTCTGCGCCCACCACGCCCGCTCGTTCGCGAAGCATCTCACCTTCACCGACCCCGCCCATCAAGCAGAGCTCGACCGCCTCCGCGGCAATCGCCGCCGCGGCCCCGAGGTCGACGTCGAGCTGCGCCCGCTCGCGCGCTATGACGCGCTGATCCCGGCATGAGCAGCACCTCCGAGCTCACCCATCTCTTCCGCGCGCTGAAGGCGCCGGCGGCCGCACGGGCAATGCCCAGGCTGGCCGAGCGCGCCCGCGAGGAGTCCTGGTCCCACGAGCGGTTCCTGCAGGCGGTGCTCTCCACCGAGATTTCCTCGCGCGAGTCCCACGGCGGAGAGAGCCGCATCAAGGCAGCGCGCTTCCCCTCACGCAAGACCCTCGAGGAGTTCGACTTCACCTTCCAGCGCTCCGTCAAGAAGCAGGTGATCGAGCACCTCGGCCAGCTGGACTTCCTGCACGGCAAGGAGAACGTCGTGTTGCTCGGACCGCCCGGGACCGGCAAGAGCCATCTCGCGATCGCGCTCTCGATCCGCGCGTGCCTCGCCGGCCAGCGCGTCGCCTTCGCGACCGCGACTGAATGGGTGGGGCGCCTCGGCGAGGCCAAGCGCCAGGGCACCCTTCAGGCCGAACTCCGACGTCTGGGATTCATCCCGCTGATCGTCATCGACGAGGTCGGCTACATACCGTTCGACCCCGAGGCCGCCAACCTCATGTTCAGCCTCGTCTCCGCACGCTACGAGCGAGCCTCGCTGATCGTCACCTCGAACAAGCCCTTCTCGGCCTGGGGAGAGATCTTCGGCGACGAAGTCGTCGCCGCGGCGATGATCGACCGCCTCGTCCACCACGCCGAGATCCTCTCACTGAAGGGCGACAGCTACCGCCTACGCGACAAGGACCTCGGGCACCCACCCCCACACGACTGAGCGACGGGCGCCCACTCCGCTACGCCCTACGTGCTCCGCTACACGGGCACCCCACCACGCACAAAGGGGGGTGACTATTCAACCGGCGAAAGAGGGTGACTTTTCAACCGGCCTTGACAGCCCCTGCCCTCATGCCCAGGCTGGGCGCCCTGTTTGCGACCTGATGGATCCTTGCCACGCCTCGGCGTGCTGGCGGGCGGATCGGCGCTCGGGGGAATAGAAGAGTTGCGCGAGCTGCGGTTCAGCCGACGCTCGAGCTGGGCGATCCGCTCATCCTGGCGCGCGACCCGCACAGTCAACGCCTGGATCTGAGCATCCATCCGCAGAAGCACCTCGACGACCGCCTCACGACCAGCGTCATAGATCGCTTCCGCCTCCACACGCTCCACACCAAGAGGTTCGACACGCCCCGACTATGTCCCCCAGACCCACTGAACGCTTACGGTTTTTTCGGCGATGTGTGACCTGACAAACCCAAGCGCGAGGGAGTCGGTGACCGTGCCGCGGGACGATTGGCTTGCCACGCTGGACTCCGGGATCGCGCCGTATGTCGATGTGCTCGACGCGGCCGGGATCGAGACGTTCGAGTCTTGCGAGGGCACCAAGGGACACGGCTTCCTTGAGCCGACGATCCGATTCTATGGGGACAACAGCGAGGGCTTCCGTGCCCTTGCTGTCGCCGTGCAGCGCGAACTACCCGTGAGCGAACTGCGCCGCTACTGGCGGATCAGCCGCGCTGGGGAGCCCGAAGGCCCTCACTGGGAGCTGACGTTCCGTGCGCCTTGCTCCTATTGACAGACCTTGCACAACGGACGGCCAGCCGTGCCCTGGCGTAGATCCTCCGGCGCGATTTCCTTACCACGCGGGCATTGGTCGTCGTTGTGGTAGACGTTCCGCTCGCCTCCGGTCTCGGGGCGTGCGGTGTGATAGGGGGCTACACGTGCCATTTGATGCTCGTTTCTCCATTCGGGCTGCCTGCGGACACAGGACGACTCGCCGGAACGGTCGTGTGTACTTTGACCAGTGCGTCGGACGGCATCCGCTGGACATGCAAGGATCGCCGTGCGCTGCGCCTCCCGCGCTTCGCTCTCGATGCTCTCGGCGGCCCGGGCGGACACCCGGGCCGCCACTTTTCTCCGCTTACTTGTGGTGCAAGAAGTGGCCCTCTGGCGTTTGCTTTGCGGCCGCTTGAGCCACTGTTTCGCCCGGGGGCAGGCCACTGGCTATCTCGCGCCAGCGGTAGAGCGTCTGGCGGCTGACGCCGGTTAGGTGGGCGAGGTAGTCGTACGTGACGCCCGTGCCCTCGGCGTCGCGGAGTAGCTGAATGATGTCCTGCGTGTTCTCGGTGAGTTCGCCGTCGAGGTCGCGCCGCTTGGCGCCGAGGTGCGCGGCGCGGTCCTCGATGTTGCGTCTAGCTTGGATGTCGGGGGGGAGATCGGCCATACCGTCACTGTAACATGCTTGACAGGATTCGTCAACCATGCTACAGTATGCCTATGTCGATGAAGGTCCTACAACTCGCCGACCAGCTCCGCACCGAGGCGGACGCCTACAAGTGTCTTGAGGATCTGCGCTGGGGCGATCAGCAGGTCTGCCCGCACTGCGGCTCTGTCCGCGAGCACTACTTCCTGAAGCCCAATGATGGCGCGTCGCGCAAGACCCGTACGGGCTCCCGCTCGGAACGTCGCGTCTGGAAGTGCGCAGACTGCCGCAAGCAGTTCTCGGTCCTGACGGGCACGATCTTCCACGGGACCCGGATTCCGGTCCGCACGTGGGTGTTCGTGATCTTCGAGATGTGCTCGTCCAAGAACGGCGTCGCGGCCCGCGAGATCGAGCGCAAGTACGACCTGACGCCAAAGAGTGCGTGGTTCATGCTTCACCGACTCCGCGAGGCGATGAAGCGCGAACCAATGGCTGGTCTGCTCTCTGGGCGCGTGGTCGCGGATGAGACGTGGTTCGGCGGCAAGCCCAGCAACCGCCACGGCCACAACCCAAAAGAGCACATGCAGGGCGCGCACGACAAGGTGCCGATCGTGGCGCTGGTGAGCCGCGAGACGGGCGAAGTCCGCTCCCGTATCGTGCCGAACGTCAAGGCCCCGAACCTACGGACTGTCCTGCATGAACACGTCGATCCGGCCGCGACGCACCTACACACGGACTCATCGCTCGGCTACCGCAAGATCGCTGGCGACTTCGCAAGCCATAGCGCCGTCAACCACAACATCCGCGAATACGTCCGGGGCGATGTCTCGACCAATCAGGCTGAGTGCTACTTCAGCCAGCTCAAGCGCAGCATCGACGGGACCCACCACCACGTCAGCCGCGAGCACCTGCCGCGCTACCTGGCCGAGTTCGACTTCCGCTTCTCGACCTGCAAGGAAACGGACACGGAGCGGGTCGGCAGGCTGGTGGGCCAGGTCGCCGGTCGCCGCCTGACCTACCGGGCACCAGCTTGCAGCGGTCGTCAGGACGCCTCCTAGCGCGATACACTAGGAGGCGTCATACGTCGTATGTGCGGCGGGCGGGACTCGAACCCGCAAGGCGTTAGCCACCCGGCTCCAGACCGGGCGCGTGTACCAATTTCGCCACCGCCGCATGTTGGATGGACCCGGACCGCGAAGCCGCTTTCAAGGGGGCAGCGCGGTCCGGACTTCATTTCAGGCCGACACCAGCGCCATCCTCCCGGGGTTTCCGGGCACATGCAGCGGCGGCCGATCTAGGCAACATTGTCCTTCTCGATCAGCCTTCACCCCCGGTGGTGGCCGTAGCGTGGCGCATACGACTGACTGCTGCCGTCTCAGCGTACTGCGCCGGTGAGGGCGTTGGGAAGCCTTGGGCGCCAACCTCGTCGTAGTCGTTTATCGGGTGGTCGTGCTCCGTGCGGCCAGAGTCGTCAAGCAGCGTATAGACCCCGTTGGGTGCCTTCATGATTCGGCCAGCCTTCCATGCAGACCAGAGGTTGGACCCCAGCGCGTTGGCATCCTTCGGCGCATCCATTCCCTTGGCGACCATGAACTTGAAAAGTGATGTCGGTCCCATCGGTCGGCCAGCCTCTTCTAGCGCCTTTACGGCCCGGTCCTGACCTGGTGCATTCTGCCCTGCCCTTCCCTGCGAGCTTGTCTGGCGTGATGGCGATACAGCCGGGGCAGGCTTCGCTGGGGGCTGGGCGCCGACTAGGCGCCCCAGAAGCTCGACCTGCTCAGTTAGCGCCTTTAGCTCCTGGCGCTTTTCGCCATAAAGACGCCTAATATCGGGCATCTTTGCCCGAATGTCGCCGGGGTCAGCTAGGTCAACTGGGAAGTGCTCGTTTGCCATGCCTTGAAGCTATAGCAGGTCATGCGGCGCCACCCATATTCCTCTAGGCATCGTCTAGGCAGTGCGGTATGCTCTTGATCTCCCCCGGTAGCTCAGTGGATAGAGCGCACCTTTCGCAGGGTTGAGGTCGCAGGTTCGAATCCTGCCCGGGGGATTGAGTTCTGACCTGTAATGACGATATACTGAGTAATCCTGCGAAAGGTGCTGCTGACGCTGAGCCGCAGGTCGTCCTGCGACCGGCTGCTTCGGTGAGGCAGTTTCGGGGAGAGGCTCGCTTCGGCGGGCCTCTCCTTCTTAAGCTGGTCAGCCTCGGCTATCGTCGGGACGTATGCCCGACAGGCACGATCAGGCCAAGCCGGACCCCGATGACCGCGTGTCCCTGGCCGGCCTCGACCCCGAGAAGGCGCTGCGTGCGCTGCTGAAGGTCGATCCAGACGCGCCGCCCGTTGAGACGGAGCCGCCCGAGCGGGACGAGCCGGAGCCGCGGGTCCGGGACGAGTCAGACGCCGCGTAGCAGCTCGCTGGCGGGAACCCCAAGGCCGCGGGCGAGCTTGGCGATGGTGGAGACCTGTAGGTCGCGGACGCCGCGCTCGGCGCGGCCGACCTCGACGGGGTGCATGTCGGCGCGTTCCGCGAGGGCTTCTTGGGTGAGCCTCAGGCGCAGGCGGTTGGCGCGGATGTTCTTGCCGACGATGACCTTGGGCTCCACGCTCCTGATCCTCCGTGATACAGCCAATCACGTCCAGAACCAATAACGTTCTATCCTGTGTATGCTGTGCCCAACCAAACAAGTGGCCCCCGCGCTGCGCAAACAGCCGGGGGCCTGGCACCAGGAGGTAAGTCCCGATGCACGACCAGCCTATTGAAGACGACGCACCCGAAGACCGTTTGAGCGAGGAGTTGCGCGACAACGGGGTCCTGAACCTCTTCTTCTGCGATCCCATGTTGTGCCCGTGGAGCATGGATGAGATCGCACGCGAGATTGAGAATCGCCTCGCGGCGGAAGACTCAGTGCGCAGGCTCACCGAGGCGGGGCTTCTGCACCGCATCGGGGACTACGTGTTTCCGTCGCGCGCCGCACGCCGCGCTAACCAGCTTGGCGTCGGGAGCGTCTGATGAGCGCAGCCGACCCGGCACTCGCAGGGGTCCTGAAGCGCTTCCGGCACCGGAACGGCATCTCGCAGGAAGCGCTGGCGTTCAAGGCCGACGTGACCATCGCAACCCTGTCCCGCGTTGAACGCGGTGTGACGGACCCGGCATGGAGCACCGTCCGGGCAGTCGCAAGGGCGCTCGACGTGAGCATGGACGAGCTGGGCTCGGCCGTGGAGTACGGGCAGCACTGAGGACACGCAGGGGAGCGCCACGCGCCTGCTCGGGCGTGGCGCTCTAGCTCGCGCTTGGGTTTGTCAGGTCACACATCGCCGTTTTTTCTTTGCTCAGGATCGCGTCTGGGTGACCAAAATGCTTCCGGGTCAAGCTCTGGGTCAAGGTCTTACGAGCTTTGCGTGGGCTGCGCGGCGAACTCCAGTCAGCAACTGGCTCCTGAACCGGCGGGCGGGTCTCGGCTGCTCGCGAGTCCACCCAACCGCGAATCCCTCGCGGTCGACCCCGGTAGATCAGTGTGTTGTGGATGTCGAGAGCCTGCGTCTCACGGCTACGATGACTGTCGTGTCGAGTGCCTGCTCGAGCGTGGATGTTCTCGGCTCGAGGCTAACGTTCTGGATATCGAGCGTCCAGCCGCCGTCGTCCAGTCCGCCACGGACATCGACTGGTGTACGGTGCTACTTGGGCAGCTCGCGCTCGCGACAGGCACGCAGGAGGTCGTCGACGTACCCGTGGGCGTCGGCTGTCGCGGCGGGGTCGAGGTCTCCGGTGCTCTCGAATTGCGCCGCGCGGCGGGGGCCGAGGCTGTTGGGTTCGGCGAAGTCGCTGGTGAGTGACTTGAGTGCGCGCTCGACCACCTCGCGGTGCTCGGTCGCGTGGCGGGCGATACGGTCGGCGATGTCGGTGATGCCGTGTGGCCAGTGGCGCAGCACGTAAACGATGTCGTAGGCATCTTTCGGCTCGCCGCGGTCGGCGAGGGCGAGAGCCTTGAGCACGATGAGGGCGCCGGGTCCGCACACAGGGATGATGCGGCTGACCAGCTCGCCCTTGAGGGTGTGGCCGTCGATCTGGATCAGCTCGCGCTCTTGAAAGGCGAGCTCCAGGCCGGGGGCGATCAAGGCGCCGAAGTCGCCCTCGAGTGGCTGCACGCGGCCACCCTGCTCGGCGCCCGGGATGGGAGGCATGAGGAAGTCGACAGTGACGTTGAGCTCGCCGAGTCGCCAGCGCTGGGGTGTGGGGTTGCCGAGGTCGTTGACGTCGGGTTCGAAGCCCTCTTGGCGCAGGCGCCTGGCGATGTCGCTGTATTGCTGCTCGTCGAGCAGTGCGACGGCGAGGCCGACGTCGAGGTCGTTGGTGCCGGCATGTCCGGCCTCGCCTGTGGGATCGGCGTCGGCCTGGCGGTCGATGAGCAGGCTGGGGGCGAGCCCCCCGACGATGCACAGCCGGTCCATCAGTGCGCCGAGGGTCACGGCCACCGTTAGGCAGGCGGCTTCTACCAGCAGGGTTTCCTCGCGCTGGTAGCCGCTGTGGTGTCTGGGCTTATTCGGCGGGGGCATTGTGGAGGTGGTGATGGCGTAGGTGCTCGGCGGCCTCGGGCGCGCGCTCGGGTAGGTGCAGCAGGTCGAGGTAGACCTGTGCTGGAGAGACACAGTTGAGCCCATCGTGGGGGCGCTCGCCAATGAAGACGCCGAGGTCGTCCGGTCCGACGAGCTGCACGTTGGCGCCTGCAGAGTTCTGGCGCAGCTCCAGGCGCTTGGCGGCGTTGCGGGGATCGCCCTCGACGTAGACAGTGGTGAGGCGAAAGCGGGCGAAGTGGTCGATCGCCCACGCGGCTGGAAGCCCGGTGAATGCGTGGCGGACGTCGAGTGCGCCAAGGCGCAATGCGAGATCGCGCGCAAGCTCGATCCCACTGCCGCTGATATGGCCGGTGAGGATGTCGTGGTGGGTGAAGCGGTAGTCCTGCGCCCAGGCGTCCAGCAGGCGGTAGGGGTCGCGTGGGCGCAGCTCGCGCTCGCGACGCTCCAGCAGCAGCTCTTCGTCGAGTCGTCGCACGATGCGCGAGACGCTGCCGTCATCGAGACCGGTGGTCGCCACGAGCTCCTTCTGGCGCCACCACCGGCCAGGGTCCTCGAGCAGAACCCGAGTCGCGCGCGCGCTCTTGGGAGCGAATGGGGACGAGGGCCGGCCTCGCGATCGAAACTGGTTGGGGCGACCCTCGACTCGCACGTAGAGATCGTCGCTGCGGATGCGGGCGTTGCCGGACAGGTCGATCCAGCCGAGCCCCACCTCCTCCGCAGCACGGGCTCCCGCGGGAGTCATGTATGGCACCACTAGGATCGGGATCGTGTCGTCACGTCGGAGGTCGCGCATCCGCCTCGCGGCGTCGGCGAGGCGGCCGGGCTGGCTCGACGCCTTGACCTGGAAGACCCAGCGATGGCCCTGCTCGTCGTGGCCAACGAGATCGACCTCGCCGTCCGTCGCGGAAGGCGCATCGAGACGCAGGCCAGGCTCGCCAAGCAACTCAGTCAGGATCTCCGGCAGGCGATGCGTCGCCTCGCGCTCTATAGCCAAGGCTCCCTCCTGCATTTATCGTGCCCCTGTCATCATTTTGCAGAAATATACTATACACAGGAGATGGAGCTGCTGCTAGAACCAGGCCACCTGCAATGCATCGCATGTCTGGCCTTTTACGCAGGAACGAGCTTATCGGGCGAGCGGCTGCAGTTGGGAGCTTCGTACCGAGTCAGCACCGAGCCGACGCGCGACGCTGGAGGTTGTCCCGTAGCTCGTAGAGGTTTGTAGTGGCGGTCCCTTTCGCCTCGTCCGGTCCCGTTGGGACCTTGGCGAGTGCGAAATCAGTCCATCGAGACGAAGGGAACCGCCATGGAGACCGTAATGCAGGAGCAGGACAGTCGCCCCGAGGAGTTGCCGCTGCGGGTGCAGGAGGCGCTTGGGGAGTTGGTCGGGGCAGCGAAGGAGGGGCTGCTCGCGCTCAGCGTCGGTGTTGGGCTGGGCGTCCTCAGCGAGATGATGGAGGCCGAGCTCGATGAGGTCGTCGGTCCCAAGCACGCGACCGTGAAGGAGCGCACCGCTGTCCGTCACGGCCAGGAGGACGGCACGGTGACGCTCGGTGGCCGGCGGGTCGCGGTGAAGCATCCCCGGGCTCGCACGCCCGACGGAGAGCACGAGGTTCCGCTTGCGACCTATGCGTATTTCGCTGACCGTGACCCGCTGAGCAGGGTGGTGTTGGAGCAGATGCTCGCTGGTGTTTCCACGCGCCGGTTGCGAGGACCCGTGAGCCCGTCGGCGAGGCTGCGAGCGCTGCGGAGCGTTCGACGTCGAAGTCGACGGTCAGCCGCGAGTTCGTCTCGCGCACCGGCGAGCATCTCGCGGCGCTGATGGCGCGTCCGCTGTCTGATGTGCGCCTGGCGGCGTTGATGCTCGACGGGATCGAGCCGAAGGGCCGCTGCTGTGTCGTCGCCTTGGGCGTGAGCACCGAGGGCGTCAAGATCCCGCTCGGGCTCTGGGATGGCTCCACCGAGAACAAGACCGTCACGGTCCATCTGCTCGCCGACCTGGTCGAGCGGGGGCTTGATCTCGAGCAGGGGGTTCTGGTCGTCCTGGACGGCGGGAAGGCCCTGCGGGCCGCCGTCAACGAGGTCTTCGGGCCCGTCCCGGTGCAGCGGTGTGTCCGCCACAAGGAACGCAACGTGCTCGACCATCTCCCCGAACGCGACCGGCCCGCCGTCAAGAGCCGGCTGCGGAAGGCGTCGGCGTCGGAGAACTATCAGCAAGCCCTCGACGGGCTGCAGCTACTCGCCGGCGAGCTGGAGCGCTCCCACCCCGGCGCCGCCGCATCCCTGCGAGAGGGCGTGGAGGAGACGCTGACCCTGATCCGCCTCGGGGTCCGCGGCAAGCTCAAGAGGACGCTCCAGAGCACGAACCCGATCGAGTCGATGATCGGCACCGTCCGGCAAACGAGCCGCAACGTCAAGCGCTGGCAAAACGGCGACATGTGCCTCAGATGGACCGCCGCCCGGGATGCTCGAGGCCGAGACCCAGTTCCGCAAGATCATGGGCCACAGCGACCTCGCCAAGCTCGCCCTCGCCGTCGAAGACGACCTCGCCGCACAGCGCACACCCATTCACACCGAGACCAAGGAGGACGCGCTGGTCGCCGTCACCGTGTAACCATCACACCAGAACCGCCGCCTCGAACTTCCACGGCGAACAGGACAACCTCAGCGGTACTAGGGCGGGCGCCACCGCAGACGGCATAACGATCGAGCGTGCCGGGCAGGCGCTGATCGAGGCGACGGCGGTCCCGGCCAAGGTGATCCTGTTCGGGTCGCGCGCGCGCGGCGACAGTGACGATCACAGCGACTTCGATTTCCTGGTGATCGAGCGGGAGGTCAAGGACCGCTTTGGGGAGATGGCGCGACTGGGACGAATCCTCGGGCAACTCTTAATCCCCGCGGATGTGGTGGTCGTAAGCGAGTGGCACGCGCAGAAATGGGGGGCGGTCAAGGGCTCTCTGGTTCATGAGGCCATGAGCGAGGGGCGGGTCGTTGCCGAATCCTGACGCGCGCGAGCTGGTATCGCTGCTGGTGCGCAAGGCCGAAGGAGACGAAGCGATCCTCGATAAGGCGCTCGATGATTCCGACGTACCCGATGACGTGCTCGGCTTCCACGTTCAGCAGGCCGTCGAGAAGCGCCTGAAGGCGGTGCTCGCCTTCCACGAGATCGATTTCGACCGCACCCACAGCATCAGCTATCTCACTTCCCTACTGGAGCATCACGGCATCGAGCTTCCGGGGGATCGCGAGCAGATGGAGAACCTGACGCCCTGGGCGGTCCTCGCGCGGTATCAGAGCAGCTGCCAGCGCGGCTGCTCGATCGAGTGCGATCGGTTCGTCGTAACGGAGCTCTGCTGCCCACGGCGTGAGCCATTGGGCGTCCGAGAACTCTCCCGGAGGCTCAATGCCCGACTCGCGAACCTGCCGTACGAGGAATCTGAGATCGTGCGTGAGAGGGAGTTCGGCGTCGGCGAGCACGAGCGCGACCTTCAGGGCTTTCTCGACCGCCTGCTGCGCGTGAAAGCCGACGATGTTGTCGTCGATGTCCGTGTCATCGGCGAGTGCCAGGCAGGCTTGGAGATCGCCCTTCGCCCGGCGCAGCAGCACCTCGGCGTACTCGACCTGCTCAGGATTCGGCGAGGACACGTCCCTCACGGAGCGCGCGGTGGACCATCGTGCCCCGCACCTTCGCCCGCCGCCCAGCGAGCGCGGCGTCCATGACGATCAGGTCCACCGGGGCATTGAAGTCCCCGAGGGCACGGCGGAGCCTGACGGCCTCGGCGAGGCGGTCCTCAACCTTGTCCTCGATGACCAGGAAGTCGAAGTCGCTGCCCTCGTCGCCGTCGCCACGGGCACGCGAGCCGAAGAGGATCACCTTCGCGGGCGCGGGCGCTGCGTCGATGAGGGCATGACCGGCGTGCTCGATCATGGCCTCAGCGGCAACGGCGTTCATGGCCGCTGCTCCCTGATGGCCATACTACCCCTCACATTGAGGCCCAATGTACGCATCGCGTGCCCGATTGTATCCGGCCAGAAGGCAGCCCAGCCGGAGGGCAAGGTCATGCCGCCAGTGCGTAGTCGGCCGCTACCTCGCGGTCGCGCAGAGAGACGATGCGCGCCCCGCTACCTCGATATGCCTTTATCGACCGGGAGGTCGAGGACGCTTCGGGGAGCTGAAACAACCACTAGCGAAACACCGCTAACGCAGCGCAAGCGTCCGGAAATGCGCGGCGCGCTCCTCGAAGTTACGGTAGGTGTCGTAGCTCGGCGCGGCGGGCGAGAGCAGGACCGCTGTCCCCGGGCCGGCCAGCGCACGCGCATGCGCAACGGCCTCCTCCATGCCGGCTGTCTCGATCGCCCGACTCGCGGAGATGCCCGCCGCGCGCGCGGCAGCCACCAGATGTGGGCCTGTGGTAGGCAGTCCGATGACAGTCGCGCCGCGCTCGGCCAATGCCCGGGCGAGCTCGGTGTAGTCCTGGCCCCGATCCTGTCCGCCGCCCAGCAGAACGATCTCATGGTCGGCAAAGCTCCCGAGTGCGGCCAGCGTGGACTCCGGGGTCGTCGAGATGCTGTCGTCTACCCATAGGATGCGGTCGCGCTCGGATACCACCTCCAGCCGGTGCGGCAGTGCGTGGAAGTCACGCAACACGTCCGGCAGCCGCGGCGTCGCGATGCCGCAGACCGGCAGTGACGTGAGCGCCGCGCACAGATTCAACGCGTTGTGTTCGCCACGCAGCGGCAGCTCCGCGGCTGGCACGACGAGCTCGCCGCCCAGCGTTACGCCGGCGGAGCCGGCGTCCCAGCCGTCGGGTGCCCCGAAGAAGGCTCTCGTGGTGTCGGCGGCTCCCGTGGTCCCGGCGTCGACTGCTCCCGTGGGCCCGGCCGCTCCCGTGGCGTCGGCGCGCATCGCGGCGTCGACGAGTTGCTCATCGCGCGCATTGACGACCACCGCGCGCACGCCAGGCAGTCCCAGTAACCGCAGCTTGTCCCTGCGGTAGGCCTCCTCGGACCCGTGCCAGTCGGTGTGCTCGCGGAACAGGTTCGTGATCACAGCCACCTCTGGCCCGATCTCCAGGTCGGCGATCTGGTAGCTGGACAGCTCCACCACCGCTGTTTCTGTCGGCGGCCGGTCGAGCAGGTCGAGCGCGGGGACACCGATGTTGCCGGCCAACGCCACCGCCTGTCCGCTGGCGCGCGCCAGATGGGCCAGGAGGGCCGCGGTGGTGCTCTTGCCCTTCGTCCCCGTGACGGCGATCGCGCCACGCCCCTCGCGCTCGGCCAGCCACAGCGCCGTCGCTGTCGTGACCGGTATCCCCGCGGCGCGCAGCGCGCACAGCTCGGGGCGATACATCGAGACGCCCGGCGATCGCACTACCAGCTCGCAGCCCGCGAGCGCGCCGACGATCTCGGCGCCCGTGGCCAGGTGTGCGTCCGGCGCCCCGAGCGTGCCGCAAACGTCCCCGCCGGGGTCGCTGTCAAGCGCCACCACCGCGATCCGTGCCCGCGGCAGGTGGCGAGCAAGCTGGGCGGCGAGCGAGCTGATCTCCCGGCCCGCGCCCCAGACGCCGATATTCGCGCCGTCAAGCTCCGAGAAGCGCAGTGACATCTCGCAGGAGGTCGGCGGGCACGAAGTGCTCGTCGCTGAGCGCGAGCACCTGCGCCGGGGTGCCGTCGGTCGCGTCGTAACGCGGCAGCACCTCGGCGACGAGACGCCGCACGACGCGGTGGTCGCTCCAGCGTGCCTGCGTCGCGAGCATGCGAATCGCGGCGAGGCTCTCCTGCTCCTCGCCGACGCACTCGAACGGCTTGTGGCCGCCCGTCGCGGTGAGCAGCGCGAACCCGGCGAACTGGCGCTCGTCGTCGAGCAGGTCGCAGCCGAATACCTTGCGCAGGTGCGCCGGCTCGCAGAAGGGGGCGAGCGCGAGAAATACGAAGCGGCACTTGGGGCAGTCACAGCACCACGATGTTCCCCGCAGCGCCGGATCGAGCCGGAAGATCGAGTTGCAGCTGGTGAACACCTCGTGGTATTGCTCCATCCGCGCGAAGGCACGCGCTATGGCCAGCTCGGAGGCGGGCCGCAGCACGGAGAACAGCTCAAGGCCCGGGGCAAGCTCGGCCACGGCCGATCGCAGAAGGTGCTCGGCGCGCAGGCTCTTGCTGAACTGGTGGTTCACGTCGATGCCGTCCCAGGTCACGTTGCCGTTCGACGCCGACCGCTCGTTGGCCATCGCGACTGCGTCGAACCCGCGCAGCGCCGCGGTGAGCAACGCGACGCACGAGACGACTGCTGTGATCGGGATGTGACCGTTGAGCGCCCCGGACTGGTTCAGGGCGGCGAGTCCCGGGTCCAACCGACGCGTGCAGATCAGGCGCGGGAGGTCGGCTACGGCAGCGGTGCGCGCGATCGGAGGGGCGTCCCCCACCGAGAACAGCACGAGCTCGTGCCCCGATCGGCGTACCAGCTCCACCGCGACCGCCGAGTCCTTGCCTCCACCGACGGGAACGAGCATACGGGGGTGGCGCCGGCTCTCGACGGCGCGCGGACGCTCCGCCGGGGGGCCGACCGGAAAGCTCGGGCGTGGCAGCGCCGGCAGCCTGTTCATGTAGGCCATCTCGCCGAGGCCCTCGGAGTAGAGGGCATCGAGCAAGGCGGCTGCAGCCGGCGGCGGAGCTCCCGTCTCACAGTCCACCGCGGGTGGCAGCGCCGTCTTGAAATAGCTGACCCCGGCGACCCAGTGCAGCAACGAGAGCAACCCGTCGACACGCTCGCGGGCGGCGGGACTCACGGGTGCTCGGACTGGCAGGTCGAACTCCTCGACGAACTCGATCGCGTGATCGAGCGCGTAGCGCAGAGTCACCCGTCCGCGCTCGTCGATCTCGCGTGCCACGAAGCGGAAGGTCGCGAAGGCCGCTGGGTCGAATGAGGCTCGGCGTTGCCGGACGCTGGTAGCCATGGCCCCCAGCCTAGACTGTATGGGTCGGCCGCAGGGGGTTGCGCGCGGAGGCCTTCTACAGCAGCTCCGGGGGGTTGCGCGCGGAGGCCGTCTACAGCAGCTCAGCCAGGCGCCGGGCCGCGTTGGCGGCGCCGTCGGCCTCCACCTCCCGGTAGACAACCTCGCGGTCGATCTCCTGCGCGATCGCCGCGGCGATCTGCTCCGGCGGAGAGTCCTCGTAGTCCATGCGGCGTCCCGCACCGTAGCGTTCGAGCCGGTGGCGCACGTGGAAGTTCTGCTCGAAGTGGTGGCGTAGCGGGAAGTAGAGAAACGGCCGCTTCCCCGCGGTCAGCTCCATCGCTGTCGTGAGGCCGCCCTGCACCACCGCCAGGTCGCACGCCGCCAGGTGCCGGTAGAGGTTGTGCACGTAGGGCACCACCTCAAGGCCCGTGTAGGAGGGGAGCGACTCGGGGTCGATGCGTGGGCCCGCGACGACGATCATGCGCAGGCCCGGGACCTGTTCCTTGGCCTGCGGGAAGGCCGCCATGACGCGCCGCAGCAGGCTGGCGCCGACGCCCGCGGGAGGCTCCCCCGCGAAGACGTTCACGACCAGTACCGCGCCGGCGCCGGCGAGCAGATGCCAGCAGGAGAGCACAGCGTCGTCGAAGTGCGGTGAGAGGATGATCGTCTCAGCGGGAGCCGGCGCAGCGGGAGCCATCGGCTCTGACTATCGCGCCTATGCGTGCAGCTACCGTGAAGGCGGCGCGAAAGCTGCTGCCGCTCGAGCCGGCGCGAAAGCTGCCGCCGGCCGAGCCGACGCTCAACGTCAACCCTGCTCCGTGCTCGCCCCCGCGCCGCCCTTGCGCCGTGCCTTGCGTCCCGCCGCGCGCTCGGCGTTCTTCTCGCGCGCCTGTGTGTATGACTGCGCGACCAGCGTCTTGCCATCCGACCAGCCGAAGGCGCGGATCAGCAGCAGGATCGCGAACAGGATGCCCCACGCGGTCGTCACGAGCTGCTGTGAGACCGAGTAGGCGGTGGCGTTGGCCGTGCTCGTGATGCCTTTCAGCGAGAGCACGTTGAATCCCTGCACGACCCCCGCGCCGCCCGGTGTGACCGAGCTGACGTTGGCGATCGAGTTGCCTGCCACCACGCGCATCAGCGTGTGAAAGCTGACGGGGATGTTGTAGGCGGCGAGGAACACTGCGATCACGCCGAGCATCGCCACCCAGCTGATCGCCTCGGGCAGCACGACGCGGCCGAGGAAGGCGCGCGGGTGCACGAGGATCTCGGCGCCCACCTTCGCCTGCTCCCACCAGTGCTTCACGCGCACGCGCAAGACGCGGCCGACGAGCACGAGCAGCACGGCGAGCGCCACCACCAGGATCGCCGTGGCCCACGGGTGTTCGCTGATGAATCCGAGCTGCAAAGAGAAGGAGCCGTCCACCGTGAGGAACAGGTAGAGGTAGCAGAACGCGCCGATCAGGGTGAAGAAGATCTTCTGCACCGCCATGCCCGCGAGCACGCCCGCGAAGGTGGCCGCGGCGATGATCGTGGTGAACATCAGCAGCATCACGAGCGTGCCGATGTTCGCCGGCAGCACCGAGTTCAGCGCGACGGCGGCTGCGTAGCAGGCGAGGATCTGGATCCAGCGCACTTCTGACTCGGGGTAGGCGTGGCGCAGGATCGCATACCAGGCATAGGCGGTTGCGGTCGTCTGCACCGTCAGTAGCACGATGCCCGCGAGCAGGTAGCCGAGCGAGATCGCGGTGACCGTGTCCCAGATGTGCCGGAACCAGGCCGTGATGTCCCAGCCGGCGAGCGTCGCGGCGGCGCCGATAGCCACGAGCACGAGCGCGACGATGAGGATGCGCCGCGGGTGAAATCGATCGCGCATGGGCACAACCGCCCCCGGAGTCGCCGCCATGGGGTGATCTTACGGTTCCATCGTTCGTCAGGACCAGTGCCTCGCCACAGCGGCGTGGCGCGGCGAGCGCCTTCAGGGTTCCGTCGCCTGCCCGGGCCGGAGGATGCGCACCTCGGTGGCGGGCGCGAGCCGCGCGACGTGCTGCGCGAACGCTTGCGCCGGCTCCTGCAGCCGCTCGCGCCGGCCGCGCGTGAGGCCGAGACCAAGGCCGAGGCCGATACCGAGGCCGATCGGCGCCAGTGTGCCCCAGTGCACCGGGATCGCCAGGCGCGGCCGGATCGCGGCCACAGCCCGTGCCGCATCGAGCGGGTCCATGTGGCCGGGGCCGAGCGTCGGTCCCCAGCCCGCCACGGGCAGCAGCGCCACGTCCGGCGCGGGCGCGAAGTCGGCCATCTCGGCGAAGAACTCGGTATCGCCGGCGAAGTACACGACGAGGCGCCGATCGCTCACCAGGTAGCCGAGCGGCGCGGCGCGCGGGCCGCGCGGACCGAGGCGGCGGGCGTCGTGCCGCGCCTGCACCGCGGTCACCGTGAGCGCGCCAGCCTCTGTGGCCTGCGCGGTGCGTACGCCGACCTGCGTGGCCTCGCCTGCCGTCAGCTCGCTCACGCGCGCGAACCCCCTTCCGTGCAGCCACGGCCCCGCGCCCGCCGGCACGACCATGGGCGTCTCCTGCCCGAGCTGTCGCAGCGAGGCCAGGTCCAGGTGGTCGTGGTGCAGGTGTGAGATCAGCACTGCATCCACGCCCGCCATCATGCCCTCCTCGACGGGCGGCGCCACGCGGCGCAGATGCCCGACGTGCCCGCGCAGCAGCGGATCGGTCAGCACACGCACGCCGCCCAGTTCGAGCAGCACGGAGGAGTGCCCGAGGAAAACGATACGGTCTGCGGCGCTGCTCGCCCGACGGGCAGTGAAGGCGCCGTCGACCATGGAGAGAAGGTAGCAACGCGAATGCACGACGCGGCGAGCGATGGGCGGGGCAGCCACGGGCCGGACAGCCACGCGCGCGGCAGCCGGCGACGCTCGCGCAACCTGCTGGCGCTCGTGGGCTTCGGCCTGCGCGCGCTGGCGATGCTCGTGGTGCAGGCGCTCGTGCTCGTGCTCCTGACAGCCCTGCTCTCAGGCCACGACACGCTCTCCTTCGACGCGGCGCTGCTTGTCGCGGCGGCGATGGCGCTGATCAACGCAATCCTCTGGCCGCTGGTCATCCGCATCGCGCTGCCGCTCACGATCGTCACGTTCGGCCTCGGCTCGCTGGTGCTCAGCGCGGGCGTGGTGGCGCTCGCGTTCTACGCCGTCGACGGCAAGACGCCGTCGTTCTGGACGGATGTGACGATCGCCTTCGGCCTCGCGCTCGTCTCGATGCTCGTGGCCCCGCTGCTGGATGTCGACGGCGACGCGCGCCATCTGCGCGTGGTGCGCCGCCGGGTGCGGCATGCGCGCAAGGACAACCGCAGCGATGTCCCCGGCGTGATCCTGTTCGAGATCGACGGCCTCGGGCACGAGATCCTGCGCGAGGCGATCCGCGACGGGCACACCCCCACGATCGCGCGCTGGCTCTCCGACGGCACCCACCGGCTGCATGGCTGGGAGTGCGACCTCTCCTCGCAGACCGGCGCCAGCCAGGCGGGGCTGTTGCTCGGCAGCAACTGGGACATGCCCGCTTTCCGCTGGTACGAGAAGGACACGGGCCGCACGATGGTCAGTAACCACCCTCGCGACGCCGCCGAGATCGAGCGCCGCCACGCCACCGGCGCCGGCCTGCTTGCCAAAGGCGGCACGAGCCGCGGCAACATGTTCTCCGGCGACGCCCCGCGCTGCACTGCCACGATGAGCGTGATCCGCGACCGCCGGCGCTCGAAGGCGGGGGACCTGTTCGCCTACTTCGCCGACCCCTATGGCTTCATGCGCACGATCGTCTTCTCGCTCGCCGACATCGCCTACGAGCGCCGCGCGGCCCGCCGCCAGCGGCGCAGTGGGGCGCCGCACGTGGAGCGCAAGGGCGCCTATCCGCTGATCCGCGCGGCGATCGCCGTCGTCATGCGCGATCTCGTCACGGCGCTGTTGCTGGCGGACATCGTCGAGGGGGTACCCGTGAGCTACGCCACTTTCGTCGGCTACGACGAGGTCGCCCACCACTCGGGCATCCGCGCGCCGGATGCCTTGGCGGTGCTCAAGCGCCACGACCGCCAGCTCGCGCGCCTGGAGCGCGCGACGGCGCGCGCGCCGCGCCCCTACCACCTGGTGGCGCTGTCCGATCACGGGCAGACGCAGGGCGCGCCGTTTCGCCAGCGCTACGGCACGACGCTTGAGGAGCTCGTGCGCGGCGCGCTCGCCCGGGGCGATGTTTACGCGCCGGCGGCGATCGACGAGGCCTGGGGCGACGTGGGCGCTGTGCTCGCCGACGCGCGCCAGGAGCAGAGCGTGGGCGGACGCGTGCTGGCGCGCGCGACGCGCAGCCGCTCGGTGGAGGGCACCGTCGCGCTGGGGCCGAACCGCGAGGCGCTTGCCGAGCACGCGGCGGCGGGCACCGGAGCCGAGCACAGCACGCGCGATCCCGCCGGCGGGCAGGCGGCGGGCGGGCATGCGTCCACCGAGGAGGCCCCTGGCGGGCACGTGGCCGGTGAGAACGAGGCGATCGTGATGGCCTCTGGCGGCCTCGGCCTGGTGTACCTGCCGTCCATGCCGGGGCGCCTCACGCAGGAGCAGATCGATGTGGCGCATCCGCTGTTGTTGCAAACGCTGGCAGCGCATCCCGGCATCGGCTGGATCATGGTGCGCTCGGAGGCCCACGGCGCGCTCGTCATCGGCGGCGCGGGTCGGCGGCACCTGCGCGATGACGCGATCGAGGGCGAGGATCCGCTGGCACACTTCGACGCCACAGCGGCCGAGCACCTGCGTCGCCACGATCGCTTCGAGCACTGCCCGGATATTCTCATCAACTGCATGTACGACCCGCGGGCCGGCGAGGTGGCGCCGTTCGAGGAGTTCATGGGCTCGCACGGCGGCCTGGGCGGAGCGCAGACGCATCCGTTCATCGTCATCCCCTCCTGCTGGAGTGAGCCGGCCGCACCGATCGTGGGCGTGGAAGCGATGCACGAAATGTTGCAGCACTGGCTGGCGCAGTCACAGAAAAGCGTTTCCAGTCCCGATTCTCCTATCCAATAAGCCTCCGCCGCATGCGGCGGAGGCCCGACCGGTACATGTACCGGTCGGCCGGACCGTGCATGCACGGTCCGGTGCGGGCCGCACATGTGCGGCCCGCCCACTCGGCGCATGCGCCGAGTGGAACAGCATCATTGTCCGAGAATGCGAACAGCGAAGTGTTCCCGTATACTGCGCGGCTCTCGGGCTCCCACGCATGCGGCATGATCGTGGGGTGGGGGGCCTCATTCGACGACAGGAGCAGCGAACCGATGATTCTTGCGACGAGCTACCCGTTCCTCGAAGTCTTCTGGACGATGCTGATTTTCTTCGCATTCGTCGTCTGGCTGTGGATTCTGTTCACCGTGCTGGCGGATATCTTCCGTCGTCACGACACGTCCGGATTCATGAAGGTCATATGGATCATTTTCATCATCGTGCTCCCATACTTCGGCGTGTTCATCTACTTGATCGCCGAGCACAAGGGCATGACCGAACGCGCGATCAAGCAGCAGCAGGCCGCGCAAGCGCAGATTGACGATTACGTGAAGTCGGTCGCCGGCCCCGGCGATCCCACGGAGCAGATCGCCAAGGGCAAGCAGCTGCTCGACAGCGGCACGATCACGCAGGCCGAGTTCGATCAGATCAAGCAGAAGGCGCTCGCCTCCTAGGGCGACCGCTCGCACGGTTTCGGGACGAGAACACCACACGTTGCCGCGGGCCGCTTCGCCAGGGATGTGACACATGGCGGAGGGGCTCTCGGCAGCGGAGGTGGGCAAGGGGATCGGCGAGCACAGGGAGGCCGCGGCGCAGCCCCCGGCGAAGGACCGTCGCGACCGGCTGCTGTCGGTGACCGAGGCGCTGCTGCTCTCGCTCGTGGCGGTGCTCGCCGCGTACTCGGGCTACGCCGCCGCCAAGTGGGGCACCGAGTCCTCGGTGGCGCTCGCACGGGCCTCCGCGGCGCGCACGCGGGCCAACCGCGCCGACCTCGAAGGGCTGCAGATCCGCACGCTGGACTCGGTGTCGTTCAACGCGTGGTTCAGCGCGTTCGCCGCCGGCAACGTCGTGGCGGAGCGCCTCGCGCGCAAGCGCCTGCGCCCGGGCTACCGGCCCGCGTTCGACGCGTGGCTGGCCACCGACCCGGCGCACAACCCCGCCGCGCCACCGGGCCCTTCGTACATGCCGCAGTACGTGATCCCCCAGGAACAAGCCGCTAACGCGCTGGACGCGCAGGCGGACGCGGAGTTCGCGCGGGGCGCCGAAGCGGGAGCGACGGGGGACAAGTACGTGCGCGACACCGTCTTCCTGGCCACCGTGCTGTTCCTCGTGGGCATCAGCGGCCACTTCCCGCTGCGCCAGGCGCGCTACGCGCTGATTGGCGTGGGCGCGCTGATCCTCGCGTTCGCCGTCGTGCAGCTGCTCGGGCTGCCGGGGCCGCCGTGAGGGGGCGGTCGCCGGGGGCTACCATTGGCGCGCGTGTCCGCGGCAATGGTATCGGTGACGTTCGACAACCTCGGCGAGGCCGCGCAGCTGGAGCTCGGCATGTGGCCGGCGGAGGTGGCCCAGGGGGAGCACTTCAGCGTCGTGGAAGTCCTGCCGCGGCTGCTTGATCTGCTCGCGGGGCATGGCTTGGCGGCGACCTTCTTCGTGGAGGGGCTTAACGCGCAGATGTATCCGGATGCGCTGCGCGCGATCCTCGCGGGCGGGCACGAGGTGGCGGTGCACGCCTGGCGCCACGAGGAATGGAGCGCGCTCGATGGTGAGCGCGAGGCGGAGCTGCTCGATCGCGCGGGCGAGGCGATGCGGGCGATCGGTATCGAGCCGCGCGGCTTTCGCCCGCCCGGCGGGGGGCTCACGGCGCGCACGCTCGGGTTGCTCGGCGAGCGCGGCTACAGCTACGTCTCCCCCGCGGGGGAGCGGACGGGGATGTGCGACGGGCTTGCGGTGCTGCCGTTTCGCTGGACGCTGGTGGACGCCTACTCTTACCTGCCGCAGTTCGCGGGGTTGCGCGAACGCTACGGCGGCGGTCCCGATCCGCACACGCCCGCGCGGATGCGCGATGAGATGATCGCCGCGCTACGGGAGCAGGCGGGGGGAGGGGACGGCTCGCAGAGGGAGGGCGACTCAGGCGGAGGGGATCACCTGACTCTTCTCTTTCACCCATTCTCCGCCGCCTTCACCGGCGAGCCCGGCTGGGAGGCGCTCGACTCGGTGCTCGGTGAGGCCGCTCGTCTTGCCGAGGAGGGCTTGCTCACAGCGATGCGCATGAACGAAGCGGCCGCGCGCATGCACGAGCGGCCCGGCGAGTTCGACCGCCCGCCGGTGCTCGATGAGGCGACCTGGATGACACCATGAACTCGCGTGCGCGCGTCCGTCCGCGCCGGCCCTTCAGCGTGCTCACCGCGCTCGGCACCGCTGCCCACCACGCCTTCGAGGTACGCGCGGGCGTGGGGCTGGTCTTCGAGCCTTTCATCGGCCGGCGCGCCGCCGTGGCGATGTGGAGCGGCGGCCTGCCCGCGTGGGCGCTCGCCGCGTGGCTGGCGCCGCAGGGCGAGGAGCGCATCGAGAAGTGGATCGCGCTCAACAACGCGGCTGGCCTGGCGGGTGGCATCGTGCACTTCGTCGCGTGGCCTTGGGAGTTACGGCGCGGCATCCCCTACTTGGTGGAAGCCGAGGGCATGACGCCCGAGCAGCTGCGCCCCTACAACCGCGTGCTGCACCTGTGGACGCTCGCGGGCCTGCTGGCGGTGGCGCTTGAGACGCCGCGCCACGCGCGCCGCTGGGCCGTCGTGGGACTGCTGCTCGGTGAGCCCCTGCGCCGCTCCGCGGCGCACCACTTCCGCTGGGCGCGCGTGCAGGCGCAGCGCGAGCCGGAGCGCTGGAGCGCGGCGCTCAGTAGGGAAGCTCGATCTCGGTGATGTGAAGCTCCGCGGGAGCGCCATTCGCCGCCTGCGCGAGGCCGTGTCCCGTCCTTGCGGTGTGGATCGAGAGAGCGCGGCTACGCGACGAGCAGGCGACATACCGCCTCGATCCGGGTGGCTTCGTCCTCGATCAACCCCCTGGCCACACGCTGGAGGTTCGCGATGTTCTCGGGCGAGGCGTCGTCGAGGCTGTCGCTGGCGTGCCGCAGCACGGTCTGGAAACGGAAGTGGCCTTCGTCGGGGCCGAGCAGTTCGTCGAGCTGGTAGTCGATGGCGGCGCTCGAGCCGTCCATCATCACGCTCAGCAAGGGGCGCGCCCAGCAGACGAGGCCCCAATGCTTGGCCTTCCGGTAGGAGATCGGGTCGGTGATGCGGCCGGTGCCGAGCGAGACGATCAGCACGTCGGCGTCCGGCTCCTCGCGCAGGGCCTCCGCGTAGGCGCACATCGCGGGGTTGTTCGCAAAGGTGCCGCCGTCCACCAGCGCGAAGCCGGGCGCGGGCCCACCGCCGGCGGGTGGCGCCGATGACACGGGCTCGGGCTCGAAGTAGGTCGGCGCCGCGGAGGTGGCGCGCGCCACCACCTTCATCGGATAGTCGGGCAGCGGCGCCGGGCCGGGCACCGCCGCCGCCGGGGCCGTGGCCGCGCGCGGGCGCGGCCGAAAGCTCTTGAAGAAGAACGGGTTGTGGCTCTGGATGTCATATGAGGTGATCAGCACCTTCGTCAGCGCCTCCGAGAGCAGCGTCTCGCCCATGTACGTTTTCAGCGCCGCTTTCAGGCCCTTGGCGGAGTACCTCTCCCTGAACAGGCCATCGCCCGTCTCGATCCTGTGCACCAGCGAGGCGTCGAAGATCTTGGGTCCCTCGCTGACGTACATGTCCGCGAGTTCTCCCGCGCTCCAGCGCGGCTGCCTCGTCGTTGCCCCCGGCGAGGGCGCGTCCGGTGCGGTCGCGTCCGTCGTCGGCACGCCTGGCGTGGGCACGCCCGCTGCCGGCACGCCTGGCGGGGGCACGTCCTGCGCGGGCACGTTCACCCCAAGCGCGATGATCCCGCCCGTCGAGGTCCCCGCGATCAGGTCGAACAGCTCGCACGCGCGCTTCCCGGTGAGCTCCTCGATCCGAGCCAGCACCATCGCGGGGATGATCCCCCTGATGCCGCCCCCGTCGACTGCCAGCACCTTCACGCGCTTCCTCTCGGGCATGGCCCGGGAGCATACGGCCTGCCGCGTAGTTGCGCAAGCCGGACGTGTTCGGACAGGCGGTCCAGCGAGAATCTCTGTGGACGGTGGGCGTCTTCGCTCGGCCCTCCGGCTCGAGAGCTAGCGAGCTCAGGCCACCTTGTTATCGGATCTGATAATATGCGGCTATGGACCCTTTGCTTGAGGAGGTCTTGGAGAGGGCTGCGCGGCTGCAGGCATTGGTTCCCGGCGCCGTCCTGGTAGGCGGCTCGGCGGCGGCGCTCCACGCCCATCACCGCGGCTCGCTCGACAACGATCATGTCGTCGCGGATCTGGCTGAGCGCTTCGACTCGATTCTCGAAAACCTGGAGGCGCTCGGGGACTGGTCGACGGCCAGGGCCCAGCCCGGGAAGATCATCCTCGGCGAACTTGGTGGCATCGAGACGGGCGTGCGCCAGCTGTTTCGCAGCCGGCCGCTGGAGAGCACCGAGATCGAGATCGGGGGCAGCCCCCTGCTCATTCCAACCGCGGCGGAGATCCTGCGGATCAAGGCGTGGCTTGCGCTGAGCCGCAACCAGACGCGGGACTATCTCGACATCGCGGCCCTCGCGGACAGCATGGGGCTCGACGAGGCAGCCGGCGTCCTGCGCGGCATCGACGACTACTACGCCGATGTCAACCGCCGGCCGGAGGCCGTGGCTACACAGCTCGCCCGGCAGCTGGCAGAGCCGCGGCCGCGCGATGCCGAGGTCACCGAGCAGCTGGCCGGCTACAAGTCGCTGGACGCCCGCTGGCACGAGTGGTCCAGCGTGGCGGCGGTGCTGGCGGACCTCGCGACTAGGATGGTGCAGGCGGATGGGACGGCGCGCAAGAAGATGGCGTGATGACGATGCCGATGCGTTTCCGCAACCTCGACTTCGACTCTGGCGCGCCGCTGGACGACTGGCCGGCCGAGGCGATCGAGACGGTCATCGACCGTGGCTCGCTGTCGGATTGGACTCGTCTCGCCGAGGCGATCCGGCACAACCCGTGGGGTCCCGCCGCGCGCACGGCTGAGAACGTGGTCTCCTGGGGCGAGCACTACGGCGTGGATGCGCTGATCGCCAATGTGATTCGGCAAGCGCGCGAGGAGGTTGCCATGCGCGGGCGGGCCGAGTATGCCGCGCAGATCCGCTCCTGGCGTGCTCAGGCAGGGATGACGCTGCGGCAGTTCGCCTCGGCGGCGGGCACTTCGGCCTCGCGGCTGTCTGATTACGAGCACGCGAAGGTCGCGCCCACCACCGACGTGCTGGGTCGCCTCAGGTACGTTGCCGCGACACGCGCGCCAGGCCGCTAGCGCCACGGTCGCCCAGGACCCGCTCCTGGGTGCGCAAGAGCCGCGCCACGGGCCTTGGGAACCACCAGTTCAGATCGCCCAGCAGCGAGACGAGCGCAGGCAGCAGCAGCGCGCGCACGACGGTGGCGTCGAGCAGGATGCCCGCGCCGAGGCCCGTGGCGAGCACCTTGATGTCGGTGTTCGGCGCGCTCGCCAGCGAGGCGAAGGCGAGGAACAGGATCAGCGCGGCGCTCGTCACCAGACGCCCGGTGCGGCCCAGGCCCGTGATGAGCGCCTCGTCGGTGGAGCCGCACTTGTCGTACTCCTCGCGCACGCGCGCGAGGATGAACACCTCGTAGTCCATCGAGAGGCCGAACAGGAAGGCGAACACCAGCAGCGGCACCCAGAAGACGATCGCGCCCGTGGCGGGGATGCCAAAGATCGCGCTGGAGCCGTGCCCGTCCTGCCAGAACCAGGTCATCAGCCCGAAGGCCGCGGCCATCGAGATCAGGTTGAGGACGACCGCCTTCACGGCCAGCACCACCGAGCGGAAGGCGCGCGCCAGCAGCAGGATCGTGAGCAGCGCGATGATCGCGAACATCAGCGGGAAGTTGCCGAACACGGCCTGCTGGTAGTCGAGCTCGACGGGGCCGGCGCCGGAGATGCCGATCACCCCCGGCCGGCCTTCGAGTGCGTGCCGCGCCGCGCGCACCGGATCGAGCGTGGTCGAGTTGACGGTCTCTTCGCGGGGGATGCCCACGACGACGCTCGTGCCCAGGCGGTTGCTGTCTGGTTCGCTCGAGCGCAGCGCGTCGGCGATGCCGGGTACTGCCGCCAGCTGCGCGCGCACCGCATCGGCCTGCGCCGAGCGCACGAGCACTTCCACCGGCGTGATCGCCCCGCCCGCGACGCCGCCGGCGCGCAGCCGTTCGTAGGAGGCGTGAGCGGGCCCCTTCTGCGTCTGCGCGGCGGCGCTCGTTTCGCCGGTCGTCAGGTGAAAGAGCGGCATGATCAACAGCGCGAGGATCGCGATCGCCACACCGGCGGCCAGCCAGCGCCGGCGCACCACCATGCGCGTCCACGCGGTCCAGCCGCGGCTCGCTTCGCCCTCGTGGCGGATGCGCGGCCAGTCGATGCGCGGGCCGACCCCGCCGAGCATCGCGGGTAGCAGCGTGAGCGCCACGAAGGTCGAGATGAGTGGGATCAGCATGCCTCCGTAGCCGACGCTGCGCAGGCCGGGCACGGGCAGCACGATCAGCGCGATCAGGCCGATCGCCACGGTGATGCCTGACAGCACCACGGCGCGCCCGGCGGTGGCCATCGCTGCGACCACCGCGTCGTGGTTTGAGCGCCCGTGCGCGCGCTCCTCGCGCCAGCGCGTGACGATCAACAGCGAGTAGTCGATCGCCACGCCGAGGCCGACGAGCGAGACGAGGAACTGCACGATGAAGGACACGTCGGCGATGTAGGTGAGCCCGAGGATCACCAGCAGCGTGGTGAGGATCGCCACTGCCGCGATCATCAGCGGCACGAACGCCAGCATTGAGGCGAACACGAACACCAGCACCGCCAGCGCGCCGAGGCCGCCGAAGATCGTCTCCAGGAATACTCCCGGGCTGCCGGAGGTTTCTTCGCCGTTTGAGAGCTGCACGAGGCCCGTGAGCTGTGCCTGCATACCTGGCGGCAGCGAGGCGACGAGCACGCGCGCCGCGCGCGCGGGGATCTTCGTGATGCCGAAGGTCTTCTCCAGCGGCGTGAACAGGATCAGGTACGTGGTGCGCCCGTCGTGCGTGATCATGCGCGGGTCCCCGGCGTTGGCGAAGTCGAGCACACGCACCCCGGGGAAGCCTGCACGCATGCGCGCGACGGCCGCGGCGATCTGCCCGCGCTCGCCGGCGACGGTATGCCCCGCGGGGACGGTGAGCACCGCGAGCGCCGGCGGCTCCTCGCCGCCGTTGCCGTAGATGCGGGCGATCTTCAGCGAGGTCTCATAGCCCGGCTGGCCCGGCAGCGAGAAGTCCACAGCCAGGCGTTTGCTGACGTGCGAGGCGCTCGCGGCGCCGGCGAGGAAGACCACGAGCCACGCGACGATCACCAGGCGCCGATGCGCCAGCACGAAGCGCGCGATGCGCGCGATGCGCGCGCTCTCGTCGATCGGCGAGGGCTGCTCGGGGGCCTGCATGGCCCTGAGCCTATCGCCTGTGGACGATGCTCTTTCGCCTATGAATGACCCTCTTGCGACGGTGCCGGCGCTTGGCCACGGCGCAGCCGGACACGGAGATCTTCTCGTTCTGCTTGATCTGCACGCCGCTCTGCGCGGTGATGATCGTGGGCATCAAGAACCTCTGCTTGCACAGGTTCTTATCCGACGAGGCCAGCGCCGAGTGTGGCCCGAGCGGCAGCGTCAGCGCGAAGCTCGACACCGGCGCGTCGGGGATCGCGGCGAAGTTCGAGGTCGTGATGCCCTTGGCGATGCTGGTGTTGCCAACGAGGATCACGCGCACGCCGCCGTCCTGCAGCACGAGATCCAGATCAGGGAACGCGGCCCCGCCGTGGGAGACGAGGTAGGCGGGGCCGCTGAGCCGGCCGGGCAGCACGGGCGTCACCACGGTGGCGCCGCCCACGCGCGATCCCGGCGGGCAGGCGTAGGGGTTTGCGGCGAAGGTCGCTTCGGGGCAGGCCTGCTGCAGCGTCTTCAAGCGCGCCGAGAGCTGGCGGGGGAGCTCGACAAAGACCGAGCGGATGTTGGCCTGATGGGCGCCTTGACCGCCTTGACCGCCTTGCACCAGGCTCGCCTTCAGGCTCGCGCCGTTGAGCTTGGATGCGCGCGCGCCGGTGGCGGCCTTGAAGGAGGGCTTGAAGGCGAGCGCGGAACAGTTGCCGACCTGGAAAGGGCTTGCCACACTCTGGCCGGCGTCGAAGGTGGAGGTGAGCGCCGATTCGGTGGACAGCGCGCTGCAGTTGGTGGGGTTGAACAGGAAGTTGGGGCGGTTGACGGCGACGCTGAGGCTGCGTAGCCGCAGGGGCACGCCCGCGATGATCGTGGGCAGGGCGCTGGTGGCGTTGACCCGCGCGGTATATGGGTCGATGTGCAGCGCCGCGCGCGTGAGCACGCAATCGCACGGTCCGCCGCCGAGGTCAAACGGACCTGCCTTTGCCGGCACCGCGATCGACAGGCCGTACGGAGCGCCGTCGTAGGGGCCGGTGAGGTAGACCGGCCCGGAGAAGGCATAGGGTTCCGGGCCGGAGCCGACGCTCACGGTGGCCGTGCCGATCTGGCTGCTCGCGGGGCAGGTGCCCTGCGCGGCCTGCGCTTCGGCGCAGAGGGGCACCGAGGGGATCGCGCCGAGCAGCCCCGCCGGCAGCACCGTGTTCAGCTGCGAGAGGTACTGTTGGCCTTCGCCTCTACTCAGGTTGAACGTGTAAGAGGTGTATGCGCCGGCGTCCGGTGAGGAGTCACCTGTGCTCTGTGTGAGCGAGAACGGCAGCGGTGCCGGGCATCCGGCGGTGGTGAAAGCGGTCGAGCTCAGTGCTGCTGCGAGGCCCGTATAAGGGGTGAAGAGCGCTTCGGTCGGGGCATTGCCGCAGGCGAGCGGGTTGGCGAGCGGCGCCTGCGCGCCGCCCTTGAGCTTCAGGATCAGATCGCTGAAGGGCAGCTGGGGGTTTTCGCTGAACGTCGCTTCCAGGCGTCCGCTGGCGGGGTTGGGCTCGACCAGGCCCTGCAGGCGCACCGATACGCCATACACGCTCTCGGCGTCGAGATAGATCGTGTAGGGGGGTGCGGTGATCGGTGCGCCGGCAGGACTGCCCAGGTAGACGTTGCCGGCGAGCGAGCCCGCGGGGAGGTCGGTTTCGATCACGACGGTGCCGAGCGCGGAGGCCGCCGGACAGGCGACGGGGTTGGTCGTGCCGATGCCGATCTGCGCCGCCGTGCATGCTTGCAAACCGCGCGCCGCGGCGGGGTTCAGCGTCATGCCTTCAGGCAACGTCACGTGCGCGTCGCGGATGTCGGCGGTGTCGATTTCTTCGCCGCCGGCGTGCTGGGAAGCCTTCACTTCGGTGGTGGCACCGTCGGGCGCGTCGGACTGCCCCGTTTCGGGCTTCACCGCGGCGGTCGGCTTGAAGGGAACGTTGGCGCACCCTTCCACGCCCACGGGGGTATGTGTCTGCGTCCTTGACACCTGACCTTCCCACGATGTGACTTCAAGGTAGGAGGTGGTGGTGCTCGAACATTCGCTGGGTAGCGTGAGGAAGTCGCCGCTCCCCGCGCGGCCGTTGAAAATGAGCTTGCTCTTGAGCACCGCCAAGGGCACCTTCACGCCCAGCACTTCACCTTCGCGGGGGACGTTGTCGATTTCGAAGTACTCGTGGTAATCGCTCCACCAGCTGACGTGCCCTTCGAGGTAGATGTGCACGCTCACCAGCGGTTCGACGGCGACGTGGATGCCGAAGTCGAGCGCGATGCCGGACGGCTGTTCGAGGTTGTAGACGGTGCCCGAGATGGTGAGGTTGTCGATGCCGTCGAAGACGGTGAGCTCGTTCGTGCCGACCTGCGTGTCGGGGGCGCATTCGTCGTGCTGAAAGGTCGCGACGGGGCACTTGGGCAGCGCCTGCGGATTGCCCGCCAGGCCGGGCGGCAGATCGACGCGGATGTTCTTCACGGCGCCTTCCGGTTCCTCGCCCAGGACGCCGCTGCGGTGGTTGAATTCAAACGCGGTGAGCGCCACGGGAGGGTGCCCCGCCGCCTGGGTGAAGGCTTCGCCGGGGTGCGCCTGCACGCTCGCGTAGGTGCACGAGGACGTCATGCAGCTGCCGGCTTCGAAGGCGTGTTCTTCAACGCCGAAGGCGGCCTGCGCGGCGGGGGCCGCCGTGGCGAGGATGGCGCTTGCCAGGGCGACGGCACTCGCGCCAGTCAAGAGCGCGCGCGGCGAAATGCGAGCGTAGACCATATTCCCCTCCGTTTAAACCCGTCTGTGCTGTACGAAAGTTCCTATACCCGCTCTTGGGGCGAGTATGCGCGAGCCGGCCAAGGGCACTAGCGTCTGTGATTCCGCGAGCGGCCAACGCCGTCAGCGTCTGGCATCCATACGACCATCGGAGGTGGCGACATGAGCAAGCTCCTGGAGGGAAAGAACGCGATCCTCTACGGCGGCGCGGGCGGCATCGGCGGCGGCGTCGCGCGTATCTTCGCGCGCGAGGGCGCGCAGGTCTTCCTGGTGGGCCGCACGCAGGCGACGCTCGACGCGGTGGCGGGCGAGATCCAGGCGGCGGGCGGCGCGGCGCAGGTGGCGGTGCTCGACGCTCTCGACGAGCAGGCCGTCGATGCGCACGTCGCTGAGGTGGCCGCGCAGGCGGGCAGCGTCGACGTGTCGCTGAACCTGATCAGCCGCGGCGACGTGCAGGGCACGCCGCTCGTGCAGATGAGCGGCGACGATCTATTGCGCGCGGTCGTGAACGGCCTGCGCAGCAGCTTTCTCACGGCGCGCGCGGCGGGACGGCAGATGATCGAGCAGGGCGCGGGGGTGATCCTGCACCTGAACAGCGCCTCCGCCGCGGGCGCGATGCCGGGCATGGGCAGCACCGGCCCGGCGGACGCGGCGAGCGAAGCGTTCATGCGCTATCTCGCGGTCGAGCTGGGCCCGCACGGCGTGCGCGTGTGCGGCATCTGGACGGCGGGCGTCGCCGAGACGCTCTCGCCCGAGAAGCTCACGAGCGTCGGCGGCCCCGACGCGCCCGCGCCGCGCAGCGCGCTTGAGCTGATCGCGGGGATGTCGGTGCTGCGCCGCGCGCCGCGGCTCGCTGACGTCACCGAGTTGGCGGCGTTCCTGGCGAGCGATCGCGCAGCGGGGATCACGGGGACGATGGTGAATGCAACCGCGGGGCTGGTGCTGAGGTGAGCGCCACCTTCTACTTCGACCTGGGCTCGCCGTACGCGTACCTGGCAGCTGAGCGCATCGACGAGGTCCTGCCCGGGCCGGTCGTGTGGCAGCCGGTGTCGCTGGGCGCTCTCTTCAAGCTGAACGGCCGCTCATCGTGGTCGCTGGGTGACTCGGATCGGCGCCAGGCAGGCATGGCCGAGGTCGAGCGGCGCGCCGAGCAGTACAACCTGCCCCTGCTGCGCTGGCCCGACCCGTGGCCGAGCAGCTACCTGTTCGCGATGCGCGTGGCCACCTACGCCTTCCAGGCCGGACGCGGACGGGAGTTCACGATGCGGGCATTCCGCGCGGCCTTTCAGCGCGGCCACGACCTGGCTGCGCAGGAGCATGTCCTCGTGGCGGCACAAGAGGTGGGCCTGGATCCGCGGGCGGCGGAGGAGGCGACGGGCGAGCCCGAGATCAAGCTCGCGCTGCGGGCCGCAACCGACGCTGCCCACGCGCGTGGCGTGTTCGGGGTGCCCACGATCGCCGTTGGCGATGAGCTGTTCTGGGGCGAGGATCGTCTTGCCGACGCTGCTGCCGCACTGGCTGCGGCCGGCTGATGGCACACGTCCTCTAACCTCGCCCCCGCGTGCCCCCAACCAGCCGCCAGTTGAGAACCTTCACCCGCCGCGTGGCGCTCCTCGCGGCGCTGCTGGCCGCCCTCCTGGCGCTCGGCACCCTCGGCCTTGACCTCACCGAAGGCGCCACGCCGTGGTACGCCTTCCGCTGGACGCTCGACACCGTCGCGACGATCGGCGACTTCCCGCAGCCGACCACCACCGCCGGGCAGATCCTGCAGGTGGGGCTCGTCGTCCTCGGCGTGGGTACCCTCTTCTATGCGCTCGCCACTGTGACGGAGTTCTTCGTCGCCGGGCACCTCGGCGAGCTGCTGGCGGCGCGGCGCAAACAGAAGATGATCGACTCGCTCAACGACCACCACATCATCTGCGGCTTCGGGCGCGTGGGGCGCCAGGTGGCGCGCGACCTGCGGGCGGCGCGGGCGAAGTACGTGGTGATCGACGGCAATCCCCAGAACAGCGAGCTGGCGCAGGGGGTGGGGGTGCGCTTCATCGCGGGCGACGCCGCCGAGGACGATGTGCTGCGCCGCGCGGGGATCGAGCGGGCGCGTTCGATCATCGCCTGTGCGGACTCCGACGCGGAGAACATTTTCATCACGCTCACCGCGCGTGAGCTGCGCGCCGACATCGCGATCGTCGCGCGCGCCGCCGCCGAGGACTCCGAGAAGAAGCTCAAGCGCGCCGGGGCCGACCGTGTGATCTCCCCGTATAAGGCCAGCGGCACCGAGATGGCGCGCCTGGCGCTGCACCGCCAGCTGAGCGGCGTGGTGGACGTCGATGCGGAATACCGCATGGAGGAGATCCTCGTGCGCGAGGGCTGCAGCGGCGCGCGCCAGACGGTGGGGGACATCCGCGGCGGGGCGATGATCGTGGGCGTGCGCCGCGACGCGCGGTTTCAGCCCCAGCCGCCGGCCGAGACGGTGCTGCTGCCGGGCGATGTCGTGATGGCGATGGGTACCGGTCCGGCGCTCGAACGGCTGGAGGAGCTGTTCAGGACCGATCTTTAGGGTGTGTAGCAGGCCCGGTGAAAGCAAGCTTCGCCAAACGCCCCCACGCCCTCGCGGGCGGCGCGGGAGGTCTCGTGCGGCTGCCCTTGCAGGAGCGCGATCAGCGGCTCGTACACGCCGATCACCTCCGCGCAGATTTTGCAGCGCAAGCTCTCGGGAGACGATCCGCGCTGTTGCATCTGGGCTCCTGCGTTGCTCATAGGACTCGACTCCCAAAATAGGCCCGCTGTACAGGCGCGCCATCGTGGTGGCTCCGCGATTTCCGCTGTGGCCAACTACGGATCCGCGATCGCCGCCCTCCCTGCGGAGGCCCCCCGGGGATAGCCTCTTTCACTCCCGGCGCCTGCGGCTTTTGACGGACCCTCCGTGCGGTGCGGCGCCGATACGCATCCCGTCGGCACGGCAATACAGTGCTCACAAATGAAGTGCACACCAGAGGGGGCGATGTGACGGGCGGCGCAGCGGCGGCGATCCACGCGGAGGGGCTCTGCAAGCGTTACGGCGCCACGCTCGCGCTCGACGCGCTGAACCTGAACGTCGCCCAGGGCGAGGTGTACGGGTATCTGGGGCCCAACGGCTCGGGCAAGACGACCACGATCCGCCTGCTGCTCGGCCTGCACCGCCCGAGCGCCGGCACCGCGCGGCTGTTCGGCCTCGATGCCTGGGGCGACCCCGTGAGCGCACACCGCCGCGTGGCTTACGTCGCGGGCGAGCCCTTTCTGTGGCCGGCGCTGACGGGCGCGGAGACGTTCGAGTTCCTCGCGCGCATCCACGGCGGCACCGACGTGGCCTACCGCAACGAGCTGATCGAGCGCTTCTCGCTTGACCCCGACAGGAAGGTGCGCGCGCTGTCGAAGGGCAACCGCCAGAAGGTGCAGCTGATCGCTGCGCTCGCCAGCCGCGCAGAGCTGTTGATGCTGGATGAGCCGACGAGCGGCCTCGATCCGCTGATGGAGGTGGCCTTCCGCCAGTCCGTTGCTGAGGCGAAGGAGCGCGGGCAGACGATCTTCCTCTCCTCGCACATCCTCAGCGAGGTGGAGGCGCTCTGCGATCGCGTGGGGATCCTGCGCGAAGGGCGCCTGATCGACGAGGGCACGCTCACGGAGTTGCGCCACCTGAGCGCGCAGACGATCGACGTGACCTTCGCGGGCGAGCCGCCGCGGATCGAGGGGCTGCCGGGGGTGAGCGTCACGAATGAGGGGGCCAACGCCTTGCACTTCGAGGTGACGGGCAGCGTCGCGCCGCTGATACAGGCGCTCGCGGGGCACCCCGTGTTGGCGCTGGAGAGCCGCGCGCCGTCGCTTGAGGAGATCTTCCTGCACCACTACGACGGCAGCGATGGTCACGGCCGCGGCTAGCGTCGGGGCGTCCCGCCGCGGCGGCGCGGCGATCGCGCGGCGCGCTTGGGCGGACGGGCGCATCCGCACCTGGTCCTTCGCGGCGCTTTTCTTCATCACCGGCTACGCCAACGTGGTGGCCTACCGCTCGGCCTACCCCGCGCTGTCCGACCGCCTCGCGCTGGCGCGCAGCCTCGGCACCAACGACGCGGTGCGCCTGTTCTACGGCAGGCCCTATGACCTGCTGACGGTGGGCGGCTACGCGGCGTGGCGCGTCGGCGGCGTGCTCACGCTGCTCGCGGCGGTGTGGGGGTTCCTCGCGGCGATCCGCGCGACGCGCGCGGAGGAGGACGCGGGGCGCGCCGAGCTCGTGCTGGCCGGCATCGTGGCGCGGCGCAACGTCTACCGCGCGGCGCTCGCGGCGATCGCGGCGGGCACGGTGCTCCTGTGGCTGGCGGGATTCCTGGGTCTCGCGCTCGCCAACCTCTCGCCCGGCGGCTCGGCCTACATGGCGCTTGCGGTCGTCTCGGTGGCGGCGGTGTTCGCGGGGGTGGGTGCGCTCGCCAGCCAGCTCGCGGCGAGCCGCCGCCTGGCGATTGAGCTCTCAAGCGCGGCCCTCCTTATCTCTTTCCTTGCACGTGTGGTGGCGGACACGACCACATCGTTTGAATGGTTGCGCTGGGTGACACCGTTGGGCTGGGCCGAGGAACTGCGGCCCTTTACGGGCGCGCGGCCCGCAGTGCTGCTGTTGCCGCTCCTGGCCACCGTGGCGTTGCTCGTGGCGGCGGGGGCGATCGCGCTGCGCCGCGACGTCGGCACGGGGCTCTTGCCCGCCCGCGATAGCGCGCCGCCCGACCTGCGTCTGCTCGGCTCGCCCCTGGCGCAGACGCTGCGCGGCGAGCGCGGCAGCTTCGCGATCTGGTTTTTGAGCGCTGGCTTCTTCGCGCTCGTCGTGGGGGCGATCAGCACCAGCATCGCCGGCGCCGGCATCTCGGGCGCTTTGCAGCGCCAGGTTAAGCAGGCTGCCGGGGTTTCGATCGTCACTCCCGTGGGGTACATGAGCCTGACTTTTATCTTCTTCGCGATCGTGCTGGGCCTGTTCGCCTGCGCGCAGGTCGGGGCGGCGCGCGACGCGGAGATGGACCAGCAGCTGGAAACGCTGTTCGCTCTGCCTGTCAGCCGCACGCGCTGGCTGGCTGGGCGCCTCGCGCTAGCGGCTCAGGGCGCCGCTGCGATCGGCCTGTTCACGGGCCTGTGCGCCTGGGCGGGCGCGGCCTCGCAGAACGCGAGCGTTTCACTCGGGCAGATGCTCGGGGCGGGCGCCAACTGCCTGCCGGTGGCGCTGCTGTTCCTCGGGCTGGGCACGCTGGCCTATGCGCTTGCGCCGCGCGCCAGCAGCGGCATCGCGTACGGGCTGGTGATGGTCGCGTTCCTGTGGCAGCTGTTCGGCGCGGCCCTGAGCGCGCCGCAGTGGCTGATCGAAGTGACACCCTTCCAGCACATCGGCCTCGTGCCGGCGCAGGCGTTTCGTGCCGGCGACGCCGCGGTGATGGTGGCGATCGGCTTGGCGGCGGCACTCGCGGGGCTGTGGGCCTTTGGGCGACGCGACTTGATCGGCCCTTGAGGTGAAGGTAAGACATTTCGAGATTTTTTTGGATTTGTAGGGGTCGCGTGATTGCGGGCGGGGGTGAGCTTGAGAGGAGAGCTGTGCCTGCTCGCCACGCTTGTGAGTTTTCTCATCCGCCGGTTATGGGGTCATTAGAGAGCGCGCCGACACTTCTCGCGTGGCAGCCGGCCGAACCGAGCTCGCGCCCTCTTCCTCCGCGCTGGAGCGCCTCACCGCGGGGGGCACCGACGGCAACGAGCGCCTGACGACCGTCACCGGCGCGGTCCTGCTGGTGGGGCTTGCGGCTCTCGGCATCACGGTGGTGCGCAACCGACAGCTGCTGAACGAGCACATGTTCCTCGGCATGCTCCTGATCGGGCCGGTGACGCTGAAGATGGGCAGCACCGGCTATCGCTTCGTGCGCTACTACACCCATGAGCCGCGCTACCGGCGCAAGGGGCCGCCCGAGCTGGCCATGCGGCTGCTGGCACCGCTGCTTGTTCTCAGCACCGTCGTGGTGTTTGCCAGCGGCGTGGCGCTGATGTTCATCGGGCCCAGCTCGCGTCCCACGCTGTATCCCATCCACAAGATCAGCTTCTTCGTCTGGCTGGCCGCGTTTGCGCTGCATGTGCTCGGGCACCTGCTCGACCTGCAGCGCCTGCTTGCGCCCGCTGCCTCGCGGATCCCCGGCCTCGACGAGGCGCGCAACGGACGCGCCGGACGCGATGGACGCGCGCTGGCGCTGGGCGGCGTGCTTGTGGCTGGCGTCGTGCTGGCGATCGTCTCGATCCCCCAGTTCGCCCCCTGGGCGAACGCGCACTTCCCGCATCACTGACAAGTCCACGGGTAGGCTCGGAGCGCCGTGAACTTCGGGACCCTCCTCGTGATCGTGCTCGCCGGGCTGGCCGGGCCGCTGCTCGGCATCGGCGGGCGGCGCTTCGTGCCGGTCGTGATCGGCGAGATCCTCGCGGGCATCGCCGTGGGCAAGACTGGGCTCGGGATCGTGCATCCGAGCGACCCCACCATCGCGTTCCTCGGGCAGATCGGCTTTGCGATGCTGATGCTCACGGTCGGCATGCACCTGCCGCTGCGCGACAGCCGCCTGGCGGCCTCACTGCGCGGAGGGCTGCTGCTGGCGGCGATCGTGGGTGTGCTCGCGCCGTTTGCCGGGCTCGCCGCCGCGGCCGTGGCGGGCACCTCCCACGCCGCGGTTTACGCGGTCGTGCTGGCGTCGGGGTCGGCGGCGGTGCTGCTGCCGGCGCTCCAGGAGAGCGGTGCGGAAGGGCACGATGCACTGATCGTGATGGCGTGGGTGACGATCGCCGACGTGGTGACGATCCTGTCGGTGCCGATCGTGCTGCAGCCGGGCCGCACCGGCCACGCGCTGCTGGGCACAGTGCTCGTGGCCGCGGGCGTGGCGGCGCTGTATGGCGTGGCGCGCCTGCTCGCCGGGCACGCGTGGGTGCGCCACGTGCGCCATTTGTCAAAGCAGCGCCACTGGGCGCTCGACCTGCGCCTCTCGCTGCTCGTGCTCTTCTTGCTCGCCTGGATCGCGCAGGAAAGCGGCACGAGTGTGCTCGTCGCGGGCTTCGGCGCGGGCGTGATGGTGGCGCTGATCGGCGGCCCGAAGCGGCTCTCCACGCAGGTGCGCGGCGTCGCCGAGGGCTTCTTCATCCCGCTCTACTTCGTCGTGCTCGGCGCGCAGCTCGATCTACGCGGCCTCTTCCAGGAACCGGCGATGCTCGCGCTCGCGGGAATGCTCGTGCTGCTCAACGTGCTGATCCACCTGATCGCCGCGGTGCTCGCGCGCCACCCGCTCAACACCGGGTTGGCCGCCAGCGCACAGCTCGGCGTGCCTGCGGCCGTCGCCTCGCTCGGGCTCGCGGAGGGCGTGCTGTCGAGCACGGTCGCCACGGCAATCGTCGCCGCGGCGGTGGTCAGCCTCGGCGTGTGCACGCTCGGCGTGGAGTCGCTGATCAAGCGCGAAGGGGAGGCCGCGACAGCGGCAGGCGAGTGATCCGCAACTGCGGCGGAACTCGAACTGTCCGATTCCGCTCGTACGGTTTGTCATGTGCTGACGCTTGAGGAGATCACCTACCAAGCCGGTCGGTCTGCCTTGGCCGACCAGGAGTCGCTCGTCGCGGGGATACGGCAGCGGACCGGGACGCTACTCGCCGCGCATGCGCTTGTAGCGTCGTTCTTGGGTGCCACCACGGTGCAGGCTCAAGGGCTGCACGCGTGGGGCTGGGTTGCACTGGCCGCGCTGGCTGCCCTGGCGGTACACTAGAAGCCATGGCGCCTAAGCCTCTACCGCCGGATCAGCTCAAAACGCCATCGACATCAATTGGCATCGAGGAGGGCCGCGGCGGATCGTCTCCGCGCCCGACCCCCCGGCCTGGTCCAGGCAAGTAGTCAATCAGCACCGGCAGTACCGCCCCGTCGCGCGCGGGGTTCAGGAACTTGTTCGAGTGCCAGCTCGCGGCCAGCGCCCCCATTTCGGCCTCGCCGTCGCCGACCACGCAGCACACGAGTAGCTCGGGGTTGTCGAAGGCCGCGCCGAAGGCGTGCGCCAGGGAGTAGCCCAGCTCGCCCCCCTCGTTGATCGACCCCGGCGTCTGCGGCGACACGTGGCTGGGGATCCCGCCGGGGAAGGAGAACTGGCGAAACAGCCTGCGCAGGCCCTCCGTGTTGTGGCCGATGTGCGGATACACCTCCGTGTAGGTGCCCTCCAGATAAACGTTCGCCACCAGCGCCGGCCCGCCGTGGCCGGGCCCGCCACGTAGATCGTGTTTAGATCGCCCGCGCGGATCACGCGGTTGAGGTGCGCGTAGATGAAGTTCAGGCCCGGCGTGGTCTCCCAGTGCCCGAGCAGTCGCGGCTTGACGTGCTCCGCGCGTAGCGGCTCGCGTAGCAGCGGATTGGCGAGCAGATAGATCTGTCCCACCGCCAGGTAGTTGGCCGCGCGCCACCAGCTGTCGAGCAGGCGCAACTGCTCCTCCGTGAGGGGGCCTGTCGGGGCGGCGGCGGCGTCGCTCACGGCCGAGACTCTACGCTTGGCGCCGCGGCGGCACACACCCGCCGTGTACGCCCGGTGCCGTTGCGGAACGACTCTGCCGGCCCTCTCTCTCCAAATAGTCTGGTGTTAACTACTGAGAGCCTCTGTGGCAATCACCGGTGCGCACCCCCGTGGCCGCCCCTAGGGTGTGTATTGAACATGCCTGGTCGCAGCGATACGCATAAACGCGCATAGCTGGGACTCCTGTGGGAAATCAGCCCCCGGCAGCACGCCTTCTTCATCGATCGTGCGGTTGCCGGGGGTTTCCTCTGTGCGCGCGGCCGACTCCGCCGCTTTTCCGCGCGGCGACGGCGGAGAAATACGGATGCTCGGTACCCGCGTAGGTCCTTAGTCTTGCGAAGCGAATGTTGTTGAAACCGATCGGAGGGGGCTGGTTTTGAGTTTCTTAGGCGCAGCTGTGATGGGCGCGGTGTTCAACTTGAACAACCCCGCGCACGTCGTGCACTGGCATTTCTTTCAGATGTCGGTGTCGAACATCCTGGTGATCGTGCTGATGCTGATCGTGTTCGCGCTGGCGATCCTGCTGCCCTTCCCGGGCGCCGCGCGACGCAGGGCGAGCCGCTCGTGAGCGTCACCCCGACACCCCCCGCCACACGGCCCCCGAGGGCCCACGGCGGCAGGCGCTCTTGGACGGTACGCACGCGCGAAATCGCCGTCGAGAACCTGCCGCCCGAGAAGCTGCTGCCCGACGGGCAGCCCACCTACGTCGCCTCCTGGATCTACGTGTTCGGCGTGGCCAGCATCGCCGCGCTGATCGTCACGGTCGGATCGGGCATGATTCTCGCGCTGAAGGGGCCCGCCTGGTGGCATTACACCGGCGTGGGGCACTTCTTCAACTCGGTGCATATGTGGGCGGTGGAGTTGTTCTTCTTCGTGATGGTCGTGCACCTGTGGGGCAAGTACTGGATGGCCGCCTGGCGTGGGGGGCGCAAGCGCGTGTGGGTCACGGGCGCGATCACCTTCATCGTGGCCGTCCCCACTGCGCTCACGGGTTATGTCTCGCAGCAGAACTTCGACTCGCAGTGGATCAGCACACAGGCCAAGGACGGCTTGAACTCGATGGGCGTCGGCGCGTTCTTCAACGTCACCAACTTCGGGCAGATGTACAGCTACCACGTGCTGCTCTTGCCGGTGGCGGTGGTGGGGCTCGTGGCCGCGCACGTCTTGCTCGTGCGCCGGCATGGGGTGGTGCCGCCGTTTGAGCTGAAAACGGATGCCGCCGCGAAGTCGCCTGTCGCGGGAGCACAGTCATGAGCTTTCTGCGCGACAAGGACAACACCAAGCCGTGGACCGGCACCTATGCCCCGTACGATCTCGTCAAGGAGCTGTGCATCGCCATCGGCGTGATCGGGCTGCTGGCGGTGCTGCTCGCGATCCTGTTCTCCTCGCCCGATGAGAAGCCGAGCACGATCGCGCAATGGTCGCGCACGATGCCCGTGGACTTCGTCACGACCGCCACCACCGAGCTGGGCGGGACGAGCGGCACGGCCGAATACGGCCCCCCTTATAACCACAACGGCGACGGCCAGCACATCGCCTACATCGAACTGCAGAAGTGGCTCGGCGTGAGCCACCCGATCCACACCGCAGACGACTACGTGATCGACCCGCTGCGCCGCGTGCCCGGCAGTCCGGCGCTGCAGAGCGCGATCTCCACCTACCAGGCCGCGCCCGAAAAGACGCAGAAGGGCTGGACCGAAGCGTATGAAAAGGCGCTCGAAAAGGCCACCGTCGGCCCGAACGGCGCGGTGCGCGTGGCTCCCGGCGAATACGGGCCGGTGCCGGTGATGATGAACGGCCTGCTCGTGCTCGCGCAGAGCGGGGGCCTCGACGGGGCGCTGCTGACCAGCAGCCAGTTCTACCAGACCGACTACACCAAGCCGCTGCTGTTCATGGCCGACGGCGGCCTGCTCGACGCGCGCGCCGAAGGGCAGCACCTGCTCGGGACGCAGTGGGGCATGATGAACGAGACCGGCAGCTATCCGGGACAGGTGTGGCTGTGGCTATATACGTTCTGGTATCAGATCGAACCATTCAAGAACTCAGAAAATGCCGACGCGCTTGTTATGGCGCTCATGGGCCTGCTCAGCGTGGCGTTTATCTGCATCCCGTTTATCCCGGGCGTCAGGGACGTGCCGCGGTGGGTCCCGATCTACAAGCTGATCTGGCGGGAGCACTACGCTGCGCAGCAGGGTACGTAAGGACCCCTCAGGCGTCCTCTGCCTGCACCCGCCCGTCGGCGATGGCATCCGCCAGCGCCTGGTGGTCGAGCAGGTTCTGCTTGGCGTAGGCCGCCGCGAAGTCGGCGATCGACTCGTCGAGCACGCCGCTCTTGCCCATGTAGCCGGCGATCGCGATGCGATCGCCCGAGCGCGCGTGCGCGCGCGCCAGGGTCCAGCCGCACAGGCGCGCGTAGTTGCGCAGCTGCTCGTGGTCCATCGCCTCGATGTCCACCGAGAGCTTGCCATCCCATAGCTGGCGCACGTAGAAGTCGCGCGGCCGATCGTCGATGCCCACGGCGGGCAGCCAGCCGAGGAAGATGTCCGAGGCGGCCTGCATCAGGCGCTGGCCCTCGACCACGCGCTGCCCGCTGTTGGCGTACTGCGAGGCGCCCGCGTAGGGCTCCAGCACCGATGCCTGCGCTTCCTTGCACTGCAGGACGAGCGGGTCCTGCTCGTCGCGGCCCACCATCAGGACCACCCATGCGCGCGTGCCGACGCTGCCCACGCCGACGACCTTGCGCGCGATGCCGTGGAAGCTGTAGGTGTCGATCAGCCGGTGGCGCTCGTCGGGAAGGCTCGCGCGGTAGCCGTCGAGCAGCGCGCCCATGCGCTCTTCGAAGCGGCGCAGCTGGGTCTTGGGAAACAGCTCCTCCACGGGCACGATCAGCGGCGGCGTGCTGATGAAGCGCAGCTCACCGTCGACCATTTCGGTGAGCTTGCCCACGGCCCGCTCGGAGTCCTTGCTGCGCGCCTTCGCGATGTTCTTCTCCAGCGTCTTCAGGCGCTTGGCGTCGGCGCCGACCTCGTGTGCGAAGCCGACGATCTGTTCGGCCTCCAGGCGCGCGTACCACACCGCCAGGTTGCTCATCTTGGCGAAGCCCTGCATCGCCTCGCGGTAGCTGCGCACGCCCCAGACGACGGCCTCGCGGCAGTGGATGTGGTCGAACAGGCGGTCCTGCCCGGCGATGTGCAGGCTCGCGGCCAGGCGCTTGAGGTCCCACTCCCACGGGCCGGGGAGGGTCTCGTCGAAGTCGTTGATGTCGAACAGCATCTCGCGCTCGGGGGAGGCGAAGCCGCCGAAGTTCGACAGGTGGGCGTCGCCGCACAGCTGCGCGCGCAACCCGCTCACGGGCGTTGGTGCCAGGTCGGCGGCCATCACGGCGGCGGCGCCGCGATAGAAGGCGAACGGCGAGCGCAGCATCCGGCCGTAGCGGATCGGCACGAGCTCGGGCACGCGGCTCTTTGCCTGCTCCTGCAGCTGCGCGACGGGGTCGGCGCGGTCCTTGGCGGGCTGCCAGTCGGCGTGGCTCGAGCGCGGGGTCTGGGAGCGCAGCGCCTTGCCCGCGGCCCAGCGCTCGGCCGGGGTCATGCTCGTCGCGTCCGTGGCTGCCATCGCCGCCTTCGCGGGGGGGCTCGATGGTGCCGCGCTGGGGCTCATCGGCGTGCTGGCCTCACGTGGCGTCGAACTCCCCCGCGATCTCGCGGCGCAGCATGTGGAAGCCAAAGAACACGAGTACCACGATGATGAGGATACCGAGGAAGGTGTGTGTCGCCGCGATCGGGCCCCACAGGAACAGCAGCATCAGCAGTAGCGCCACGGCGCCGTAGGAGAGGTCGGCGTGCTCGCGCAGGTAGGGCGCGAGGAAGCGGCGCACGGCGATGGCGGGGCGCGTCGGGCCGGCTAGCAGGCTGGCGAGGATCAGTGCGATGCCGACGTAGATGACCGCCCAGGCGACTTCGCGCAGCACGCTTGTGCCGATCGCGTAGGCGGCTTCGGCGGCGGGCTTCACCGCGTCGGTGCTCGCCAGCGAGTTGACCACCGAGTGGCCGGCCACGCCGCGCAGCACAAGCACGGCGAGCGCTGAGCCGATGAACGCCCAGCCGACCGTCATCAGCGTCTCGCGACGGCGCCCGCGCGCGAGGTAGACGGCGAGCGCGAACATCAGATACACGAGCAGCGGCAGCACGAGCGCGAGTGAGCGCAGCACGTTCACGGCGTTCTGCATCGTCTTGAGGCTGTTGGACTTCACGACGTGCAGTTCCGCCACGTCGGGCGGGATCTTTTCGACGACCGACGTGGGCGCGCCCACGCGCCCGGCGGCGTCGGTCAGCAGCGGGCGCAGGTCGATGACGACTTCGCCCTGGCCCGTGTGGACGTACTGGCCGCGGTTCTCGATCAGCTTCACGAACTCCGCGTGCGCCGCTTCGCTGGCCTTGCGCCACAGCTCCTGCACGCGCGGTCGTTCGAGCGCGAGGTTGACGCCCTTTTCGACGAGGCTGTGCAGCGCGCCGGCGGCGGGCGCGGCGAGCGGCTTCAGTTCGGGGGGCAGCTCGCCGCGCAGTTCGCCCGCGACGTCCACGTTCGCGTAGAGCTGGTCGGTGAGGTAGCCCGCGAGCGCTTCGCGGATCGGCGGGCTCTGGATCATCTGCGCGCTGGTGTTGCCCCAGTAGCTGCTGTCCAGCAGCTGACGGTTGGCCCACACGGCGAAGATCGCCACCACCCCGAGGACAGTCGCGACGCCGATCAGCGAGCGCACGAGCCAGCGATGGGGATGTGGAGGGGGAGGGGAGGGGGGTCGCGCAGCGTCGGGCGGCGCGCTCGGCGGTTGCGCGGGGGCGCTGCCTGCCGGCGGCGGCGGCGGAGGGGGATCTGGTGGGTTCATGCGCTCACCCGCAGGGGTACGCTAGGCGCTGGGGGGCTTGGTGGCATGGGTGGGAGCCCGCATCCGAAGGGGGCGGCGCACCACTGTGCTTGCACAGGCACGCACCCCGGCCATGTTATGCCGCTGGGGCGGCACGCCTTGGCTGGTGCGCTGCTCGCCCCTTGGCCCGATCCACGCCTCGCCCCTGGCTCGATGCGCGGTTCGCCGCGGCGAACATGGCCGTCCCACCCGGCCCATCCAGGTTAGTTCGCCTAGTTGGAATTGCGGTCTTTGTGCAGTCTGCGCGAATCGCGCTACGCTGTTTGGGCTGCAAAGCCAGGGCAGCAGGCAATGAGAGAACCCCAGGATAAGCGTGGGCAGGGTCCAAACCCGGCGCGGGTGGCGGCGCTGGAAAAGCGCATGAGCGCGCCCCCGGCGGGCGATGGCAGCCGAGCGCAGGGCAGGGCGCCGGCCCCGGCCGGCGTCGGTGTGGCTCCTGCGGGCAATGCGGGCCTCAGCGAGCTGATCGTCAACGATCGCACGGCGCGCAGCTTGCTGGCGATCGTGCGCGGTGTGCTCGCGGAGCTCGACCTCGACGTGGTGCTCGACCGCGTGCTTGAGAGTGCGCGCGAGCTGACGGGTGCGCGCTATGCCGCGCTGGGCGTGCTCAACGACGCGCGCACCGAACTCGCGCGTTTCGTGACGGCGGGCATCGAGGAGGAGGTGCGCGCGGAGATCGGCACGCTGCCGCGCGGGCGCGGCGTGCTGGGCGAGCTGATCGAGCACCCTGCACCGCTGCGCCTGGCCGAGGTGGGCGGCCACCCGCGCTCCTTCGGCTTTCCCGCGGGGCACCCGCCGATGCGCACCTTCCTGGGGGTGCCGATCGTGATCGGCGGCGTGCCTTTCGGCAACCTTTACCTGACGGAGAAAGCCGCGGGCATGGAGTTCACGCAGGCCGACGAGGAGGCCGCGACGATGCTCGCGGAGCTGGCGGGCGTGGCGATCGACCATGCGCGGCTGTATGCGGGCGCGCGCGACCGCCGCGACGAGCTCGAGCGCACCGTGGCGGCGCTCGACGCCACCACCCAGTTCGCGCGGGCGATCGGCGCGGAGACCGACCTTGAGGTGATCCTCGAGCTGGTGGCCAAGCGCGGGCGCGCGCTGGTCTCGGCGCGCACGCTGTTGATCGAGCTGAGCCGCGGCGAGGCGCTCTTGGTGGCGGCAGGCGCGGGGGAACTGCCGGAGGGGTTGATCGGCCGCGAGGTGCCGCTCAAAGACACCATTGCCAGCCACGCGCTGCACACGCGCTGCACACAGCATCTCGGAGACGAGCTCAACCGCGCGCGCTTTGACGAGCACGGGCTGGGGCGCTACGGGGTGGCGGCGGAGGGCGGCCTGGCGGTGCCGCTGGTCTTTCAGGGCCGCACCTACGGCGTGCTGCTGGCGCTCGACCGCCTGCACGACGGGCCGCGCTTCAGCGCCGAGGACCAGCGCCTGCTGGAGGCTTTCGCGGCGAGTGCCGCCACCGCCGTGGCCACTGCGCAGTCGGTGGCCTCCGAGCATCACCGCCAGCGCCTGGCCGCCGCCGAGGAGGAGCGCGGACGCTGGGCGCGCGACCTGCACGACGAGACCCTACAGAGCCTGAGCGCGCTGCACATCCGCCTCGCCAACGCGCGCCGCCAGGGCAAGCCCGAGCTCCTGGCAGAGGCCGTGGAGGAGGCGATCGAGTACCTCCAGGCCGGCATCGCCGACCTGCGCTCGCTGATCACCGACCTGCGCCCGGCAGCGCTCGACGAGCTCGGCGCCGAGGCTGCCCTGCTGGCACTCGCCGAGCGCGCGGAGCACCGCGGCCTGGAGGTGGACATCGCCGTGGATCTCGCCTACGAGCAGGGCCGCGTCGCTGCCCGCCACATCCCGGAGCTCGAGGTGGCGCTGTATCGGATCGTGCAGGAGGCGCTCAACAACGCCGCCAAGCACGGCCAGGCACGACGCGCCGTCGTGGAAGTGGTGGAGGACGCGAGCGCAATCCACCTCACGGTGCGCGACGACGGCGCCGGCTTCGACCCGGCGCAGGCCACGAAGGGCTTCGGCCTGCTGGGCATGCGCGAGCGGGTGGGGCTGCTGGAGGGGTCGCTGCAGATCGAGAGCGCGCCGGGGGGTGGCACGACAGTGCGTGTGTCGCTGCCGGTGCGGCGGGTGTCGGAGTCGGCGCTGGCGGCTGCTTCAGACGGCTGAGGCCCGTCGATACATTGACTTTTCAGCCCAGGTCGTGCAGGGTCGTCGACATGGTCGTCTATCGGCCGGGCGCTCATAGCGGTGAGGGCGGATGGCGGGTAGAGCAGGTTCTTCTACCCGCCATTCCGTTCAGGTTTCAACGCTCGCGCTCGTAGTGTGCTCGCCCTGCGCCGTCAAAAGCGGCCACTGTTGCGACAGCAGTTCTTGAAGCGCCGACTGGAGCCACATGGACATAAGTCGTAGTCACCGAGACGCTCTACGAACTCGACCTCGCCGTCGCGGATCGTGCGCGCCCCCCGCTTTACGCGCGTCTCCGACGGGAAGCCCTTGCGACGCTTACTCATCGGCTCAAAAGGAGAACGACTCCTCTGGATCTGTCTTTTCTCGTGGCATGGGGGCCTCCTTTGCGGCTCATCTTCTCTCGTGATCTGGTGAGCTGGTTGGATTCGTCTAAAAGCACAGCATAGAAGGATTGCACATCACCCAGGATGCCAGCGCCATCGCCACGATATACTGCGTGACCGTGCATCTCTAAGAAGACGACAGTTAGAAACCGCCCACGATCCAACGGGCGTGACTGCCAGGCGACCATGTCATCGAGGATCTCATCGGTGATCTTGGAGATCGTCTCCCTGGGGATCTGGGTGTCGTAGATCTCCGCCAGATGCGCCTGGATCTCCCCGGTGGTCAGGCCCTTCGCGTAGAGGCTGATCACGTTCGCACCCAGGCCCTCCAGGCGGCGCACGTGCTTAGGGACCGTGACCGGCTCAAACGTCCCCTCACGGTCCCTCGGGACACGCAAATCCACCGGCCCGACGTCCGTCTTCACCGTCTTCGCGTACGTCCCACTGCGGCTGTTCCCCGACCCACGGCCAGCACGATCGTACGCCTCGTACCCCAGGTGCTCGACCATCTCGACCTCAAGGCCGGCCTGCAGTGCGAGATGTCCTTCCCCGCCACGCATGGCCAAGCGAAGCCCAGCGTGTTTCCGACGTCTCGCGCCGGAGCCGAACCGCCCGCGCGTGGCTGCGTCAGGCGGTCGGCTGCGCCCGGTCGCGCTGCTCCAGGTAGGGCGCCAGCCAGCGCGCGACGATCTTGTTTGGCGGCGACCAGCTGGGGGTGTCGGCGATCTCGGAGCTGAAGCCCTGCCCGCCGGTGATGCGCGCCGTGAGGTAGCGCGGGCGGTCGGCCGTGAACAGAACGCCGTGGATGACGGGGTTGAAGGGGCGGGGCTCGATCGCGGCGCCTGCCAGGGCGGCGATCGATTCGGCGGCTGCGTCGGCCTGCTGGGCGGCCACACCGCCGTACTTCAGCGCGAACTCGGTGGCGTCGCCGGCTGCGAAGACGGGTCCCACGCCGTGCACTCTGGCGTGCGGGTCGATGCGGATGAAGCCGTGCTCGCCCAGCGGAATGCCGCGCAGCGGTGGCCCATACAGCTCGGGTAGCGAGACGATGCGATCGACCTGCAGGTGGCGCCCGCCCGGGTTGATGTCAACGACGCCCGGCGCCGGCACCTCGGCGTAGGCGGAGGTGAGCACCTCGATGCCGGACTTCGCCAGCAGCGTTCCCACGGCGTCGCTCACGGCGCTGCCGAAGATCGCCAGCGGCGCGTCCTCGGGGGTGACGATCGCGATCGACAGCTCCACACCCATGTCATATGCCCGCCCCGCGCTCATCAGCGCCAGCTCGTAGATCGGCAGCGGCCAGGCCATCCTGCCCGGCGCCACCAGCGCGAGGCTGCGCACGTAGCCCTGCTCGATGTCCTGCACGAGGCCGTGCAGCGTCTCGTCCATGCGCTTGTCGTCGATCGTGATCGCGTGCTCGTAGCGCGGATGCGCCAAGGCGCCGAGCGCGAGCAGCAGCGCGTCGTAGGGCAGCGGGCCGCTCCCGTGCGTATGGATCGTGCGCTCGGCCGGGTCCACCCATTCCAGCTTGTCGCTCAGCAGCGTGGCGCCGGCGTGCGCGGCGATGTCCGCTAGCGGGTAGCGCCCGGCGGGGCCATAGGCGAAGGGCTCGCGCACCGCCAGCGGGCGGTAGACGAACTCAGGGTTGGGGGCCACGATCGTCACCTGGGTGTCGGCCGGCGCCAGGTCGCTCAGCGCCAGGGTGGCCTCCATCGCGGCCACGCCGCCGCCGGCGATCACCACGCGGAAGGGTTTCTCGCGACGGGCGGTGTCCGCCCCCGATTCGCTTGTGCTCATTGTCTGTCGTCCTCAGCCCTGGTCTTGGATTGGTCGATGTGCTCCCAATCTGTCACTCGCGCGGTTTGCGGGCATCCGGGCGTAGCCGGCAGAGCATTGCGGATTTTCCGCAGTCCTGCCGGACGCGGGCGTCGGGCCGGCGGGGTGTCACGAGCGTGCGGGCGGATGGAGTGTCGCGGGCGTGCGTGCGGGCGGGGCGTCACGGGCGCGTGAGGCGTCACGGGCGGGCGGCCTCAGATCCTCAAGAGCCCGCGTGCGATCGCGTAGTGCACGAGCTCTGAGCGGTTGTTCACTTCGAGCTTGCGATGGATGCGCGTGCGGTGGGTCTCGATCGTGCGCGGCGAGAGGTGCAGCTTCTCCGCGATCTGCACGCTCGTGTGGCCGAGGGCGATCAGCCGTAGCACTTCGATCTCGCGCGGCGTGAGCTTGTCTTGGGTGAACGAGTCCTGCATGATCTGCAGGCGCTCCATGATGCGTGGGCTCACGTACTGCTCGCCCTGCGCCGCCGCGCGTACCGCCCGCGGCAGGTCCTCGTCGGAAAGGTCCTTCAGCACGAAGCCCGTCGCCCCCGCGTTCAGCGCCTGCTGCGCAAAGATCGGGTTGTCGTCCAGCGTGAGCACCACCACATGCGTCTCGGGCACCTGCGCGCGCAGCCGGCGGATCGCATCGACGCTCGATCCGCCGGGCATGCCCAGGTCGAGCACCAGCACCTGCGGGCGCTGGCTTTGCACGTGGCGCACCACCAGCGGCAGATCGTCGGCTTCGCCGATCACCTCCAGGTCGGCTTCGCTGTCGAGCAGCAGGCGCAGGCTGCGCCGCATCAGGGCGTGATCGTCCGCGAGGATGATGCGGATCGCAGGGACCGCCGAAGCGTCCGCGTCGCGCTCGACCGCGGCGGCAGTTAGATGCAGATGGGATGAGATAGTTTCAGCCTAGGCCGGTCTGGGCGTTCGAATCAGTGGGGAAAGCCCTCATTAGGGTGGGGAAAACCACTGACTTTCTAGATCCGCGGGGAGAAAGGAAGCCTCCCCCGGAATGTCCAAGAAATGACGACACCTGTGCTCAGAGTTTATCGGTCAGCCCCCTGACATTGTCAGCTCGGGACACTATTTTCGGAAATGTACGTAGTGAAACCCGGCAGCTCCAGTTCGATGCATGCGCCGCCCTCGGGCGCCTGCCCCGCCGCGACGCGCCCGCCGTGAGCCTGTGCGATGGCGCGCACGATCGCCAGCCCCAGGCCCGTGCCGCCCGAGGCGCGATCGCGCGCCACGTCGGTGCGGTGGAAGCGCTCGAACACCCGCTCGCGCTCCTGCGGCGGAATGCCCGGCCCGTCGTCGCGCACTTCAAAGCGCACGCGGTCGGCCCCCGCGCGGCGCACCTCCATGCGCACGAGTCCCTGCTCCGGTGCGGTGTGTGCGATCGCGTTGGACAGCAGATTGCGCAGCGCCTGCGCGAGGCGATCGGGGTCGGCGCTGAGCGTGCCCCGCGGCAGCTCCCCCAGCTCGAAGCGGCGCGTGGCCAGTAGCGTGACGCCATCCCACAACTCGCGCACATAGCTCTCAAGCTCGATCGGCTCCGGCCGCAGGAACTCGGTCTGCTCGGCCTTCGCCAGCAGCAGCAGGTCGTCCACCAGGCGCGTGATGCGGGCGATCTCCGCGGCCACCAAACGCTCCACGCGCCGCACCTCCGCGGCCGGCACCTCCGCCTCGGCGGCGGCCAGCAGCTCCAGCTGCCCGCGGATCACCGTCAGCGGCGTGCGCAGCTCGTGCGAGGCGTCGGCCACGAACGCGCGCTGCCCCGCGAAGGCATCGGCGAGGCGGTCGAGCATGTGGTTGAAGGAGTCCGCCAGCACCCGCACCTCGTCCTGGCGGCCGCCGAGGTCGTGGATGCGCGGGTGCAGGTCGCCCGCGTCCACGCGCGCTGCCACCGCCGCCATGCGCCGCAAGGGCAGCGTGAAGCGCGTGCCGATCAGAAACGACGCGCCCAGTGCCCCCACCAGCGCAAGGGCGCCCGCGAGGATGAACGCGCGCGCCACGCCACGCTGCGCGTGCGCCACCCCGGCCAGCGGCTCGCCCACGCCCACCGTCACGCGCGGCCCGCCGCCCGGCAGCAGGAGCGTTCGCTTATACAGGCGCAGGTTGCCCACGTCGGGCAGCAGCAGTGTGCTGTAGCCGTCGGGCGTGGTGAGCAACTGCCGTGAGAGGCGGTTCTCCTGGGTCTGCTCGGCGGCGCTCTCGCCGTTGTCGGGCTTCGCGCTGCCGAACACCTCCGGCCGGTTGGCGATCGTCGCGATGCTGCCCACCACCGCGAACTGCAGCGTCGAGCTGGCGCTGAAAGGCTGCGCGATCAGATAGCGCCGTGCCCGCGCGGCCACCGCCCGCGGCTGGTGGCTAGTGCCGCTCGTTACGGTCCGTTCGAGCTCGCCGAGGTCGCCGCGGATCTCGCCGTCCACCTGCCGGCGCAGCTGCGTGCCGGTGCCGCTGTACACCGCCACGAAGCTGATGGCCGTGCAGGCGAGCATCACCGCAGTGACCCAGGCGGCCAGGCGCCAGCGCAAGCTAGTCGGCCACGGGCGCCGGCGGGAGCCGCTGGGGTGTGGGTCGGCGGGACGCGGGCCGGCGGGGCGCGAGTCCGTGGGGCGTGGGACGGTGGGGCGCAGGCCCGCGGGCCAAGGGCGCCGGCGGCGCTCAGGCGGCGCCATTGCCCAGGCGGTAGCCCACCGAGCGCACCGTATGTATCGGTGCCGGGCTGTCGGGCCGGCGCAGCTTGCGGCGCAGGTAGCCGATGTAAACGTCCACCACGTTCGTCGCCGGATCGTGCTCGTACCCCCACACCGCGCTCAAGACCTGCTCGCGAGTGAGCACCTGCCCCGCGTGGCGCATCATGTACACAAGCAACTCGAATTCGGTCGTGCTCAGGAGCACCGTCGCGCCGTCGCGGCGCACACGGCGGCTGAGCAGATCCACCTCGATGTCCGCCACGCGCAGCATCGTGCTGGCGCTCTGCGCCGCCACGCGCAGCTGCGCCCGCACGCGCGCGATCAACTCAGCCAGTGAGAAGGGCTTCACCAGGTAATCGACCGCGCCGGCCTCCAGCCCCGCCACGCGATCGCCCACGTCGCCACGCGCCGTGAGCACGATCACCGGCACCCCCGGCTTGGCGCTGCGCAGGCGCTCCAGGATCTCCATGCCGCCGCGGCCCGGCAGCATCAGGTCGAGCACGATCGCGTCGAAGTTCTCTGCGAGCGCCCGGCGCTCGCCCTCGGCGCCGTCGCTCGCCGTCTGCACGGCAAAGCCCTCCGCGGCGAGGCCGCGCCGCAGGAAGTCCACGATGCCCGGCTCGTCCTCGACGATCAAGACCGCTGGACCCGTCGCCTTCTCCCCGTCGATGGGGTCGGCGGACCGTTGCATATGCGCGGCACTATAGATCCTCGTGCAGGGTGGCCGTGCGGGATCGTGCGGTGGTCGTTTAGGAGCCCGGCATTCTCAGGACTCTTACATTGGTCCCAGTACGGGCGCTGTCATTCAATGAGATTTCTCATCTTGCAGTTACCGGATCCTTAGCGATTCCCGCCACACTGGTCTGCATGGCAGTGGAGCCCGGCTCGCACACCCCTCGCTCACGTGACTTCGCATTGCGACGCCTTTCGCGCGCCACGCGCTGGATGATCGCCGGCTCGGTGGCGCTCACCGGTGTGCTCTCGGAGGTCGCCGCCAACGCCTTCCCCGGCAAGACGATCAAGACAGGGCCCCAGGCGCTCGCCGCGCGCGAGGCCGCCAAGCGCCGCGCCGCCGCGCAGCAGCAGCGGAGCGGGCAGGGCTCGCAGGGCTCCACCAGCTCGCTGCAGCCGCCCGCCACCACGCCGCAGGCCACGCCCGAAGCGCACACCGAAGCCGCCCCCGAAACGCACGTGGAAGCAGCTCCCGAACAGCACTCCGAAGCGACACCAGAAACGCACGTCGAAGCGACCCCCGAACAGCACACCGAAGCGACCCCCCACACCGAAGCCGCCCCCGAAACGCATGTCGAAGCGGCCCCCGAACAGCACTCGGAAGCAACGACCTCCGCGCCGCCGGCATCCTCAGAAGCACCCGTCGTCTCGGGGGCCTCGTGAAGCGCGCCCCCTCGGTCAGTGCCACAGGGCTGCAGTGGGAAGCGCTCGGCACGAGCGTCGTCCTGCGCGTCACCTCCGCGAATGCGCTCCCGGTTGCGCGCGAGCTGGTGGAGCGTGAGCTGGCCGCCATCGATCGCACGTGCAGCCGCTTCCGCGAGGACACCGATCTGATGCGAGTGAACCGAGCCGGCGGGAGGCCCGTGCGTGTGGACGCGCTGCTGATCGAAGCTCTGGGTGTGGCCATGCGCGCGGCACAGCTGACCGAAGGCGACGTCGATCCCACGCTCGGTGCGGCGCTGGAGTTGGCCGGCTACGACCGCGACTGGCGGCTGCTGGAGGATGCCGGCCGTGAGTCGACGATGTCCGCGGCGATGTCCGGGGAGTCGTCGGCGAGGCCGGCCGGTGAGGATGCTCGCGCCGCGCTGCCTCCCATCCTGCGTGCCCGCGTGCGCAAAGGCTGGCAGACGATCGAGCTCGACCCCGAGCGTCTTACGGTGCGAGTTCCCGAGGGCATCTCCCTGGATCTGGGTGCCACCGCCAAGGCCCTGGCAGCCGACCGCGCCGCGCGTGCCGTCGCCGCCGACACTGGCGCGGGCGTGCTCGTGAGCCTCGGCGGCGACATCGCCACCGGCGGCCAGGCGCCCGCTGGGGGCTGGCGTGTGTTCGTCACCGACGACCACCGCAGCGACCTGCACGTGCCCGGTCAGCTGGTGTCGATTTCAGGCGGCGGCCTCGCCACGTCGGGCACGTCTGTGCGCCGCTGGCGCCACCACGGCATCACCCGCCACCACATCATCTCCCCTGCCACCCAGACCCCCGTCGCCGACACGTGGCGCACGGTAAGCGTGGCCGCCGCCGACTGCGTCGATGCCAACATCGCCAGCACCGCCGCCATCGTGCGCGCGGGCGCCGCCCCCGAGTGGCTGGCTGGGCTGGGCCTCCCCGCGCGCCTGGTCGATCGGGCCGGCCGCGTCGGCACGCTGGGCGACTGGCCCGCGCAGCCCGGGTGTGTGGGTGCGGGCGCGCTCGCCCCGGGTGGCCCCCCCGGCGGCGGGAGTCCCCCGCGGGACTGGGTCGCGCCCGCGAGCGAGGCCGCCGCATGACCCTCCTGCTGGCGGCCGTCAAAGGCCCCAGCACCTACTGGTACCTAACGCGAGCCACCGGCGCCGTAGCGCTGATCCTGCTGACGATCTCCCTGGCGCTAGGCGTGATGGACGCGCGCCGCCTGCACACCACCCGCTGGCCACGCTTCGTGATCGACGCGCTGCACCGCAACGCCTCGCTGCTGGCGTTCGTGTTCGTAGTCGTGCACGTCCTCACCACGGTGATGGACACTTTTGTCTCGATCCCCCTGAGCGCCGCCGTCATCCCCTTCGCCAACTCCTACAAGACGTTCTGGCTGGGCCTGGGCGCCGTCTCGTTTGACCTGATGCTCGCCATCCTCATCACCAGCATGCTGCGCCAGCGCATCGGCTATGCCTTGTGGCGAGCCGTCCACTGGTCCGCCTATGCCTGCTGGCCGATCGCGCTGCTGCACACCTTCGGCACCGGCAGCGACGCCGGCCGACCCTGGCTGCTGGCGCTGAGCATCGCCTGCATCGCGGTCGTGCTCGCATCGGTGCTCGCAAGAGTGCTCCCCGCACGACCCCCCCGCAGGCTGGCCCCGCGATGAGTCCCGCAATGGAACCCCCCACCCGCCTCGCCACTGCCCCGTTGGAGGCTCCCCCGCGCAAGATGGCCGCGCGCGGCAACCCCTCCTCCCCCTCCTCCTCAGCCCCCGTCGGTCTTCCACGTCTGTTGACCGACATCCCCGCGCAGGGGCTGATGTCCCTGTCCGAGCACGTGCAGGTGCACGGCGAGCCGCCGCTGGCGCACGGCCGGCGCGAGCGTCGCGCGGCGGGGGCGCTGATCGAGCGCATCGAGCGCGCGGGCCTGCGCGGGCAGGGTGGCGCCTCCTTTCCGAGCGCCGTGAAGATGCGCGCCGTAGCCGCCAGTCGGGGCCGCGCTGTCGTGGTGGTGAACGCCGCCGAGGGCGAGCCCGCGAGCCTCAAGGACCGCACCCTGCTGGCCGCCCTGCCGCACCTGGTGCTCGACGGAGCCGCGCTCGCTGCGCAGGCCGTCGGCGCAGTGGAGATCGTGCTCTGCGTCCCCGACTCCGTTGCGCTGAAGCCCCTCGAGCGGGCGATCGCCGAACGCCGGCAGCTGTCCGGCGATGCCCCGCCAGTCCGCCTCGCCACCGTCCCCGACCGCTACATCGCTGGGCAGGAGACCGCGCTCGTCTCCCATCTGAACGGCGGTCCGGCGCTGCCGACATTCACCCCCCCGATGCCCTTCGAACGCGGCGTGGCCAAGCGCCCCACGCTGCTGCACAACGCCGAGACGCTGGCGCAGGTGGCGCTCATAGCGCGCCACGGGTCCGACTGGTTCCGCGAGTTGGGCACCGCCGGTGAGCCCGGTTCCACGCTGGTGACGCTCTGCGGCCCCGTTGCCTATCCGGGCGTCTATGAGATCGAGCAGGGCTCCTCGCTGCAGTCGCTGCTCGCCGCCGCCGGCGGATGCCCGCCCGGGGCGCCGCCGCCGCGCGCCGTGCTGTTCGGCGGCTACGCCGGGGCCTGGGTCGATGGCCAGCTGCTGCGTGCCCTCGCGCTCTCCGACGAGCACCTAGCTCCGCACGGCGCCTCGCTGGGCGCCGGCGTTGTCGCGCTGCTCTCGGCGGAAGCCTGCCCCGTGGCCGAAACCGCGCGCGTCACGCGCTGGATGGCACACGAAAGTGCACGTCAGTGCGGCCCCTGCCTGAATGGCCTGGATGCGATGGCGGCCGCGATCGAGGAGGTGGCGGCGGGCGCCGCGCGGGGCAAGGCGCGCCAGCGCATCGCCTACTTCGCCTCGCTGGCGCGCGGCCGCGGCGCGTGCGGCCATCCCGACGGGGCCGTGCGCATGGTCGTCAGTGCCCTTGAAGTGTTCGCCGCCGAGTTTGCCGACCACGCCAAGCACGGCGTGTGCGACGCCTGCCGGCGGCCGGCTGAGCTGCCGCTGCCTGTGCGCGCGCGGCCTGCGGCCGGGGCGGGTGCCGGGGCGAGCTCGCCGGAGGGGGAGGCGGGGGCGTGAGGACGCGCCCGGATGGGATCGCCAGGACGCCGGGCGCCGGGGTTGCGGGGCCGCCGTGCGGCGGGGTCGGGAGGATGCGATGAATCGCCACCGCCTGCGCGTCAACCCGATCACCTGTGAGGCGCACGGCATGTGCGCCGAGTTGCTCCCCGAGCGCATCGCGCTCGACGAGTGGGGCTACCCGATCCTCGACGAGCGGCCGCTTGATGGCGAGCTCCTCGCCCATGCCAAACGCGCGGCGCTTGCGTGTCCGACGTTCGCGCTGCTGGTTGAGCGCGAGTCGTGAGGAGTCCCGGCGTTCCGGAGACGTGCCCGGGCGCAAGCGGTGGATCTGCGCTCAGTCCTCGCTGTGCAGCAGCCTGCGCACCTCGCGCGCGATCTGCAGGTCCTCTCGTGCTTCGATCGTCAGCGTGCTCACCGCTGCGCCATCGGCGGAGATCTCGCAATCGCCCGCGGCGTCGTTGTTGCGCTCCTCGTCGATTGCCACTCCCAGAAAGCCCAGCCCCGCCGCCGCCATGCGGCGGATCTCCGGCGAGCTGTGCCCAATGCCGCCCGTGAACACCAGCACGTCCAGCCCATCCAGCGCCGCCGCCATCGCGGCGATGCCCGCGCGCAGGCTGTGTGTGTAGACATCGAGCGCCAGCCGCGCCTCCTCGCTCGCGCCCGTCCAGTCCTCTTCCGCGGCGCGCTCCAGCAGCACGCGCATATCCGCACTGCCGCCCAGCGCCAGCATGCCGGCGCCGTGCTCGAGCGTCTGCTCCAGCTGCTCCCGGTCGATGCCGGGCCGCCCCAGCAGCCATAGCACCAGGGCGGGATCGAGGCCGCCCGAGCGTGTGGCCATCGGCAGGCCATCCAGCGGCGTGAAGCCCATCGTGCCGTCCACCGAATGTCCGCCGCGGATCGCGCACAGCGAGCTGCCCGCGCCGAGGTGGCAGCTGACGATGCGCAACTCGCCCCCGCCGTCCGCTGCGCCCCGCCCCCTGCGCACGCGTGCGACGCCTGCCCCGGATCGCGCCCCCGCGCCTAACCCCAGCAGCTGCGGCGCGCGCGTCGCCACCCACGCGTGCGAGAGCCCATGGAAGCCATAGCGGCGTACCCCCCAGCGCTCGCGCCAGCGCTTGGGCAGCGCATACGTGCTCGCCGCCGCGGGCATGCCCGCGTGGAACGCCGTATCGAAACAGGCCACCGCCGGTAGATCCCCCAGCGCATCGCCCACCGTATCCAGCACGCCCAGCGCGCGCGGCTGATGCAGTGGCGCGAGCTCCGCCAGCTTGCCCAGCGCGCCGCGCACCTCCGCGTCGATCAACACCGCCTCCTCGAAGCGCTCCCCCCCGTGCACGATGCGGTGCCCCACCGCCTGCGCGCCGCCCAGGTCGCCCAGCAGCGCCGACTCGAGTGTCGCCGTCAGCGAGCGCTCTTCGAGCTTGCCGCGCGGCGTCACCAGTTCGTGGTGGCCCAGCACCGTGTCCTCGCCGCTGAGCAGCGTCAGCTTCAGCGTACTGGAGCCGGAATTGACGATTAAAACGCGCATGCCCTGCCCTCCGAAAACGCGCACGCCCTGCCCCCCGCTCCGAGCACCGGAGCCGCGCGTGTGCAAGCCGTGCGCGGCGCCCTCAACTTAAAATCAAAAAAAGGGCCCACACCTCCATCATGTCGTATCTGCTCGTGGAGTACTAATCTCGACGAATCCATCAGCCAGAAGGCTCCCTGCCAATTGATCATCTGTGCGTCTGCCTCCTCTCCAGCCGATGGTCCCCCTATGCAGGCAGGGCCAGCCGTTAAGCGCTACCGTCAGGGGTAGTGAGCGAGCAGGAAGCAGGCCAAGCCGGCGCAGGCAGCGTGCGCCGGCCGGACGTATCGGTCGGCGGCGCGATCCGCATCGTGCTGGCCGACGATCACGCCGTTGTGCGCAGCGGCCTGCGCATGCTGCTCGACAGTGAACCCGGTCTCGAGGTCGTCGCGGAGGCCGGCGATGTCCAGGACGCGCGGCGCTATGTGCGCGGCCACCGTCCGCGCGTGCTCGTGCTCGATCTCAACATGCCCGGAGGGTCGAGCCTCGAGGCGATTCCGCTGATTCGGCAGGAGTCGCCCGATACGCAGATCGTGGTGCTCACGATGCAGCAGGAACCCGCCTTCGCGCGCAGCGCGCTCGGCGCTGGTGCGCTCGGCTATGTGCTCAAGGAGGCAGCCGACGAGGAGCTGGTCGCGGCCGTGCGCCGCGCGGCCGCGGGCGAGAGTTATCTGAATCCGCGCCTCGGTGCGCGGCTCGCGAGCGAGCCTGTCCCAGGGCCGCCCGACGATCTGTCCGAGCGCGAGGTGGACGTGCTGCGGCTGATTGCCCTGGGCCACACCAACGCGGAGATCGCGCAGCAGCTGTTCCTCTCCGTGCGTACCGTCGAGACGCACCGCGCGCACATCCAGCAGAAGCTGCGGCTCACCTCGCGCGCCGAGCTGGTGGGCTATGCGCTCAAGCGCGGGCTGATCAGCGCCGACACGCCTGCGTGAGTAGCGTGCCCTCTGACCGACACGTCTGCCTGAGGGCACGAGCCCTGCTGCGCCGCGGCGCCTGGAGGGGGATTTGGCACCGCGACGCCAGCAGGTGTCCCCACGCCTCGCCTCCCTGGCAGGGGCCGGCGCCGAGAGGGGCGTGAAGCCTTTGGTGCGCCCCCCCGACCCCGGCCGCCGAGGCGCACTCCAAAAAGTCAAACGACGCAGACAGGCGTCCGCGACCGAACTTTACACGGATATTCGCTAAGTAGTTTTCCGTGCTTTCGCGGCGTCGTGTTGCGCGACGGCGGCGGGTAAGCGGTGCAGTGCCAGCAGTGCCCGATGTGCGCGGCCACGCGAGATGAGGCTGGATTACCGAGCGTCCTGCCTTGGGCGGGCCAAGCGACTCCCCCAAACGGGGGATGGGGGCGTTCATATAACTGAACGCAGATAGAGACGATCGGAGGATTGTGGGGAGCGGCTCCCTCGCCGAGTATCGCTGCCCACATGGGTCCGAGTCCTCGCTCCACACTTGATGAGTCGCCGCAGGCAGCACGCGAGGTGCGCAATGCGATCGCTCGCTGCAAGCGCGGGGATCGCGATGCGCTGCGGCTTTTGTACGAGCGCTACGCGGGCAACGTCTACGGGTACATCCGCAGCATCGTGCGCGACGACAAGGAGGCCGAAGACCTCACGCAGCACGTTTTCCTCAAGCTGATCACGGCGATCGTCAAGTACGACGACCGCGGGGTGCCGTTCTCAGGGTGGCTCCTGCGCCTGGCGCGCAACGTGGCGCTCGATCATCTGCGCCGCCGCCGGCCGATCCCTGCCGAAGAGATCTTCGGGGCGGATCACCAGGTCGATGAGACCGCCCTGCACCGCGCGCGCAGCCTGCGCACTGCGCTCGTGGCGCTCCCTTACGAGCAGCGAGAGGTGATCGTGATGCGCCACCTCGTCGGGCTCACGCCGCCGGAGATCGCCACGCGCATGGGCCGCTCGGAGAGCTCCATCCATGGCTTGCACCACCGGGGCAGGCGTGCGCTGCAGCAGGAGCTGCGACGCCTGGAGTCGGCGCCGGCCACGGCAGTTCGGTAGCGCAGCGTGCTGCCGCCGACCGAGGTCAGCGAGAAAGGGAGGGCGCTCGCCCGGGCGGGGAGGGCCGCTGCCGAGGGGCACCACTCGCCGCCCACCGTCCCCACCGTCCCCTTCGTCCGCCTCGACCACGCCGACCCACAGCTGCTCGCGGAACTGCTGGGCGACGTCGAGCGGGTGGCGCGCGCGGGGGCCTTCACGCTCGGCGCGCACGTCGAGGAATTCGAGCGCGACTTCGCCAACTACTGCGAAGCGCCCTGCGCCGTGGGCGTGGGCTCGGGCACCGAGGCGCTCGCTCTCTCGCTGCGCGCGCTTGAAATCGGGCCTGGCGACGAGGTGATCGTGCCCGCCAACTCCTTCATCGCCACCGCCGAGGCCGTCAGCGCCGTCGGCGCGATTCCACGGCTGGTAGATGTCGATCCCAGTTCCCAGCTGCTCACCGCGGAGGGCATGGCTGCCGCGCTGGGTCCGCGCGTGCGCTGTGTGGTGCCCGTGCACCTCTACGGCGCCACCGTCGATCTCGATCCGATCCTCGAGCTCGCCGCGCACGCGGGCGTGCACGTGGTCGAGGATGCCTGTCAGGCGCACGGCGCGCGCTATCGCGGACGGCGCGTCGGCACGTTCGGGGCGCTCGGCTGCTTCAGCTTCTACCCCGCCAAGAACCTCGGCGCGTGGGGCGACGGTGGGGCCGTGCTCAGCGCCGATCCAGTGCTGGCCGAGCGCGTCGCGCTGCTGCGCAGCCACGGCGAGCGCCCCCGCTACAAGCACCGTGTGATTGGCGGTACCGCGCGCCTGGATGCCCTGCAGGCGGTCGTGCTGCGGCGCAAGCTGCCGCGCCTGGACGCCTGGAACGGGGAGCGGCGCAGGCTGGCCGCGGCGCTGCACGACGCGCTCGCGCCCGCGTGCCGCGTGGCGGCCGCCGCCGGGATCGAGCTGCCGCACGTGCCGGGGGCGCAGGGCGATCACGTGCACCACCTGTTCGTACTGCGCTGCACTCGACGCGACGCGCTGCGCGAGCACCTCGCCGAATGGGGCGTCGCCAGCGCCGTGCACTACCCCACGCCGATTCACCTCACCGGCGCCTATGCCCATCTTGGGTACGCGCCCGGGAGTCTGCCGGTGTGTGAGCGTCTCGCCGAGCGCGTTTGCTCGCTGCCGCTGTTTCCAGGGATGAGCGACGGGGAGCTTCAGCGCGTTGTGGCTGCCGTTTTGAGCTTCGCGGAAGAGTAATCGCGCAATTCCCGTTGATCGATCAGTGACGACCCAGAGAACAGCTCGCCGCCTGCTTGACATCACCGTTGCCGCCGTAACGTTGCTGGTGCTCTCTCCATTGCTGGCGCTCGTCGCGCTGGCGATCCGCGTGGAGTCGCCAGGACCCATCATCTTCCGCCAGCGGCGCCTTGGACGAGGCCTCAAGCCGTTCACCGTTCTCAAGTTCCGCACGATGCGCAATGGCGCCCCCGCGGCGCCGCACCGCGAGTACGTGCACTCGCTGATCGATCGGCCGGATGGAGCTGAGCGCGGCAGCCTCTACAAGCTCTCGGTCGACAATCGCATTACGCGGGTAGGCCGCTTCCTGCGAGGGTGGAGTCTCGACGAGCTGCCACAGCTCGTCAATGTGCTGCGCGGCGAGATGGCGCTCGTCGGCCCGCGGCCCGTGATCCCCTACGAGGTCGAGCGCTACCCCGAGCGCTATCTCCCTCGCTTCGCTGTCAAGCCAGGCTTGACGGGCCTGTGGCAGGTGTCGGGTCGCAACGAGCGCAGCTACGAGGAGATGGTGCGCTTTGACATCGAGTATGCGCAGCGCGCCTCGCTGCTGCTCGACCTGCGCATCCTCGCCAAGACCCTCCCGGTCGTGCTCGCGCGCCAGGGGGTGGCCTGAGCTCATGAGCCATGCGCTTGGCACCGCCGTCGTCGGCTACGGCTACTGGGGTCCCAACCTCGCGCGCAACGTCGCCGAGTGCCCGGAGCTGGAGCTGCGCGCGCTGTGCGATCGGGACCCCGCGCGCCTGGCGGCGTTCGCGCAGCGTCACCCGGAGGCCCGCGCCGTGCAGGAGCTCGACGCCGTCCTGGCGGATCCGTTGATCGAGGCGATCGTGCTGGCCACCCCCCCGCAGACCCACCACACGCTCGCGCGCCAGGCGCTTGAAGCGGGCCGGCACGTGCTCGTCGAGAAGCCGCTCGCCACGCGCCTTGACGATGCGTACGACCTGGCGGACGTAGCGCGCGCCTGCGGGCGTGTGCTGATGCCCGGCCACACCTTCGTCTACAGCCCGGCCGTCAACGCCGTGCGCGAGCTGATCCAGGGCGGGGTCGTGGGAGACATCCACTTCATCACCTCCTCGCGCATGAACCTCGGCAAGTACCACGCCGGGGGTGTGCTCTGCGATCTCGCGCCGCACGATCTCTCAATCCTGTTGCACTGGCTCGGGCAGCCGGTCGTGGAGGTGGCCGCCTCCGGTTCCAGCGTGCTGCGCGAGGGCATCCCCGAGACCGCCTTTCTCACGCTCACGTTCGCCGGCGGGCAGACGGCCAACGTGCAGATCTCCTGGCTCGCGCCGCGCAAGGTGCGCCAGATGATCGTCGTCGGCAGCCAGCGCATGGTCGTCTACGACGACACCGCCTCCGACGAACCGGTGCGCATCTACGACCGCGGCATGGACGTGACGGCGCCCGAGCCCGCCAACTTCGGCGAGCACCAGCTGATCTACCGCACCGGCGACGTCGTGATCCCGCGCATCGAGCCGCAGGAGCCGCTGCGCCTGGAGCTGGAGGACTTCGCGCGGGCGATCCGCACCGGGGCGGAGCCGAGCTCGAGCCTCGCGCTCGGACTGGAGATCGTCGCTGTCGTCGAGGTCGCCGAGGAGTCGCTGCGCGAAGGCGGTATCCCGCTCGCGCTCACGCCGCTGGCCGAGGAGGCGGCAGCGTGAAGATCCTGTCGGTCATCGGCGCGCGCCCGGAGATCATCCAGGCTGCGCCCGTCTGCGCCGCCCTGGCGCGGGTGGCCGATGAGGTGCTCGTGCACACCGGCCAGCACTACGACGAGGCGATGTCCGGCGGGCAGATCGCCGACACCGGCCTGCCCGTGCCCCGCTACAACCTCGGCGTCGGCTCGCGCTCGCGCGTGCAGCAGCTGGGCCTGGCGCACAGGCGCATCGCCGGGGTCATCGAGCACGAGCAGCCCGACGCGGTGCTGGTGCGCGGCGACACCAACGCCACGCTCTCCGGCGCCCGCGCCGCCGCTGCCGCGGGGGTGCCGCTCGTGCACGTCGAGGCCGGACTGCGCTCGCGTCGCAGCGACATGCCCGAGGAGCACAACCGCGTGCAGACCGACCGCCTCGCGCAGCTGCTGCTCGCGCCCACCCCCGGTGCTCGCCGCAACCTGCTCGCCGAGGGTCTCTCCGGCGAGATTCACGTGACGGGCGATCCGCTGTGCGACACGTTTGAGGGTCAGCGCGCCCGGGTGCGGCCCGCCGGGGGCGACTACCTGCTGGCAACGGTTCATCGCAACTACAACACCGACGATCCGCTGCGCCTGCAGGCGCTGCTCGCCTGTCTCGCCCGCTCCCCGTGGCCGGTGCTGCTGCCGTTGCACCCGCGCACGCGCGCGCGAATCGCCGAGTGGGAGCTGGCGATCTCGCCGTGGATCCGGCTGCTCGCGCCCGTCTCCTACTCGCGCATGCTCGCGCTGGAGCGAGGCGCCCACGCGATCGCCACCGACTCCGGCGGCGTGCAGCGCGAGGCCTACATGTGGGGCGTGCCCTGCATCACGCTGCGCGAGGAGACCGAGTGGACCGACACCGTGGACACGGGCTGGAACACGCTCGTGGGGGTGGATGCCGATGCTTTCGCCGAGGCCGTCGCGCGTCCGCGGCCCACTGCGCGCCCGCCGGTGTTCGGCGATGGGCACGCGGCGGAGCGGATCGCGGCGATCGTCGCGGACTTCGTGGCTCGCTCGGCGCGGAGGGCGGCGGCGTGACCCCGCTCGGCATCGGCCTGATCGGGCTCGGGCGCATGGGCGCCCACCACCTGGAGAGCTGGGAACGCGTCGCGCAGGCGAGCGTCGTGGCGGTCGCCGACCCCGACGAGGACTCCGCGCGCACGCGCATCGCGCGGCGCCCGATCGAGTGGTACGCCGATCACCGGCGGCTTCTGGAGCATCCTGGCGTGGAGGCAGTGTGCATCTGCGCGCCCAGCGTGCACCACGCCGAGATTGCGCTCGACGCGATCGCCGCCGGGCGGCACGTGCTCGTGGAGAAGCCGATCGCCACCGCCCTGGAGGACGGCCTGCGCATGGCCAGCGCCGCACGGCGGGCAGGCGTGAAGCTGATGGTCGGCCACGTCGAGCGCTTCAACCCCGCCGTCGGCAAGCTCGCCGAGCTGATCGCCCAGGGACGCATCGGGCGTGTCTTTCGCGCGCACGCCACGCGCGTCGGGCCGCTGCCGGCGCGCATTCAGGACACGGGCGTGGCGATCGACCTGGCCACGCACGATCTGGACATCATGCAGTTCGTCCTGGGCCTTGACATCACCTCGATCTACGCCCATGGCAGCCGCTGCGTGCACCCCTCGCAGGAGGACATGATCGCCTGCCTCTTGCGTTTCGGCGACAGCGGTCCCTGGGGCCTGCTGGATGTCAACTGGCTCACGCCCGAGAAGCGCCGCGAGCTGACGGTGATCGGCGAGGGCGGCATGCTCAGCGCCTCCTATCTGACGCAGGACGTGTGGCTGACCGAATCCAGCGGCGCGCCCAGCGGCTGGAGCGAGCTTGCGCGCATCCGCGGCGACGCCGAGGGCGCGGCTGTGCGCTTCGCGCTCGGGCGCGTCGAGCCCCTGCAGGCCGAGCTGGGTGCGTTCGCGCGCTGCGTTCTGGATGACACGCCCGAGCCCGTGAGCGCGCTGGAGGGCTGCCGCGCGCTCGCCGCCGCGCTCGCCGTGCGCGACTCCGCCGCGCACGAACGGCCGGTCAGGCTGCTCGACACGCCGGTGCGACGCGCAGAGGACTCAGCCACACTCGCCCCCGTTCCCGTTGCCGCCTGATCCAGGTCTGATGCCCCAATCCATCGTCTGATGATCCGCTTCGTCATCCCCGCCTACAACGAGCGCGAGAATATCCCGCGGCTGCTCGCCGACCTCACTCCCGTGGCGAGCGAACTGGGCGCACGTGTGATCTTCGTCGATGACGGCTCCAGCGACGGCACCGCCGATGAGATCGCCGCCCATGCCGACGGCCTGCATCTGGCGATCGTCCGCCACCGCGTCAACCGTGGGCTTGGCACCGCGATCAACTCCGGTCTGCGCGCAGCCCTGGGGGAGTCCTCCGACGGCGACGCCGTCGTCACGCTGGAGGCCGACAACACCTCCGATCTGAGTGACCTGCCGCGCATGCTCGAGCTGTTCGCGCAGGGTGCCGACGTCGTGTTGGCCTCCGTCTACGCACCCGGCGGACGCATCGTCGGGGTCGCGCCGTGGCGGCTGGCGGCCTCCCGTTCGGTCTCGGGTGCCTTTCGCCTTGCCGGGGGGCTGCGCGACATCCACACTTTGTCCTCGCTGTATCGCGTCTACCGCGCTGGCACCCTGCGCCGGGCGGCTGAGACGTATGGCTATCTGCTCGTGCGCGAGCCCGGCTTTGCCGCCAACGTCGAGCTCTTGCTGAAGCTCTACAACGCCGGCGCCAGCGTCGCGGAGGTGCCCACCGTCAACGACTGGTCGCGGCGCATGGGCTCCTCCAAGATGAGCCTGCGGCCCACCGTGCTGGCGTACGGCCGCCTGATGGCAGCGCATCTCGTGGGACGCATCCAGCCGCCGCCGATCTCTCCCCTGGCCGGGGACGAGTGAATCCCGCGACCGCGGCAGAGAGCGCCGCTCCAGCGAGCGCTGGGGCCCCACCGCGCGTCGGCATCGTCGGGGCCGGCATCCTCGGCACCGTGCTCGCGCTGCGCCTCGCGCAGGGCGGCGCCCGCGTGACGCTGCTGGAGCGCGCGCCCACGCCCGGCGGCCTGGCTGGCTCGATGGACTTCGAGGGGCACCGCGTCGATCGCTTCTACCACGTGATCGTTCCCTCCGACGAGCGCATGATCGCGCTCACCGGCGAGCTCGGCCTGGAGGCGGAGCTGCACTTCACCCCCGTCGGTGTCGGCTTCTTCGTGGACGGCGAGATGTATCCGTTCAACGGCGTTGGGGATTTCCTGCGCTTCCCGCCGCTCTCGCCCGTGGCGCGGGCACGGCTGGGGTGGTTCGTGTTGCGGTGTCAGTTGCGCAAGGATTACACGGCGCTCGAGGAGATGCCGTTGGAGGCGTGGCTCACGCGCCACTGCGGCAAGGAGGTGGTGCGCCGCATCTGGCGCCCGCTGCTCGACTCGCGCTTTGACGGGCGTCACGCGGAACTGCCTGCCACCTACCTCTGGGCGCGCACCAACCGCATGCGCAGCGCCCGCAGCGGCGGCGGCGGAGGTCGCGGCAGCGGAGGTGGCGGCGGCGAGCGCATGGGCGCCATCGCCGGCGGCGGGCACGAACGGCTGGTGCTTGCGGCTGCGCGGCGCGCGCGCGAGCTGGGGGTGAAGATCCGGCTGGGGGCCGGGGTCGAAGGGCTGGTGCTCGACGGGCGGCGGGTCGCGGGGGTGCGCGTCGACGGCGCCGAGCAGCGCTTCGACCTGACGATCCCCACGCTCCAGCCCCCCGCCCTGCGCCGCCTGCTGCCGCCCGCGCTGCACCATCTGCTCGATGCCTACCCGCAGCGCTACCTCGGCGTCGTCTGCCTGGTGCTGAAGCTACGCCGCTCGCTGCTGCCCTACTACTCGGTCAACATCTGCGACCCCACGCCGATCACCACCGTCGTCGAGACCTCGCACGTGGTCGGCACCGCGCACACCGACGGGCTGCGCCTCGCCTACTTGCCCAAGTACTGCGATCCGGACAGCCCCGAGTTCAGCGAGGACGACGAGTCGATCTACCGCCGTTTCACCGCCATGCTCGCCCGCCTGGCGCCGGCGTTCAACCACGACGACGTGGTGGCCTGGACCGTGCAGCGCGCGCCGCTGGTGGAGCCGGTGCACGCGCTCGGGCACCTCCCGCGCACCGCGCCGCTGTGGCCCGCCGGCGTGGATGGGCTGGGGTTGGCGAGTGCCAGTCAGGTCTACCCGCGGCTGCTCAACGGGGAGTCGATAACGGCACTGGCCGAGGATGTCGCCGCGCAGGCGCTCGCACGAGTTCGTCCACCAGCGCCAGATAGCGCTCCCGCTGGTGGCTCCACGCGATATCCGGCAGACGGCGCGCTGCCCGTCCAGCGCGCTCGCGCGCACCGCTAGGGTCCCGGCTCAGCTCGCGCAGCGCGCCGGCCAGCTCGTGCGCGTCGCCAGGGGCGAACATACGCAGGTCTTCGTCCTCGCGGAAGTATTCGCCGATGCACGGCAGCCGCGAGGCCACGACGGGCAGGCCCATGTGCACGTACTCCAACAGCTTCACGGGCAGCAGCAACTCGGTAAAAGAATCATGCAGTGTCGGCACAACGCCGATGTGCGCGCGCTGCAGCTCGGCGGGGATCCGCGCGAAGGGGATTGGCTCGCGCGCGATGTCCACGCGCCCCGGCGCGACCTCCCGCGCGAGCGCCGCCAGACTGTCGCGCTCGGCACCCGTGCCGCAGACGCGCAGGTGAACATCGGGCCCGCCGAGCTGGCCCACCGCGCGGATCAGCGTCTGCACGCCAAAGCGCGGTGCCAGGCCGCCGTGGTAGAGGATGCGCAACGGTTCCCCGGGCAGCGGCCAGGGCGCGGGCGGGCGCGGTGGGCCGAACACCTGCTCGTCGGGGGAGTTCATCACAACCGTCGTCTTGTCCACTCCCACACCGCGCGCATGCAGGCGCTTGCGTGCCTGCTCTGTTACCACAATTACGTGTGAGGATAGAGCCGCGCAACCCCACTCCTCCCAACCCAACACGCGTGCGGCTCGGGGATAGGAGAACTTCGTCGCAAACAGCTCCGGAAAGGTGTCGTGGATGTCGAGCACCAGCGGGGTGCCGCGCAGGCGTGGCAGCAGCGCTGCGGCCACCACCAGGTCGGGCATGTTGTGTGCTTGCACCAGATCGAAGCGCTCGCGCAGATCGAGAGCGCTCACGTGTGCCAGCGCGCGGGCGATAAAGTTTGCGTATGAGCGCATGTATGCGCCTGTGCCTCCCGCCGCCTTGCGTGCGTTGACGGGATGCAGGTGAATCGATCCTGCTCCCACTTTCAGCGAACCCTGCTCCCCCAGACACACCATATGCACCTCATCGCCACGCTCCGCCAGCGCACGTGCCTCGCGCTGCACGCGCGAGTCCAGTTTGAAATCGGACAGGTGAATCATCGCCACGCGCAGGGGGCGGCGGGACGTCATCATCGCGCCGCACCCGCGCGCAGTATCCGCCCCCGCAGCTCCCGCCGGGTGAAACGGCGGTAGGCGGGGTCCTGCACCTGTGGCACCCCTCGCAGTGCCGCGTGCAGGTACCCCCACAGGAACGCGCCGCCCGAGAGGCCGCGCGGGCGCCGGCGCGCGACCTTCACTGCTCGCAGCGCCACCCAGGTGGGGGTGTAGTGAACGATGTAAGCGCACTCGCCGTGGCGCGCGTGTCCGCGCAGAGCGCCGTCGGCGCTCGCCAGCGGGCGATGGTGAACACACACCAGATCGGTGAAATTGCGCGTGTGAAAGCCGCGCATGCGCGCGTATGTCTCATCGATCGTATCCCAGCCCAGCTGCTCGCTGACGCCGCCGATCGCGGTGAAACAGGCGTGCGTCCAGCACTTCAGCGCGCCGTGCACATGGTGGGCGGGCACGCCAATCCTGCGCAGCGAGCCGTCGCTCGCCGGCTCGGCCAGCACGCCCCCCGCCAGGCCCAGCTGCGGGTCGGCCGCGAAGCGCACGAGCAGCGTTTTCAGGTAATCGCCGGGCAGCTCGATATCGCCGTCGAGCTTCATTATGTGCGTGTATCGGTGGGGAGGGGGGTTGCCGCGAAGTGTCGCGGCATGCTCCAGTGCCAGGTTGAAGTTGCGCGCCTCCACGGCCCGGGCGAGGCGGTCGCGTGCCCCCGGCGCCTGGGGCGGAGCACGCAGGATCGTCAGGAACGGCAGCGCCTCGCGCATCGCCGCCAGCTGCGCGCGCGTGTCGTCGCCCGAGTCGTCGTCGATCACGATCCAGCGGGCGGGGGGCGGCTGCTGACTTGCCACGGCGAGGGCTACGCGCGCGATGTGCGCGCCCTCGTTGCGCACGGGCGAGACGATCAGCACGCGCGGCGGAGCGTCGGCTGCCGGCTGGTGTGCGGGCTCGGCTGCCGGCCGGGCCGCGGGGCCGGGTCGGGGCCTGTGCGAGGCGGTGTCCATGCGCAAGCAACGCTCCGCGACGGTCGTTCCTTCACGGTGGATCTAGCCGTCGTCGTCGTCTCCGCCAACGACGCCCGCTGGCTTGATGCCTGCCTCCAGAGCCTCTTCGCGCACGCGGGCAACATTGCGCTGGAGGCGATCGTCGTCGACAACGCCAGCAGCGATGGCACCGCAGAGCTTGTGCGCGAGCGCTTCCCGGGCGTGCGCGTGGTGGTCTCGCCCAATCTCGGTTTCGCCTACGGCAACAACCGTGGCCTATGGCACACGCGGGCGCGCTACGTGCTGCTGCTCAACCCCGACACCGAAATCCTGCGGGGATCGCTGGCGGAGCTGGTGGCCGTGCTCGACGCTCAGCCCGAGGTGGGCATCGCGGGCGTGCGCCAGCTGGGCAGCGCCGATGAGCTGCTGCCCACGATGCGCCGCTTCCCCAACGCGCTGCGCGCGCTCGGCGAGGCGCTGGGCAGTGAGCGCTGGCCCGTCGTTGTGCACCCTGCCTGGGCGGGGGAGCGCGTGCTCGATCCGGCCGCGTATGCGCGCGCAGGCGATTGCGATTGGGTGGTTGGCTCCTTCCTGCTCGCGCGCCGCGAGGCTCTGCTGGCGGCGGGCCTGCTGGACGAGCGCTTCTTCCTCTACAGCGAGGAGCCCGACCTGTGCCTGCGCGTGGCGCGCGCCGGCTGGCGCACGCGCTACCTGCCGGGCATGACAATCCGCCATCACGCCGGCAAGGGCGGTGTGCAGCCGCGCATGCTCGCCCAGGAAGCGTTCGCGCGCCGCCAGTACGCGCGCAAGCACTTCGCGCGGGGCCACCGCGCGCTGTATCTGGGCGCGCTCGCGCTGCGCTATGGCATGCGCGGGCGGGGGCAGGCGCTGCGGGCGCTGGGCGGGCGCGCGGCGCCGCCGTTCGTGGCACCGCCGTCTACGGCCCTCTCGCTGAGAGCAGTGGCTTTGCCCCGCGCGGCGTTGGGCGCGGCACCGGAGCCAACTGTCAACTCGTCGGTCCCGGAAGCGCCGCCCACGGTGGTCCGTTCTTGTGGAGAGGCATCAACCTGAGATGGAGCTCGCCGTCATCCTCAAGATCCTGTGGTCGCGTAAGTTCTTCGTGGCCCTCATCGTGGTGCTTGCCGGTGGCGCAGCGTTCGGCGCGGGGCAGTTGGCGAAATCCACGCCCACGGGCACGGCCACCGTGCAGATCCTGGTGGACTCGCCCCAGTCGGCGCTGGCGGACCTGCTGCAGAACACCGTTCCGCTCACCACGCGCGCGGCGCTGCTGGCGCAGGTGATGGCCAGCGAGGCGGTGCTCGAACAGATCGCTTCCTCCGCCGCCGTGCCTGCAGGCGCCCTCACCGCGCAGGGCCCCTACAGCGGCAGCGGGGAGCCGCTGGATGCGATCACGCCCGCGGAGGCGCGCTCAAGCCAGCTGCTGGGCGAGCGCTCGCGCTATCGACTCGCCTTCGTGGCCCAGGCCGATGAGCCGATCGTCACCGCCTCGGTGCAGGGACCCGATCCAGCCGCCGCCGGGCACGTGGCCGAAGCGGTGCTGCCCGGCGTGCAGCGCTTCGTCGCCGCGCTCGCACAGCAGGGCTCCACCAAGGCCGCGCAGCGCGTGACGATCCGCCAGCTCGGCCCCGCGCAGGTGGGCAGCGTCAACTCCAGCTCGCGCAAGGCGCTGATGGCGGTGGGTGGTCTGGGAGTGTTGCTGCTCGGTTTGCTTTTGCTGCTCGGCATCGAGGCTGTGCGCCGCCGGCCGCCCGCGGAGGAGGAGGTGGAGGGCGCATCCCGTGAGCAGCAGCACGAGCCCGAGCGCGACCTCGCGGCGGTGGGATGAGAGCGCTCGCGCCGCGCCTGCCCGCCGCGGCGCGCCTGCCGGTCGCGGCGCTGGGGTGGGCGGCGGCGCTGCTGCTGGCCGCCGTGCTGGCGGCGGGGCTCGCGGGCTATGACACCTCTTTGCATCCGCGGCGGGTGGAAATCGGCGCGGCCAGCGCGAAGGTTTTGGTGGACGCCGGCGAATCGGAGCTCACCGTGCCCGCGCCGCTCGGTGCCTATCGCGCGACGCTCGCCGGGCAGCTGGCGATCACCTACGCGCTCTACCTCCAGCAGGATGGGCCCACCGCTGAAATGGCGCAGGCGCTGGGACTGCACGGCGCGCGCGTGGCGGCATCCGGCCCGTTCACGCTGCTGTTGGGTCGCAGCAACGAAGCACCGAAAACTATCGGGGTCCCCGATCCGGTGCCAGTCGATCACGCCTACCGCCTCGTGCTCGACGTGGACGGCGTCAACCCCGTGCTCACGCTTTACGGCCAGGCCCCCACCGCGGCGGCAGCGGTGGCATTGGTCGACGCCGCGCGCGCCGTGCTGCAAAGGCACGTGGCCGCGCAGAAGGCCTCCTATCGCCTGCGCCCCGAACAGGCGGTGGTGCTCAGGCCGCTCGGGCCCACCGTGGGGGGGTCGGTCGACAGCGGCGCGCGCTGGCAGCTGATGGGGGCGGTGTTCCTGCTCGTGCTGGTGCTCGGCGGCGGGTTGCTCATTGCCCGTGGTCGGCGGCGGCGTCCTGTGCGTGTGCCGGTCACGCCCGCCCCCACCGGCGGCGACTGGCCCCACACCACGCGCCTGCTGCCGTGGGCGCTCGCGGGGTTCGTAGCGATGATCTTCCTCGCGCCATTCGACTCGATGCAGCTGCCCGTGAGCCTGCCGCTCGACAGCAACGTCGATCGGCCGTACCTGGTCGCCCTCGTGCTGCTGTGGCTCTCCAGCATGGCGCTGCTCAGCGGCGCTGCGCGCCCTCGCCTGCGCCTCACTCGCGTGCACTTCGCGGCGCTGGCCTTCTTCGCCGTGTGTTGCATAGGCGTGACTGTGGACGGCGCGGCCTTGGCCAATATGGATGAGGTCACGCTGGTCCTCAAGAAGCTGGCGTTGCTCGGCTCCTACCTGGTGTTCTTCTTCGTCGTCGCCTCCGCGCTGCGAGCCCGCGAGGTGCCGCGCTTCGCCGTGTTGATCGTGGCCCTGGGGAGCATCGTGGCGGTGGCCACCGTGATCGAGTACCGCCTGCACTACAACGTCTTCTACTCCCTCTGGGGCAAGCTGCTGACGGTCACCCCGCCACCCGAACTGGATGCGCGCGACTCGATCGGGCGCCTCACGGTGTTCGGCCCCACCAGCCAGCCTTTGGAGCTGGCGGCGCTGCTGGCGATGGTGCTCCCGTTCGCCGTGATGGGCGCCGTGGATTCGCCCACGCGCCGTCGGCGGCTGCTGTATGCGCTGGCGATCGGCCTGCTGCTGGCCGGGGGCGTCGCAACTTCGCGCAAGACGAGCCTCGTGGCGCCCGCGGGGGCGGTGCTGCTGCTGCTCTGCTATCGCCCGCGGGCAATCGCTCGCTCGCTGCTGGGCCTGGCTCTGGTGCTGGGGGTGCTCGTGCACTTCACCTCGCCCGGGGCGCTCGGCTCGGTGCTCAGCCAGCTGCAGCCCGGGCATGTGGGCGGCGTGCTGAGCACCACCGATCGCACCGCGCGCTATGACGCCGTGGCGCCCGATGTCATGCGCCACCTGCTGCTGGGACGCGGCTTTGCCAGCTATGACCCGCACAAGTACCGCATCCTCGACAACGAATACCTGGGGTTGCTGATCACCACCGGGGTGATCGGGGTGGGTGCCTATCTGGCGATCCTCGCGGCGATGATGAGCCTCGCGCACGGGGCGATCCGCGACTTCGCGCCCCGCTTTCGCTCCTACCCGGCGGCAAGGGGGAAGCGGTCCGCTGAACTCTCCGCGCATCCGGCATCTGACCGCGAGCGGGCCTCCCTGGCATTGGCCGCGCTGGCCTGCATCGGCGTGGTGCTGCTGAGCAGCGCCCTCTTCGACGTGCTCTCCTTTCCGCACGTCCCCTATCTGCTGTTCTTCGTGGCCGGCATGGTCATCGCGCTGCGCGAGCGGCACGCGCCGCGTGTGGCAGAGCACCCAGCGCGCGGCTCTCCCCGCCTCCGAGCTGGGTGGGGTTCTTATTATCCCCAGCCATACGCGCCGCGCCGCGGGGGGGTGCCGCACGCGCCGCCGCCTGCGTCGCAGCGAGCTCGGCGATCGCCTGGCGAGCCAGCCCGACCCACTCCAGCTCGGCGCGCAGGCGCGTGAGCGCCGCGGTGCGTGTGAGGAAAATCGCCAACGCGCACAGCGAGCGGGGACGCGGGAGATCCTCGGAGCTGGCCTCGAGCAGCGTGCTGCATTCCTGTTCGTAGCGGTCAAGGCCTGCCAGCAGCCGCGGCACGTCCTCGCCGCGGGCAACCGCCAGCTTGGCCTGCAGCTCTGCACGAAACGGCTCGGTTGAGACGCCGGTTGCCATCCAGTCCGTGAGTGCGCTCTGTGCGCGCTCGGTTGGGGAGTAGACGAGGCGCCGTCTCGTGGGGCCGTTACAGGCGATCGCCTCGGAGGATACGAGTCCAGCGCGCTCGAGCTGCTGGAGCATGGGGTAGAGCCGCTTGGCCTCGATTTGCCAGGCCGGCCCCAGGCGACGGCTGAGGCGGTTGGCGAGGTCGTAGCCGTGGCCAGGGTGTTGCAGCAGCAGACCGAGCAGGGCCCCCTTCAAGGGCGAGCTCCCACGCATCCAACTTACGTCCACTGTGCTCATGCTTCCCCATTTGCCTCGCTGCATGGCTGATCGGTCAAACAATAGCTCAAATCGGCGCGAAATACCATCCAAGCAGAATTATTCCGACTGTGCGGCTTTATCCACGAATATGCTGGAAATAATTTACAGAGGGTTCTCAGCGGCCACCCCAGGCACCGGAGCATCCACGCGAACCTCAGTGGCCGGATCGGGCACAGGCCGCCGGGTGCGGCCTCTCAGCGACCGAACGCCGGCACGGGCAGCACCCGCGCGAGCAGCAGGCTCAGATCGCGCCAGGCCGGTGGCGAGACAGCGCGCAGGGTGAGCACATAGGCGAGCAGGCCCGCTGCGCCGACGAGCGCCAGCGCCGGCAGCGGCGCGAGCGATGGCTCCAGCAGCGCGCGCAACGGCGTCGCCACGCACGCCAGCGCCACGCAGCCCGCCAGTGCGGGACCCAGCTCGCCGAGCAGTCCGCGCATGGAGATGCCCAGGTGGCGGCGCAGCAGCAGTCGGTAGACGCCCGCGAGGATCGCCAGATAGAAGGCGCTCACGCTGAGCGCCACCACGGTCAGGCCGTGGCCCGCCGCGAGCTCCACCACGGCGGCGTAGCCCAGCAGCATCGCCACGTTGAAGCGCAGCAGCGCGCGTGGGCGGCCCAGCGCCAGCATCACCTGCGGATAGCCGGTGAGGATCGCCGCCACCATGCCCGCCACCGCGAGGATCTGCGTGGGCACCACCGCCGGCGCCCACTCTCCGCCGAGCAGCCAGGGGATCAGCAGCGGCGCCGTCACGATCAGCAGCGCCAGCAGCGGGAAGATCACCGCCGCGTGCACGCGCGTGGCGCGCTCGTGCAGGGCGCGCAGCTGGGTATGGCTCTCGGTGCGCGAGTACACCGGGAAGGCCAGCTGCATCATCACGCCGCTGAGCTTGTCCTGGTAGACCACGCCGAGGTTGAAGGCGCGCCAGTAGATGCCCGTCTGCGCCGCCGGCAGGCGTGCTGCGAGGATCGCGTAGTCGACGTTGCGAAACATCACGTCCACCAGCCCCGCCAGCGCGGCGGGCACGCCGAACGCACCGATCTCGCGCTGTGCGTGCAGGTGCGCGCGCAGCCGGGCGGGGCGCAGGCTCGGGCGCGGCGGAGGCGCGGCCACGAGCAGCAGCAGCGAGCCGAGCGCCACCTGCGCGAGCGCGCCCCACACGATCGCTCGCGCCTGCAGGCCCGCGAACGCGAGTGCCACCGCCAGCAGGTTGCCGACGCTCAGCGAGGCCGTGTCGATCAGGCCCATGCGGCGGAAGTCCAGGCGCCGCCACAGCAGCGCGCGCGGCACGCCGCCGATGCACGCCAACAGGAACACAGGCGAGGCCATCGCCATCAGCCTCGCCGTCTGCACGCCGAACAGCGGCTCCCACAGGACGGGCGTCAGGACCAGCGCCAGCGCTGTGAGCACCGCTCCGCCCAGCAGGCTCATGAGCGTCGCCGCGTGCAGCTGCGCGGGCTCGATCCGCTCGCGCTGCACGAGTGCGGAGGCGAAGCCCTCGAAGGTGAGGATCGCCGCGAGCGGCAGGAAGATCAGCGCCACCGCCGCGTGGCCGAACTGCGCGGGGGCGATCTGACGGGCGAGCGCCACCATCGCCAGCACCCCCAGCGCTTCGCTGCAGATGCGCGTCAGCATCAGCCAGCGCACGCCGCTGAGGGTTGCCTCTTTGAGGGATTCGCTCGGCAACTCGGGTACCGCCGGATGCAACGGGCATCGGTGTGCCGTGCTTGCGGGGGTGCGCCGCAGGGCGCGAGGGGTGCGTCCGTGGGGCGCGGGGGTGCGTCCGTGGGGCGCGGCGTGCGGGAAGCATGCGAGGGTGCGCGGTGCTTGCAAGCCGGCGCTCGACCGCACCGTTTAGTCGGGCGAGATGGCCGTCTGTGCACCGTCAGCAGCGATCTGCCCGGGCTGTGCGGCGCCCTTGGAGGGGCCCGTGCTGCTGCGTGGGCGCGACCGTCTGATGGGCGGACCCGGCGAGTTCACCGTCTTGCGCTGCGCCGCCTGCGGTCTGGCCAGCACACAGCCGCGCATCGGCGTCGAGCAGCTCGCCGACTATTACCCGGCCGGCTATCACGGTGGGGTCGGCGGGGACCACACCTCACTTGACGGTGGCGTTTTGGCAAACGGAGAGCGGTTGGCGCCCGGGATCGGAGTCGTGGAGCGCCTACGCCTGGCGGCGATCATTCGCCTCGGTCCCTACCGGCCGCTCTCACGCCGTCGTCCCGGGCGGATGCTCGATGTCGGTTGCGGCAACGGCGAGCTGGCCCGCGCCTTCGCTCGCCGCGGCTGGCAGGTCGCGGGCGTGGAGCCGGTGCCCTCCGCGGCGGCGCACGCGGCGGCCGGCGGCGTGGATGTGCACGTGGGCACGCTCGGCGACGCCCCCTGGCATGGACCTAGCTTCGACGCGATCGTCTTCAATCACTCGCTCGAGCACCTGCCCGATCCGCTCGATGGGCTGCATCAGGCGGCCGCGCTGCTGCGCGAGGGCGGAGTCGTGGCCGTGGCTGTACCCAACTTCGCCTGCTGGCAGCGGCGGGTGTTCGGCTCGCGCTGGTTCGGGCTCGACCTTCCGCGCCATCTCCAGCACCTCGACGCAGGCACGCTGGCGACGCTGATGACACATGCTGGGCTGCGCCCGGTGGAGCAGGTCTATGCCTCGATGCGTCCGGGGCTGCTCGTAAGCCTTCAGTACGCGGCGTTCGGCCGGGTCCGTTGGAACGGTCGCGGCCTGCGCGTTGCGGCATGGTTGATTGCACCACTGCTGTGGGTACTAGATCGTTTTGCCGCAGGCGACTGTCTGCACATGTTCGCGGTGGCGGAGTCGCGGCGGTGAGCGTCGAGCATCGCATGGGCACAGGAGTCCTCGCGGTGGGCGCCGAGCGCCACCTGCCCGCGGGGTTCTTGCGGTGAGCGCCGAGTACCGCATGCGCAGCCGGCGCGCGCGGGATGCGAAAGCCCCCGCTCACAATGGCGGTGGCGGCGAGGGCGGGCGCGATGTGGTGTTCACCTTCTCTTACATGAGCTGGCAGGCCGCCGCCGGGCGCGGCTGGTTCGGCTCCGAGGACCGCCTTGCGCGCGCGCTGCTCACGCATCCGCGCGTACGTCGCGTGCTGGTGTGCGATCTCATGCGCAGCCTGCCGGCCAAGCTCGCGCGCGACCTCGCCGCTGCGCTGCGCTCGGCCCCCTCGGCGGAGCGCGAGGGCCGCTTCCCGGCGGGGGAGCGCGCGCGGCTCGTGCAGCCCCTGCGTTTGCTGCGCCGCCGCGACCCGGTCTCGCTGCGCGGCATTCAGCGCTTGGCCGGCGCCTATGACGCCACGCTCGCGCGCGCCGCGACGCGTATGGACATGCGCGATCCGGTGGTGATCACAGCGCATCCGCTGCTCGCGGGCTTCGCCGAGTTCGCGTGGGCGCGCGCGGTCACCTTCTACGCGATCGACGACTGGTCCGCCTACCACCCCCACCGCCCCTGGTGGCCCGCCTACCGCGAGAGCTTCGCCGCCGTGCGCGTACGCCGCCGCCGCGTGGTCAGCGTTTCGGGCACGCTGCGCGAGCGCCTCGCACCCACCGGCCCGAGCGCGGTGGTGCCCAACGGGCTTGAGCCCAGCGAGTGGATCGGCGACCCCACGCCACCCGGCTGGCAGCGCGACATGCTGCGGCCGCTGTTGCTGTACGTGGGCACGCTCGACGCGCGCCTGGACATCGCCGGCCTGGTGGCGATCGCGCGCTCGCTGCCCGAAGCCACGGTCGTGCTGGCGGGGCCGCTGCTGGACGCCGCCCACCTGCACCCGCTGCGCGCCGAGCCCAACATCGAGATTCGCCCGGCGCTCACGCGGGCGGGGGTGACCGGGTTGATCCGCGTCGCCGACGTGGGGTTGATCCCGCACGTGCGCAGCGCGCTCACCGAGGCCATGAGCCCGCTCAAGCTGTACGAGTACCTTGCCGGCGGACTGCCGGTGGTGGCCGCCGACCTGCCGCCCCTGCGCGGCGTCGATCCACGCGTACTGCCGGTCGGAGATGGCGGCGACTACCCCGCGGCCGTGCGCCGTGCGCTGGCGCTCGGGCCGGCCGCCGAGGACGAGCGGCTCACGTTCGTGCAGACCAACTCGTGGGCCGCGCGCCACGAGCGGCTGCTGGATCTGGCGCTGGGGTGAGGGTGGCGCTAGACGCCTGCGCTTGCGCCCGTGCGATGCGCTCGCAATGAGCTGAAAGCGTCGGCGTGAGGGGAGCGCTCAGCGCTTGTGCCCGCCGTGCGACGCGCTCCCGATCAGCTGGACGGTCATGGCCTGCACTTTGCCACTCGCCAGCTCGACCAGCAGGGTGGCAGTCAGTTGCCCGTGGCCCGCGTGCAGCAGCGCCCGCCCGGTGCTGTTGAGATGGATCGTAAGGCCCTCCGTCTTGCCTGCCACGATCAGGGCGACCGCCGTGCCGATGATCACGGTGCGCGACGTCCTGCGGCCGTGCCTGCGCACCGTCTGGCGCGCCTCGAGCGCGAGCCGGTCATTGCACGGCACCGCCCCTAGGCACTGCAGCTTGAGCGTCACCGCGCGGTCGCTGCCGACCGCGAGGCTCTTGCTCGCGAGCCCAACGACCGACTGGAGCGGCGGGGGCGGCTTGGGCGGCGGCTGGGTGCCGGACGGGGACGCTTCGACCGGGCGCAGCGAGGTGGTTCGCACCACACTGGTGCCGCCCGCGTTGCTCGCCCAGACCTGGCAGTAGATTGTTGCGCCCAAGTCCGCGGCGGTGAGCGGGAAGGTGGTGGAGGCGCCCTGCTGCAGGGTCTGTCCGTTCGCGGAGTTGATGAAGGCGTAGGTGAACGTCGGCGAGCCGGTCCACGGGCCGGGTTCGCACGTGACGGCGTAGCCGACCTTCGGCACCGCGCGCACGATGATCCCTTCGCCGCCGCGTGGTGCCTCGGGTGGGTTTTCCGAGCCTTCGATGAAGTCGCGGATCTCCGGGGCGGTGACGTTCACAAAGCCGTCGGTCGTGCCGGGGGCGCACTTCTGGCCGGCGATCACTTCACCCGTATCCGTGACCCCGACTAGCGCGGTCGGCAGGCCCGCGGTCAGACCGCTGCCGCTGTCGCCGCTGCACGTCGTGCCGGAGGGGGAGCTCGCGCAGATGAACACGGCGTCGGCTTCGCCGCCGCAGCGGCCGCTGGGCGCGACCGTCAGGCCGATCGAGTACAGCAGCCAGTCCGGTTCGGCTTCGGGGTTCTGCTGGCCGAAGCCGGTCACGTTGACGCCCGCGCCTTCCGGCGGGGCCGCCCCCGGCGAGGCGAGGGGGATCGCCTGCGCCGTGCCGCCCAGCGTCAGCGGCTTTTCCAGCGTGAGGACCGCCACGTCGTCGGGAGTGCCGGCGCCGGCCGCGTGGTTGTACAGCGGATGCACGCGCACAGCCGAGACGAACCTCGCCTGCAGTTCCGGGTTGTGCTTGATTTCTTCGGCCGTCACGCTGGCCGTGCCCGCCGCGATGGCGAATGCGCCGGCGCCGAGTCGCTGTTCGTTCTTCTCGTCGAACACGCAGTGGCCCGCGGTGAGGATGTGCGTGCTGTCGAGGATCGAACCGCCGCAGGACAGGCCTTCTTCGCTGCCGAATTCCTTGAAGTTCGCAACGATCTCAACTTGCCACGGGGCCTGGGCGATCGCGATCGGGCTGCCGTTGACGATCGCCGCGCGCGCCCGGGGCGCAGGCGCGTGACCGAGAGCGGCCCGCCGGCGCAACAGGCGCTGGAAGGATCGTCCCTCCGCTCCGTGCACCCTTGGCCAGCGGCTCCGGTGCGGGCGCGCCGGCGATACGTGCGGGCGAACCTGTGTCGAGTGCGGGCGAGCCCACGCCACACCGCTGCTCCCCACGAGCACGAACGTCAGCGCCGCGGCTGCGCATACGCCCACTGCGGGGGCCATTGTGCGGGCCACTGCGCGCAGGCCGGCCAGTCGCCCGCCCACGGGCGTCGACCTCAACGGCTCGCGCCGTGTTTCTCCTTGCAGACAAGACAGCACGGTGGTCTTATCGCACGGATCGGGCGTGAACTTTAGGCCTGCGCGCTCGTGTCCGATCCCGTCCCTCGCTCGCGATGCGGCGCAGGAGCGGCGCCACGCGACGCGGAGGGGCGGGGATCGTGGTGAGTGGGGTGACGTCCGGCGCGGGCGGCGCGGGCGGCGCGGGCGGAGCCAGGGGGCGCTCGGGGGCCATCGCGCCGAGCGCGCTCCAGTGCACGTCACCCAGGCGGTTGATCTCCGCGGCGGCCCGCGCGAGCGCGTCGGGCCCGTCGGCGAGCAGGTCGTGGTGGCCGTAAAGGATCAAGGGCTGTCCGAGGAAGGCGCGCAGCACCAAGTCCTCGCGGGGATGGTGCCGGAAGTCGGCGCGCAGCAGCACCGGCAGGCCGCCGCCCGGGCCGGGCGTGAGAGAGGCGACCGCGCTCGGGTCGGCCGCTATGTGTTCGGTCTGGTTCCAGCCCACCAGTGGCCCGGCCCCCGAGGGGTGCTCCAACCATGAGCGCTCCAGCGTGTCGGCCAGCCACGGATAGGGGCGCGTCGCCGTGAACGCCCGGTAGTCGCAGGCGTAGAGCGCGCGGGCCACCGGCTCGCTCAGACGCTCGTGCGGGGGGACCATCACGCGGTCCACCGCGATGCCGGTGCGCCGTTCGAACGCCGCGCTGCGCCGCAGCGCCTGCGCCACCACAGCCACGGCCTGCCTCTCGCTGTGGATGCGGCCCAGCTCCGCGCCGTCGTGGTCGTTGCCGTGGATGCACAGAGAGAGATGCGCTGCGCCTTCGCGGAAGATGCGCACCGCGCGCGGGTGCGCGAAGCGGGCATCCAGCGGCACCATTGCCACCGCCACGTGATAGCCGTGCTCGCGCGCGCTGCGCAACAACTGCGCGTAGTCGATATGGCCGTAGCGCGGCAGGTGCAGGTTGGGATCGTCGATCAGGAAGGCCGCGCGCAGCGGCGGCGGCGGGGCCGGCGGGCGCAAGGGAGCCGTGAGCTGTGCGAGGAAGTGCGCGAGCGCGAGCAACGCCAGGCACCGTCCGGGGCGCAGGCGCTCGCGCAGCGCCTCGCCGGGGTGAAGCTCCGCAGGGGCGCACGCCACTCGGTGGCGCGGCACGCCGGCCGCCCGCGCGCACACCCAGACAGGCACGCCGTCCAGGGTGGCAAGCACCGTCTCGGCCGCTCCCACGGTGCCGAGCGCACCTGCCCCTGCGTCGGTCGTGTGCGCGCCTGTGTAGGCATCGCTCAACTGCGCTCCGCGCAGCGCAAGCGCGAGCGCCGCCTCGCTCGCCAGCGCCAGCGGGCGGGCGGTCCCGCCGGGTGTCTCATCCGTGTGAAGCGTGAGGCTCGGCAGGGCGAGGCTCGGCAGGTCCGCGACCGCGCCATCGCCTTCCCCCAGCACAACGGCTGCATCCAGCGCATAGCTGCTCCCCTCAGCGCTCCCCGCGTTCCATCCCGCGAAGCGCACGGAATACGCCGCTTCCAGCGCCGCCCACAGCCGCGCCCGGGCGCGGTGCTCGCGGGCGGGGACGATGCCTACTCGCAGACGGGCGTGCACGTTGCAGACAACGGCGGCGGCGGGCGAAAGTTGACGCCGCGCGTAGGCGTTGCGTGGTTGGATTCCAATGACCCGCATCCTGTACTCGATCGTGGCCTGCGCCATCGCGCTTGGGACGCTCGCCGCCCTCCCCGGCGGCGCGGCGGCGGCCGTCACGTGCCCCAACGCAAACCCGGTGGTGAACGAGAACAACTGCATGGGCGAAGGCACATCCGCCAACGAAATCGCCAACTACAGCGAAAGCATCGCTGGCTTCACGACGGCCACGAGCTACAACCTCGGCGAAAACGTGGCGCTGAAGATCGGCACGAGCGCGCCGTCGTTCCCGAGCACGAGCGTGAACATCGCCGTGTACCGGATCGGCTACTACGGCGGCGCAGGCGCGCGGCTGATCGCCGCGGCGGGCGCGAGCAAAGTCAAAGTCAACAACAGCCTCGCCTGCAACGCCCCCAACGCCAAAACGGGCGAATACAGCTGCTCCAACTGGGCGCTCACCGACACGATCCCCGGCAAAGCGCTGCCAGTCTCGGGGATCTACGAGGCGGTCTTCACCGACCTTGCCGACGGGGGCATCCAGAACTACGTGACCTTCACGGTGCGCAACGACGCGCGCGCCTCCGAAGTCCTGTACGTGCTGCCGGCCTCCACCTACGAGGCATACAACACATGGGGCTGCAAGTCGCTCTACTACGACGCCTGTGGCGGTGAAAACACGATCGCCGGTGACGGGCGCGCGGTGGCTGTCTCCTACGAACGCCCCCTCGCCGAAGGCGAAGAGCAGCGCAACAAGTTCTTCGGCCCCGATGCCGCCACGGTGGAGTGGCTTGAGGAGCAGGGCTACGACGTCACCTACACCGATGACATCCAGCTCGACCGCAACCCCGCGGCGCTGCTCACGCACAAGATCATCCTCATCTCAGGCCACAGCGAGTACTGGTCATACGCGGCCTTCAACAACATGATCGCCGCGCGCGAACACGGCGTGAGCATCGTCTCGCTCAGCTCCAACACCGCCTACTGGCAGACGCGTTTCGAAAACAACTACCGCACGCTCGTTTGTTACAAGACCGTGCAGGGCTCCGCCGACGGCAACCCCGCGGGCACGCCCAACGATCCCACCTCGATCGGGCCGCACGGGGAATTCATCCCCCAGAACGCCACCACCACGCGGCGCGATCCGGGCGCCCCAGCGGGCAACCCCGATGCCCCGCCGGAAGGGCGCGTGGGGCCCAATCAGCCCGAGAACGAGCTGTTCGGTGTGATGTACGTGGGCGACAACGAGGAAGAGTCCTGGGGCCTGACGGTGCCGGCCGGCAACGCCGGGGGCGAATTCGAGGGTGATCGCGTGTGGCGCAACGCCGGCCTGCCCAGCAACTCGGCTGTCGTGATCGACAAAGACCTTGTCGGCTGGGAGTGGGATCAGATCCCCAGCCCCATAAGCCCGCTGTACGCGCACGCCGCCGAAGTCGAGCCCGAAGGCGTCAAGCGGCTGAGCCAGACGAATACCAGCGACCCCGAATCGACCTGGCTGCAGGACTACGGGCGCGAACGCCTCGCCGAACCGCCGCCGGGACAGCCGAACAACGTCAGCGCGGTCGAGTATCGCGCGGCGAGTGGCGCCTACGTGTTCTCCGCGGGGACCATGCAGTGGTCCTACGGCTTCGACGTGGACCCGGCGATCGACCAGGCCACCTACAACGTGATGTCCGAAATGGGCGTGCAGCCGGCCACCCCCGAGACCGGGATCGTGCTCGACTCGCCCACCGCGCCCAAGCCGCCATGGGCGGCGTTCAAAGCAACTCCCACCACGGTGCTCGTCGGCCAGCAGGTGAAACTCGACGCGACCGGCACCTACGACCCCGACGCGACCATCAAACAGCACTACTGGGATCTGGAAGGCGCGGGCTTCACCGTCGAAACCGGCACCACGGCGACGCTCACACACACCTTCGGCGAACCGGGCGTTTACAACGTCGTGCTGAAGGTGGTGGACAGCGAGGGTCAGGAAGACGAGACCACACGCACGATCACCGTCAAGAGCTCGATCACGCCGAGCCTGACCGCCTCGCCGAACCCGGCGTCGCTGGGGCAGAGCGTGACCTTCAGCGCCGCCGGCTCCACCGACGTGAGCGGACCGATCACCGATTACAGGTGGGATTTGACCGGCAAAGGCGAATACACCACCGACACCGGCTCGACGCCCACCCTCACCACCAGCTTCGCCACCACGGGGGCGCACACGGTGGGTGTCAAGGAGTCCGACGCCGCCGCCAACACGATCACAAAGACGATCGTCGAGAACACCGTCAGTGCCGGCATCAGCAACTACGAGGCATCGATCCTGGCCACACCGAGCCTGTTGCACTACTACCAGCTCGGCGAATCGGTCGGTCCCAGCATCCACGACAGCAAGGGCAGCGCCACCGGCGCCCTCACCGGTGTTACCTACGGGGTGCCGGGCGCGATCAACGGCGATCCCGCGACGGCAGTGAGCTTCCCCGGCGCCGGCGATCCCGACGAGGGCGAGGCCGGCAGCTACGGCACGATCCCGCTCAATCTCTCTGAACAGGGCGCGATCACGGTGGAGTTCTGGCTGAAGTGGAACACCTACGGCAACGACGACGCCCTCGCGATGGAGCTGACGCCCAACTCCAACGAAAACCCCGGAGGCTTCGTGATCGACCCCGACTCGCCCGAGTTCAGCGGCACCTTCGGCGTGGGCATCGGCGAGGGGGGTACCCGTAACAGCATCTTCTTCGCGCGGCCCAGCGCGGGGGTGTGGCATCACTACGCGTTCGTGCTCGACCCCACGCAGAGCGCGGAACACGAGATCGCCGCCTACGTGGATGGTCAGCCCGTAACCACCTTCGATCAGGAAGGCAAGGGCACCGGCGCGGGCGACTTTGCCAACTCCACGCTGTATCTGTTCTCGCGCGATGCCAAATCGCTGTTTGGCAACGGCACGCTCCAGGATCTGGCGATCTACGGCGGCGATGAGAGCGCCGCGCGCATCGCCGAACACTTCCAGGACAACGGCACCGACCCCCGCCCCACGGCGTCCTTCACCGCCTCGCCCAGCCCGGCGCGACCGGGGCAGACGGTGACCTTCAACGCCGCCGCCTCCAGCTACAGCAAGGGCACGATCAAAAAATACGAATGGGCCCTGAAAGGCAACGGAACGTATGAAACAAGCACGACCACGCCGACCATCACCACCTCCTACGCCACCGCGCAGACGGTGAAGGTCGGGCTGCGCGTGACCGACAGCAATGGCGGCTGGGAATACATCGAAGCGCCTTTGCGCGTGGGCGAATTTCCGCCTGAAGCACGTCTAACAGCCACTCCCAACCCCGCTCTGACGGGCCAGTCGGTGACGCTGAGCGCCGCCGCCTCGACCGACCAGACGGCAATCACCGACTACAGGTGGGACTTGACGGGCAAAGGCGAATACACGACCGATACCGGCGCCACGCCGACGCTGAAAACCTCCTTCCTCGCGGTCGGCGCGCATACCGTCGGTGTGAAGGTGACCGACAGCCGCGGGCTCACCAGCACCACCACCGCGACAGTGACAGTGCTCGAAGAGGGCGTCTCGAGCTACGCCGAAGCGGTCGTGGACACGCCCGGCCTCGTTCACTTCTATCCTCTGGGCGAAGCGGCGGGGCCGACGGTGAAGGACAGCAAGGGCACCGCCAACGGCACCATCAGCGGCGGCACCTTCGGCCTGGAAGGGGCGGTGCAGGGGGAAGCCAACACCTCCCTGGGCTTCAACGGCACTAGCGACTTCGGCACGATCCCGATGAACCTGTCGAGCACCAGGCAGCTGACGGTGGAGTTCTGGATGAAGTGGGAAAAGTACGCCAACAACGATTCCCTGGCGATGGAGCTGACGCCCAACTTCAACGAAAACCCTGGCGGTTTCCTTGTCGATCCCAACGCGCCCGAGTTCGGCGGCACATTCGGCGTGGGCATCGGCGAGGGCGCCGGGCGCAACAGCGTCTTCTTCACGCGGCCGAGCGCGGGGGTGTGGCACCATTACGCCTTTACGATCAACCCCGCGGCGGCCTCGGGCAGCGAGATCTTCCCCTACGTGGACGGCCAGCCGGTGAGCTTCCAGGTGGATAGTGCCGGCAGCGGCGAAGGGGATTTCGCCAACGCCAACCTGTACCTGTTCTCGCGCGACGGCAGCTCGCTGTTTGGCACTGGGCAGCTGGACGACATAGCTCTTTACAACCGCGACCTCACCGCGGGGACGATTTTCCAGCACTACAACTCGCATGGCACGGGCAAGCCGCCGAGCGCGGTGCTGAAAGCACCTAGCACCGCCACCCCGGGACAGAGTGTGACGCTGGACGCCAGCGGATCCACCGACAGCGACGCGAAAATCGTCGAATACCAGTGGGAACTGAACGCCAACGGCGTGTATGAAACCAGTACCGGCGCCACGCCCACGTTGAAAACGAGCTTCGCCAAAGCCGGCGTGTACACCGTCAGCGTGCGCGTGATCGACAGCGCGGGCGCCAGCGCCACGGCGAGCGCCACGATCGTCGTGCACGCCGAAAGCTACAACGCGGCGGTGCTGGCCACGCCCGGCCTGATCCACTACTACCGCCTGGACGAGAGCGCCGGCCCCACCATCCACGACGGCAAGGGCACCGCCAACGGCACCGTCACCGGCGGCGGGTTCGGCCAGGAAGGCGCGATCCTGGGCGAAGCCGACACGGCGCTGGGCTTCAACGGCTCCAGCGATTTCGGCGCGATCCCCCTGAACCTGTCGAGCACCAGCGAGCTGACGGTGGAGTTCTGGCTGAAGTGGAACGCCTACGCCAACAACGACTCGCTGGCGATGGAGCTCACCCCCAACTTCAACGAACACCCCGGCGGCTTCCTGGTTGACCCGGACGCCCCCGAATTCGGCGGCACCTTCGGCGTGGGCATCGGCGTGGGGGCGGGGCGCAACAGCATCTACTTTGCGCGGCCCAGCGCGGGTGTGTGGCATCACTACGTGCTCGTGCTCAACCCCACGGCGCCCGCCGCCAGCGAGATCACCCCGTATGTGGACGGCCAGCCCGTGGCCTTCCAGCAGGGCGCGAGCGGCAGCGGCGAAGGCGCGTTCGCCAACTCCACGCTGTACCTGGCCTCGCGCGCCGGCAGCGCCTTGTTTGGCGCGGGTACGCTCGATGAACTGGCGATCTACAACACGCCCCTGAGCGCGGCCACCGTGGCCGCGCACTACGCCGACGGGGCGCCGTGAGCGCTGCCGCGGCCAGACGCTCAGCAGCGAATGAGGGGGCAGCCCGGGGCGCGCTGGAGGCGGTTGGATCGGGCACCATGAGCCGGGCACGCGCGGGCGTGGCGATGTCGGTGGCCACCTTCGCGATGGCCGCGGCCTCGGCGATCCAGGCTGTTCTCTACCTCGGGCGCTTCGGCACGAACGCCCGCACCGACGGCTTCTTCGTGGCGTTCGCGCTGTATTCCACCTTTGGCGTGTTCAGCCAGAGCCTGCGCTTGACCTCGGTGGGGCTGCTGGTGGAGCCGGGGGCGCGTCTGAGCACGCGCCGCTTCGCTGCCGTGCTTGGGGCGATCGCAGTGCCCGTGCTGGTGCTGACAATCCCGCTGGCCAACCCGCTCGCCGATCTGATCGCTCCCGGCCTGAAGGCCGGCGCACGGCAGGTGACGGCCACGGCGCTGCCCGTGCTGGGGGTGGCGATGGTCTTGCAGCTGTGGGCCGCCGGGGGCGCCACGGTGCTGGCGATCCGCGGGCGCTTCGGCGCAATCGCGGGCGCTTACATGGCGGGCGCGGGGGTGGGGCTCGTGACGTTCTTGGCGCTGATGAACACAACCGGGGTGCAGACGCTGGGTTGGTCGATGGGGGCGATGTCGGTGGTGACGTGCACATGGATGCTCACCGGCCTATGGAGCGGCGGTGGCCTGGACGCATGGCCAGCGGAGGTGAGCAGCCGCCCGGTGCGTCCTTGGGCCTCTTCTCGGTGGTCGACAAGCCGCTCGGTGCGGCCTTGGGAGTGGCGCCCCACCGGCCCGCTGCTGCGCGACTGCGCGACGGTGCTGGGGCGCACGGCGATCTACCTCGCGTTCAACCTCCTGTTCGTGATCACGCTCGCGTTCGCCAGCGCCAGCGCGGCGGGCAGCACGACGGTGCTCTCTTACGCCTACCTGTTCGCGAGCTACCTCGTGGCGGGCACGGGCATGGCGCTCGGCATGTCGAGCATCCCCGACCTCACACGCCAGGCGCGCGCGCAGCGCCGCGCGCTGGTGGCAGCCACTGTGCCGAAGGGTTTCCGTTACGCGATGCTGCTCGTGGCCCCCGCGCTGGCCGGCCTGATCGCCGCGGGCGCGCCGGCGATCCACGCGCTGCTGCCCAAGAGCCTGTCGCTCGCGGAGGTGCACACGCTGCGCACGTTCGCGGCGCTCTTGATCCCCTGGACGGTGGCGGCATTGCTGGTCAACTTCCTGCTGCCCGTCCTGCTGGCGTTCGGCCGTGCGCGGCTGCTCGGCGCGCTGGCGCCGGCGCTGCTCGCGCTGCACCTCACGGCAACCGCGATCGGCACGGCGCTGTGGGGGGTGAACGGCGCGGTCGGCGCGATGTGGGTGGCCCCCGCTTGCCTGGCGGCGGTTCTGCTTCTGAACGGCGCCGGCCGCGGCGATGTGCGCCCGGTGGCGCGCCAGCTGAGCGGCGACGGCGCGCGCTTCCTGGGGCTCGCGGGCGTGGCCTTCGGCGCGGGCTGGCTCGCGGGGGGCGCGCTGGGAGCCGACTTCGCCCAGGCCGCCGCCGCGGGCGCGATCGGCTGCGCGGTGTACCTGGCGGGCCTGCGCGTGGTGGCCCGCAGCCAGCTGCAGGTGCTGGTGAACGCGGTCGTGGCCCGCCCCGCAGCGGCGTGAGCGACCGCCACGTACTCGCGGCTCTGGCGGTGTGCTTCGCAGCGCTGACGGCATTGACCTGGCGGCGTTGGGGAGTCCCCGAGATCGACGCGGGCGCGGAGCTGAGCACGGCCGATCTGGTGAAGCACGGCGCGCTCGCCTACCGCGATGTGCGCTATTACTACGGCCCCCTCGGCCTATATTCGCTGGCGCTCGCGTTTAAGTTAATGGGCACCAGCTTCACCACGGCCTTCGCCTTCGGCCTCGTGCAGGCGGCGGCGATAATCGCGGCGTTCTACGCGCTGGCGCGCCAGTGGCTCGCTCCGCTGACGGCGGGCCTGGCGAGCGCGATCGTGCTGGCGATCGGTTTCAGCGGCACGGCCTTCGACTTCGTGCTGCCGCACACCGACTCGGCCACGTTCGGCCTGCTGGCGGTGCTCTTGATGCTGCTCGCCCTGGCACGCGAGCGGCTCGTGCTGGCAGGCGCGATGGCGGGTCTCGTGGGCCTCACGCGCCCCGAGTTCGAGGCGGTCGCGCTGGCGGCGCTCGCTGCCTACGTACTCGCCACATGGCGCATGAGCAACAGCCGCGAGGCGGCGCGCGCGGCTTGGCGCCTGGCGCTGCCGGCCGTGGCGATCCCGCTGGCAGTGCTCGGCTGGTTCGCCGCGCGCGCGGGCCTCAGTGTGCTCGTGAGCGAAAACCTGTGGCCGGTGAAGTTCATCGGCGTGGGCGCCAGAACGGAGAGCAGCTGGATGCCGCTCACCCCATCCAGCCTCATCGGCCTGGGCCTGCGCGCCGCGATCTACGTGGGCCTGCTGACGGCGCTCGTGAAGAGCGCGGAGTTGTGGAGCCGCCGCCGCGAGGCAGGCGGAAGGGCAGGATTGGGAGGAGGGGTGGGGCCGGTGGGTTCGACCCCTGCTGCCGATCGGGTGCGGGGGCAGGTGGGCCGCGAGGGAGGGCCACGTGGTGGCTGGATCGCGGCTGCCTGGCCGTTGGCCGCCGCGGCGCTGTCGATCGCGCTGCTCGACGGCCTTCTGCGCGGGAGCGGTGTGCTGGCCACGCAGCGCACGGCGATCGAGCTGGAGGCGCGCCACCTGATGCTCGGCATGAGCTGGCTGCCCGCGCTCGGCTTCGCCGCCGCCGCGCTGGCGGCCGTGCGCCTGGTACGCCGCGGCCCCTCGCCGCTGGGGGGGCAGTGGCCCGTGGATCTGGCGCTGATCGTGGTGGGCGCCGGCCTCGGCCTGCGCGCGTATAACGCCTTCACCACCGAGGGCTCCTACGCCCCCTACTACGCCGCGCCGCTCGTGCTGCTGCTGGCGATCCTGCACACGCGCGTGGCCGAGCGCCGTCCGCGGGCGGCCGTGGCCGCGATCGGCGCGCTGGGCCTGGTGGCGGCCGGTCTCGCGGCATACGCGCTGGGCGGCCTCTATGTCCACGACGACACCCCCGTGAAGACCCCCCGCGGCACCTTCATGACGAGCGCCGCCGCGGCCCCGGCGATCGAAGCGGCGGTGCGCGCGATCGACGCCACGACGCGACCGGGTCAGCCGATCCTCGCCGCGCCGGTGGACGGCGGCTTGTATTTCATGAGCGACCGTCCACCGGCGCTGTACGAGCTCTCGCTGCTGCCCGGCCTGCTGGCGACGCCCGCCGAAGAACGCGCCGCGATCGCCCGACTACGCCGCGAGCACGTCACTTTGGCGGTCATCGGCGCGCGGGACTTCTCAGCCTGGGGCACCCCCACCTTTGGCGTCAGCTACGCACCCCTGCTGGGCGCCTACCTGCGCGGGGCCGCCACCAGCACGAGCGCCACCGGAACCCTGCGCGGCCCCGTCGGCGGCACCAACCCGTCGCACGGCTTCACGGTGATGCGGCTGGGGTGAGCAACAGCGACCTGCAGCAGGGAAACGGGGAGCCCACCGAAGCGGGCTCCTCGAAAAAGGGCAGTTCTCTAGCGCATGGACGATAACGGGCGCGGCCGAAGCTATTCCCCCGTCGGCCCGTAGACGTATTCTTCCGGCGCCCAGTTCACACCGATGTCGTTGAGGTTGTTCTTCAGGCGGTAGTCGTCCTTGGTGGGGTCCGTGAATTCGGGCGCGGGGACGATCGTGGTGTGGGGGCCGAGGTCGAAGGTCCAGGGGGATTCGCGGAAGATGTCCCAGTCCTCCGTGAGGGCGTATTCGGGGCCGCCTTCGGCGAACACGTTGAAGACTTCCTCGACGTTGCGTTCGACGGTCGCCGTGAGCGGCAGCGAGGAGCCTTCGGCTCGCAGGAGGTCGCCCTCGTGGTCCCAGTTGGTGTTGTTCTTCATCGTGAAGGGGGCGGTGTTGAAGACCTGGATGTTGTTCTCTTCCAGGCCCAGGTTGTTGTTGCGCAGGAAGAGGTTGTCCGCGACCGTCACTTCGCGCACGTCGCCGTCGCTGATGAAGAAGCCCTGCGACTGGTTGTCGTGCTCGTAGTTGCGTTCGAAAACCATGTCGCTGCCGCCCCACACGCTCTGCATCGCGTCGGTGTGGTTGCCGTGCTCCTCCAGTTCGTAGAGGTCGTTTTCGAGGATCCGCACGTGCTGCCAGTTGTTGAGGTGGATCGCGTCCTCGCTGCCTTCTTCGCCGTAGCCGTGGATGCGGTTGCCCGCGATCGTGATGTACGTGCAGGGTGCCTCGCTCACGCAGCCTGAATAGACGGGCGCGTTGGGGGCCGTGCAGTTGACGCTCACCGTCTCCACGCCCTCGCCGTCGCCGCCGGGCAGCTTGCCGTCGATGTCGTTGTGCTCGATGGCGATGTGCGCGGCGCCGGCGAGGATGCTCACGCCGCCGCCGATCGAGAAATTGTCGATCGTGAGGTTGCTGGCGCCTTCGGCCACGCTCGCCCCCGCCAGCGACGCGCTCGCGCCGGGCGCGGGCTGCACGGTCACCGTGCCCGCGTGGGTGCCCGTGAGGGTGAGGTGCCCGTAACTGCCCGCCGCCAGGCAGATGGTGGCAGCGCCAGTGGCCGCGTCCGCCTGCGCTTGCGCTTCGGCGAGGGTCGCCACGTCGGCCGTGCAGCTCGGCGGGGGCGTGGTCGTCGTGGATGTCGTCGTCGTCGTGGTGGTTGTTGTCGAAGTGGTGGAGGAGGTGCTGCTGCTGGTTGTCGAGGTGGTGGATGAGGAGGTGGAGGAGGAGCTTGTGGTCGTGGGGCTGGTGCTCGTGGAGGACGTGGTGGATGACGTCGTGCTCGTCGGGCTGGTGCTGGTGGACGTGCTCGTCGTGGTTGGGGTGGTGGTTGTTGTAGTCGTGGAGGTGCTCGTAGTCGTTGGCGTCGTCGTGGTGGATGTGGTGGTGGGGCTCGTAGTTGTGCTCGTGGTCGTCGGCGATGTTGTGGTGCTCGTCGTGGTGGGGGTCGTGCTCATGCTCGTCGTGCTTGCGGTGGTGGATGTCGTGCTCGTCGGGGTGCTCGTGGTGGTGGTGCTCGTGGGTGTGCTTGTGGTGGTCGTCGTGCTCGTGGGCGCCGACGTGCTCGTGGTGGTCGTCGTCGGGGCGCCGGGCGTCGTCGTGCCGCCCGCGGGCACCGGCACCGGTGGCGCCGGCACGGGCAGTGGCACCTTCACCGAGACCCGTTTGGGGGTTGCCGGCCGTCGCCGCTTGGGATGGTGCTTGCCGGCGTGGTGCCTGCGATGGCGCGCCTTGCGCCGGTGCGCTTTGCGCCGCGGCGGAGCGGCGTGGTGCGCCTTGTGCGGGTGCTCTGCGGTGGTGCTCCCCGCGAGCCAGCCGCCCGTGCCCGCGCCCAGCGCCGGGCCGCAACCGAGCAAAACCGCAAGCACCGCGAGAAGACGGAAACATTTCATCGTTGATCCGAATCTGCCCATAGGTCCGTAGCACTAAACGGTTTGCGTAAACCATTACGTCCGATTATCTTGGGAACGTGGCCGATTGTTGCGATCCGCCCGGAAACGCCCTCAGAGTGGTGGTGGCCGACGACCACCAGCTCTTCCGCCAGGGCCTGCGCGGAGTGCTCGAGGCCGAGGGCATGGTCGTGGTGGGCGAGGCCCGCGATGGCCGCGAGGCGCTGGCGCTCGTGCGGGAGCTTGTGCCCGACGTGCTCGTCCTCGATCTGCGCATGGGCGACCACGGGGGCCTCCCCGTGCTGCGCGGTCTAGCCGCGACCCATCCCGCTATCCGCAAGGTCGTCGTCACCGTCTCCGCCGAACGCGCCGACGTGCTCGAAGCGCTCGCCGAGGGTGCCTGCGGCTATCTGCTCAAGGACACCGCCATCGACCAGCTCGCCATCGGCGTGCGCCAGGCCGCGGAAGGCCAGATCGTGCTCTCCGACGCGCTCGGCGGCACCCTGCGCGCGCACGTGCGCGCAGGAGCGCGCGGGGAGGACGATCGCAAGGCGCTCACCCCGCGCGAGCAGGATGTGCTGCGGCTGATGGCCGACGGCGCCGACAACGCCACGATCGGCCACGCCCTCTCCATCAGCCCACACACCGTCAAGCAGTACGCCGGCAGCATCTTCGAGAAGCTGGGTGTGCGCAGCCGCGTGCAGGCCGCCGTGCACGCCGTGCGCGTGGGGCTGGTTTAAAACGCCCGCATCGCCTCCTCGCGGTCAGCCACGCCCAGCTTGCCCACCGCCGCCGAGATGTGGCGGCGCACCGTCACCGGCGACAGCGACAGCGAGCGCCCGATCTCACGCGTCTGCAGCCCCGAGCGCAGCAGGCGCATGATCTCCACCTCGCGTGGCGTCAGGCCGATCGTCCCCGCCGCCGGCTCCGGCAGCCCGCGCAGTTTGTCGAGCACCGGCCCCACCAATGCGCGCGGCAGCGCCGGTTCGCCTGCGAGCACGCCGCGCAGTGCCGCCGCCAGGCGCTCCGGTGCCATGTCCTTGGGCAGGTAGCCCATCGCGCCCACGCGCAGCGCAGCCAGCAGATCGTCGGTGCTGTCGGACACCGTCAGCATCACCACAGCCGTCGCCGGCGCCGCCGCGAGGATCGATGCGGCTGCCGCGATGCCGCCGCCGGGCATGTATACGTCCAGCACGCAAACGTCCGGCTGCTCGCGCTGCACCGCCCGCACTGCACCATCGCGGTCGCCTGCCTCCGCCAGCACGCGCATGCCGTCGGCCATCAGCGCCATGCGCACGCCCAGGCGGATGGCGGGGTGATCGTCGGCGAGCACAGCCGTGGGAGGTGGCGGGTTCACGGGAGCACCGCCTCCACCGTCGTCCCCCGCTCGCCCGCGCTGCGCACGTTCAGCACTCCGCCCAGCGCCATCACCTGCGCAAACATGCTGCGCATTCCAAAGCCGCCGTTCCCGTTCTGCTCGGCGTCGAAGCCCGCGCCTTCGTCGCGCACCGTCAGGCGCCACTCGCCGTCGTAGCGCAACCTCACCTCGATCGCGTTCCCGTTCGCGTGCTTCGTAGCGTTGCGCACCGCCTCGCGCGCCACGTGCACGAGCGCTTCGCGCGTGTGCCTGCCCGGGCGGGCCGAGCAAGGCACGCCCTCCGCGTCGAAGATCACCCGCGTGCTGTGCGCCGCCGCCTGCGCGCTTGTCTCGATCGCGCGCACGATCGGCTCGCACTCGCGCCGCTCCCGCCCCGCCAGCTCGCTCACGATCCCGCGCGCCCCCGCCAGCGCGCGCTCGCCGGCGCTCACCACCAGCTCGGCTCGGTTGGGGCCGGCCCCCCGCTCGTCGGCGCTCACAACCAGGTCGGCTCGCTCGGCGCCGGCCCCAGCGTCCGTCAGGGCGCGCGCGTTGGCCAGCGCCAGCGACAGATCCTGCATCACCAGGTCATGCAAATCGGCCGCCATCCTGCGCCGTTCGTGCGCCAGCATACGGGCCGCACGTCGCTCTGTCGTTGCGCTCACCAGCAGCCCCGCGAGCAAACCGCCCACTGCCATCCACGGCACCCTGCTCATGTCTGCTGCTGTGGGCTGCCTGCTGCGCACGATGCCACCCCAATCCGTGACTATTGCGTTTGCGGCCCCGCCTTCTTTCCCGTCAGGACCCCAGCCGCCCCTGCGTGCGACGGCCGTTTGCGATCCTGCCCGAGCTCGCCCCTCTGGCCAAGCCCGGCCGCAGGAAATCTACACGCCGGCTGCTCAGCTTCGAGCAGCTCTGATGAGGATTTTCCCGCAATTTGCAGAGAATACGTACGAACAGCCCTATTCGTTCGGATGAGCACCCGCGCCGCGAGGACTCCCGCGAGGGTCCCGGTTGCCCCAAAATGTCTCCGACCCGGGCCGATTGGATGCCTCACACACACCCGCCCGGGGGAATTCACCAAGTCGGTCGCCCCCGCCTGCCCTGCCCGCCACCACGCGGCCCCCTCAAATCCAAAAAAATCTGTCCGCTCAGGCCAGCGGTGGCGCCGATGCGAGCGCTCCCGCCGCGTCCTCGGTCCACTGCTCGAAGAACGCCTCGATCGCCTGTGCGTCCAGTGGGCGGGCGAACAGGAAGCCCTGGCCGCTATCGCAGCGCTCGTCCTGCAGCAGCGTCAGCTCGCTCGTCTGCTCGATGCCCTCCGCCAGCGTCTCGATCGACAGTGCCTTGCCGAGCTGCACCAGTGTGCGGATCAAGGTCTCGCCCTCCGGGTCCTGCGTCAGCCGCGCGATGAACGTGCGGTCGATCTTCAGCGCGTCCACCGGGAACTTCTGCAGATGTGCCAGCGAGCTGTAGCCCGTGCCGAAATCGTCGATCGCGATGCGCACGCCCAGCTCCTTCACGGCGCTGAGGCGCTGCGCTGTCTCCTCGACGTTGCGCATCAAGGTCGTCTCGGTTATCTCGATCGTCAGCGCGCTCGCGTCCAGGCCGCTCTCCTGCAGTGCGTCGCGCACGCAGTCGATGAACTCATCCGTGTCGAGCTGCCGGCCCGAAGCGTTCACGGACATGCCGATCGGATGCCCCGCCTCGCGCCACGCCGCCGCCTGGCGGCAGGCCTCGCGCAGCACCCACTTGCCCACCTCCACGATCATCCCCGTCTCCTCGAGCATCGGAATGAAGTCGTTGGGCTGGATCACGCCGCGCACCGGGTGCTTCCAGCGGATCAGCGCCTCGACCCCTGTCGGGCTCATGTCCTGCAGTGCGAACGTCGGCTGGTATTCGAGGTAGAACTGCTCGTTGGGCAGCGCTTCGCGCAGGTCCATCTCAAGCTCCATCCTGCTCTGCACGTCTTCCTCCATGCCGCTCTCGAACAGCACGTAGCGGTTCTTGCCATCCCACTTCGCGCGATACATCGCGATGTCCGCGTCGCGCAACAGCTCTTCCGCGCTGCCCCTGTCGCCGGCCGCGATCCCCACACTGGCCGTCACCGTCAGGCGCGTGCCCTCGGGCGTGTCCTCCAGCTTGAACGGCAGCTTCAGCGCTTCCAGCAGACGCTCGGCGATCAGCTCAGGGCCCGCCATCAGCGACATCCCCTCGGCGATCACCACGAACTCGTCGCCCCCCAGGCGCCCCAGCGCGTCGGTGTCGCGGATCGCGCTCTCCAGGCGGGCCGCCACGGCCTGCAGCAGTCGGTCGCCCGCGCCATGCCCGAGCGTGTCGTTGATGTGCTTGAAGTTGTCGAGATCCACGAACAGCACGGCCACCGGCGCCGGGTTGCGCCGCGCGCGCACGAGCATCTGCTCGACGCGGTCGAGGATCAGGGTTCTGTTCGGCAGCCCCGTCAGCGGGTCGTGCGTGGCGAGGAACGCCAGCTCTTCCTGGCGGCGCGTCAGCTCCTCCTGGCTGCGCTGGCGCTCGCTCTCGAAGGACTCGCACATGCGCACGAGCGTCACATCGAGGCTGCGCTGCAACATCCTCAGCGCCTCCTCCAGCACCTCGGGCCGCAGCTGGAGCTCCGTGGCGATTTCGCGCGTCACCTCCGCCGCGGAGTCGCGCCACCGCAGGCAACGCTTGGTCACCTCGTTCAGCGACGCTGCTCGTTGCGCGGCCAGCTGTCCGAAGATGCGCCAGCTGTCGCGGCCCACCTCGCGCGCCACGTCCGCGCCCTCGCCCGCCATCCAGCGCGCCACCGCGATCGTCGAGACGCTCCCGACCTTCGCGAAGCTGTCCTCCACGAGCGCGTCGAGCACCTGCCCCGATTCGCGCGAGCGAGTGGAGAGGCCGCTGACGACGGTCTCTGTGCGCTCGTGCAGTTCCTCGCCCAGGCGGCGCAGATCGTCCGCCAGGTTGGCAGACCGTTGTGTGCTCTCCTCCGGCATCGCTCAGTCATTCGGCCAGTGCCGCCTATTTCTTGAATCGCGGATGCCATGCTCGACAGGGTGGCAGCGCTGTCACGGGGCACAGAGTGCCGGGTCCTCACCGGCCCGGGCTGCACAGGTGGCGGCTCCCACGCGGCACTTCGTGATAGAAGACACAACCGATGGGAGGCGTCTCGCGCATCACTCGCTTGGGGTTCGTCAACGCCTACCTGGTTACAGAGGACGACGGCTACACGCTCGTGGACACAATGGTGCCGCGCAGCGCCCGGCTGATCCTCGACACCGCCGCGCGCACCGGGCGGCCGATCCGGAGGATCGTGCTCACGCACGCCCACGGCGACCACATCGGCTCGCTCGATGCGCTCTGCGCCGCCCTGCCGCAGGCCGAGGTGATCGTCTCCGAGCGCGATGCCCGCCTGCTGCGCAAGCCGCCGGATCGTACGCTCGATCCCGGCGAGCCGCAGGGGAAGCTGCGAGGCGGCTATCCGGGCGCGGCCACCGCGCCCACGCGCACGGTCGTGGCGGGCGAGCGCATCGGCTCGCTTGAGGTGATCGCCGCGCCCGGCCACACGCCGGGCCACATCGCGCTGCTCGACACGCGCGATCGCACGCTCATCTGCGGCGATGCCTTCACAACGTTCGGGGGTGTGCTCGAAACAACCGCACGCGTCGGTTGGCGCTTTCCGCTGGCGACGCTCGCCACCTGGGATCGGCCGCTGGAGCTCGAGTCCGCGCGGGCATTGCGCGCGCTCGAGCCATCGCGCCTGTTCGTCGGGCACGGCAAGCACCTGCACGAGCCGGTGCCCGCGATGGATGCCGCCATCGCGCGGGCCTGCTGAGGGGGCGCGGGTCTGCCAGCGAGCGCCCCGGGCGGGCTCGTCGGGGGGCGCCCAGAAGTTTTGCCAAGCCAGGTCAGTTCACTGGATCATCACGCGGTTGCATACGATTGGATTATCGTGTTCAATCTGTCTGACTTCTGATTCGTATCCGTCCTTAGATTGGGGTGATTGTGTTGCGCAAGCTGAACGTCGTGCTGGTTCCCGGGTCCGATGCCCACCGCGCCACCGAACCGCCGGAACCGCCAGAACCGGCGGAAATGCCCGAAGGGCCAGAAGCGCAGGAACCGCTCGAAGGTAGTGAACCATCCGAATGGCCAAAAGAAACAGAACAGCCGCCGGCCCCCGGCAAGGAACCTGACGCCGAACCGGGGCCCGCCGGCGGTGGGGCACCCGGGCTGGCCCCGGGATTCAGCGCGCAGCCGGCCTGGAACCTGAGCGACAGGGGCGGCAAGACGATCGCCGACCTCGTGTTCGTAAACCGCTACGTCGGCGCCGCTGGCGCATGGGCGGCGGCGGACATGCAGAACATCGACAACGCGCTGGAGGCCGCCCTGAAAGACGCGGGGCTGCAGAGCATCATTGCCCAGTACTTCCCGGGGGGGCCCATCACCTCCACGATGCTGCCTTCGGCTGCCACCAACGCGGCTGTGCCGGCCACCGTCTACAAGGACACAGTCGAGCAGCTCGCCGCCCAGTTGCATACCGAAGGTGCGCTCGGCGCCGCCGATCCGGCCGGCAGCGTCATCAACATCATGCTCCCCGCAGGGATCGTGCTCTCCGACGAATTCTCGCCCGGGTTTCAGCCCCCCGCCGGTGGCGAGGCGGAGCTCGAGCGCCGGCGCGCGGGCACGATCAAGCTCGACCCCGACGACGCGGCCGATTCAACCAACGGCCTCGGCGGCTACCACGGCAGCATCCACCCCACGGGTGGCCCCCCGGCTGTCTACTACGCCGTCGGCGTCTACTCAGAGGGCAACAATGGGATCGTCGCCTTCAACGAACCGTGGAAGAACGTGGTGGGGACCTTCTACCACGAGCTGAATGAGGCGCGCACCGATGCCGACGTCGAGGACGTCAACTCGACGAACAACGAAAACCTGCTCGCTTGGTACTCCCAGGCGGGGCAGGGGGAGATCGGCGACCTCCCGATCAACGCCTGCGGCGGCAACCTCAGCCTCGTCTTCCGGGAAGTCGCCCTGGTTGGAGGCGGCGGCACGGTGCCGATCCAGATCATGTGGTCCAATGCGGCCGGCGGCCCGGCGGTATGAGCGCATGAGCAACACCGCCACCACCCAGCCCACGGAGGTTCCCTGATGAGCCCCGCCCACCGCCGCGTCCCGCCCGCCGCGAAGGGGCACTGGACGTCCAAGCTCGTCGGCCCGACCGACCGGCTGTTCGCCGACCCGCAGCCCGGTCCCGACGAGACTTCCTTCCAGGTCGATAACACCAGCGCCGAATACTACGAATCGCCCTACTACAAACAGCACGAAAAAGAAATCCAGCCGATCCCCCCGCTCCGTTCCTCGCCGCCGCGCATGCAGCTCGCCGATGTCCTCGGCGCGGAAGCGGTGCAGGCGATCGCCGCCACCGGAAAGATCGTCTTTCACGCGGTCGGCGACACCGGTGCGGCCAAGGTCAACATCCACCAGGGTCCCGCCAAGGCGATCGAACACGAGGGCTGGGTGGCGGATGCGATGGCCCGCGACGTGCAGCAGGGCGGCCCCAACGCCCCGTCCTTCTTCTTCCATCTCGGCGATGTCATCTACAACTTCGGCGAGGCCGAATACTACTATGACCAGTTCTACGAGCCCTATCGCGCCTACAACGCGCCGATCTTCGCGATCCCCGGCAATCACGACGGGGAGGTGATGTACGGCGAAGACCCCACGACGCCATTGAGGCCTACGCTGATGGCCTTCCTGCGCAACTTCTGTACCGCCGCGCCGGAAGCCTCACCGGACTCGGGTGGCCTGGTGCGCACGACGATGACCCAGCCCGGGGTCTACTTTGCCCTCGACGCGCCGTTCGTGTCGATCGTCGGCCTCTACACCAACGTGTTGGAGGGGCCCGGCGTGATCTCCTCACAGGACAACCACTATCCGATCGGCGACGAGCAGCTGCAGTTCCTCACCGGCGAGCTCGAACGCCTGAAGGGGCTGAAAGACTACAAAGAAGGCAAGCGCGCGGTCATCATCGCCTGCCATCATCCGCCCGCGTCGGTCGATGGCAATCACGGCGGCACCCTCGGCTTGGCCGAAGACATCAAGACGGCCTGCACCGACGCCGGCCTGTGGCCGCACGCGGTGCTCTCCGGGCACGCCCACCTGTACCAGCGCTTCACCCGCGCGAGCCCTGCTCGCCAGACCCCCTACGTGGTCGCCGGCAGCGGCGGCTATGCGGCCAGCGCACCGCGCGAAAAACTGAAGCGCGCGCCGGTGACGCGGGGCGAATTCACACGCGAGATCGAACCGATCGTCGAGTTCGGCTACCTCACGGTGACCGTCGACACGAGCGTCGCGACGCCGGAGTTGACGATCGCCTTCCGTTCCGCCGACGGCAGGGAAACGCACGACGAAGTGTCTGTGAGCCTTTGAGCGACGGGCCTCAGCCGTCCGCGAAGGGCGCGATCGGTATGCCGTGGTCGTGCTCGCGCATGCCCAGCTCGTAGGCGGCGCCGTGGGTCGTGTGCAGCGTTTGTGCGGGGGCCGTGCCGGGCTGGCGGACCGTGAGGGTCAGGGCTGCAATCGAGCAGTTGCTGACGTGGTGCTCAGAGCCGTCCGGATCGGCGTACCTCCAGCCAGCGAGCGCCTCTGTGGGGGTGTCGATGTGGGCGTCCATCGTTGTGCCGTTGGGCCCGGGGAGGGATAGGCGGCAGCGTCTGGGGGCCTCGGCCACGAGTAGGCCACGCGCGCCCAGGCCGCCAAGGGGTATGCGCTTGCCGGCGAGTGAGAGCGCGCCGTTGGCCACCCACGGAGTCTGCCAGGGACCCACGCGTACGCGGCCGATCGCCACGTCCAGCCAGGCATCGGGGTGCTCTGCGAAGTCGATGCCGTGCAGCCAGATCCAGCGCTCCGCGTGCTCCGCGCCCCAGTTGTGGCCGACGATGCCGCGCCAGCCGGCCAGGTTCAGGGTGCGCGCGGACCGGGCCGGTGAACCGGCGATCTCCAGCGTGCCATCAAACGTCGCCGCGGGCGCGGGGCTCGTCAGCTTCGTGCGCGGCAGCGGCGCGCGGTACATCCACGCGCTTGGCAGATGGCGCAGCTCTGGCTCCTGGGAGGCGAAGCGCAGCGACCAGCTCGCATCGCCGCACGCGCCGTGCGCCTCGCCGGGGCCGAGCGCCGCCTCGCCGATCTCGATCCAGCCGCTGTCCGGTACGCGCAGATCATCCGTCGTGAGCTTGTGCTGGAGCGGGCCGCCCGGCGTGCGCGCGTCGAACACGGTGCACCACAGCGAGCCGTGCGGCTTCGCACCCGGGCGCTTGTGCACGGTGTAGCGGATCCAGACGCCCAACGGCTCGTCCGGGCTCACGGCGCGTAGGTAGAACGACTCGTACATACCCTTGCGGGGTGAGGCGTTCGGGAACATCGCTTCGACGGACATCGCCCGCGCGATCCTACTCGTCGCCGCTGCCTGCGAGGATGCCCAGCCATGAACCGCGCCCCGCTCGTGCAGCTGCCGCCAGCATTGCTTTCTCCGGGGTCGCATGGCGAGCGCGCAGGCGGACCGGCCAGGTTCGTCATGGGCATCGACGGCGGCGGCACCAAAACGCTCGCCGCCGTGCTCGATCTGGAGCGCCACGAGCTGCACCTGGGGCACGGCGGGCCGAGCAACCCGGACTCCGCCGGGGCGCGCGCCGCCACACGGGCGCTGCTCGACGCCGCCGACGAAGCGATCGCGCGCGCGGGCGCTACGCGCGCCGGGCTGCACGGCGCCGTGCTGGCGGTGGCGGGGACGGACACCAGCGCCGTCGAGTCACAGGTGCGCGCGAGCGCTCCCGCGGGCTGGATCGTCGTCAACGACGTCGTCGGCGCGTGGGCCACCGCGACAGGCGCACAGGCGGGCGTCGGGGTCATCTCCGGCACCGGCAGCAACGTCTTCGGCGTCGGCCCCGACGGGCGCTCGTGGCGCGCCGGCGGCTGGGGCCACGTGCTCGGCGACGAGGGCTCCGGCTACTGGCTCGGCCTGCAGTCGATCAAGGCCGCATTGTGCGACCGCGAGGGCAGCGGGCCGCCCACCGCACTGAGCGACGCCGCCATCGAGTTCTTCGCCGTGCCCGACATCGAGACGCTCGCGCCGCTCGTCTACAGCCGCCCGCTCACCAAGAGTGAGATCGCCGCGTTTGCGATCGTCACCGCGCGCATCGCCGAGCAGGGGGACGCCGTCGCATGTGCGCTCTACCACGATGGGGCGCGCGAGCTGGCGCTGCTGATCGACGCCGTGATCCGGCACACCGGCCTGGCGGGGCAGTTCCCAGTGGGCTTGATCGGCAGCGCCTTCAAGGCCGGCGAGGTGTTCATCGGGCCGCTCGCGCGGGCGATCCACGAGCTTGCGCCGCAGGCGGATGTGTCCGTTGTGGAGATGACACCCGTCGGGGGTTGCGTGCTGCTGGCCGCGCGCGCGTGCGGGGTGGCGGATGCGATCGAGCGGCAGGAGCTTGCGCGGCTGATCGACGCGGCGATCCTAGGGTAGATCCACGAGCCTGAGTCAACGAGCCTGAGTCAACGAGCCTGAGCACACGGCTCAGACCATCTGCAGGGATATGGCTTCCAATCCGGGGATTCGGTCGAAGTGACGGACGTTGGCGGTTCCGACTCGCCATCCAGCTGACATGGCGGTGGCGGCGACGAGACGGTCGTGGGCTCCTACGTCGCCCCCGGATGCGGCCAGGCCGGCCCACAGCCTCGCGTGCGTCCGCGCTACGAGCAGGTCGAAGGGAAGCGCCGGGAAGGCCGCGAGTACACCCTCCACGAATGCTTCGCGCCGTCCGCGATGCTCCTCGGTGGCCCTGTGCACCCCGTGCAACAGCTCCGAGGCCGTGATTGCGGCTATGCCCACTTCCTCGTTCTGGCCCAGATGGGTCTCCAGGCGCTGGGCGACCTCCGTCATAGCTCGTGTGGCGGGCAGGCCGCGCATTGCCCGCTCGAGCTCGACGAAGACCGTCGTATCTAGGACTGTGCCCACGGATCGGCCGGCGCCGGCCCGACGGTGTCGAGAACAGCCTCCATGTCCTCAGCGAAAGCGGGATCGGGCGGTGCGGCCTGCGTGAGCAGTGCAAGTGCCTCCCACAGGGGCCGTCCGCGCCGCGACACAGCCGCCCGCCGGTGGTCGTCGGGGTGGAGGATCACGTAGGCCGGTCGCTCCCGGTTGAAGACGACAACCTCCTCGTGGTGGGCCACCGCCTCACGCGCCCATCGAGGGATCCGGACATCCTCAGCTTTGATCGTCGCCATGGCCGCATGGTAGCAGGCCGGGACGGAAGCGTACGGAATCGTGCGGAGCGGGGAGCGGCTGCCCGGGCAGGAGCTCGACTGACCCAAGGGGCAGGAGCTCGCCTGTCCCCAATCCTGCCCCCAATCAACTGGCGGCAGTCGCCGCGATCGCCGCTCGATCGCCAATCGCCTGTGCTCCCGCGCCAGCCACCCGCACCGCTGCCGCAGCGTTGCCGTAGACAGCGGCATCCGCGGGGGGGCGGCCCTCGTGCAGGGCTATGAAGAAGGCCGCTGCGAACACATCGCCCGCGCCAAGGTCGTCGCGGGGCTCGGCCACGGCGGGGACCGAGGTTGCTATTGCCGAGCCGTCCGGCAGGTACACCAGGGTGGGCTGCGCTCCTGCCGTGACGGCCACGGGCGCCTGATTTGTGGGACCTGCGCCGGGGGGGCCTTCGCTCTCACGGCCCCGACTCGCAGTCGCGGCGATCAGCCATTCGCTGTACGCCAGCTCCGTCTCGCTCAACACGAGCGCGTCGAAGCGCTCCGGGATTGCGTGCCGGTCGAGGGGAGCCAGCGAGATCTCGCCGTGCTCGTCCCACTCGCGCAGCATGCCCTGCGGTGTGATGCCGACGAACTCGGGGTTACCCTGCCAGTGACTCGGCGTCTCGCGCGCCACCGCCGCCAGATGCAGGATCGCGGTGTCCACCTCGATCGCCTCGTCGATCGCTCCCGCCCAGGCGAGCAGGCGCTGCTTGCGCGTCCCGGTCTCCCAGCTGGTGGCCAGTGTGGTGGTGTGCCCTGCCGGGAACACCAGCAGCTCAAGCTCCTCGCCGTATGGCGCCAGCAGCTCATCCAGCTCGTCCGGGCGGCCCTTCGTCACGATCAGGGTGCGCAGGCCCAGGCGCGATGCCTGCAGGGCGCTGTAGAAAGCGCCGCCCCCCGGGCGCCGCGAGCCGTCGGCGTCCAGCACGTCCACCGTCACGTGCCCCACGGTGACGTAGTCGAAGCGGCTCACGCCAGCGGCGGGGCCGTGCGCAGCGGCAGCTCCGCACCTGCGATCGCCGCTGCCGCGAGACGGCCCGTGAACACGCAGCCCCCGAGGAAGGTGCCCTCCAGCGAGCGCTTGCCGTGCACGCCGCCGCCGCCGAAGCCCGCCGCCTCGCCCACGGCGTACAGGCCAGGGATCGGCTCGCTGCCTCCAACGCCTGTGCCGCCGGGTGCTCGCAGCACGCGGCAGCCCAGATCGGTCTGGATCCCGCCCAGGCTCTTGCGCGCCATCGGCTGCAGGCGGATCGCCAGCAGCGGCCCCGCCTTGGGGTCGGCGATGCGCTGGAAGGCGCACGTGCGCAGGCGGTCGCCGCGCCAGTTGCGCAGCTGCGCGATGCGGCGCAGCTGATCGTCGTTGTAGAGGCCCTTGCCGCGGGCGATGCTCTCGTCGTAGCGGCCCACTTCGGCGCTCAGCCGCGCCGGGTCGATCGCGCCTTCTCCGGTTACCTCGTTCATCTTCGCTGCCAGCTCCTTGAGTGTGGGGGCCGCCACGAAGTCCGGGGAGCCCTCCAGGAAGTGCTTCACCAGCTTGGGCTTGCCCAGCAGGATGCCCAGCAGGAAGCGCAGCGGCCGGCGCTCGCGCAGGTTCGGGTTGTGCTGGCTGCCACTCACGTCCAGCTCGCGCGCGGCGATCTTGAAGTTGCACACCAGCCACGAGTACTTGCGCTCGTCCTCGCACATTCGCTCCAGCGCGCTGTACGCGTCGTAGGTCGGCATCACCGGCGTCGGGCCGTAGCGCACGCCGTCGGGGTCGAGCATCAGGCCGCTGCGCGGCGGGATCAGCTTCAGGCCGTGACCCTCGCGCTGCGGGCGGGGGTGACGCACTGCGTCGGCGTAGTTCCACATGCGCGAGAGGTGGGTCACGTTGCCGCCGATGCGCGTCACTTCTTCGTGCATCGCCCCGTCCGCGTAGGGGTGCGAGCCCATCAGGATCTTCTCGGGTGGGCTGCCCAGGCGCTCCCTCGGCCACTCCCGCCGCACGATCTGAAGGTTGCCGCCGATGCCGCCCGCGGCAATCACGACCGCGCGGGTCGCGCGCGCCTCGTACTCGGCGGGGGCGTCCGCGTCCGAGGGGGCGCCGATTGCGTTGGAGCCGCCGGGGCGCTCATCCACCACGCGGCAGCCCACCACGTGGTCGTGCTCCACGATCAGCTCGCTCACGCGCGCCCCGAAGCGCACCTCCAGCGCCGCCGCCCTGTGGGGGTCCTGCTGAATCGCGTCCCACACTGCGGTGACGAGCCGCTTGCCCGTGCCCCACGTCATGTGAAAGCGCGGCACCGAGTTGCCGTCGCCGAAGTTGCCGCGCTCGGCCCAGTTCACCACCGGGAAGAAGCGCACTCCTATCTCCCTCAGCCAGCCGCCCACGTCATCGCGCGCGCGCAGCACGTACTGCTCGGCCCACCTCCGCGGCCACTCATCCTCCGGCTCCAGCTCCGCCACGCGCAGCCAGTCTTCCAGCGCCAAACGCTCGTTGTCGGGTATGCGCCCGCGGCGCTGCTCGGGCGAGTCCACCATGAACATGCCGCCGAACGCCTCGCGCGCGAGACCGCCGACCTCCTCGGGGCGGCAGCGGTCGAGCAGCAGCACGCTGTGGCCGCTGCGCAGCAGCTCGAGCGTGCACACCAGGCCCGCCAGGCCTGCGCCCACGACGATCGCGTCGGTCTGCCGGGGGGCCGCGGGGGTGTCAGTCATATTCGCGCCCTCCTCTGCTCCGTCGCTGCGCGCCGCTCATACCAGCGCCATCCCCGGGCTCACCTGCACCTCGATCAGCTCCGGCCTATCGGAGGCCAGCGCCGCGCGCAGCTCGACGCCCAGCTCCTCGCGGTCGGCTACGCGGCGCGAGCTCACGCCATAGCCGCTCGCCACCGCCACGCAGTCGAGCGCCGGCAGATCCAACCCGGGGGCGCCGTTGATCTCCTCCAGCATGCCAAACCACTTGAGGATCGCGTACTCGTCGTTGCGCAGCACCAGGAAGGTGACAGGCACCTTGTAGGCCGCCGCCGTCCAGAACGCCTGCACCGCGTACTGCGCAGAACCCTCGCCGATCACGCACACGACGGGGCGCTCCGGGCACGCCAGCTGCACGCCGATCGCGGCCGGCATGCCAAAGCCCAGGCCGCCGCCGGCGGAGAAGTAGTAACTGCCCGGCCGCTCCAGGCGCAGCTGGTTGCGCAGCGCCACCGTCGCCGAGGGCGACTCCAGCACGACGATGCCATCGGGGGGGAACACCTGCGCCAGGGTGCGCACGGCGGTGGAGGGGTTCATCGGGTCCGTCAGCTCCACCTCCTCGGGTGCGGGCCGCACGGGGGGCGCCGCGCGATCGCCCGCGTCCACCAGCTCGGCCAGCGCTGCCAGCGTCAGCCCCACATCGGCCACGATCGCCTCGCCCATCGGCGCCCTTGCCGCCTCGTCCGGGTCGCTCGTGATCGCCACCAGCGAAGTGCCCGGCGCGAGCAGCGCGCCCGGGATGTTCGGGTAGTAGGGGAACACCGAGGTACCGGCCACCAGCACCAGGTCGTAAGGTGCGAGCGCGTCTCCCATCGGCCACACCGCCGGCGGCAGCACCCCCTGGAACAGGGGATGGTTCTCGGGGAAGCCCAGGCGCCCCCCGCCGGTCGCGGGCGTCGCCCACACCGGCAGCTGCGCGCGCTCCGCCAGCTGCACCGCCGCGTCCCAGCCGCCGCTCGCGTCGATGTCCGGCCCGGCCACGAACGCCGGGCGCTGCGCCTGCGCGAGCCGCCCAGCCAGCTCCGCCAGCACCGCCGCCTCAGGCAGCGCCGCCCCGCTCACGCGGCGCGTGGTCTGGTGGCGCACTGCGGCGGTCTCCTCCTCGCCCAGCTCGACGCTCCAGTCGTCCATCGGGATCGACACGAACACCGGCCCCCTCGGCGCGAGCCCGGCCAGGTGCGTGGCGCGCGCAAGCGCATGTGGCACGTCCTGCGCGCGCGGGGGCTCATAGCTCCACTTCACGAGCGGATGCGGCATGCGGATCGCGTCGCGGTTGGTCAAATTGGCCTGCAGCGTCATCAGCGAGCGGTGCTGCTGCCCCGCCGTCACCACCAGCGGCGCCTTGTTCGCCTGCGCGTTGAAGATCGCACCCATGCCGTTGCCCACGCCCGGCGCGGTGTGCAGGTTCACCAGCGTGGGGCGGCCAAGGGCCTGCGCGTAGCCATCGGCCATCCCCACCGCCACCGCCTCCTGCAGGCCCAGCACATAGGTGAAGTCCGCGGGGAACTCCGTGAGCATCGGCAGCTCCGTGGAGCCGGGGTTGCCGAACATGGTGCTCATGCCCCGCTCGCGCAGCATCTCGAACACTGCCTCTCTGACTGTCCCCATCCGCCTCTCTCCTTCAGCGTCGGTTTGTGTCTTGCAATCCGGCTGGCAGCCTACCCGCTATCGCGCCACTAGCATCGAAAGCGCAACGATCACACCCGTGGCCTGTTCCGTTTCGTATCGTCCGATGACCTCGTCTCTTGCATCTCATCGAGTCGCGCGTCGTGCGCGTCTGCTCGCGCCGATCTTCGTCGTGCTGCTGTGCGCCTGTGTGGCCACCGGGGCGAGCGCCGCCGTGGCGAGCGCCGTGTCTCGCTCACCGCGCGCCGGCCACCTCGCCGATGCGGTCCGCCCCGCCGCCGCGCCGAGCACCTCCGCGTCCGGCGGCGCCCCGGCTCCCGGCGCACCGGCCCCCGGCGGCCCCGCACCGGGCGCGCAGACCAAGCCGAGCAAGCCGATCAAGAAGGCCGCCAAACCCGGCCTGCACGGTAACCCCGCGCGCGCGCTGCAGGCGTTTAAGACGATGCAGGAACACTTCTACATCGCCGGCAGCGGCCTCTACAAAGGCGAACCGTACTCGTTCCTGTGGCCCTACTCGCAGGCGCTCGCCGCGAACGTGAGCCTCGCCTATATACCTGGCCAGTCCAAGCTGCAGGCGCACGAACTGCACGTGCGCATGTTCGGCCTGGAGAAGTACTTCGAAGCGCCCCCCGCCAGCAGCGCCTCCGAAGCCAGCGTGCCGCTGCTGCCGTCCTTTGCGGGCAGCGTCGTCGCGCCACTCGGGCCGGGGGGGACGAGCTATTACGACGACAACGAGTGGGTCGGCCTCGAGTTGATGCGTCTGTACGAGCTCAACCACGCCGAAGTGTTCGCCCTGGAGCAGGCCAGGCGGATCATGGCGTTCGTGATGAGCGGCTGGAAGACGACCAAGCCCAACGGACGCCCGCTGCCCTGCCCGGGCGGGGTGCCGTTCTCCAACTCGCCCGAAAACACGCAGCGCAACACCGTCACCGACGGCCCTGCAGCCGAGCTGGGGGTGCAGCTGTGGCGCGTCACGCACGAAGCCATGTACCTGAACTTCGCGGTCACCGCATACAACTGGGTGCGCCAGTGTCTGCTCAACGGCGAAGGGCTCTACGCCGACCACATCGAGAACAGCGGCGAAGTCGAACCGATCACCTGGAGCTACAACCAGGGCTCGATGATCGGCGCTGGCACCCTGCTCTACCAGGCCACCGGCAACGAAAGCTACCTGTGGGAGGCGCGCTACACCGCGCAGGCCGCGCAGCACCACTTCACGCTGGAAAAGCTGGAGCCGGAAAACCCCTTCTTCGTGTCGGTCTACTACCGCAACCTGCTCTACCTCGACGCGGTCATCCACGACACCTCCGGTGAGCGCGTCGTGCAGGAATACGTCAACTACGCCTGGGCGAACCTGCGCCTGGAAAACGACCTCTTCGTCTCGGGCTCCCCCTCGACGTCCACGCTGTTGGGGCAGGCCGCGATGGTGCAGCTGTACGCGCTGCTGAGCAGCCCCGCAAGCACATATTTCTAGGCCACGCTAGTGTGGCCGGCATGAACGACGCCGGCAGCATGATCACCGCCGAGGGCCTGCAATCGCTGCACGCCGAACTCGAGGCCCTGGAGGGGGAGGGCAGGCGCGAGATCGCCGAGCGCATCAAGACCGCGCGCGAATGGGGCGACCTGAAGGAGAACAGCGAGTATCACGACGCTAAGAACGAGCAGGCGCACCTGGAGACGAAAATCCTCAAGCTGCGCGAACGCATCTCGATGGCCGTCGTCGTCGAGGAGGAGCACGCGCCGGACGGCGCCATCGGCTTCGGCTCCACAGTGGCCGTGCGCGACGAGGGGGGCAAGGAGCGCTCCTGGCGCATCGTCAGCTCGCACGACGCCGCGCCCGCCAAGGGCCTGCTCTCGGCCGATTCCCCCGTCGCGCGCGCGCTCGTCGGCCGGCGCGCCGGGGACAAAGCCTCAGTGGTGCTGCCCAAGGGCGAGACCGTCCTTGAGGTACTCAGCGTCGAGTGACACCGGCCCGCCGTTGCCCTGCAGCGTGGCCGCGAACGCCTCCACCACGAGCGGGTCGAACTGGCTGCCGGCGCAGCGGCGCAGCTCCGCCAGGGCTTCCTCCTGACCGATCGCCGCGCTGTAGGCGCGGTTGGAGGTCATCGCGTCAAAGGCGTCGCACACGAAGATGATGCGCGCGCCCAGCGGGATCTCCTGGCCCACGAGCCCGTCGGGGTAGCCGCCACCGTCGTAGCGCTCGTGGCTGCTGCGCACCAGCCGCGCGACGGGCCGCAGCGCGCTGGCGGCCATCAGGATGCGCTCGCCCAGGATCGTGTGGCGGCGCATGAAGCGCCACTCCTCATCGTCGAGCGGGCCGGGTTTGTTGAGGATCGCGTCGGGGATCGCGATCTTGCCCACGTCGTGCAGCTCGGCCGCGCGCGCGAGCACGTCGAGGTCCTCCACGCTCATGCCCAGGCGCCTCCCCACAGCAAGCACGAGGGTGCCGACGCCGCGCTGGTGTTCCTGTAGATCGGGGTAGCGCTCCTGGAAGGCCTGCAGGAGCACGTCGCGCAGCTGCTGCCCGGCGCTGCTTTCCCGGGAGAGGTCCTTGCGCTTGTACAAGCGCTGGTCGGCCAGCTGCATGATCGCCGCCGGATCGCGCTCGTGGGGAGTGATGCGCACGACGCCGTGCGCCGCGTCGATCGCAAAGCCCGGGCCCAGCTCGCGCAGCGCGGCGAGGCTCGTGGCCACCAGCTCCTCGCGGGCCGCGGTGCCCTCGCCCGTGCCGTCGCCCGCGCCGCCGCCGGCCCCCCCGGCGCCGCGGAAGAGCGCGCAGAACTCATCCCCGCCCATGCGGTACGCGGTGCCGTGCGGGGCGACCACTTCGCTCAGCTTGCCGCTCAGGCGCGCCAGCAGGGCGTCGCCCGCGGGGTGGCCGAAGGTGTCGTTGTAGCGCTTGAAGCCGTTCAGGTCATACAGCACGAGCTCCCACTCCTCGCCGCTCCCAGCCAGGCGGCAGGCCACGTGCAGATCCTCGATCAGCAGGCGCCGGTTGCCCAGGCCCGTGAGCGGGTCCGTGAGCGCCATTTCACGAGAGCCGACGAGCATGTGCAGGTTCTCGCGCACGGTCATCATCAGGTGCGCGCTCACGGCCACGACCGTCGCGGCGGCCAGCATCACGGCCGCGGCGCTGAGCTGCTCGCTGGGGAGGTTGCCGTAGCCAAGGACGCCCAGCGCGGTGAGCAGCGAGATCGTGGGAACAGAGACCATGCGCCAGTCCTCCATGCGCCGGCGCCTGGACTTGGGCCAAGGGGTCCAGGCGGCGATCGCCAGCATGATCGCCGAGGCCGGCCACAGGCATTCGAGCCACGTGCCCAGGCGGTAGCTGCTGGTCGCCGTCTGGTAGAGGTAGAACGAGTCAGCCACTGCGCTCAGGAGCATCGCGCCGGCGATCAGAAGCCACACGCGTCCCGGCCGCCAGCCGGTCATCCCGATGGCGCCGATCGTGAAGATCAAAAGCAGCAAGTCGCCGATCGGATAGGCCAGCCTGACGGCCACCGCGGCGCTGCTCCCGTGCGCGTGCGCGACGATCGGGGGGAGGATCAGCGCGGCGGCGACGGTGGCCGCGGCCAGGCCGCCGATCAGCCCGTCCAGCCACATGCCGATGCGCAACTCGCGCAGGTGGGAGCCCACCAGCAGCACGAGCGCCACGTAGCAGCAGGGGTAGAAGGCCAGATAGAGCGCATCCGCGGGCGAGATCGCGCCGCCGGCGACGCCCGGGCCCTCCAAGAAGAATGTGAAATAGAGTTCCCCCAGGCTCCAGCAGAGCACCCCAGCGCCCATCGTCAGCCACGCCGCGCGCTGCGCCTTCACCAGGACCCCGCGCGCGAGGATCGCCCCGGCGGCGCCCAGCATCAGCAGGTTGTAGACGCCGTCTTCGAACAGGTCATCGACGCCGTGCCCGCCGAAGCCGACGGTGCTGTGCAGCACGTACACACCCAGGCCCCCCACCAGGAAGGCCAGGAAGAGCGTTGGTGGCGTCGGTCGCGTTCGCATCGCAAAAGGGGTGGTGATGCACCCCGGCTCAGCATCGGCCGGGAGCCACCCGCGCTGAAGCGAGAACACGCTTATTGGGCGGTTTTACTAGCTTGGAAGCGGGGCGCCAGGCGAGGCGCGTAGCGCGCGAACGCGCGCCGGGCAGGCGCCGCCTTCAGCTTGGAAGCGCGCGCTTCACAAAGCGCTTGGGCGGGCGCGCGTATAGCTCCTTGCCCAGCGCAAACGCGCGCCGTCGCAGCCGCTTGCGCCGCCGGGCGATCTGCCGGCGCAGCGCCTTGTATGCGGGCCTATCGCCCTTGAAGCAATCGCGATGGCGCCGCACGGCGCGCGCCAGCAGCCACAGGTCGTGCTCGGCGCCAATCGTTTCGCCCAGCGCATCGGCGCGGCGCGCGACCTTCTCCAGGCCAAGCGCCTCGGCGGCGTAGCGCAGGTCCTTCACGCGCTTGCGCCAGTCGTGCAGCGCCTCGCTGCTGCCCTGCTTGCGCGCCACACGCCCGCGGCGGCGCCCCTCGCGGTAGAGCTCCAGTAACCCCGCGCGCGCCGTGGCGCGGTCATCCGCGCGCGGGCGCCAGTGCTCGATGTCGGCCCGCACGCCCCGCAGGCGCGCCAGCACCTCCGCGCGCGCCGGCGCACCGTGCCCGGCCTGGCCCCCGGCGCGCAGGTGCTCGGCGAGCAGTCGTGCGCGCAGGCGCCGTACCCCGGGGCCGCGCAGCGCCTTGGGGTGCTCCTCGATCAATCGGTCGAGCGTGTCGAGCACAACCTCGGCGTCGCGTGCGCCCGCCAGCCGCTGCCCGCAGGTGCGCAGCGCCGCGTTGGTGCGCCGATAGCGCTTTGTCCCAAGCGAGCTGCGTTGCAGCCGCACGAGCGCGCGTGTGCGCTTCAGCGCCTTGCGCGTCTCGTGCACGGTGCGCTCGCTCGCCACGTCCCCGCGTCCTTCCAGCAGCGCGATCGCGCGGGAGATCTGCCGCAGCGTCTTGCGCTGCAGCCTGCTCTTGGGCCTGCGCTCCCGCTCCCGCTCGCTGCCGCGCCGCCGCAGCTCGCCCTTGGCCAGCGCGGCGGCGGCCACGCCCACACCGGCAACCGCGAGCGCGGCGGCGAGGAACGAGCGCGCGCGGTGGGAGCTTTGGAGTTTTTGGGGGGGAGGGGGGGTCGCGTCGTGTCGCCGCCTGCGCGCGCGAGCGGGACAATGGCGCTGTGTCCCGACTCCCTCCCGCCGCGTGGTGGACGGCGCGCCCTGCCGCCAATCGCAAGCCTGCGACCTATCGCTGTCCAATCTGCGGCGGTCATCTGCCGGCGCTCAGCGAGCACGTGCTGCTGTTCCCCGAAGACGACCACTCCCGCCGCCGACACGCGCACACGGCTTGCGTGAGCAGGGCGCACGCGCGCGGCGAGTTGCGTTGGCGCGATGAGTGGCTGCGCACGCAGCCGCGCCGCCCGCCGTGGTGGCGGCGCCTACTGGGACGCGACTGAGGCTCCGGGGTGATCACGCGCCGGGCGGCTTCATCTACTCCCCATACACGTGCACCTGCTCGGGCTCGATGCGCAGGATCACCCGCTGTTCCCCAGGCTGGCGGAAGGGGTAGCTGTCCTGCCCGAGGTACTTTTTGGCCATCGCGTCGATGTGCGCATCCGCGCCCTCGTGCGTGCGCTCGGCCACGCGCCCGCGCACGGTGATGTACTCGTAGGGGTTTTCGATGTTCTGCACCGTGATCGTCACGCGCGGATCGCGCTCCAGGTTGCGCGGCCAGGCGCGGCCCTCGGCTGTGTTGAGGACGGGACGGCCGTCCTGCACGTCCACCCACACGGGCACCGACAGCACGGAGCCGTCGTTGCGCAGGGTGGATACGTTGGCGAAGTTCTTGGCCTGCAGCAGCTCCGCGCCACGGCCCTCGACGGTTGTGCTCATTTGGAACCCCTTCCCTTTCGCTGGGCTGATGTGCTTGTGGGCACACCACGATAGGGGGTTCCGCGCGGTTCTTACTGTCTGCTCAGCCCCGTGGCCGAGTTCACGGGCGGGATCGCCTGCAGCGGCGTCAGCTGCCCGTTGTTCAGCGCGAAGGTGACCTTGGCTTCGCCGCCGCTGGGGCAGCACAGCGCGTCGTGCGCGCGATACAGCGGGTAGCCGAGCGTCACCTGCGTGTCGCTCTGCGCGAGCACGTGCACCGTGGCCGAGGGCACGGCGGCGTCGGTGCCGATGTAGCGGCCATCCACGAAGAAGAACGCCTGCTGCCCGTAGGGGTCTCCGGAGCGGCTGTGCGTGCCCACCAGCACTGTGAGGGTCTGCCCGGAGTGGTATTGGGAGGCGTCGTTGGGGGTGTAGCCGTGCGCCCTCACGGTCAGCGCCGCCGCCGCGGCTGCCTGGCCGCCGGCAGCCGGCGGAGGGACGAACGCGGGGGCGCCTGCCGTGCGCGTGGGGCTCGTGCCGCCCGTGCCCGCGCCGGGGGTGCTCGTCGTGGTGCCAGTGCTTGAGGTGCTCGTGCTCGCGCTGATGCTGGAGGTCGTCGAGGCCGAGGTGAGCGTGGGGGCGTTGGCCACCGACACGGTCTTCGTGCCCCCGCCGCAGCCGGCCAGCGCCGCCGCTGTCACGAGCAGCAGGGCGGCGAGCGCGGCGAGTGTGGTGTACCTGGCTGCGGGCATGGGCATCGCATTCAGGGTATTCGCTGCGCCCCCCGCGCCTCCTGTCGCCTGCACAGGCGGCACCCGATTGCGAGCCGTCCCCCCACAACGCGGCCCAACCCTGCTAAACATTATTAGTGGTCGCTAACCCCACATCCAGGAGCCGGGTCCCCGCGGCGGAGCGCCGCGAAGCGCTCACCGCGGCCGCCGTGCACGAGTTCGCGCACGGAGGATTGCACGGTACCTCCGTGCAGCGCGTGGCCGAGCGGGTTGGCGTCGCACAGCCGTACGTGTTCGCCTTGTTCGGCAACAAGCGCGAGCTGTTCCTCGCGGCGCTCGAACGTTCGTTCGCGCTGATCGCCGACACGTTTCGCGAGGCCGCCGCCGAGTACCGCGCGGGGCGCGGGCCGGAGGGCTGCGAGGACGCGCTGGAGGCGATGGGCGCCGCCTACATGCACCTGCTGGCCAGCGATCGCGACTACCTGATGCTCCAGCACCAGGCCTTCGCGGCCTGCGACGACGAGGTCGTGCGCGCGCGCGTGCGCCACTGTTTTGCGGGTCTCATGGGGCTCGCGCGCGAGCTGTCGGAGGCCGAGGAGGAGCGGCTGGACGACTTCTTCCGCCACGGCATGGCGCTCAACGTGGCCGCCGCGCTGGGGGTCGAGGCGCTGTCGAGCGGGTGTCCGTGGGTCACGGAAGAGCTTTCTGGGTAGGATCGGGGCTGCGATGTCCGCCTCCTCGCCTTCGTCAGGGCAGCAGCCGCGCAGCAAGCGCGAACTGGCGCGCACCGGCGGGCTTGTGCTGCTGGCGGTGCTGATCACGCTGTTTGCCGTGCTCAACCTCGAAAAGGTCAAGGTCAACTGGATCGTCGGCTCAGGCGAGGCTCCGCTGATCATCGTGATCGTCGTCTCGCTGCTCGTCGGCATCGTGCTCACACACTTCACCGAGCTGCGGCTGCGCCGCCGCCGTCGGCCGTAGCGGGGCGGCTGTGCCGGCCGCGGGCGGCCCGAGGCGCTCGGTCGCGGCCGCCTCGGCGCGCGCCGCCACCACGCTGCCGGCCGCCTCCTCGGGGCCAAGGTACGGCGCCAGCACCACGTAGGACATGTACTCGTTGAGCGTGTCCAGCAGGTGCCCGCGCCCCGCCAGCACCTCGCTGTGCAGCGTGTGCGCGAGGGCGCCCGCCACCCATTCCGGCGCAAGCCGCGCGCTCGCGCGCCTGGGCGCGCCCTCCGTCAGCAGGGTCGTCACTTCGTCGGAGAGGGTGACCATCTCCGCGATCGCGCCCATGCCCGCGCCCAGTGTCTTGCTCGCCAGCGTCACCGTGCTCGCGGGGTTGGCCACCAGGTACGCCGTCAGCCGCTCCACCGCGCGGCACACCGCCGTCGGCCACAGCACGCCGATCAGATCGGGGTGCGCCACCACCTCCAGCAGGTCGGCTCCCAGCAGGTCGAGCGCCGCGACGAAGCACTCGCGTGGGCTCTCGAACAGGTCGAGGAAGGTGTCGATCGAGAGGCCTGCCTCTTCGGCGATGTGCGGCGCGCTGATTTCCTCGTACGGTTCGCGCAGCGCCAGGTTCACCATGCACTCCAGCAGGCGCTCGCGCTCGGTGCCCGGTGCCGGCTCGCCACGCTCCGTCAGTTCGCTCTGCCCGATGGGCTCGCCCCGCCCCGCCGGTCCGCCCCGCCGCATCGGTTCGCGCCGCGGCAGCTGCACCACGCGCGGCAGCGGCCCTCTGCTGGGTGCTCCCGGCTGCAGCTCCTCGGTGGCGGGCGCGGCGAACAGCAGCGTCCAGCGCAGCATCTCGCCGCTCAGCGTCGAGCGGCTCTCCAGGCGTCCGTCGCGTAGGCGCGTGAACACCGCGCGGCGCATGCCGCCGACGATCGCGCGCCCGAGCGGCCCCGGCAGTGGGTGCTCATTGGGAGACGCGCTGAAGCCGCCGCTCAGCAGCTGCTCGCTGGCGCCCAGCGCACGGCGCAGGCGCAACTGGCCCTCGGGGCCCGCGGTGAGGGCATCGATCAGCACGAGGTGCAGGGCCTTGGGATTTGTCTCCAATTCCTCCACCAGCGCGCGCAGGCCGGCGCTCATGCGCTGCTCCAACGAGCCGTCGCTCGCGCGGCAGGCGCCGTTCACGCGTCGGATCGCGCGGTTGACGATCAGGTCGAAGGTCTCCATGAAGCAGTCTTCCTTGTTGGCGAACTGCTCGTAGAAGGCCCTGCGCGAGACGCCCGCCAGGCCGATCACGTGCTTCACGCTCGTGCGCTCGTAGCCGTGCGCCGCGATCGCCTCGATCATCGCGCCGTGCATGCGGATGCGCTGGTGGTGCACCACGTCCTCGGGCGCAATCCCGTGCGGGCCCTTGGGCAGGCGCTTATAGAGCGGTGCGATCCGCCGCCCGCCGCCGGGCCTGCTGCCGCCCGGAGGTGGCCCCGCGCCGTCGCTGCGGCCGTCGCCCATGCCGTCGCGGCCGTCGCTCCTGGCGCTGCCCGGCCCACGCGGCAGCGAGGGCGCGTCGGCATCCCTGCCGGCCCCTGGCCTCAGCACGTCATGCTCCGCTGTGGACATTCAACCTCCCTGCACGCTTTCGATGGACAGACTGTCAAGGAGTCTGGTAAACACAATCATTCCATGTCAGCGATTTTTTGTCTACAGATTACTCTAGGACGATTGCCCGGGTCGTGCGTTGAGGTTGGGGAGGCGGAGGTTGTGCCTGCAAATCAGCGGCTTTTCCGCAGCGCCCGCAGAGGCGCCGCCGGCGCCGGAGGCGCGGCTGGAATTTTCCGCGGGCTTGATTGCAGACGTTTACGTACGGCCCTCTGGGACTTGCCAAATGGTCGCACAGCTATCTACGATTGGTCCAACCGGCCGCGTGGGGGCCGCCAGAGGTGCCGCGGGGGGGTGCGGGGAGGACGTGCGAAAGGAGGCCGAGAGGGCGGCGCAGAACGCCGCGGTCAGTCGTCTTCGGGGTGGCGCACGACCACGACGGGGCGGCCCGCCTTGCGCAGCAGCGCGGCTGAGGTGCTGCCCAAAAGCTTCGAGCGCAGGCCCTTCAGGCCGCGCGAGCCCACCACGATCGCCGCGGCGTCGCGTTCGCTGGCGACGGCGACGATCGCATCGGCCGCGTCGCTCTGGTCGCGCACCACCGCCACCTCCGCCTGCAGGCCCGCCCTGGTGGCGAGCGCCTCGCCGTCGTGCGCGATGTCCTTCGCGTGGTCCTCGCCCGCGCGGTCGACTTCCCTGACGACCGCCGGGTCGTAGGGCATCATCGTCGTGCCCATACCCGTCGCGTCGGGCACGAGCATGAACTCGCTGAGGCCCGGCTCCCACGCGGTCAACACGATCGCCCTGCGGGGCGCGAACAGGGCGCCGGCCTCCGTGACCGCGGCGCGCGCCGCGGCGGAGCCGTCGTAGGCGATGAGGATCGGGGCCTGGTCGGACATTGCCTCGGGAGCCTATCCCACCGGCTTCAATGGAGGATCGCTCGCAACGCGAGGATGCCCAGCCCCATAGCCGTGCCCACGCAGCCTTCCAGCGCCAGCTCCCGTGGCGTGGACTTGGCGCGAACGCCCGCCAGCAGCTCGAAGGCGATCACGCTCACCACGCACGTCCAGATCGCCGCCGTCACGCCTGTTTCCTGACTGCCACCAAGCGCCCACGCAATCGCCATCGCCAGCAGTGGCAGTGCTCCCCCGCGCACGATCGCCCAGTCGTGGGCGAACGCCCGCACCAGCGTGCCGGCCGTGAGGCGCTCATGCGTGGAGAGGCGCCGGCCCAGCAGGTCCGAGTAGGTATGGGCCAGCCAGTACAGGGCGACCGTCACGAGCGCCGAGCCGAACGCCGCCGCGTAGCTCTCGTGCAGGCCGCTCTCGGCCGCGAGCACGGCTCCGATCGTGATCGTGCCGAACACGATCCCCGCGGGGTTCTCTTCGGGCAGCACCCAGTCGATCAGCCGGCGCGGCATCGGCACAGGGCACAAGCTATCGCCGCGCGCGCACCCGCGCGTTTGCCGCCGGGGCGCCGTTGCGCGTGTTTGCGGCCGGGGCGCCGTAGCATGGACACCGACCACCCCAGCGAGCATCGAGGAGAGCTTCAGACATGAGCACAACCACCCAGCTGATCGGCGGCGTCGATTTCATCACGCTGCCCACGCACGATCTGGACGCCGCCGTCAGGTTCTACGGCGAGACGCTCGGACTGCCGCGGTCGGTGTATCTGCGCGAGCGCCACTACGCCGAGTTCGAGACCGGCAACCTCACGTTGAGCGTGGTCGATGCGGAGCGCATGGGCATCGAGCACCACCTGCAGAAGGGCGTCGCGCTGCACGTCGAGGATGTCGCGGCGGTGCGTGCGCTGCTGGAAGAGCGCGGGGTGCAGTTTGGCGGGGACACGCTCGACACCGGCGTCTGCCACATGGCGTTCTTCGAGGATCCGGATGGCAACGCGCTGATGCTGCACCATCGCTATGCGCCGCGCCCGCCGCGGGGGGCGAGCGAGGGGTAGGCCGCCTGGGCGTCACCGCGCGCGGCAGCGATCAGTGCGACGAAGGGCTCTTCGCCGTGAGGTCTTCGGGTTTGCCCGTGTACTTTGAGCAGTCTTCCATCACGTAGCCCGCCTTGCAGCTGGTGTACGCCTTCCAGTGGTCGTGGAAGGCGCTCTGGAAGCTCGCCAGCACGGCACTGCGCCGGGCGCCGCTCTTGCCGGCGGCCACCTGTGCGGCGATGCGCGCCGTGAGCAGTTCCACCTTCACGCGCGCGAGCAGGTCCGCCTGGGACTCGCCCGACTTGGCGAGGAACTTCTGCAGGGCGCCCGCCCGCGGGAAGCTCTTGCGCTCGATCTGCGCGAGGCGCTGTTTGATTTCGGCTTCGCTCACGGAGATCTTGCGGGCCGCCGCCTCGGCGAGTATCCAGTCGGAGGTGATCAGGAAGCCGAGCGTCTGGTGGCTCGAGTTGCTGCTCACGCCGAGCGCCCTCTCCACGGCGAGCCAGTGTTCGTAGCTCGCCCGCGTGATCGGCTTGCCCGAGATCGACACCACCGCATCGGCGGGCGCGGCGGAGCGCTGCGCGGCGGCCGCGGGGGAGCCGGGCACCGTCGTGGAGGTGCTCGTGCTGGTTGAGCCGCCGCCACAGCCGGCGAGCAGGCCGGTTGCGAGCAGGCCGAGCGCGAGCAGGCACAGCCTCGGGAGGCCGGCGCGGGGATGTTTGCGCGAATGCGCGCGGACCCTCGTCTGCGCGACCCGGCCCTGCGCGGCTTCTAACGTCAAAATACGCCCCTGCATCCTGGTGGGAGCCTAGTGGCGTTGCTTAAAGCGCAGCGAAATGAAGCGCCGCAGGCTCGGCTGTCCCGCGACGGCGGTGCTGTGGGCGTAGGCCCAGATCTCGTTGGCCGCACAGTGGCGCCCGCTGTGGCAAGCACGCGGGTTGAAATAGAAGCGCACCTGCCCCCCGGCCACCTGGGCCTGCAGTTGCTGGGTGCGCACGAGCGAGCCATCGACGCTGTTGAGCACTAGTACGGGCAGGTCGTCGCGCACCACCAGTCCCGCCACGTCGTTCACGTTGGCGCTGGCGACCTCGAAGCGGGCGCCTTCCCGATGGGCGCGCAGGTAGCGGCTCAGCGCCGGCGTGCTGTAGTCGGTGAGCAGCGAGTCGGTACGGGCGTTGCGGATCACGTAGACGTCCTTGCTCAGCGAGGTGGCGAGCAGGCCGAGTGCGATGCAGGCGAGTGCGATGCGCAGCGCCTGGCGCGCGCGTCCTGCTCCCAGTCCGCCGCGCCAGAGCGCGCTCAGCGACAGGCCCAGCGCGGCGCAAGCAGCCGGCGTGAACGCTTCGAGGTAGCGCACCTGCAGGCGCTCCATTGCGCTGAAGGCCACGAGGCCCGTGAGGAACCAGAGCACGATTCCCACGGCCAGGCGCCCGGGCGGCTCGCGCAGGGCCAGGCGCAGGTGTTCAGGACCCCGTGCGAACACCGTTGCGAGCGCGGCCGCTCCGAGCAGCGTCGTGGCCAGCAGTGCCACCCCGATCAGGCTCCAGTACTGCATCGGTCCGGCGCTCAGCAGGTGCAGTGGGCCGGCGCCGCCTTCAGGCCGGCCCGTGGCGCCGTGGCCCTGGAGGCGTTCGATGCCGTTGTACACGAGCGTCACGTGCCAGATGCTGCCGTTGGCGGAGCCGATCGGGAAGGGCCGCGCGTGGGTGGGCGTGAGCGCCGCGATCGCCGTCCAGGAGAGCGCGATCGCAATGAACGTCGCGCCGCTGGCCAGCGCGGCGCGCACGCGACTGCCGGGCGCGGCTGCCCACAGCCACAGCAGCGCCAGCGCGGGCAGCGCGATCAGTGTCTCGCCGAGCTTCACGTTGAAGGCGATGCCCATCAGGGCGGCGGCCAGCAGCGACCAGCGCAGGCGCCCGCTTTTGAGCGCAAGCCAGGAGAGCCACAGCGCTCCCACCTGCAGCGCCGCGAGCACCGAGTCCATCGTGTCGCTGCGCGCGGTCAGCACCGACACCGGCAGCACCGCGAGCGCCAGCGCGGCCGTGAACGCGGCGCCGCGGCCGAACGGGCGCAGCAGCGCGCCGAACAGCAGGCCGCACGCGAGCACACCGGCGAGCAGCTCGGGCAGGTGCAGCGCAACGGGGCCGAAGCCAAGGATGCGCGTGCTGGCCACCTGCAGCCACAGGTCCACCGGCGGCTTGTCGATCGAGACCGTGCCGCTGGGCTCGAGCGCGCCGAAGAAGAAGTCGTGCCAGGAGGTGCTCATGCTGCGCACCGCCGCGTCGTAGAAGACGTTGCCCGGCACATCCCGGATCATCCACAGCCGCAGGCCGGCGGCCAGCACGATCAGCAGCCCCAGGCCGAGCGCCGGCCATCGCGCCCGGGGGTCCTCAGCGCGGCTGGATGTGCCGAGCGGCTCGCCGTCCATCGCGCTCGCTCGCGCGAGTCCGGCTGAGACCATGCGGCGAGCATCGACGAGCGATCTAAAGAGTCGCTCAGCCTCTTATGAGAAACCGTTTAGTTTTCGCTTAAGCAAAGTCTCACGGGGTCTTAGGGATGCGTTTAGCGCGCGCCGCGAGGCTCACTGTCGCTGGGCCGGGGGGTGGAGGGCTCTTCTTCTCCCTCTACTGCCTGCCCCTGCGGGTGCGTGAGGATGAGCGGCGATCGAGACGACATCAGTGCTGTCAGGGGCGTCGACTCCGCGGGCGGGGACTCCGCGGGCGAGGGCTCGCGCGAGCGTGCACTCAGACGCCGTCGCGAGGCGCAGCGTGCGCGGCTGCGCAACCGGCGTCGCTGGACGGCCGCCGTGGTGTTCATCGCGCTTGCGGCCGTGGCACTGGCGGCGGCCTTTGGCGGCGGGTCCAAGCGGGCGGACGACGACGTCCGCACGCAGGCGTCGGCGGCGGCCTCCACGCGACCCGCGGCGGTGGTCCCGGGCGGTCCGCTCGCGCCCGCGGGGGACGGTGGTCTGGCGGCGCTGTGGGCGCCACGGAATGTGGTGGGAGCACAGCCGGGCACCGCCGCCGCCTACCAGGCCGCCTCCACGCGCCCCGGCCTGCCCGGGTATCTGCTGATCGCCGATCGCGGCAACAACCGCATCCTCGTCGTCGATCCGCACGGCAGGGTCGTGTGGCGCTACCCAACGGCAGCCGACCTCGCCGCGGGGCGGCGGCTGTTCTACAACGACGACACCTTCGTTGAGCCCGGCGGGGGAGGACTGATCGCCAACGAGGAGGACAACCACGCGATCGTCCAGATCGGGCTCGCCGATCACAGTCTGCGAGTGCTGTTCGGCCACCCCGGCGAAGTGGGCTCGGATGGCACGCACCTGCACACACCCGACGACGCTTACATGCTCCCCAGCGGCACCTTCACCGTCGCGGACGCCTACAACTGCCGCATCCTCTTCATCCGCGGCCACCGCATCGTGCGCGCCTACGGCCGCTCCGGCGAATGCCGACACGCACCGCCGCGCTACCTGGGGGCGGTCAACGGCGACACGCCCACGCCCAGCGGTGGGGTGCTGATCAGCGAGATCGCCGGCAGCTGGATCGACGAAGTGCGCCCCGACGGGAGTCTCGCGTTCGCGGTGGCGGCGCCCGTGGGCTACCCCTCCGATCCGCAGCCACTGCCGGGCGGCAGGATCCTGCTGGCGGACTACTCCAGCCCCGGCCACGTGCTCATCATCGACCGGCACGGTCGGGTGCTGTGGCGCTACGGACCCACGCAGGGATACGGGCGCATGGATCACCCCTCGCTGGCGATGGCCCTGCCCAACGGCGACATCGCCCTCAACGACGACTATCGCGAGCGCGTGATCGTGGTGGACCCGAGGAGGAATCGCATCGTATGGAAGTACGGCCACACCGATCAAGCCGGCAGCGCGTCGGGCTACCTCAACACACCGGACGGCATGGACTTCATCCCCGCCGGCCCCAACGGCCAGCCGGATTGGGCGGCCGTGGTGCATCCGTAGCGATGGGCACGCCGCGAGCGCCCTCGGGCAGGCAGCCTTCGCCTGCGGGCAGGCAGCGGGCGACCCTGGGCAGGCGGGCTCGCCGCCGCCGTGCCGGCGCGCTGCTGGGGCTTCTGCTGGTCGCGATCGTCGTCGCCGTGCTGCTCGGGGGCGGGGGCAAAAGCCCGCCAGGAACCTCGGCGCACGGTGACTCTGCGACGGGCTCCAGCCAGGCAGGCGCCAGCGGAGGATCGAGCTCGACCGGCGCCGCGCTGGCTCGCGTGCGGATGCGGGTGGTGCAGAGCGGCATGCTTGCCACGGCCGAGCAGGATGCCGCTGCCGTGGTCGAGTCCCCAAGCAGCTTCCTGCTGCTCGGTGGCATCGACGCGGGCGAAAGCTCGCTGTCGAGCGTCGTGAGCGTGGGAACGGCCGGCGCCGAAGGGGGCGCGTGGGCTCAGGCGCAGGCGGATGCGCACGCGATCGGCACCCTGCCGACGGCTCTGCACGACGCCTGCGCGAGCTTCAGCGCCGGAGCGGCGTACCTCTTCGGCGGCGGCGTCGTTGGCTCATTCGCGCAGATCACGCGCATCGATGCGAGCGGCGCCAGCCGGCCCGCGGGGCAGCTCCCCACGCCGGCCTCCGACGTGGCGTGCGCGACGATCGCAGAAACGGTCTACATCGTGGGCGGCTACACGGGTGTGGCGCCGCTGCGCACGATCCTCGCGTGGCGCCCCGGCGCGCCCGCGGCGCGTGTGGCGGGCGTGCTGCCCAGGCCGCTGCGCTACGCGGCCGTCGCCGCCGTGGGCGGGCAGCTGGTGATCGCCGGTGGCACCAGCGGCGAAACGGCGAGCCGCAACGTCTACCGCTTCGACCCGGCCACGGGCAGGCTGGCGAGCATCGGCCTGCTGCCACGGGCGCTCACGCACGCCGCCGCGGCCGCGCTGGCGGGGACGATGTTTGTGTTCGGCGGACGCGGCTCCTCGCCGTCGAGCGCGACGCGGCGGATCCTCGCGATCGCGCCCGGCGGGGAAGTGCGCCAGGTGGGACTGCTGCCGTTTGCGCTCTCGGACCTCGCAGCGGTGGCGCAGGACGGGCACATCGTGCTCGCGGGCGGACGCGACGCGGGCGGGGGGGTGCATGGGGCGATCCTGACCGCCACGGTCGCTGCCGGATAGTGGACTTGGTGTATACGAACGGGTTCCCCGCTCACACCGAAAGTGGGCGCTCGTAGGGGGGATCCACCGCGGTGCGCTTGGGAAGGATCGCGAAGTAGTCGTCCAGCCCCTGGCGGCGCGCCTGGGCGAGTCGTGCCGGCAGCGGACGGCGCACCTCGTTGGGGATCACCTCCTCGGAGAGGGTGCGGTGCAGCTCTTCCTCGACCGGGCTGCGCCCCGTGAGGTTCTCGAGCTCCAGGCGCCCGCGCGCGGTCGCGTAGTCATACAGCTCGTGTTCCTGCCCTGCGAGGCTGATCGTCTCCTCGTGCTGCTCCCAGTGCGAGTAGGTCGCGTACTTCGCGCGGGGCGTGCGCATCGCGATCACGTGCCGGGGGGTCGCGCGCGCGTAGAAGGTGGGCGCGTACTCGGTCGTGAGCTCATCGGTCACGTGCGCGATCCACGCGCGGCCCTCCGCGGTCGGGTCGGCGGCGATCGCCGCGAGGCGCGCGCGGTCCGCGAGGTGCGCGTAGGCGGGGTCCGCTCGCCAGTCCTCCGAGCCGGTCGCGATGCTCAGCAGCAGGGGCGCCACGTCCACGCTCGATGTCAGCTGGGTGCGTTCGTTGCCCGTGTCTCTGCTCAGCCTGCCGCGCGGGTCGTGGATGTACAGCGGCACGCGGATCGCCTCCTCGTAGGCCCCGCCGCCCTTGCCGCGCAGACCGTGCGACGCCCCGTACTCGCCGTGATCGGAGGTGAACAGGACCACCGTGTTAGCCGCGAGCTCCGGTCGCGAGTCCAAGGCGGCGAGCACTCGCCCGACCTGCTCATCGACGGTGCGCTGGAGCTGCAGGTAGAGGTCCTGGAACTCGCGCCACAGCCGCGCAGCCTCGGGCCCGCTGTAGGGGGCCTCGCCGAAGGTGCTCGCCGTGGTTTCCAGGAACGAGAGCTGCAGCGAGGGCTTGTTCGCTTCGATCAGCTGCCAGGGCGTCTGGAAGTTCGCCGGCAGGCTCGTGAACACGGACGGCGCCGTTCGCTCGGCCGGCCTGCGCTCGGTGTAGCGATACCACCACGCGATGTCGTGCGGGTTCACGAAGGACACCGTCGTGCACCACGGCTGCGCCGGGCTCTGCTGCGCGATCCATTCCTCGAACTGGCGCGCGATGTAGGGGTCCGCCCGCAGTCCCTGCCCGGGGGCGCCGTCGGGTGCGGGGTAGGTGCCGCCGTCGAACCCGTAGCGCTCCAGCGACTGCCCCGCCCGCCGGCGATACCAGTGGTTATCCCCGTGCGTCAGATGCCACTTGCCGTACCAGGTCGTCGTGTAGCCATGCTCGCGCAGCATCGAGCCGTACGTCGGGAAGCCCGGGTCAAGCGTGCTGCGGCCTGTGATCAGGCACCCTGTCTGGTGCGGATACAGCCCGGTGAGCAGCGCACCGCGCGCGGGCGTGCAGTCGTTCGCGGCCGTGTAGTGCCGGGCGAAGGACACCGAGGAGGCGCGCAGCCGCGCGATGTTCGGCAGCAGCGTCTCGAGCGTGGCACCCCGCGGCAGCCACTGCGGCGCGCGCAGCTGGTCGACCATCACCACAAGGATGTTCGGCGCCTGCTCCTGCCTCGCCGCCGATCGCACGAGGGGGCTCTTGATCCTCGGCGCCGGTGAACGGTCGGGATCGAGCAGCTCGGCGACGCCCGCCCCGCCCAGCGCCAGCGCGCCGCCCGCCACGAGGCCGCGGCGGATGAAGGTGCGCCGGTCGATCCCGTTGTGTGACGGCGGGGAAGTGCCGTTGCCGTCGTTGGGGGGTGTCGGGCTCACGTCATGGGTCCTTGGACGGGCAGCTTCAAGCGGGATGCCCCGAAGGCCACGATCCTTGCTAGTGACTCCTCAAGCTCAAGCCACGGGTTTGCTGTGCATGGATGCCGTCCTGGGGCGCCATCCTAAGCATCCGTCCGGGCGTCCGCGCCACGCGTCACACGACGACGCAAGCATCCACGCCGACGTAACCTTGGACAAAAAGCGTATCGCGCTGCGGTGACGTTACGGTACAAAGGCGCGCTCCGTCACGAAGCCGACGTCGGGAATCGAACCCGAGACCTCTGCCTTACCATGCGGCGGCCCTCAAGGCGCTCTATCTCTAAGCAGAGCGCCATTTTCCGTAAGCGTTCAGTGGGTCTGGGGGACATAGTCGGGGCGTGTCGAACCTCTTGGTGTGGAGCGTGTGGAGGCGGAAGCGATCTATGACGCTGGTCGTGAGGCGGTCGTCGAGGTGCTTCTGCGGATGGATGCTCAGATCCAGGCGTTGACTGTGCGGGTCGCGCGCCAGGATGAGCGGATCGCCCAGCTCGAGCGTCGGCTGAACCGCAGCTCGCGCAACTCTTCTATTCCCCCGAGCGCCGATCCGCCCGCCAGCACGCCGAGGCGTGGCAAGGATCCATCAGGTCGCAAACAGGGCGCCCAGCCTGGGCATGAGGGCAGGGGCCGGCCGCTTTTGCCGGCGTGGGCCGTGGACGACGTCATCGAGCATTGGCCCGAGCGCTGTCGCTGCGGGCACGTCTTCGCGCGGAACGAGCGCTTGAGGGTGGGCGAGACGGTGCGCTGGCAGGTTGAGGAGCTGCCCGTGATCCAAGTCAGGCTCACCGAGCACCAGTGTCACCGAGTACGTTGCCCAGGCTGTGGTGAGCGCCCGCGCGGCGAGTTGCCGGCAGAGGTCGCCCAGAGCGCGTTTGGCCCCCGTTTTCAGGCGGCCGTCGCGACGCTCTCGATCCGCAACCGTATCTCTCGGCGTGATGTGGTGGAGCTGTGCGAGCAGCTGTTCGGCTCGAGGATCAGCACCGGGACGGTGGACGCGCTCCTCGCTCGCGCCAGCGACGCGCTCGCCGTGCCCCACGCCGACCTGTTGCAGGCGCTTCACGGTGCTGACGCGGTGAACATGGACGAGACCGGCTGGCGGACCGCGGGGGAGCGCCGCGCGCTGTGGGGCATCTTCGATCAGCGCTACGCCTATCTATACGTCGCCCCAGACCGTCATGAGGATCACGCCAAGACCCTCCTCACCGACACCAAGGCGATCGTGACGTCTGACCGCTGGTGGGCCTACGCGCACCTGCCCTTGGCGCGCCGCCAGCTTTGCTGGGCGCACCTGAAGCGCGATTTCGCCGCGCACGCTGAGGGCCTAGCAGCGGAGAAAGAGTTCGGCGAGGCAGGACTCCAACTCTGCGAGCGAGTGTTCTGGGCCTGGGAGGTCTTCCAGAACACCAACGACCGCTCAGAGCTGAAGCGCACAATCCGCGGCCTCCAAAGCGATTTCAAGCCGATCATCGCCGGCTACGCCTCGAAACGGGCGCGCAACAAGTACTGCCGCGGCATGGCGCGAAACCTCCTGAAGGCATGGCCCGCCTTGTGGACCTTCGCCCGCCACCCCGGCGTGCAGCCGACCAACAACCACGCCGAGCGCGCGCTCCGCGGCGCGGTCATCTACCGCAAGCTCTCCCTCGGCAGCCAGTCCGAGGGCGGCGAACGCCGCATCGAGCGGCTGCTCTCCGCGCACACCACCTGCCGCCTCCAAAACCGATCACTCTTCGTCTACCTCACCGACGCGCTCGACGCCCACGCCCGCGGCGACCCCGTTCCGCTACTCACCTGAGCAGCCCAACCCACTGAACGCTTACCATTTTCTGCTCCTTAGCAGGGAGTTATAGTGCTGTCCGGAGCCGGACAGATGCGGACAGTTGCTGCAAAAAACTATACCGAACTGCGGTGACGTGGCGGTAGGAAGAGAGCCGACGGCCGGGGTCGAACCGGCGACCTCCGCCTTACCATGGCGGCGCTCTACCAGCTGAGCTACGTCGGCGTGAACCCCGCATCGTAGCGCCGCCGGGGCTAGCGGAGGGGCTGGCTCAGCACCCGAGGACGGTCTGCCCATTCGGGCCTGGTCAGCATGCCGTCCGCTTTATATCCGGCCTGGCCTGTGCGCGTCAGCTACGGCCGCGGCGATTGAGCGAGAGCCACGCGAGCGAGGCCGTGTCTGTCACGGTTCCGCGTAGCCTTCGCAGAACTGGGCGGCTTCCGTCGCCTTTGTCTGCAGGTTTTCGGTGTAGACGGTCGAGCCGTTCGCCCCGAGTACCGTCAGTTCGGAGGGCAGCGCGCTGAACACGCCGTAGACGAGCGGCCCGTTTGCGTGCACGCGCGGTTCGACCGGGACCTCGTTCAGCGCTACGGCGCCTCGGGGGGTTTGTGCCACCACTGACTTTCCTGGTGGCGCGAGGATTCCGTAGAGGATCGCGTAGGGGTGCGGGGTGCAGCCGATCGACAGCGACCAGGGGAACGCTTTGCTCGCGCCGAGTCCGATCGCCGGCTCGTTGAGTTCCGGGTCGACACCGGTGTCTATGGTGAGGAAAGGCTCGCCGTTGAAACTGCCGAAAGCGCTGATCGTGAAGGGTTCTCCTTCGGGGGTGCGTGCGCTGACGAGTTCCGTGCCCGTCGGGAACTCTTCCGGTTCCTTGCGTGGTTTGACACAGCGGTATCGCGGCAGTGTCACGGTGAGCACGACGCCTCCGCTGGCATTCAGCTCGAGGAGGGACACGGCGTGGCTCGTGCTGCCACGGATCTCCTGGGCGTAGATGCCCGCAGGGCCACCATCTCGTCGCGGTACGCGGACCACGCGCGATTCGATCGTCCGTCCGTCGGCAAGCACCAGCCTGACCGAGCGCACCGAGGCCGGCACCGTGGTCTGGATCGTCTCGATGCCCACTTCGCAAAACAGCGCGGGGTGCCGATAGCGGGGCGAGGAGAGGCAGATGGGGTTGTTGGGGCCGCCCACGATCAGCACCTCGGGAGCGCCCGGCCGGGTGTATGCCACCGTCACCGACCGACGACAAGAGCCCCCCAGAGCGCCCAGCAGGCCGGACCCGGAACTCACCTGGAAGCTGGTACCGGCGGCGGTGCGCCCGTGGCCCAGGGTGATCCGCTTGGGTTCTTTGACCTTGGGTTGCGGGAAGCCCACGATTCGTTCCAAGCTTGAGACCGTCTGCACGGCGGCAAATGCGCTGGCAAGGAGGTTGCTTTCGACCGTGTTGGTCTCGCGGATCAGCGCTCGATCCGATGCGTTCTCGTAAGGCTTCAGCAGCGCGCCCAGGGAACGTTCCTCCCCCTGATCGGAGCTCCTGCGCGCTGCTCGCGAAGCCTCGAATGACCGGCTGGCCGCCGAGAGGACGCGATAGCCACTCTGTGTCCACGCCCTCGCGTCGGCGCAGAACGGCGGAGCGGGGATGGAGACAGTTTCGAGTCTGGCCGTGGCCGCGGCCTGGAGCGCCGAGGCGATCGCCGGGTTGCTCCACGACAGCCGGCGTACTTCGGCGGCGTACGCTTCCTCGGCCGGGCGATACAAGCTCTCGTCGGCCCGGGCGACCGCCGTATCGAGCTCATCCTCGATCGTTTGCTCCTGCTGGGAGCGGCGAGCGTTTTCGCCCCTCGCACGAGGTGGGGGCGCCGGGAACGGCCTCAGGGACCGCTCCGGTGGCATCCCCGACACCACACCGGGGCATTCTTGAGCGATCTGCGCCGCTGCGGCGCTCTCCGCGCTGCGCGCTGCGGCGGCTTCGTGCAACAGCGCCGTGAGGAGCCTGTATTGGGCGATCAGGTAGGCATGCGTAGCCTGTGCGTCGGAACTCGACGCGGCGGCGACCGGCACGCCTCCGCACAACACCACGGAGGCGAGGACGAGCACGGCGCCGACCCGCACCCTCCATCGCCCCGGCCACCGCGGGCGCAGCGGCAGGCTGGGGCGCCGACTGCCGATGTTCGTATTCACAGGTGGTGAGCATATAGCGCGCGAACGGACACCCCGCTTGACGCAGGAAGCCCTCGACCAACGAGCCATCCTGATAAGGCGACTGCTCGTTGGTACACCCCGCCACTGACATTCATTCTAAATGTCGAGCTAACGGCAAAGCAGCCAGCAGCTCACAAATCACGTACAAGTACCGGTGTCGAGGTCTCTGCAGCTAGGGGTGGTGCTCAAGGACGAGCGCGAGGCGAACATCGCGTGGTTTCTCATGCGGTTTGGGGATTGACCAGCGGGGCTTCGCAGATGCGGATAGAGGACGGGGTGCCTCGGGCGATTGAGGTCAGCGTCAACCCGCCGCCAGAGACTCTTGACCGAGTGAATGATGTCCTTGGGTCCGCCTCGCCGTGCGCCATTGCCAGATGGGTTCATGGAGGCCGACACGGCGAACATGCAGAGTCACACCTGGCTCACGATGTCGGCGCTAAGCCCATCGCTTGGCAGACGAAGAGTCGGTGTCGCGTCCTGGTCAGTGAGACGTACATGCGATATCTACGGCGCGCAGCAGCGCGCTTTTCCCGCTGTTGTTGGGGCCGACCAAGACGTCGTGTTCGCCTGGGAGCCATGCGACCGGACCCCGCCATCCGCGGAAGTTCTCGATCGTCACCTGCTTGATGCGCATCGGGTGATCTTCCTCAGGGCTATGGACGGATTCAGGCGCATGAGTGTCGTGGTGATAGATCCAGGCTCTGCGGGCCACATAATGTGCAGTTAGGGCAGTTGTGCTAGGATCGTCTGATGAAGACTTTGCATCTTGATCCGGCTGCTCGTGACCAGACCGCGCTCGTGGCCGAGGAGATCGAGAGGATGCTCGCTGATGGTAAGCATGTCGCGGTGACCGTCGCTGAGGAGCAGGAGTTTCTCTCCCCCCAGCAGGCGGCTGATCGGCTTGGCTTTTCCCGCCAGCACGTGATGCGGCTGATCAGCTACGGCGATCTCGTGGCGCAGCGACTCCCAGGGTCCAGCCACTGGAAGATTCCGCTCTCCTCGCTGCTCGCTTTCGAGGAGAGTAGGGCCGAGCATGAGAGCCTCACGGCAGAGTGGTCACGCGAACTCGACGCGATGGGCGCACCGCCCGAGTGAACGAGCGCGGACGGCCACGAGCGGTCCTTGACACCGACATCATTTTCTCGCGTGTCCTGCATGAGCTGATGGGACGTATCGCCGGGGAGCTGCGACTACTGGATCTCTTCTGGAGCGAGCAACTGCTGGCCGAGGCGCAGAGATCGCTCGTCGAGAAGAAACAACTCCCGCCAGAGTCCGCACGGCGATGGGTCGACTACCTGCGCCTGGGCTTCCCGGCCGGACGCATCGTCCTCGATCCACACACCCCATATATGGCCGGCCTCACTCGCGATCCGGCGGACGCTCACGTGTGCGAGCTGGTCGTGGCCGCGCACGCCGACTACCTCTTCACGCATGACCGCGGCTACCTGTGCGACGGTCTCAGTCGCCACGGGGTACAGGTGCTCGCCCCGGATGAGTTCCTCGCCGACGCGCTGGACTCCGACACTCGTGGAGTGCTCGAGATCGTAGAGCTGCAGGCAAACACCTGGGCCGGCGGGCGCGCAATCGGGGAACTGCTCGACGCTCTCGAACGCGCCGGCGCGGCGACCTTCGCACGTAAAACCCGCGAACTCAGCTGACGCACCAGGTTACGGCGTGCCGTGCGACGCCGGACAATGATGAACGACTCAAGAGGCTCCAGTTGACTCAAGACCTCGCCGGCGCCTATGGGCGAGCCGGGCGAACAGCCCTCGGTGTGGTGCGCTCTCCTCCGCATGCTCCTCGTTGAGTGCGGCGCGCGCCGCGCGCCACTCGACGTCGGCGGGCTGCGGCGTGTGGTGTCGTAGATCCTCGATCGGGAAGGAGTAGTGGTCGCTGAGCATCTTCAGGCTCGTGCCGCACTCGCTGGCGACGATCTGCGGGTCCTCGGTGCGCAGGCGCAGCGAGATGCCGCCGCGGCGCAGCGAATAGGGGGAGGCGTCGATGATCCTCGCGAACTCGGTGCGCTGGGCTACGGCTTGCACCGCTGGCTGAAGCGCCTGTCCCCCCATTTCTTCGCCTGGGCTCGGCTGAGGTGCACTGCGCCTGTCGCTGGATCTAGCACTCCCTCGCGGCCGTCGGTGAGGTCGCCGGGAATGATGAAGTCCACATCGCGGGCTGGGTGGCCGGCGTCCACCAGCGCCAGGCGCCACCGTCCGAGGTCTTCGCACAGAATGCCAGGTGTCGCGGCGTGCCTGCGAGTGCTCAGCGCGGTCTTGCCCCAGTGTTCGAGCCGGCCGGAGCTGATCACTTCCGTCACCCATGCGAAGTGTCCGTCGAGCGATGACCAGCGCAAACCCCAGACCTCTTGGTTGCGGGCGGCGAGCCCGTACTGCAGGCTCACGATCGTCGCATCCCTGCGGGCGAGGAGCGCGTCGCACCGTTCGCCGCAGTGGAGCATGTGCGCGCGAATCGCCTCGACGGCCTGCGGTGAGAGCGCCCAGCCCGCCAACGAGTGCGGAGGGACCCCGGGCCCGTAGGCCCGTTCCGCCTCGGCGCGCGGAGCGGCGTGAGCTGATGACGGGCTCCTTGGCGAGTTTGCACCCGTTCGTCTCGATCTCAGGGACCAGCGACGAGGCGGACGCCCAGCTCAGCGCTGAGGAGAGCGCGCGCCATGCACGGACACGGGTCGAGCGCGGCACGCCTGCCTGGCGCATCTGCTCCCGCCACGCGCGGGGTGTCTGCGGATGGTTGAAGCGCTCCGCGGGCGTCGCAGCGATCGCGACGGCGTAACCCGCCGCCGGCAGCCCGCGCCTGCTCCCCCGCGTCTTTCGCGGCCTGCCCAGCAGATGGCTGTCCAGCACTGACGTGTAGTGCTCGTAGGTGATGGGAGCGAGTCCTTCCTCGTTGCTTGGATGCGCGTCTTTCTCCAGGAACAGCTCGACGATCTCGGCGATCGTGCGGCCTTCCGCTTCGTTGGCCTCCCTGGCGTCGAGGTCCAACAGGAAGCGACGCAGGCTGTCGCGGCCGCGGCGCTCGGCGGTAATGTGGTCGCGCATCAACTCGCGGGCGTGGTGTGCCGAGGGGAAGCTCTTGGTGCGCTCACGTTTGTCGTGATCGTAGAAGCCGACCCGGTAGGAGCGCTTGCCGCTCTTGGCGACATACGGCCACGCAGAGCGCTTGCGCCACGGTCTAGCCACCGCTCCCACGCCCCCCGCACGATCGAACAGAGCTCCCGGTCAAGTCCACGACCGAAACATCGGCGGCCGCCTGAAACGCGGCCTCAGTTGTCCTCCGAACACCTTTTGCGCAGAACCGCGGTCCTGCTGCGGTAACGACACCTCGACACGCCACGAAGATCCTCATTTGCAGGCAAAACGCCTTGAGTGACCCCCTCCTTACCAGGGGGTGGTCCGGAGAGGCGTCTTCCCTGCAAATCACCTTGTTTTTCTGATCGGCGTCCGATTTGTGGAGGGGTATTTCCGCGTCGATACCGCACGTTTTCGCGCGGTTTTGATCGGCACTCCACGGGGAGGCTGAGCTGAGCGGCGGTCAAGATCATGCTCATGCGCGTGCTGCGAGATCGCTCCCGGACGCCTCGGCGGGAAGGGGCGGCCGGTGGCTAGGCCGTGGCCCAAACGGGCGCTGTGGCCCCGCCGTGGCAAGCGCGGGCGCAAGTCCTACACGGTCGGCTTCTACGACCACGACAAGCGCGAGCGCTGCAAGACGTTCCCCGCGGCGCGCCACGCCCGCGCGTGGATGGACGACTACGTCACGGCGGAGCGCCGCGGCCGGGACAGCCTGCGACGGTTCCTGCTGGACCTCGACGCGAAGGAGGCCAACGAGAGCGAAACGCGGAGCATCGGGGAGGTGCTCGAGCTCTACCTGCAGGTCAACGCCCACCCCCGCAACGAGGGTGGCCTAGCGCCCACAACGTATGAGCGCTACGAGGGAACAATCAACCGCCATCTCCGTGGCAAGCCGCGCCGCCGCGCCAACGGCGCCATACTGGCACCCAAACCGTATGCGCTGGCGGTCGCAGTGGTGCCCGCGGCGAGCTTCAACGGGCCGCAGGCGCCACGGGCGTGGCGCGAGCAGATGCTCCACGAAGGCGCCTCCAAAGCCACCCGGGAGCATGCGTGGCGCGTACTCTCGGCCGCCCTGAGCTGGGCCTCCTCATCTCACCTCGTTCCCGAGATCGAGATCAACGGGTGCAGCCTCGCGAGCGAACCGCGCAGCAACAAGCGCCGCTCGCTCAGGAGCGGCGGCACCGGCTACGCTCCAGCGCCCCGCCGTCACGGACCCGCCGTCGCCAGCTGGGCGCTCTCACCACAGGCCGTCGAGACGATCCGCGCGCAACTGCTCCAGCGCGTGAAGGCTCGCCACGGGATCCTCGCGCAGCGCGACGCGATGATCGTGAGCCTGCAGTATGGGCTCGGCGCGCGCAACCAGGAGGTCTGGGCGCTGCGCTGGTCCTCACTCGCCGGCGACTTTGCTTGGGTGACCGAGGTCCTCTCCTGCGGGCGCCTTGACGAATGGGGCAAAACCGAGAACAGCACCCAGCGACGCACCGCCATCCCAGGCATCCTGCGCGAGGACCTCGCCGCGTGGCGAGGGGCGCTAGAGCGCGCCGGGCACAGCCCCCGCGAACGGGACTTCATCATCCCCGGCGACCTCGCCAGCCCACACCACGGAGCGCGCGACCCCCGCACAGGCGCCTGCCACTTCAGCGAAAGCCAAGCACGCGCGTGGGGCGCGAGATACTTCACCCCGGCCGTCCAGCGAGCCGCGCGACGCCCCGAGCTGCTCCCCATCCTCGGCGCCACGCCCTACTCGCTGCGCCGCGGCGGGATCTCCCTGCGCCTGCGCGCCGAGGACCCACAGACCGTCGCCAGCGAGTGCGGCACGAGCCTGAAGATGCTCAGCGACCACTACGCGTACATCATCGAGGACCTACGCCGCAACGGGCCACGACCCGCCGACACCGAGTGGCGCGCAGCACGCGCCGCGCAAGCAGACCACGAATCACGCGAGCGAAAAGCCCGGCGCACCGCGACAGTCCGAGCGGCGATGCAACCCCGGCAGAAGCTCCTCGCCTGGCTCGCCGCCCACCGGCGAACAGCACGACCGTAACAGCCGCCGCCCCTTTGGGGGCTACTCGCCGCCGGCTTTGAGATCACATATTTGCAACCTCAAACGAGCGGTCCGCCACGTATGGCACCCTGAGCGCGATGCCTGATCGAACCAAGGAGGAGAGTTCCCTGGAGCTGATCCCGCTTCCGGCGATTCAGAAGCGGATCGTCGTCGTTCGCAAACGCCACGTGATGGTCGATGAGGACCTTGCAGAACTCTATGGGGTACAGACGGGTCGTCTGATCGAGCAGGTCAAGCGGAACATCGACCGGTTCCCGTCTGACTTCATGTTCCAGCTGAAGAAGGATGAGGCTGCAGCTTTGAGATCGCAATCTGCGACCTCAAAGGAGGGACGCGGCGGACGTCGCTACGCCCCCTATGTCTTCACGGAGCAGGGCGTGGCGATGCTGTCCGGCGTTCTCCGAAGCCAGACGGCGGTCGCCGTCAACATCGCGATCATGCGGGCGTTCGTTGAGCTTCGGCGCGTCGCGGCTTCTTACACCGCGATCGAGCGGCGTCTCGAAGATTTCGAGCGAGAGACCAAAACGAAGCTCGGCCGGCACGACCAGCAGCTCGAGGAGATCTTCCAAGCACTACGGCAGCTGATCTCTCCACCTCCCCGGCCCAAGCGCCCGGCTGGTTTCAGGCCGACCGAAGACGACAAATAGCCCTCGCGCTCGGCATACGCTGCCAAAGAGTCCGGACGCCCTTGAAAGCTGCTTTCGGCAGCCAAGCGAGCATGCAGGGAGCCTCGTTGATGCTGTCACCAGCTCGGAGATTGCGGTGAGGCGAACAATTCCGCTTCGCCCCTCGCGAGCGGGCGTGTGCCGATCCTCAGTCGGCGTGCTTGGAATTCGTCCTTTCCGGGTGCTTGCCTCAGGGACCAGCGCGCTCCCGCTTCGCTGAGATTGTGATCGAGAAGCGTCCCAGGAACTGGCCGGCCTACGGTGCGGCTCCACCAGCCGTCACCGCTACCTGGTAGCGGCAACCTTATCCCTAAGTCCGTAGGTTGACCAGTAGCTTCGAGGGAGGCTATGAGCTCTGATGTCTCCCGCCCTTCTTGCCGTGCGTCTTCTTGCTCAGCTTGTACCAGTGCACCACGGTCGACACGGTGTGGGTGACCGGTGCGCCGCCGAGCGTGGACTGGAACCTGAACGGCCCGCTCACGTGCAGCGTGTGGCCCGCTTTCAGCGCCTCCAGCGCTTTGTGGCCAGCGTGCACCTCGAGCTCGACCGTGCTGGCCGGGACGCTCTTTGAGCCGCTCGAGAACGGCACCAGTGTGCGGACGCACTTGCCCTTGTGCTTGACGTAGCTCGCCTTGCACCTCTTGCTCTTCCTCTTGGCCGCTTCGGTCACGAACCCGGAGTTGTTAAGAGACAGGCCCAGCGAGTCGGCGAAGCCGACATCGGCGTTCTTGAAGGACAGGTTCCAGCGCACTGTGCCCGCGCTCGCGAACTTGAAGTAGAAGTCGAGATCGCCGGTCTTTGCGTCGAACCTCGGGGCCTTGGTCATCGTGAAGTTGTTGTCAGGGACAACCAGCGCGTTGCTGGTAGCGCTCGCAGACCCTCCCCCGCTGTCGGTCACGGCGCATTCTTCGCCTTCCCCAGGGAACAAGCTTTCACCGCTGGTCCTGAACGCACAGACCCTGATTCCTCCAAGCGCGCCTGCACCAACGGCGCTGGTGACCCGGCCTGTGACCTCGCCGGCGGCGAGCATTTCCGCGTCGATCCCCGAGGTCACGCTTCCCGTCGCCACGGATACCGCACTCGCCGACGCGAGGGAGGACTGCCCGTCAAAGAACTGGGCGGCATAGTTACCGCCGCTTTCCCCCTTGGAGAACAGGACCCTGGGCGACCCACCGCTCAGGCCGGTGATCGTGTATTCGCCGGCTGCGTTCGTATGCACACAGCTTTCGGGAGTGTTCACGCTGTGCTCGGCACACACGGAGATTTTCGCCAGCCCCGCGTGCGTAGCGGCGCTCGTGACTCTCCCCGTGATCTCCCCACCGGCTTGCAATTCGGCGTTGACCCCTGCACTCACATGCCCTGCGCTCACCGGCACCGCGGTAGCTTCGGAGCTGATCGACTTGCCGTTGAAATACTGGGGCAGGTAGTTGGGTCCTTCCCAGCCCGAAGAGAAGGTCACGTTGTAGGAGCCAGCGGTCAGGCCAGAGATCATGTATTCGCCCGCGGTGTTTGTTTCCACGCAGTTGCCGGACCCGTTGTTCTGTTCGTTGGCCTGCGGGCACACGTGGATGCCCGCTTGTGGGCTGTGTGTGGCGGCGCTCGTGACCCGTCCGGCGATCTGGCCGCCTTCTGCCATCTTCGCGTCGATCGTCGGGGTCGTGTTGCCCGCTGTCACCGACACCAATTCGGCTTGGCTGTCTGAGGTCTTTTCGTCGTAGTACTGGTTCAGGTAGTTCTGGCGCTGTTCGCAGGCTTTTGGCCCGCACACAAAGGCTGAGAATTCGACCTCGTAGGAGCCGACCGCCAGGCCTTTGATGGTGTATTCGCCAGAGCCGTTCGTGAGCGTACAGCCCTTGGTCGGCGATCCAGCGCTCGGACCCCCGCCACCAGCCGACCACGCACAGGCTTCGATGTCTTCCAGCGCCATTGTACCGCTGGCATTGGTCACTTTTCCAGAGATCTGGCCGGTCTGCATTTCCGTGTTAATCCCAGAGGTGACGCTGCCCGCCGTCACGGACACCAGGTTCGCTTCGCCTCGTGAGGACTTGTTGTTGTAGTATCCGTACCAGCTCCAGCCGCCGCGATATTCGGAGTCCTCGGTGAACCAGATGCTATAGGAGCCGCTCGGTAGGCCTCCAATCGTGTATTCGCCAGTGGCGTTCGTGACGACGCATCCTTCCTGGCGACCTTCGGTTTCGGCGCAAGCACCGACTCCCGCTACTCCCCCATGTGTCGCGGCGTTTGTGACTCGCCCGGTGATCTCGCCGCCGGCGGGCATCGCCGCGTTGATTCCAGCGGTCACGCTCCCGTCTGTCACGGAGATCCTGTTCGCTTCGCTCTGGAAAGACTGGCCGTTGAAGTACTGGGTCATGTAGTTGCCGCTTCCTTCACCCGCAAAGAACGAAACCTCGTATGAGCCGCTCGGCAACCCTCCGATCGTGTATTCGCCGCCGGAGTTGCTAGCGGTCAGGAGACAGGAGATCGAATGACCCTGATCGGCGCTCTGCACGACATAAGTGATGCCCGTCTGACCCGGTATCGGGCTGTCGGAGCGCAGCCACACGTAGCTGTAGCCGGTCGGGTTATTCGCCCACGATCCCGTTGAACAGGTAAGCGTCTGCCCCACCACCGGCGTGCCCGTCAGCTTGGGCACCCCGGTGTTGACCGGCTTGGGCTCCTGCGGCGGCGTTGCTCCAGTGGCCAGCACAGGCACGAGCAGAACCGCGCACATCGCGGTCGCAACCATGCCCCCCAGGCAGCTCAGACGATTTGCCGGACGCCGTATCGTGCCACGAGCGGCGCTTATCCGTACCACCGTAGCGAATAGACCCCGCTCCATAACTCGCCGTAGGTTAGCGCGAGCGGGTGGGGTCTGTCTGATCTGGGCATTCGCGCCTGCCACTGGCCGAACTCGCGCCGTACCACCGACCCAATACCGCGTGTGTTGGTGGAGCACGCGGCGCGAGCGAAGGCGGAAGCGCTCGGTCGACCGCCGCGTGGGAACCTGGAGGTTGTCCTGTTCGCCGTGGAAGTTCGAGGCGGCGGTTCTGGTGTGATGGTTACACGGTGACGGCGACCAGCGCGTCCTCCTTGGTCTCGGTGTGAATGGGTGTGCGCTGTGCGGCGAGGTCGTCTTCGACGGCGAGGGCGAGCTTGGCGAGGTCGCTGTGGCCCATGATCTTGCGGAACTGGGTCTCGGCCTCGAGCATCCCGGGCGGCGGTCCATCTGAGGCACATGTCGCCGTTTTGCCAGCGCTTGACGTTGCGGCTCGTTTGCCGGACGGTGCCGATCATCGACTCGATCGGGTTCGTGCTCTGGAGCGTCCTCTTGAGCTTGCCGCGGACCCCGAGGCGGATCAGGGTCAGCGTCTCCTCCACGCCCTCTCGCAGGGATGCGGCGGCGCCGGGGTGGGAGCGCTCCAGCTCGCCGGCGAGCAGCTGCAGCCCGTCGAGGGCTTGCTGATAGTTCTCCGACGCCGACGCCTTCCGCAGCCGGCTCTTGACGGCGGGCCGGTCGCGTTCGGGGAGATGGTCGAGCACGTTGCGTTCCTTGTGGCGGACACACCGCTGCACCGGGACGGGCCCGAAGACCTCGTTGACGGCGGCCCGCAGGGCCTTCCCGCCGTCCAGGACGACCAGAACCCCCTGCTCGAGATCAAGCCCCCGCTCGACCAGGTCGGCGAGCAGATGGACCGTGACGGTCTTGTTCTCGGTGGAGCCATCCCAGAGCCCGAGCGGGATCTTGACGCCCTCGGTGCTCACGCCCAAGGCGACGACACAGCAGCGGCCCTTCGGCTCGATCCCGTCGAGCATCAACGCCGCCAGGCGCACATCAGACAGCGGACGCGCCATCAGCGCCGCGAGATGCTCGCCGGTGCGCGAGACGAACTCGCGGCTGACCGTCGACTTCGACGTTGAACGCTCCGCAGCGCTCGCAGCCTCGCCGACGGGCTCACGGGTCCTCGCAACCGGCGCGTGGAAACACCAGCGAGCATCTGCTCCAACACCACCCTGCTCAGCGGGTCACGGTCAGCGAAATACGCATAGGTCGCAAGCGGAACCTCGTGCTCTCCGTCGGGCGTGCGAGCCCGGGGATGCTTCACCGCGACCCGCCGGCCACCGAGCGTCACCGTGCCGTCCTCCTGGCCGTGACGGACAGCGGTGCGCTCCGTCACGGTCGCGTGCTTGGGACCGACGACCTCATCGAGCTCGGCCTCCATCATCTCGCTGAGGACGCCCAGCCCAACACCGACGCTGAGCGCGAGCAGCCCCTCCTTCGCTGCCCCGACCAACTCCCCAAGCGCCTCCTGCACCCGCAGCGGCAACTCCTCGGGGCGACTATCCTGCTCCTGCATTACGGTCTTCATGGCGGTTCCCTTCGTCTCGATGGACTGATTTCGCACTCGCCAAGGTCCCAACGGGACCGGACGAGGCGAAAGGGACCGCCACTACAAACCTCTACGAGCTACGGGACAACCTCGGAACCTGGGCACCCACTCCTAAACGGGAACAGGCGTCTCGATGGTCGCGCCCGGCGCGCTTGCTTCGGACGAAGGTCAGGTTCCCGGAAGCTCGACGTTCTCGAAGGTGAGGACTTCGGCGAGCTTGTCGAAGTGAGTGTCGCGATGAAGCACCGCAACGCCGCCGTGTTCAGCGGCGGCGGCAGCGATTAGGACGTCGGTCAGCGGCACGCGGTGGTATCCGTCGCTGCGCTCGGCTAGCTCGCCGATCGCGCTCATCGCGGCGTCGGTGACGGCGCGATCGTTGCGCAAGATTCGCAACGCGTCGAGTTCTGTCTCAAGCTCGATGTACTCGGAGGTGCTGCGAGCCGAGTAGAGGATCTCCATCCGCACGATCGGGGTAGTCCACAGCCGCTCATCGGCTACCGCTGCCTTGATCAATCCAGCGAGCTCAGCTGGGAGCGAGGAGAATCGCCACCACGCTGAGGTGTCGGCAATGAACGGCGCGTCGCCGAGCAGCAGTTCGACAGCGTCCACCGCGGTCGCTTAGGACTCGTTGCCCGTCAGCTGCTCGATGTTCTCAAGCGTATCCCGATCCAGCCCATTTGGGCTGAACATGCGCTCGGCGAGCCGCCGCAAGCGCTCGGCACGCTCCTCGTCGCTCAACGCCGGCTTCTCAGCGGTCGGGGTCGTACTCAAAACAGAATGCTTCACGACTCCAAGGGTAGCGCCCGAGCACGACAGGAACCGATCGAACGCATATTGGTGTTCGGTGGGCGGTAAAGCAAGAAAGAACTGTTGCTGTCGATTTCGAGGAGGATCCCATGACCGTTTCTGCTGTTCTCGATTCTGCCGGGCGGCGTCGCTCACCGGCTACCCTGCCCGGGTTCCACGCCGGCCGGCCGCCTCGTAACAAAGGGATGCGCTACCCCGCCGACCCGCCAACCGTCGAGGAGATCATCGCCGTGATGCGCCATGCCGGCGATAGTCGTCATGGTTGGCGACTGCGTGCTTTGATCGTTGTGCTCTGGCGTGGGGGGCTGCGTATCCAGGAGGCGCTTGCGCTGGCAGAGCCCGATCTTGACCCGCGGCGTGGGTCGCTGCTGGTGCGCAGCGGCAAGGGCGGCCGCCGGAGAGAGATCGGGATGGACGCCTGGGGCTGGGAGCAGCTACACCCCTGGCTCGCCGCCCGCCGCGAACTGCCTGTCGGACCACTGTTCTGCGTCATCGACGGTCCGACCCGTGGACGCCCGTGGTCAAGTGCCGCTGTACGCGTCGAGCTTCGTCGGCTAGCCACGCAGGCCGGGGTACGACGCCGCTTCGCGCCACATCAGCTGCGCCACGCCCACGCTCTTGAACTCGCACGGGAGGGCGTCCCGCTGAACATCATCCAGCGCCAACTCGGCCATGCGAACCTCGGAACGACATCGATCTACCTACAAGGCATCGACACCGAGGAGATCATCGAGGCCGTCCACACAAGACGCGCACCTGTGATGTCTGCCACCGCCGGTCTACGCCTCTGAGCGCCTGAAACACATCAAACAGCGGGGGCGTGGCGAGCACTCCCGCCTCATCGGCCGCGCAACTCGTCCATTGCGATCATGTCGATGGCTTGGGAAGGGATGCCTCTTCTCGTCGCGGAGGCAAGCGCGCGCCAGGGTCGCCGTGTTTCTGGCGAGGAGGGGGTGTGCGGGGTTGGAGTGTGATGCGTCCGCCGCGTGCGGGTACGATGAATACGTTGCGGTGGGCGACTCGCTCTGGGCGCTGGCGGGTGGGTTGCAGGCGGGCGTTGCGGAGGATTGTCCTGAGTACGATTCGCGCCTCGGTGAGGGAGAACGCGGCGCCGATGCATCGTCTGGGTCCGCCACCGAAGGGGATCCAGGTGTAGGTGCCGGCGCGGGTGTCGAGGAAACGCTCGGGGCGGAAGGTGAGCGGGTCGGGGTAGAGCTCGGGGCGGCGGTGCACGAGTGTTATGTAGGGGACGACCATGGTGCCGCTCGGGATCCTCAGCCCGGGTAGCTCGAACGGCTCGGTTGCGAGTCGTGCGGTGAGCGGGAAGGCCGGTCGCAACCTCATCGCCTCCTTGATGACCGCGTCGAGGTAGTCGTCGTCTCCGTCGAGCGCGGCGGTTTGCAGACGGGCTAGTGCGTCGGGGTAGCGAGTGACGCGCTCGAGGATCCACGTCAGGGTAGATGCGGTCGTGTCATGGCCACCGAGTAGCAGGGTGCGCATCGCGTCGCAGATCTCCTCCTCGCTCATCGGGCGGCCTTGGCTGTCGGGTGTGCGCAGGAACATTCCGAGCACGTCCTGGCCGTCGAGTTGTTCGGTGCTGCGGCGGTGGGCGACCTCTTCCAGCACGACCGCGTCGACCGCGTGGATCTCGCGGCGGACCCGTGGGAATGGTCTGTCCCAGCCGTTCTGTCGGCTGGTCGCGATGATCGTCTGCAGGAAGAACCGTCGCGAGTGGCCCTCGGCAAGCAGCGCGAGCGTCGCCGAGCGCAACCGGTCGACGCGGGCGGGGTCGGTGACCCCGAACACAGTCGCCATGATCACCTCGAGGCTGATCGCTTCCATATGCGGCTGGGAGGCAGTGAGGTGCCCGTAGGGCCAGCGTGCGAGAGCCTCTTCGGTCTTGCGCTCCATCGTCTCGTGGTAGGCGCTCAGCGCGTCGCCGTGGAATGGGGGGAGCTGCGTGCGCCGCCGGCGCATGTGCTCGGCGCCGTCGATGTTCGTGAGTCCCGTAGGCCCGAGGAAGAGATGGTGCGCGGATGCCTTCGCCAGCGCCGCTCCAAGGCGCAACACGCCGGTGTCGGCGGTGAAGATGCGCTTGATGTCCTCGGGATCGGTCAGGCACAGCCACGGCCCCGTCGCTGGCATCGGTACCAGGAAACGGTCGCCGAGCCGCTGGCAGTGGCGCGCGAACTGCTCCGGCGCCAGCCAGTACTGGGCGGCGTTGACGAGCGCGGGGCGTCGCAGTCGCGGCACGTCGGTGAGCGTTTGATCCATGAGCCACATCCCTCTCTAGTTACTCGATGTGAAATACAGTAACATAGTATCCAGTGGTGGCTATAGCCGAAATCCTCGAGGCGACTCCCGTCGTGGGCGACGACGCGCTCTTTGACCGCGTTGCCGCGGCGGCACTCGATGAGTTCGCCGAGCACGGCATCCGCCGCACCTCGATGGAAGACATCGCCCGCCGCGCCGGCGTCTCACGAATGACCGTCTTCCGCCGCTTCACGAGCAAACAGCGCCTCGTCGAGGTCGTCATCGCACGCGAGGTCCACCGCGGAATGCAAGAACTCGACCTCCTATGGGAAGGCGCGGAAACTCTGGAGGACCGACTCGTCGCCGGGTTCGAGTTCGCCGGGCGCTACGTACGCGGCCACCCACTATTCGACCGGCTCCTACGCAGCGAACCCGATGTCCTCCTACCACCGCTCACGATCGACGGCGGACCCGTGCTCGAGCTCTACCGATCACTCATCGCGCACCGACTCCAAGCCGAAATCAACGCCGGTCGCGCCGCAACACCAGACATAGACGGCGTCGCCGAAGTCATCGCGCGCCTCGCGATCTCACTACTACTCACCCGCGATGGAACCATCACACTCGACGACCCACACTCCGTCCGGCGCCTGGTCAACCTCACACTACTCCCCATGCTCAAACCACAACCGGACTAGAGCTGCCGATCCCTGACCCACGGCACGGCGCCACCCAGGCGGCGCGCCGTCTCGCTTTGCGGTTGATCCGGGCGTCTCAAGGGGTGCCCAGCTCACTCCTGCTCAGGACGAAAGCAGATGCACCGGCCGTGCAGAATCGGGCTTCCGCGTTACTCTACGTAAGCGGGTACCGCTCCAGCAAGTCACGACAGAACACCGCCCGTTGCTCCTCGGTGTCGCCCGCACTCAGGGCTGCCAATGCTCATCCGCAAGCGGCCTCGTGCGCGAGCGTAGAGGTGGTGAGAGCATCTGGATCCTTCCAAGCGCGTGAAGTCGAAACGCGCGCAACGGTGCTGCTTGGCCGGTAAACCCGATGCACCTAACCCCAAACCAAGCGGCCCACTCCGGCATCGCCGCTCACGCTGAGGTGTCTATGTGGCTATCAATTTTCCTGATAGCGCCTTATACATTCTGATAGATCCGGATCGCCTTCCCGTCGTGGACCCGCTCGTGAGCATCGGGACCGCAAGGTAGCGTTCCCGCCCGATGTCGAGCCGGCCAGCACGACGAACACGGGTGACACTCCGCTGTCTACGCGAGGATCTGAAGATCGAGACGCCACCTGTCGAGGTCGATCTCGGCGGGCTCGACCACCCGCTCGTCGGGGAGGCGCGGCGTGTCGCGCCGGCGGCGCCACGCGGGCAGAAGCGCATCCTCTCGATCGAGCGACCCGCTTGTGTATCGGCTGCGCCACGGCCGGTGGCGTGACGCGACGTGGCTGGAGGCGGACGCCGCGCGGTTCTGGCTGTGCGCCGCCGCGCAGCGCGAGGAGGGCTCCGGCGAGGATGCCTACGAGCTCTTCGCTGCGCTGCACCGCGCCGGACGGCTCCTGCCGGATGAGGATGACTCGTGATGCGCTTGAGCGCAACGCTCGCATCATCGACGAGGCTGCCGACTCGATCGCCTCCGCCCTTGCCGAAGCCTTCGATCGTCAAGGCCCCGATATTGCTGCTCGCTCGGCGGCTGATCGACGTTCGTCTTCACGTCACCGCGCCCGGCGAGGAGGTTTGGGTTGCGATTTGCGCCTCAGACAGCCGACGTACGTTTCGTCGAGGAGCGCCTGCGGGACGTGCTCTTCGGCTTGGTCTTGGCAGCAGCGGAGGCCGAGCTGTGGGAGCCCCGTGCGGACTGGCCCTCGGGTGAGCTCGCCTGGTGCGAGGTCGCGCGCCTTGGCCTACGCGCACCGAGCTGATCGGAGGCGACACCGCCGACGCGCCGCACATCCGCCTCCCCAACCACGAGGGAGTACGAGAGTGTTGCGCTCTTGCCGCCCAGCAGTGCCTCCCGCGCCTGCTCCATGCGCTGCGCGAAGTCCTCGCGGTGACGCTCGACGTACCATCGACCGCGCGCTCGACAAGCTCGGCCTGCTTCAGGCCCGCCATCAGCGCGGCGTAGCGACCTTCTCCTTGGTGGCCTCATGAACCTTGATCGGGGACTGTGCTCACAACATGGCCCTCACTCGGTACTTCGGTACCAGAACATACCATGCCATATCGGCACCCTGCAACGGCCGGCCCGGCCGCTGTACGATGGTGCAAGCACCTCGCCGACGTAGCTCAGCTGGTAGAGCGCCGCCATGGTAAGGCGGAGGTCTCGGGTTCGATTCCCGACGTCGGCTCTGGCGGGCGGAGGGTACTTTAGTACCGCAAATTTGCCAGCCGGTTCGATGTACTTTTTGTCCGCGTTTGTCCTCGTCTGACCGACGGGGCGACGCCCGAAACACCAACATAGGAGCTAAAAATGGCGTCCCACATAGCGATGGGCGCCACTCCGCCCCCTCCTTACCATGGCAGCGCTCTACCAGCTGAGCTACGTCGGCCTGGCTGCTCTGGATAGTACATCGGGTGGGCCAGTTGCTGCCCGACAAGGCATGGTATCGTATGTGGTACCGAAGTACCGAGTGAGGTCATGCTGCGAGCACAGTCCCCGATCAAGGTTCATGAGACCACCAAGGAGAAGGTCCGCTATGCCGCGTTGATGGCGGGCCTCAAGCAGGCCGAGCTTGTCGAGCGCGCGGTCGACGAGTACGTCGAGCGCCATCGCGAGGACTTCGCGCACCGCATGGAGCGCGCCCGGGAGGCGCTACTGGGCGGCAAGACCTCAACGCTCGCATACTCGCTGGGGGTCGGCGAGGCGGACGTTCAGCGGGTCGGCGGCGTCGCGTCCGATCAGCTTGGCGGCTCGCGCAGGCCAAGGCGCGCAACCTCAAACCAGGCGAGCGCGCCTGAGGGCCAGTCCGCGCGGGGCTCCCACAATTCGGCCTCCGCAGCGGCCAAGACCACGCCGAAGAGCACGTCTCGCAGGCGCTCTTCGACGAAACGTCCGTCGGCTGCCTGAGTCGCGATCGCCACCCAGACCTCTTCGCCTGGCGCAGTGACGTGAAGACGGGTAGCAAGCAACAGGCTGGCTCGCCGCAGCCCGAGGTTGAGCTGCTGAGCTACATCGGCGTGGCCGCACCGTAGCGCCGCGACGCCAGCTGCTGGGCACCGATATGGCATGGTATCCGCGTAACGCTCCCTGAACGCGGACGGGCGAAGCCGGCGGCGACGGAGCGATGCGAGTCGCGGCGGATGATGGAGGATGTCTTGCTCACGGGGCCACCTCCGGTGATGGGATTTCGACCGCATGGTCCACGAAACTCCGGTTCGGGCGTCGATCCTGGCGAGCCTGGATGAGTTCTTGGCTGGCTCCGCAGAGTGCCCCGGCTGGGCATAGCTCGGCGGCCACCGTGCGGCGGGGATTGCGGATCCCGGCGAACGCAATGAGGCCTCCGCTCGCCACGAGTACGGCTGCGATTGCGTCCGCGACGCGGAAGGCGTGCACCGCCGCATCGTTGAAGGCCGCCCTCAGAAGAAGGCGCTCGCCGGGGCGTACTCCCTCCAGGCTCGCCGCGCCGAGAGGCTGTCGCTTGGCGTGGCTGATCGCCGAGCGGCCAGCGGGATCGATCGCGGAGCGGGCTAGCGTCGCGTCGACCCGGCCAGCAAAAGCTAGAGAGACGACGGCTCCGAGCACAGCGACCGCGAAGAGCTGCGCGACGCGTGAGAGCGTCGTATTCACCGCGGCGGCGACGCCTGCGTGATCCTCCTCCACTGCCCCAAGGATCGTGGCGGTCAACGGCGCGACAAGCATCGCGAGTCCCAACCCGAACACGAGCAGCGCCGGCAGGACCTCGCTGATGTAATCGGCGCGCTGATCGACACGCGCCAAGAGCAAAAGGCCGCAGCCAGCAACCAGCGCCCCGAGGCTTATCAGCATCCGCGACCCGATGCGGTCGGCGAGCGCGCCGAAGCGGCGGGAGAGCACGATCGTCAGCAGAGTGACCGGCAGAAGCGCAAGCCCTGCCTGAACGGGGCTGTAGCCGCTGACCTCCTGCAGAAACACAGGCAGCAGAAAGATCACACCCCCCAGCCCAAGGTAGGTGGTCAATGTCGCCAGGTTCCCCATCGTGAAGTTGCGCTCGCGAAACAGGCTCAAGGGGAGCATCGGCGCCCGGGCTCGCGCCTCGCGCGCAACAAACGCCGTGGCTCCCAGAACCCCTGCCGCGAGCGAGCCGGCCACCAGGGCGCTCCATCCGCGCGCAGGCCCCTCGGTCACAGCGAACACCGAACCCGAGAGCGCGAGCGCCGCCAAGAGAGCACCCGGGAAGTCCAGACGCCCGGCGCTGTGAGCGCTTGCGCTCCCGGGCATGCCACGAGCAATCAGCGTCACGGTCACGAGTACGAGCGGCGCATTGAGCACAAAGATCAGGCGCCACGAGCCGGCAGCGATCAACACTCCCCCAATGAACGGCCCGATAACCCCAACGATCGAGCTGAGCGCGGTCCATGTCCCGATCGCCCTGGCCCGCTCGTCTTCTGCAAACACATGGATGATCACCGCCAATGCGGTAGGCGTCACCAGCGCCGCGCACACCCCCTGCATCGAACGAAACACGCATAGCTCTGGGATCGACGACGCGACCGCGCAGAGAGCCGAAGTGAGTCCGAACCCGCCAACGCCAACCAAGAACACGCGCTTCTGACCCAACACATCTCCAAGCGAGCCGCCGATCAACAACAGCGACGCGAGTGTCAGCAGGTACGCGTTCGTCACCCATTGCTGGCCCGCCAGACCACCGCCGAGATCGCCTCGAATCGCCGGCAACGCAACGCTGGTTACGGTCGCGTCGAGGAACACGACGCTCGTACCCAGCACTGCTGCGAGCAGGGTCAGCTGCTTCTCGCGCGCTGTGGCCACTCCTCGGATGTCTGGCACATGCGCAGATTGGCACGTCACGAGCATCAGCAAGCCCGCCAGGAGCCGCCGCCTCGTCGTCTGCATGGCCGTATCCATAGTCGAGCCCGACGAGCGCCATCGACCCGATAGCCGCCATGAGGGGATACTGTGCGAGTGAGATCGCCGCGGAGGTAGCGCGAGCTCGCTCCTACCCGTGATCCAGCTCAATCAAAATGGACGATCCTGTAGCGATGGGCGCGAGCGGTTCTAGGGACCCCGTCGCCTGGCCTGTGCTGAGCGCCTCTGAGCTCGCAGACATCGCCACGTTCGCTACCGAGCGCGCGACCGAGGCCGGGCAGCTGCTTTTCCAGGCCGGGGACGCGTCTTACGACCTGTTCGTCGTCCTCGAGGGCGAAGCGCAGGTCGTGCGCCCCGACGACGAAGACGAGGTGCTCGTCGCCGAGTTCGGCCCGGGCAGCTTCATCGGCGAGCTGACGCTGCTGACCGGCCAGCGCCGCTTTTTGACCGGTCGCGTCTCACAGCCGGGGCGGGTGCTGGTGATCGAGCAGGCCGAGCTCCGCCGGCTCATGAGCGTCCGCCCGGCGCTCGCGGAAACCATCTTCAACGCGCTGCTCGCGCGCCGGGAGTACCTGCGATCCGGAGAGGGCGCGCAGGCAATCCGGATCATCGGCTCGCGCTACTCCCCCGAGGCGATGAGCTTGCGCTCATTCGCCGAACACTCGCATCTCGCGCATGCCTGGATCGACGTCGAGGACGCCGAGGATCTCGACTCTTTCCTCGCGCCGATGGGTTTGCAAGCACAGGATATCCCGGCGGTGATCACCGCCACCGAGACTCTGCGTCGTGCCTCGCCCGCGATCTTCGCGCAGCACCTCGGGCTGACCTTCCAACCCAAACCCGGCTACATCTTCGATCTGGTGGTAATCGGCAGCGGCCCGGCGGGTCTCGCCGCCGCCGTCTACGGCGCCTCAGAGGGTCTGCGCACCGTCTCCCTGGACGCGGTCGCCATCGGTGGGCAGGCCGGTGCCAGCTCGCGGATCGAGAACTACGCCGGATTCCCCAACGGCATCTCCGGCGAGCAGCTCACCGGCAGGACCGCTGTGCAGGCGATGCGACTCGGAGCCCGCCTGAACGCCCCATGCGAAGTCGTTGGCCTGCGCTCGGAAGCCGGCTTTCACGTTATCGTGCTGCGGGACGGCAGCGAGGTCCCCACTCGAGCTGTGATCGTCGCCTCCGGGGCGCGCTACCAGCGGCTGGCGGTTGAGGGCCTCGAGCGCTTCGAGGGCGCCGGTGTCTACTACGCCGCGACAGACCTCGAGGCGCGCATCTGCGACGGAACGCCCGTGTTGGTCATCGGCGGTGGGAACTCGGCAGGTCAGGCCGCGATCTACCTCGCCCAGAACAACAGCCGTGTGACGATCGCAATCCGACGTCGGGACCTCACCCAAAGCATGTCTCACTACCTGATCGAGCGGATCGAGGCCGACCCGAAGATCGACCTCGTAACCGGTGTCGAAGTGCGGGCGCTCGCCGGCCGGGACCACCTCGAAGGAGCAACGCTCACGGATCGGGCGAGCGGCCACCAGCAGGAGATCGCGTGCACGGGCCTGTTTTGCTTCATCGGCGCCCGCCCCGCCACCGGATGGCTGCCTGGGAGTGTGCTGCTCGACAGCGACGGGTTCATCCTCACCGACCGCCAGCTACCCGGCCCGGTGGGCATTGAGACAGCCAGAGCGTTGCCGTTTGAGACATCCACGCTTGGCGTATTCGCGGCCGGCGACGTCCGCCATGGCTCGATGAAGCGCGTCGCAGCCGCCGTCGGCGAGGGATCGAGCGCCGTGCGCTCCGTCCACGAGCGGCTGGCGATGGAGAGCTGATGCTCGGCTTGCCCGGCGCAACAGACGCTGGGTAGGAGGCCCAGCGGCCACGCGCCCGGGTGCTCAATCCACACACGTGGACGATCTCAAAAGATCCACCTGAAGGGGTTCGGCGGGACGGGTTCGGTCGGCTCGGCTGTCGCTCACTCCAGCCAGGCGGCGAGCTCCGTGAGGGCGTCCGCTCGCACGTAGTAGTAGGCCCATAGCCCCCGCCGCTGCGAGTCCACGATCCCCGCGTCGCGCAGCTTCTTCAGATGGTGGGAGAGCGTCGGCTGGGAGATCTCGAACAGCGGCAGCAGCTCGCAGACGCACACCTCACCCGCGTGCCCCCGCAGCACATCCACCAGCTGCAGGCGGATCGGGTCGCCCAGCGCCTTCGCCACCTCCGCCATCCGCAGCGCCTGCGCGCGCTGCACGTCCGGGTAGGCAACCGGCTCGCAGCAGCGTTCCCCCGCCGCGCGCTTCTGCTTGGGGGCCAGCTCCATGGGGTTTGGCTCCATGGGGGGCGGCTCCAGATGGGTCGGCTCCAGATCGATGGGCATCGATCTACTTATATCAATAAGACTTGCGGTTGTCGATGTAATAAGGTTCGTGGCGCCCATGAGTCGCGATGCGTCAAGTGCCGCCGCCGCCGCTGCGCCGCCGAGCGAGTCTCCGGGCCTTGCCCGGCGCGCGCTGATGGAGGCCATCGGCACCTTCGCGCTGGTCGTTGCCGGCTGCGGCGCCATCGTCACCAACGCCACCCATCCCGGCTCGCTGGGCGGCGTCGGCGTGAGCCTGGTCTTCGGCCTCGTCATCATGGCCATGATCTACGCCGGCGGGCACCTCTCCGGCGCGCACTACAACCCGAGCGTCACCCTTGCGTTCACGCTGGCCCGCCACTTCCCGCCGCGGGACGCCGTCGCTTATGTGGCGGCGCAGCTCGCCGGCGCCTGTGCGGCTGCTTTCCTGCTGCTGGCCGCCTGGCCGAGTGAGCCCGCGCATCTGGGCGCGACGCTTCCCAGCGTCGGCGGCGGCACCGCGCTGGCCTACGAGATCGTGCTCACCGCGTTTCTCATGTTCGTCATCACCGCCGTCGCCACCGACACGCGCGCCGTCGGTGCCGCCGCCGCGATCGCCATTGGCGGCACCGTCGGCCTCGATGCGCTCTTCGGCGGCCCCATTACAGGTGCGTCCATGAACCCCGCGCGCTCCTTCGGCCCCGCGCTGGCCTCCGGCACCTGGGCCAGCTTCTGGGTTTATCTGGCCGGCCCGCTCGTCGGCGCTGCCATCGGGGTGTTTGCGTACGGGCTGGTCCGCGGCCCCTCGCCGCCTGCTGCATCCGCGGTGTGCCGCGGGGGGGAGGACGGGGAGGCCGAGCACGGCGGGGGTGGGGACGTTGGCGGTGGCGTTGCGGGCGACGGCGGTGGCGGGGAGGCGGTGCAAGATGGCGTGCGTTCTGTTCGTCTGCCTGCATAACGCCGGCCGCTCCCAGATGGCCCAAGCGCTGTTCGAGCGCGCTGCCGCCGGGCGCCACACCGCTTTATCCGCCGGCACCACCCCCGTCGAGCGTGTGCACCCCGAGGTGGTCGAGGTTATGCGCGAGCTCGGTTTCGACCTATCTGCGCGCCGCCCGCAGCTGCTCACGCCCGAGCTTGCCAGCCGGGCGGATGTGATCGTCACGATGGGCTGCGGCGACGCCTGCCCCGTCATCCCCGGCAAGCGCTACCTCGACTGGAGCCTCCCCGACCCCAGGGGCCGGCCATTGGCGGAGGTCAGGGCCACGCGCGATGAGATCCAGCGGCGCGCAGCCACGCTTCTCGCCGAGCTCGATACCTCTTAGCGGATGCCCTTGAGCAGCTCCGCGGGCTCGGGCAGCTCAAGGCCCCGGGCGAGGATCACCAGGGTCTCCAGACGCGGACTGCGCTTGCAGCGCTCCAGCAGACTGATCTCGGTGCGGTGCAGTTCGCATGCCTCGGCCAGGGCCTCCTGCGAGAGGCCGGCCTTTTCACGGTTGCTGCGCAGGTTGGCAGCGAATTGCTTGCGGATTGGCTCCACGTTCATAACTCTCGCTCTCCGCAGACGAGATGTCTACAGACAATTGTCCTAGTCGTTTCCCTCTCGCCAAGCAGGTATGGCGATCAGGCTTGATATAGAAACGTCATCCTAAGCTATATACAAGCCGGATGCCAGCGCACACACGCACACACGCGTGTGCGGGCGCGAAGGGTACTGCGAGACCGCAGGTTCTCTCAGCTGGAGGCGCCCACCGCTACGGGGGCGTCTTTGGGAGTAACCGTCCTCACCGGTAGGCCCATACCGCCGATCTTGCTCGGTAGGTCGAGCCTCAGCCAGCGCGACACGCGCGGCGACAGCGTCGAGACGATCACCTCGTCGAAGCCGCGCAAATTGAGCGCGTCCTGCACCGCTGCCACCGGGTCCGCGTCGCCCACGATCCCCTCCACGGGCGCGCCTGCCGCCGCGGCGAGGGCGGGCAGCGCGCGATCGAGCACCGTCTGGGCCTCGCCGGCCCCCTGGTCCTCAGGGTCAACCACCTTGTGCAGGCCATGCGTCGTGTTGGGCACCAGCAGCGTGAACACGGCGGGGCCGCTGCGGGCGCGCTCGCGTACCGCCTCCAGGAGCGGCTGTGTGGCCGCGGTCTTGTGGGCCACCACCAGCACGCGGGCGGGGGCAATGGCCTCGTTGGTCGGGCCAGCCGGCTCCATGTATCGCTTCTACCCGATTTCGCGTGCTCCTACCGCTTGAGGTGGCGGGGGCAGGATTCGAACCTGCGAAGGCTGAGCCGCGAGATTTACAGTCTCGTCCCTTTGACCGCTCGGGAACCCCGCCAGGGGTGGGCGATGATAGCGTCAGCCAGGGTGGCGCGGCGGCAATGGCGGACCCGATCTACCTCGAAATCGGCGTACTTCGGCCCACCGAGAAGAATGCCGTGGCCTGTCAGGCGCGCCGCGCCCGTCGTCGCCGCTACGAAGCCTCGCGCAGCAGCTGCGCCTCGGGCAGCGTCTGCAGCTTCTTCAGCGTGCGGTTCTCGATCTGCCTGACACGCTCGCGTGTGATGTTGAAGGCGCGGCCCACCTCCTCCAGCGTGCGTGAGCGCCCACCCGTGATGCCATAGCGCATCTCGATCACCTCGCGCTCGCGCCGCGGCAGCACGGCCAGTACGCGCCCCACGTTTTCGCGGCGCAACGCCTCGCTGGCGATCTCAAACGGGGATTCGCTGGCTATGTCCTCGATGAAGTCCGCCAGCGCCGAGTCCTCCTCGTCCCCTACGGGCTTCTCCAGCGAGATCGGCTGCTGGGCCATGCGCTGTATTTCGCGCACTTCCGCCACGGGACACTGCAGCTCCTCGGCGATCTCGCCGGGGCTGGGCTCGCGCCCGAGTGACTGGATCAGCTGGCGTTCGGCGTGGGAGACCCTGTTGAGCTTTTCCACCATGTGCACCGGGATGCGGATCGTGCGCGCCTTGTCGGCGATCGCGCGCGTCACGGCCTGGCGGATCCACCACGTCGCGTAGGTGGAGAACTTGTAGCCGCGGCGGTAGTCGAACTTCTCCACCGCGCGGATCAGCCCCAGCGAGCCCTCCTGGATCAGGTCCAGGAAGGTCAGGCCGCGGCCCATGTAGCCTTTGGCGATCGACACCACCAGGCGCAGGTTGGCTTCCACCATCTGCTGCTTGGCGAGCGTGTCGCCGCGCTCGATACGCCGGGCCAGACAGATCTCCTCGGCACCGTTCAACAGCGGCACACGCCCGATCGAACGCAGGTAGAGGCGCAGCGAGTCCAGCGCCGGCTCGACGCTGAGGTCGAGCTCGGTGGGTCGCTCCTCCTCGTCCAGGCCCGCCGGATCGTCCTCGTGGGAGCCGGCAGTGTCGGCGTGGAACGCGCCGCCATGTGGGTGCAGCTCCCGCACGTGGGGCTCATGATCGATGTTGCCCTCGCCCGGGTCAATCTCCGCATCTCCCAGGTCGATCTCGCCCTCCCCCAGGTCGATCTCGCCCGCTCCCAGATCGGTCTCGCTGTCTCCGTCTTCCGCATCGGAGGGGCTCGGCGCGAAGTCGTGGGGGGGTGCCTCCTGCAACGCGAGCAACTCGCTGTCGTGCTCCGCGAGCAGATCGGGGTCATGCCCCGCCGCGCGCACGGGATCCTCCGCCGCGAGCTCCTCCGCGGCGCCCGCGTGTGTGCTGTGCGAGCCGTGTGAGCCGGCATCGGCCGTGGCGGCCTGACCGGCGGGGAGGATCTCGATGCCGTGCTCCTCCAAGTAGCTGAAGAGGTCCCGCGCCTGCTCCGTGCTCGCCTCGGCCTCATCGAGCGCCGCGGCGATCGTGTCCGACGCCAGGAAGCCATGCTCCTGGCCGCTCACGAGCATCGCCTGGATCTCCTCCATCTCCACCACCGCTGTGCCGGTGGGGACTGCCGCCACGGGGGCGGCCAACGCAACCTCAAATTCATCGCTCACTGCGGACCCCCAGGATCCTCCGTCTCCCTGCCGGCGCAAGCGTGCTCGCCCGGCCTCCTCCCCTGCATACGCTGTGCTGCGACTCTCCTCTCCCTGGCCTCTTCTCTATCTCGTTCTCAAACCCGCGGCGGCCAAGGGAGTTCCGGTTCCCTGCCCCTCGGGGTTGACCGATGCGATGTGCGGAGTGATACCAGAATCCGCTGGACCGGGACGCCGGTTGTCCGAAGCGCCCGCGTGGGGCTCGCTACGCTAGCGGCGAAGTGCAGGCGAGCACAGGCACCAAAGGCCCCATCGCGGAGCACGCCTACGAGGACGTGCAGGCACGCACGCCCACGGTCCCCGTGGGGCTATCGCGCGTCGGCGTGACCGGCGTCGAGAAGGTCGTGCGCATCCGCGAGGAGCTCTTCTTCGCGCGCATGGAGTGCTTCGTGGATCTCCATCACCAGCAGAAGGGCGCGCACATGTCGCGCTTCGAGGAGACCGTCAACGAGGCGATCGGCGAGGTCGTGCTCAGCGGCTCGAGCTTTCAGGCCGAGGCGCTCGCGCAGCGCGTGGCCGAGCTGGTGCGCCTGCGCCAGGGAGCCGAGCGCGCGGAGGTCACGATCGCGGCGCGCTACCCCGAGCACAAGCCTGCCCCGGTGTCGGGTGTGCAGACGCAGGAGATCTACACGCTCTACGGGCGCGCCGTCGCCACCACGCACGGCACGCGCCGGGTCGTGGGTGTCTCGGCGACCGGCATGACCGCCTGCCCCTGCGCGCAGGAGCTGGTCGCGGCGCGCGCGCGGGCGCGGCTGGGCGAGGACGGCTTCTCGGCGGAGCAGATCGAGCGCATCCTCGCGGCTGTCCCTGTGGCCACGCACAACCAGCGCGGTCTCGGCACGCTGCACATCGGCTGCCTGGAGGGCTGTGAGGCGCAGATCGACGCGAAGGCGCTGCTGGAGATCGTCGAGGGCTCGATGTCCTCGGAGATCTACGAGCTGATGAAGCGCTCCGACGAGGTCGCCGTGGTCGAAAAGGCCCATCGCCGCCCGCGCTTCGTCGAGGACTGCGTACGCGAAATGCTCGCCGGCGTCGTCGCGGCGTTCCCCGAGCTCGACGGTCGCACGTTCGTGCTCGCCCGCCAGGAGAACCTGGAGACGATCCACCAGCACAACGTGATCGCCGAACGCCACAGTCTGCTCGCGGAGCTGCGCAGCGAGATCGAGTCGGGTGCCCCAGCCGGGCGGCAGACCACGCTCGAGGAGTGGCTGGACGGCGGGCGGGACTAGGCTCGCCGGGGGTCGGTCCGTCGCCGGGGGTGCGGGGGCGGGGTGCGGGTCCGCGTGCGGATGCCGGTCAGCGGGCGATCAGCCCTGCGGCGCCTGCGCGGCCTGCATGTGTCGGCGCAGCCCAAAGAAGTAATCCAGGCCAGAGAGCACCGTCACCACCACGGTCGCGTAGATCAGCAACGACAGCCAAGGTGGCTGACCGTGCACGGCGATGACAGCCAGGATGGTGGCGATCTGCATGCACGTCTTGACCTTGCCGAACATCGAAGCGCCCATCACCACGCCCGCCTGGGTAGCGCCCAGGCGCAGCACCGTCACCGCCAGCTCGCGCGTGATGATCACCATCGCCACCCACGCCGCCAGGCGGTCGAGCGACACCAACGCGACCAGCGCCGCCACGATCAGGAGCTTGTCCGCGAGCGGGTCCATCAGCTTGCCGAAGTTCGTGATCGAGTCGCGCGAGCGCGCCAGGTAGCCATCCACGAAGTCCGTCAGGGAGGCCAGCGCGAACACCACCGCTGCCAGCACGTCCCCGGAGGGCGTATTGCCCAGCAGGGCGACCACCAGCACCGGCACCAGCATGATGCGCGCGACCGTCAGCAGGTTGGGGAGGTTCAGGGCGAACATTTTTTTTGGATTTGTGGGGGCCGCTGAGATGCGGACCGGCGGCCTGCCCCACCAATCGTCTCGTTACGGGCATTATGTCCGTTGTTCGCGCAGGAGCCCACGATCGCAAGAGAGGACATGCCATGCAGAAGCGCACGCTGGGAACGGACGGACCGCAGGTATCGGAGATCGGCTTGGGCTGCATGGGCATGTCCGCCTTCTATGGCGCCACAAACGAAGCGGAGGCGGTGCGCACGATCCACCGTGCGCTGGACCTGGGCTGCAACTTCCTCGACACCTCCGACATGTATGGCCCGCACACCAACGAGCGGCTGCTCGGCGGCGCCATCGCGGGCCGCCGCGATCAGGTCTTCCTCGCGACCAAGTTCGGCATCAAGCTGGAGATGACCAGTCCGCCACGCCGCGCGATCGACGGCAGCCCCGCCTACGTGCGCGAAGCCTGCGAGGGCTCCCTGCAGCGCCTCGGCGTCGAGCACATCGACCTCTACTACCAGCACAGGGTGGACCCCAGGACGCCGATCGAGGAGACCGTCGGCGCGATGGCTGAGCTGGTGAAGGAGGGCAAGGTGCGCCACCTCGGCCTCAGCGAGGCCAGCGCCGCGACCATCCGCAGGGCGCACGCCGTACACCCCATTGCCGCGGTGCAGAGTGAGTTCTCGCTGTGGACGCGCGATGTGGAGGAGGAGGTGCTGCCCACGCTGCGAGAGCTGGGTATCGCACTGGTCGCCTACAGCCCGCTCGGCCGTGGCTTTCTCTCGGGCCGCTTCAGCTCGCCCGAGGAGCTCGACGAGGGCGACTTTCGCCGCTACGGCCCGCGCTTCACTGGCGAGAACCTCGCGCACAACCTGCAGCTCGCCGAGCGCGTCAAGGAGCTGGCGGCGGAGAAGGGCGTCACGCCGGGCCAGCTCGCGCTCGCCTGGGTGCTCAGCCGCGGCGAGCAGATCGTGCCGATCCCCGGCACCAAGCGCGTGTCCTACCTCGAAGAGAATCTCGCCGCTGCAGGCATCGAGCTGACGTCGGAGGAGTCAGAGCGCATCGCCGAGGCGATCCCGCCTGCCGCTGGCGACCGCTACGACCCGCAGGGGATGACGACGATCAATCGCTGACGCGCGCCGCGGTGTGTTCGGGCCTGCTCAACTGGCGCGGGCCGGGAGCGCGCTCGCGGAACGCGGCCCGCTAGGGTGGGCTCCAACATGCCCCTCATCCCCATGGTCATCGAGCGCACAGCGCGCGGCGAGCGCGAGTTCGACATCTACTCGCGCTTGCTCAACGAGCGCATCATCTTCCTTGGCACGCCCATCGACGACCAGGTCGCCAACCTCGTCGTGGCGCAGCTGCTGCACCTGGAGAGCGAGGACCCCGAAAAGGACATCTCGATCTACATCAACAGCCCCGGCGGCAGCGTTTACTCGGGGCTCGCCGTCTACGACACGATGCGCTTCGTCAAGCCCGACATCGCCACCATGTGTGTAGGTGTCGCTATGTCCATGGGCAGCCTCCTGCTCGCCGGCGGCACCAAGGGCAAGCGCGCCGCCCTGCCCAACTCGCGCATCCTCATCCACCAGCCGAGCGCCGGCTTCGAAGGCCAGAGCACCGACATCGAGATCCACGCCCGCGAGATCCTCAAGGTGCGCGCGCGCTTGGATGAAATCTACGCCGAGAGCACCGGCAAGCCCACCGAGCAGGTGCGCGAGGACATGGAGCGCGACCGCTTCTTCACCGCCGCGCAGGCGCAGGAGTACGGTCTGATCGACCGCGTGCTGGAGAGTCACTGAGCGTGGCGCACCGGCGGTGTGGTTTGTTGGGAGGGGCTCCGCTCCGCACCGCCGTGGTGCCGGCATAAGGCAGGAGCGTTTTGAGTAGTTTACTGCCCGTTTGAGCGATATACTACTCACTGCGATGGATGTTGGCAGACCTTATGCGTCGCTTGCCCCGACTCTTGATGGTGAGGCTCTGCGTGTCCTCGCTGGGACCACGCGCCCATTGACCGGTCGCGAGATCGCGCGTCTCGCCGTGCGCGGGTCACAGCGTGGGATCGCCCTGGTGCTCGATCGATTGGTCACTCACGGTTTGGTTCTACGGCAGGATGCGGGAGCCGCGGCCCTGTACACGCTGAACCGCTCCCACCTCGCGGCCCCAGCCGTCGAAACCCTGGCGGCGATGCGCAGCGAGTTGCACCGCCGGCTGCGTGAGGCGATCGATGCGTGGGTGACCCAGCCCGTGCATCTTTCGATGTTCGGGTCGGCAGCCCGCGGTGATGGCGACGCTGCGAGCGACATCGACCTCTTTGTCGTACGTCCCGTCGCGGTCGGCGAGGAAGATCCAATCTGGCGTGCGCAGCTAGCGCAACTGGCCGACGAAGTTCATGCCTGGACAGGCAATCATGTCTCCGCAATCGAGCTTGGCGAGGATGAGCTCGATCGGCTGCGCCGCTTACAGCCGCCGGTCCTCGCCAGCCTCCGATCCGATGCGATTCCCCTTGCCGGCACACCTGCCGACCGGCTCTTGAGGCAGAGTCCAGGCGATGAGCCCGCGAAAGCCCGGCCGCACGCAGCCCTGCACGCAGGCGCAGGCAGTCGCACGTCTACGCCACGCCCGAAAGCATCTTGAAGTCGCCGAGCTGGTGGCAAGCGATGCGGAGTCGGTCGCGTCAGCCAACGCAGCGGCGTCCTCCGCCGTACTTGCCGGGATCGCGGCATCCGACGCCGCTTGCTGCCATGCGCTTGGCAAGCGCTCTCGCTCCGAAGATCATCGCGATGCCGTCGAACTCCTCAAGCAGGTGACCCCAGGTGGTGCAAATGCGGCCAACGACCTGGCGCTCCTGCTCGGCCTCAAAGACGAGTCCCAATACGGATTCGGCGACATCGCCGCGACCAAGCTTCGCCGCGCACTGCGTCGAGCCGGGTCTCTGATCGAGTTCGCAACGGAAGCGCTGAGGAAGTAGACGTCACATGCCGAGCGAGGACCAGCTCATCCTGGGCGACAACCTGCAGGTGCTGCCGCGCCTGGAGGATGGAGCCTTCCAGCTGATCTACATCGACCCCCCGTTCAACACCGGCGGCTCGCAGACCAAGCTGACCCTCGAGACCCAACCCGACGCCGGCGGCGACCGCACGGGCTTCGGGGGTCGGCGCTACAGGACGCGCGTGCTCGCCGAGTCCTCTTATCTGGACGACTTCGACGACTACCTCGCCTTCCTTGAGCCGCGCCTGCACCAGGCGCGCCGCGTGCTCGCCGACAGCGGCACGCTCTATTTCCACATCGACTACCGCGAGGCGCACTACTGCAAGCTGCTGCTCGATGAGATCTTCGGGCGCGAGGGGTTCATCAACGAGATCATCTGGGCGTATGACTACGGCGGGCGCACCCGCCGGCGCTGGCCCCCAAAGCACGACACGATCCTCGTCTACGTGAAGGACCCGCGGGGCTATTACTACGACTGCGAGGCCGTCGATCGCGAGCCCTACATGGCCCCGGGCCTCGTCACCCCCGAGAAGGCCGCACGCGGCAAGCTGCCCACCGACGTGTGGTGGCACACGATCGTCTCCACCACCGGCAAGGAGAAGACCGGCTACCCCACGCAGAAACCCGAGGGCATCGTGCGGCGCATGGTCCAGGCATCCACCCGCCCGGGCGACTGGTGCCTCGATTTCTTCGCCGGCAGCGGCACGCTCGGCGCCGTCGCCAAGCAGCTGGATCGTCACTACGTGCTGATTGACAGCAACCCCGAGGCGGTCGCCACCGCGCGCCGACGGCTGGGGGTGGGGGAGAGCTGAGGAGCGTCCTGCGGTGGAGCAGGAGGGGTGGGATGCGCCAAGCCGCTACGCGCTTAAAAGCCAGGTCTCGCCGCCACGCTCGCTCAGATCGTCGTCTCCCGAGTGCCGGCGAAGAAGCTGCTCAAGTGAGGCGATCAGCTGGCCGCTCGCTCCGCGGCTGAGCGAGATACGGGCGGGCACGCACACCAACCCATAGGTTTTCGCCCCGGTGCGCATCGCCTGGGCCAGCAGTGGGCGGAAGTCGCCGAGGTCTTGGGTAACGATCGCCCTGCGCTGCTCGGGCATCGAGGCGAAGTGCACGCGATCGGGGCGGCCGATCAGCTCGGGCTGCTCTTTGACGGCGGTCACATCGTGGCCGTGGGCGCGCAACTGCCGTGCTATCTCGGGGGAGAAGTGCTCATCCAGCAGCAGCCTCACGCGCCCCTCACGCGCCGATTGCTTCCTGGGCCGCGTGCCACCGGCTCTCCTCGAGCTCGCTCAGCTCGTGCACGCGCGCGATCCAGTCATCGATCTCGTGGCGGTTGGAGCCGTAGTAGCGCAGGGCGGTGTCGATCAGTCTTGGCTCCACCTCCAGGTAGGCCGCAGCCTCGGCGGCGGAGCCGTCGTTGTCCTTGACCGCCTTTATGACCTCCCACACGTCGAGGCCCGAGCCCATCAGCGCTGGGCGGCGTCCCATCGGCCCATCCACGAAGTGCACGCCCGGAACTTCATCCATCACCAAGCCCTCCGTCAGATAGCGCTCCGCGAGCGCAGTGCGCTGCTCGCCCGAGAGCCGCGCGCGCTTGCGCAGGCGCTCAAGCGTCACCGTCTGCGGTCGCATCGAAAGCTGTCCCCTGCCGCGCTCAGGCATACGCATGCAGTGTAACACGGTGTGTGCGCTGTGGTTGCGGTTCAGGCCACGGCGTGCTCGATCGCGCCCAATCCCTCGATCTCGATGCGCACCACGTCATCGGGCGCGAGGAACTGAGGCGGCTGCATGCCCATGCCTACGCCCGACGGCGTGCCCGTCAGGATCACGTCGCCCGCGTGCAGCGTGCAGGTCTCGCCGATGAACTCGATCAGCTCGGGCACGCCGAAGATCAGGTTGGAGGTGTTCGAGTCCTGGCGCAGCTCGCCGTTGACCCAAGTGCGTAGCCAGAGCACATGCGGGTCCGGTATCTCATCGGCCGTGGTGATCCAGGGCCCGTAGGGGCAGAAGCCGTCCGCGCCCTTGGCGCGCGTCCACTGCGGCTCGCGGCCCTGCAAATCGCGCGCGCTCACGTCGTCCGCCACCGCATAGCCCGCCACCGCGCGACCTGGTCCCATGATCACGGCCAGCTCGCCCTCGTAGTCCAGGCGCCTCACGACGTCCGGGCAGTGCACCGGCGCGTTCGGCGCGGCTGCCGAGTCGGGCAGCTTCATGAACACCACCGGGGCCGGTGGCGGCTCGCCGCCCATCTCGCGCACGTGATCGGCGTAGTTCAGGCCGATGCCGAAGATCGCCCGCGGCCGTGGCACCGGGGCCAGCAGCGTCACCTCCGCCAGAGCCCACGACTGTCCCTCGACCGGCACGGCCTCCGGGTCCGCCAGGCGGTCCAGCACCGTCAGCTCCTCCTGTGCGTAGCCATACACGCGCTCGCCGCGCACCTCCCCCGCGCGGGGGTCGCTGGAACTGGGGGGCAGGAAGGTGGCCAGGCGCATAGCGGTGCAGAGTATCCCTCTGGGGCAGCGGGTATCGTCGCCGTCGCCATGGCCGGCACCACCAAGCTAGAGCGCAGCGCCCTTGCGCTGATCGTCGTGCTCACCGCCCTCGCCGGCGCTGCCAACTACGGGTCATGGGCGGCGGTGCCGCGCTTTGCGCTCGCCACGCTGGCGCTAGCCGGTCTGGCCTGGGTCGTCTCCTTCGCCACGGAGCAGCTCGGCGAGCGCTTCGGCCCGGCCACCACCGGCATGCTGCAGAGCACGCTCGGCAACCTGCCCGAGCTGTTCGTCGTGATCTTTGCGCTGCAGAAGAGCGAGGTCGTGGTCGCGCAGACGGCCATCATCGGTTCGATCTTCGCCAACGCCCTGCTCGTGCTCGGCCTGGTGATCGTCGTCGGTGCCCGCCGCGCGCCCGACGGCACGATGCGCTTTTCGCGCCGCCTGCCCAGCGACACCGCCACGCTGCTGCAGGCCACGGTCTTCATCATCGTCCTGCTGGGCCTCTCGCTAGGCTCGCACGACCCCGCCAGCCATCACGTGCAGACGATCTCCGTCGTCGGCGCCGTCTGCCTGCTGGTGGTGTATCTGGCGTGGGTCATTCCATACCTGCGCAGGGACGAGCATCCGCACGCGGAGGGTGAGGGCGAGGGCAAGGGAGTGGGCGAGGGCAAGACTGCGGGCGAGGGCTCGGGCGGGCGCCCGGGTCCCCGGCTCTCGCTCCGCTTCACGCTCGTCCTGCTCGGTGTCGCCGGCGTCGGCTCCGCGTTCGTCTCCGACTGGTTCATCAACGGCCTGGCCCCCGCCATCGCAGAGCTCAACCTCTCCCAGGCCTTTGCGGGCCTCGTGATCGTCGCGATCGCGGGCAACGCCGTCGAGAACGTCGCCGGCTTGGTCCTCGCCTACAAGGGCCGCTCCGACCTGGCCATCTCCGTCGTCAAGAACTCCGTCGCGCAGATCGCCGCCTTCCTGTTCCCGCTGCTGGTCCTGATCTCGCTGCTGCTGGCCACCACGCTCACGTTCGCCCTCGCCCCCGTCTACACCGGCGCGCTCGCGTTGACCGCGCTCATCGTCTGGCAGGTCACGGGCGACGGCGAGGCCTTGGAGTTCGAGGGCTGGGCCTTGGTGGCGCTGTACATGATCCTCGCCACGATCACGCTGTACGAGTAGGGGCGCCACCACGCGGCCCCCTCAAATCCAAAAAAATCCTCGCTCTCTGCCTCAGCCACGCGCCAGTCCGCTCACGAGCCCCGGCAGCCCCCGCGCACGCCTGAGCGCTGCTGTGAGCACCGCTGGACGGCGGTACGCAAGAGCGCTAGACTTGCTCGTACCTCGCGCTTGGGCGGGGTTTTTCTTCGTCCGGTGGGGCGGGCGGCGCCCCCGCTTCCCCCACGGCAAGCACACACACACGACGTAGGGATCTTTTACATGGCTCGCGGAGACGTACGCATCGCTATCACCCTCGCCTGCGAGGAGTGCAAGCATCGCAACTATCAGACCAACAAGAGCAAGCGCAACAGCCCCGACCGGGTCACGCTGCGCAAGTACTGCCGCTGGTGTCGCCACCACACCAGCCACCGGGAGACCCGCTAGCGCGGGAGCGCGCCGTGGCCCGTGACCGCAAACGTGCGAAGCAGCGTCAGCAGCGCCGCCGGGGTCCCGGCCGCGCCCATCCGGTGGACAACGGCCACGAGCAGGGGGGTCCCCAGCTCACGCGCGCCGATCTCCCGGCTGCGCTCGGCCACGCCGGTGACGTCGATGAGTTCGACGCCGCGCTGGTGCGCGGGGCGGAAGGCGTCCCCGTCCCGGACGACGCCGACGTCGAAGCGGCCGAGATCGAGTTCTCCGAGGAGGGCGGCGCTTCCGCCGTCGCGCCCGAGGATCTCGCGGCCGAAGAGCTTGCGGGCAAGGAGCTTGTGCCCGAGGAGCTTGCGGGCAAGGAGCTTGTGGGCGAGGAGCTTGTGCCCGGCGGCGCCGGTGCCGGCAACGGCAGCGAGCCCCCGCGCGGCGGCGCCTCCGGCGAGCTCGCCCCGGCCGCCGGTGACGGCGGCAGCGGGGTCACCACCGCCCCCGTCCGCGCCCCCGCGCGCCCCGCGCGTGAGCAGCAGTCGCTGCCCAAGCGGGCCATCGCCTTCCTGCGCGCCAGTTGGGCCGAGCTGCAGCGTGTGCAGTGGCCCAATCGCGCCCAGACTACGCAGGCAACCGCAGTTGTGCTTGGCTTTGTCGCCGTCGCCGGTGTCTACTTCGGTATCGCCGACTACGTGGCCAAGGAAATTGTCGAAGCCATCCTCTAGGCTTCCCCGCCCGCGCGCCCACCTCTAGGAGATTCCTTCTTTCATGTTTCGCTGGTACGTCGTCAACACCTATTCAGGCCACGAGAACAAGGTCAAGCAGAACCTCGAGCACCGCATCGTCACGCTCGGGCAGTCGCGCGCGGTGCGCAACGTGGTCGTTCCCACCGAGTCCGTCTCGGAAATGAAGGACAACCAGAAGATCACGGTCGAGAAGCGCACCATGCCCGGGTATGTGCTCGTCAACATGGAGCTCAACGAGGACAGCTGGGGCGTCGTCAAGGGCACCCCGGGTGTCACGGGCTTCGTCGGCGCCTCCCAGGAGCCCGTGCCGCTGACCCAGCCCGAGGTCGATCGGCTTTTGCACAAGGAGGTCGCCACCGCGCCGCGTACCCGCGCCCAGTTCACGATCGGCGAGACCGTCAAGGTCGTGAGCGGCCCTCTGTCAGACTTCTCCGGCGAGATCTCCGAGATCAACGACGACGCTGCCAAGCTGAAGGTGCTTGTCTCGATCTTCGGCCGTGAGACGCCCGTTGAGGTAGGGTTCGATCAGGTTAAAAACTCTAGTCATGGCCAAGAAAGTACTCACAACCATCAAGCTCCAGGCCCGCGCCGGCCAGGCATCGCCTGCGCCGCCGGTCGGCCCTGCCCTGGGGCAGCACGGCATCAACATCATGGAGTTCTGCAAGGCCTTCAACGCGCAGACGCAGAGCGAAACGGGCACGATCATCCCCGTCGTCATCACCGTCTACGAGGATCGCTCCTTCACCTTCGTCACCAAGACTCCGCCCGCCGCGGTGCTGATCCGCGAAGCGCTGCGCCTGGAGAAGGGCTCCGGCGAGCCGCACCGCACCAAAGTCGGCAAGCTCTCCCAGCAGCAGCTGCGCGATATCGCCGAGCGCAAGCTGCCCGATCTGAACGCCCACGACGTCGAGCAGGCGTCGAAGATCATCGCCGGCACCGCCCGTTCGATGGGCGTCGATGTGGAGGCGGCATGACCATCGGCATGCCCATCCCCGCCCGGCCCACGGTCATCCTGGAGGCCCGCTCATGAGCGCACACCACGGCAAGCGCCATCGCGACGCCCTCACCAAGGTCGATCGCGAGCACGAGTACCAGCCCGCGGAGGCGATCGACCTCGTCAAGAGCCTGTCCTCCTCGAAGTTCGACGAGTCGATCGAGGTGCACGTGCGCACCGGCCTGAACGTGCGCCACGCCGACGAGCAGCTGCGCGGCACGATCGCGCTGCCCAACGGCCTCGGCAAAGAGGTCAAGATCGCCGTCTTCGCCACGGGCGATAAGGCCAAGGAGGCAGAAGCCGCAGGAGCCGACATCGTCGGCGGCGAGGATCTGGCCACGAAGATCACCGACGGCTTCGACGACTTCGACGTCGCCATCGCCACCCCCGACCTGATGTCGGTCGTCGGGCGCCTGGGCCGCATCCTCGGTCCCTCGGGCAAGATGCCGAATCCGAAGGTCGGCACCGTCACGATGGACGTCGCCCGTGCCGTCGAGGAGTCCAAGTCCGGCAAGGTCGAGTACCGCACCGACCGCACCGCGATCGTGCACCTGGTGATCGGCAAGGCCTCCTTCGACGCACAGCAGCTGTTGGAGAATTATGCGGCCGTGATCGAAGAGCTGGTCCGCGCCAAGCCGTCGGTCGCCAAGGGCCGCTACCTGCGCAGCGTCACGCTCGCATCCACGATGGGCCCCGGCGTGAAGATCGACCCCAGCCGCACCCGCGATATCGTTGAGGAGACGCAGGCTGCGGCCGCCGCCTAGGCGGTCCGTGTAAAAAGCAAAGCGTCCCCAACGGCAACCAAAGACCCCCGGCGGCGAGCATGCGCCACAAGACCGGGCTAGGAGCCACATGAACCGAGAACAGAAGGCCGCGGCGATCGCTGAGATCGCCACGAACATCAGCGAATCGCAGGCGATCTTCGCGGTTGACTACCGCGGCATCTCCGTGCCCCAGGTCGCCGAGCTGCGCGCCAAGCTGCGCGAGGCCGACGCGTCGTTTCGCGTCGTCAAGAACTCATTGACCGAACGCGCCGCCGACGAAACCGGCGCCGCCGAGCTGAAGCCCTACCTGAAGGGGCCGACGGCCCTCACATTCGTGCGAGGCGACGCCGCCCTCGCCGCCAAGGCCGTCGCCGACTACGCCCGCGCCACGCAGCTGCTGCCCTTCAAGGGCGGCCTGATGGACGGCAGCGTCGTTGACGCCGACCAGATCCGCGCGATCTCGCGCTTGCCCTCGCGCGAAGTGCTCTACGGGCAGCTCGTAGGAATGGTCGCCTCGCCGATCAATGGCCTCGTGCGCTCGCTCGGCGGGCTCATCGGCGGCCTCGCCGTAGCGCTCGGCCAGGTCCACGAGCAGAAGGCAGCCGCTGGACCGGCGGCCCCGGCCCCCGCCGAGGCCGAGGCCGAGGCAGCGCCAGAGGCTCCGGCCCCGCCCGAGGCAACTTCAGATGCAGCAGCGGAGGCCGCCCCCGAGGCCGCCACCGACACATCCACTTCAACAACCCCGGAGGACTGAGAACATGGCAACCAGCACACAGGATTGGATCGAGGAGCTGAAGGGCATCTCGGTGCTCGAACTGGCCGAGCGCATCAAAGCGCTCGAGGAGGAGTTTGGCGTCTCCGCCGCCGCGATGGCCGCACCGGCTGCCGCGCCCGCGGGCGGTGGCGGCGGCGACGGCGCCGCGGAGGAAGAAGAAAGCTCGACCGTGGACGTGCTCCTGACGGCCGCCGGCGACAAGAAGATCCAGGTCATCAAGGTCGTGCGCGCCGCCACCGGCCTCGGTCTGAAGGAGGCCAAGGCGCTCGTCGACGAGGCCCCCAAGCCCGTCAAGGAGGGAATCGAGCGCGAGGAGGCCGACAAGCTCAAGCAGGAACTGGAGGAGGCCGGGGGCAGCGTCGAGGTCAAGTAAGCCGATCGCAGGGCTCGCAGGCCTCGCGGGGCGCCTCGCGGAGCGCCCCGCCTGGGGCGCTTGGCGGCGCCCCCCAATTTCCGTCGTTTTCCGGTAGAATCCGCCCCGCTGACCGATAGTCGCAGCCGTCCCGGCAGCATCGAAACCGCGCCACATACGCGGTTTCGCAGGGGCGGGGTCCGTGAGCGTCGGCTGCCCCTCCGAGGGCATCGCTCGTCTGTGCTATATTTGCTGGTCGCGCTTTCGAGCGCCCTCGTCTCTGTCCTTCCCCTCGCCTTCGAAGGAGTCGTTCCTTGGCTGCTGCTGATGCTCTCCGGACGCGCCGCACTTTCGCACGCCTTTCCAAGACCGTCGATGTTCCAAACCTGATTGACATACAGCGCCGCTCGTTCACGTGGCTCACCGACCCCAATGGGGGCGGCCTGCGCGAGACGATCGACGACATTTCCCCGATCGAGGACTACACCGGCAACCTCGCCGTGCAGTTCGGCGAATTCATCTTCGACGAGCCCGTCGCCTCGCTGGAGCAGTGCCGTGAGAAGGATCTGACGTATGCCCGCCCGCTGACGGTCACGGTCGCGTTCATCAACCGCGAGACGGGCGAGATCCGCGAGCAGTCGGTGTTCATGGGCGACTTCCCCTGGATGACCGAGCGCGGCACGTTCGTCATCAACGGCACCGAGCGCGTCGTCGTCACGCAGCTCGTGCGCTCCCCGGGCGCCTACCTGATGGAGCCCAAGGACCGCGAGAAGCAGGTCTTCATCGCCAACCTGATGCCCGCAAGAGGCTCGTGGCTCGAGCTGGAGATCGACAAGAAGGGCAAGGTTTTCGTCCGCATCGACCGCAAGCGCAAGCTGCCCGTCACGGTGCTGCTGCGCGCGATGGGCTACGCCACCGATGAGGAGATCCTGCGCCTCTTCGAGAACTCGCTCTACATCCGCAACACGATCGAGAGCGACACCGAGGTGACGCGCACCGAAGAGGGCGCGCTGATCGAGCTGTTCAAGAAGCAGCGCCCCGGCGAGCCGCCATCGGTCGACAACGCCAAGGCGCTCCTGAACCAGCTGTTCTTCGACCCCAAGCGCTACGACCTCACGCGCGTCGGTCGCTACAAGCTCAACTCGCGCCTGGGGCTTGACATCGACATCGATACGCGCACGCTCACCCACGACGACATCCTCGCGCTCGTGCGCGAGCTGGTCTCGCTGCCCAAGCGTCTGGGCATCCCCGAGGATGAAAATCCGGAGATCGAGATCAAGGACTACGCCGCCGAGGCGATGAGCATGCCGCGCGAGCCCGTGGCCGACCATCTCGATGAGTACGAGCACTTCGGCAACCGCCGCCTGCGCACGGTCGGCGAGCTGATCCAGGAGGCCTTCCGCATCGGCCTCTACCGCATGGAGCGCGTCGTGCGCGAGCGCCTCACAACCGAGGACGCCGACACGATCACCCCCCAGACCATCATCAACATCCGCCCCGTGGTGGCGGCGCTGAAGGAGTTCTTTGGCTCCTCCCAGCTCTCGCAGTTCATGGACCAGACCAACTCGCTGGCCGGGCTCACGCACCGTCGCCGCCTGTCCGCGCTGGGTGCCGGAGGCCTGACACGCGAGCGCGCGCCGATCGAGGTGCGCGACGTGCACCCCACGCACTACGGACGCATGTGCCCGATCGAGACGCCCGAGGGTCCGAACATCGGCCTGATCGGGTCGCTCTCCTCCTTCGCGGAGGTCAGCGAGCACGGGTTTGTCACGACCCCTTATCGCGTCGTGAAGGACGGCACCGCCACGGAGGAGATCGTCAGACTTGACGCCACGCAGGAGGAGGAGCAGCTGATCGCGCAGGCAAACACGCCCGTCGATCCCAAGACCGGCAAGCTCAAGGGCACCGAAATCCTCTGCCGCACGCAGGCGGGGCAGTATTTGACCGTGACCCCCAAGGACGTCGATCTGATGGACGTCTCGCCCGAGCAGATCTGGTCGGTCGCCACGGCGATGATCCCGTTCCTCGAGCACGACGACGCCAACCGCGCGCTGATGGGCTCGAACATGCAGCGCCAGGCCGTGCCGCTCCTGAAGGCCGACGCGCCGCTCGTGGGCACCGGCATGGAGCGCCGCGCGGCGCTCGACACGGGCGATGTATTGCTCGCGCGCAACGCCGGCACGGTCGAGCACGTGGACGCCATCCAGATCGTGATTGAGACCACCGATGGCCAGAAGGACGAGTACGAGCTGCAGAAGTTCATGCGCTCAAACCAGGGCACCCTGATCCACCAGAAGCCCCGTGTCCTGAGCGGCCAGAAGGTCAAGGCCGGCGACATCCTCGCAGACGGCTCCTCGACCGACAAGGGCGAGATGGCCCTCGGCAAGAACCTGATGGTGGCCTTCATGTCCTGGGAGGGCTACAACTTCGAGGACGCGATCATTTTGTCAAAGCGCCTCGTGAAGGACGACGAGCTGACCTCGATCCACATCGAGGAGTACGAGATCGACGCCCGCACGACCAAGCTCGGCGAGGAGGAGATCACGCGCGACATCCCCAACCGCTCGGAGGAGTCGCTGCGCAATCTCGACGACCGCGGCATCGTGCGCGTCGGCGCCGAGGTGCAGTCGGGCGATCTGCTGGTCGGCAAGGTCACGCCCAAGGGAGAGACCGAGCTCACGGCCGAGGAGAAGCTGATCCGGGCGATCTTCAAGGAGAAGGCGAGGGAGGTGAGGGACACCTCGCTGAAGGTGCCCCACGGTGAGGGCGGCGTCGTGATCGACGTCAAGACGTTCTCCCGCGATGCCGGCGACGATCTGCCGCCGGGCGTCAACGACCTGGTGCGCGTGTTCGTCGCCAAGAAGCGCAAGATCTCCGAGGGCGACAAGCTCGCCGGGCGCCACGGCAACAAGGGCGTCATCTCGAAGATCGTGGACGAGCAGGACATGCCCTTCCTGGAGGACGGCACGCCGGTCGACGTGATCCTCAACCCCCTCGGCGTGCCATCGCGCATGAACGTCGGCCAGATTCTGGAGACCCACCTCGGCTGGGCCGCCGCGCAGGGCTGGTATGACGACGGCACCGACGCCTACAAGGAAGCGCACTCCAACGGCGGCACGGGCAAGGTGTACGTGTCAACCCCGGTGTTCGACGGCGCCACCGTGCAGGACGTCGACGCGGCGCTGGTCGCCTGGCAGGACGCGCACAAGGGGCGCATCCGCATGGACATCGACAAGTCCCGCCGCGAGGGCGAGCAGGCGTCGGGCAAGATGACGCTGTTCAACGGCCGCAGCGGCGAGCCCTTCGCCGAGCAGGTGACCGTCGGGTACATGTACATACTCAAGCTGCTGCACCTCGTGGACGACAAGATCCACGCGCGCTCCACGGGCCCCTACTCGCTCGTCACCCAGCAGCCGCTGGGCGGCAAGGCGCAGTTCGGCGGCCAGCGCTTCGGCGAGATGGAGGTATGGGCACTGGAGGCCTTCGGCGCCGCCTACACGCTGCAGGAGATGCTGACGATCAAGTCCGACGACACCGTGGGCCGTGTGAAGGCGTACGAGGCGATCGTCAAGGGCGAGAACATCGCCGAGCCCTCGATTCCGGAGTCCTTCAAGGTGCTGCTCAAGGAGATGCAGTCGCTCGCGCTCGACGTCAACGTGGTCAGCGAGGAAGGCGGCCACACCGAAATGCACGACGAGGACGACGATCTGCTGCGCGCCGCGGAGGAGCTCGGCATCGACCTGTCGGGCGTGCGCGCCCCGACGGGCGAGGTCAACGAGGACGTTATTGATGGGGAGGGAGAGGGGGCCGCTGAGGTGCCCTCAGACGCCCTCGGCGATGACGGCGGGGAGGTGTCGAGCAACGGCGCAGGGCCCTTGGCGGGGCACGAGGACGAGGCGGCCGACGTTGAGGACGCTCTGGGCGTGGGGCACGACGACATCGAAGACGTCGCCTCGGTCGCGGGCGCCGAGGACGACCTCGGTGTGGCCGAGCTGCTCGGCGAGGCGCTGGCGGAGATCGACGGTCTGGAGGACGCGCTGCCCGAGCCGGATCTCGACGGGGAGCCATTGCCCGCCGACGCCGGCGAGGAGTCATTGATCGAGGACAACGAGACGGGAGCATGAGCATGATCGACATCAACAACTTCGACGCCATCGAGATCTCCCTCGCGTCCTCCAAGCAGATTCGCGGCTGGAGCTCGGGCGAGGTCACCAAGCCCGAGACGATCAACTACCGCACGCTCAAGCCCGAGAAGGACGGCCTCTTCTGCGAGCGCATCTTCGGCCCCACGAAGGACTGGGAGTGCTACTGCGGCAAGTACAAGCGCGTGCGCTACAAGGGCATCGTCTGCGAGCGCTGCGGCGTGGAGGTCACGCGCAGCAAGGTCCGCCGCGAGCGCATGGGGCACGTCGATCTGGCCGCGCCGGTCAGCCACATCTGGTTCTTCAAGGGCGTGCCCTCGCGCATCGGCTACCTGCTCGACATGGCGCCCAAGGAGCTCGAGAAGGTGCTCTACTTCGCCGCGTCGATCGTCACGTGGGTAGATGACGAGGCGCGCGTGAAGGACCTCGACATGCTCGAGAAGGAGGTCAACAAGGTCCTCGATTCATACGCCGCCGAGCGCGAGGAGCGCGTGCTCGAACTGCGCGAGTCCCTCGCCCGCCGCGAGAAGCATCTTCAGACCGGCAAGCAGACGGGCTTCAGCGACGAAGACCACCTGTGGGCCGATTCGCTCGACCTCAACTTGAGCAAGCTGCCCGACGAGGAGCGCGACAAGCTGATCAAGGAAGTCAATAAGACCTTCGAGGCCGACATCGCCGACACCGAGGCCTACATCGAGGACGCCGCCGAGCGCATGCGCCACGTTTGGGAGCTGTTCCGGACGATGGAGCCCAAGCAGATCGAGCACGACGAGACCACGTTCAGGGAGCTGAAAGAGCGCTTCGGCTCTCCGTATGGCTTCGGCGAGTACTTCCGCGGTGGCATGGGCGCCGAAGCGGTCCGCGATCTGCTCCAGCAGGTGGATCTGGAGGCCGAACGCCTCGACCTGGAGGATCAGGTCAAGACTGCCAAGGGGCAGAAGCAGGCGCGCGCCGTCAAGCGTCTGAAGGTCGTCAGCGCCTTCATCTCCTCTGGCAACAAGCCCGAGCAGATGGTGCTCGACGCCGTGCCGGTGATCCCGCCGGAGCTGCGCCCGATGGTGCAGCTGGATGGCGGCCGTTTCGCCACTTCCGATCTCAATGACCTGTATCGCCGCGTGATCAACCGCAACAACCGCCTCAAGCGGCTGCTCGACCTGGGCGCGCCGGAGATCATCGTTAACAACGAGAAGCGCATGCTGCAGGAGGCCGTCGATGCGCTGTTCGACAACGGCCGCCGCGGCCGGCCCGTCACGGGGCCGGGCAACCGTCCCTTGAAGTCGTTGAGCGACATGCTCAAGGGCAAGCAGGGGCGCTTCCGCCAGAACCTGCTGGGCAAGCGCGTTGACTACTCCGGCCGTTCGGTGATCGTGGCCGGCCCCTACCTGAAGCTGCACCAGTGCGGCTTGCCGAAGATCATGGCGCTTGAGCTGTTCAAGCCGTTCATCATGGCTCGCCTCGTCGAGCGCAAGAGCGCGCAGAACATCAAGGCCGCCAAGAAGATGGTGGACTCGATGATCGGCGAGGTGTGGGACGTGCTGGAGGAGGTCATCCACGAGCACCCCGTGCTGCTCAACCGCGCACCGACGCTGCACCGCCTGGGTATCCAGGCGTTTGAGCCGCTGCTCGTGGAGGGCAAGGCGATCCAGGTGCACCCGCTCGTCTGCCACGCCTTCAACGCCGACTTCGACGGCGATCAGATGGCCGTGCACCTCCCGCTCAGTGCGGAGGCGCAGGCCGAGGCGCGCATTTTGATGCTGTCCTCGAACAACATCCTCTCGCCCGCCCACGGCGCGCCGCTGGCGACGCCGACGCAGGACATGATCCTGGGCGCCTACTACTTGACCTACGGCCCCGAGGCCGAGGAGCTGGCGGGCAAGCAGGAGCTGCTCGTCGCCAACAAGTGGCCCAAGAGCGAGCCTCGCCCGCACGTCTTCCGCACGGCGCAGGAGTCCGAGCTCTCCTACGAGGCCGGCGTCGTGACGCTGCACGACATCGCGGAGTTCCGCCCCTTCGGGCGCGAGGGTGGGCACGTGCTCACGACCGTGGGTCGCATCATCTACAACGACCGCATCGAGCGTGCGCTCGCGGAGGCGCTCGGCGACGGGTTCGACGCCGGCAAGTACGTGTTCGTCAACCAGTCGATGAAGAAGCGCGACACCACACGGCTGATCGACGCGCTCGTGCAGGCCTACGGCGCCACCACTATCTCCTTGGTGCTCGACGCCTTCAAGGACCTCGGCTTCAAGTACGCCACGCAGGCGGGGATCACGATCTCCAAGAACGACGTCGTCATTCCCCCCCGCAAGGGCGAGATCATCAAGAAGTACGAGGACATCGTCGCCGAGATCTCAGACCAGTACGACATGGGCCTGATCACCCAGGAGGAGCGCCACGAGGCGGTCGTCGAGAAGTGGAACGCCGCCACCGACGAGGTCGCGGACGCGATGATCGAGAACCTCGACACGCTCAACCCGATCTTCATGATGGCCAACAGCGGCGCCCGTGGATCGTTCAAGCAGATCCGCCAGCTGGCGGGCATGCGCGGCCTGATGGCCAACCCGAAGGGCGAGATCATCGAGCGGCCGATCAAGGCCAACTTCATGGAGGGCCTCTCGGTGCTCGAGTACTTCATCTCGACGCACGGTGCGCGCAAGGGACTCGCCGACACCGCTCTGCGTACAGCGGACTCCGGCTATTTGACAAGACGCCTGGTGGACGTCGCCCAGGACGTGATCATCCGCGAGGTCGATTGCGGCGCCCCCGAGCACATCGAGATGCCCGTGTGGGCGGCCGGTGGCGACCCCAACAGCGAAAACCTCGTCGGTCGCGTGGCTGCCGTGGACATCACCACCAAGCGCGGACGCGTGCTCGCCGCGCAGGGCGCCGAGATCGGCCGGGCGGAGTGCGCGGACATCGTCGCTTCCTTCCAGGACGAACACGACAAGGGCGTCGCGGTCACCGTGCCCGTGCGCTCGGTGCTGAAGTGCCAGGCGCCCAGCGGCGTGTGCCAGGCCTGCTACGGCCGCGCGATGGCCACTGGGCAGACGGCGCAGATCGGCGACGCCGTGGGCATCGTCGCCGCGCAGTCGATCGGCGAGCCCGGCACGCAGCTGACGATGCGCACCTTCCACACGGGTGGCGTCGCCGGCGCGGACATCACGCACGGCCTGCCGCGCGTGGTCGAGCTGTTCGAGGCGCGCAAGCCCAAGGGCCTCGCGCAGATCGCCGAGCAGGACGGCGTGGTCTCGATCGAGGAGTCCGAGAAGGCATTGACCGTCGTCATCACCGACGAGGCCGGCGAAGAGCACCGCCACGCCTTCCCGCGCCGTACGCGCCTGTTCGTCGCCTCGGGCGAGAAGGTCACCGCGGGCAAGCAGCTCAACGAGGGCTCGCTGTACCCGCACGACCTGCTCAAACTGCGCGGGCGCACGGAGACCGAGCGCTACCTCGTCAAGGAGGTGCAGGAGGTCTACAAGTCACAGGGCGTGGACATCAACGACAAGCACATCGAGCTGATCGTGCGCCAGATGCTGAAGAAGGTGCGCGTGGATCAGAAGGGCGACACCGACTACCTGCCCGGGCAGTTCGTGGACCGCTTCGAATTCGCCCGTGTCAACGGCGAGCTGGCGAGCAAGAAGAAGGAGACCGCCCAGTTCGAGGACATCATCCTGGGCATCACCAAGGCGTCGCTGAACACCGATTCCTTCCTCAGCGCGGCGTCCTTCCAGGAGACCACCAAGGTCCTGACCGACGCGGCCCTGGAGGGCAAGATCGACCGCCTGAACGGGCTCAAGGAGAACGTGATCATCGGCAAGCTGATCCCCGCCGCGACGGGCCTGAAGCGCTACCGCCGCATCGAGATCGAGCCCGCAGAACCGCTCCCGCGCGCGATCGACGATGTGGGCCTGCTCGACCAGGAGGAGATCGCCGCCGAGCTCGGCATCTCGGGCGAGGACGCCTTCGGCGCCTACGGCCAGGAGTACGCCGCCGACCTCGCGTCGCTTGAGAAGATCGGGGCAGGATCCACCGACCCCGGCTTCGTGGAGGAGCTGGCGGAGCTTGAGATGGCAGAGGCGGCGGACGTGCCCGCCGCGGAGGAGTAGGGGCCGCTCGTATCCAGTCAGCCGCTGAGCTCATGGTAAGCTGCATGATCATGAGAGTGGCTAAGGTAACGCGCGGGGGACAGATCTCGATCCCCTCCACCATTCGCAGGCGCTGGGGCACATCGACGCTTACGCTCGAGGATCTGGGCGATCGGATCGTGCTCACGCCCGCGCCCGACGATCCCATCGCCGCCGCGCGCGGTGCGTTGGCCGGGGAGCTGTCGCTGAGCAGCGAGCGGCTGCGAGCAGAGGCGCGGACGGCAGAGGCAGCCGCGGCGGAGCATCGGTTCGCCCGCTAGTGAGCGTCCTGCTCGACGCGTTCGCGTTGATCGCCCTGCTCGCCGAAGAGCCCGCGGCCGCGGAGGTCGAGGCGATCCTGCGCCGGGGAGAGGGGGCGATGTCCGCGATCAACCTCGCCGAGGCGCTCGACGTGCTGCAACGCGTCCAAGGGGTCTCCCGCGAGCGCCTCGACGCGATCGTAGCGCCCCTGTTGAGGGAGAGCATCGAGCTCCTGCCGGTTGACGAGCAGATGGCGCGCGACGCCGCCGACATTCGCGCGCGCCGTTACCACCGCACGCAGGCCCCGCTCTCGCTGGCCGACTGCGTGCTGCTCGCCGCCACGGGTGCCTCCGACGTGCTCGCGACCGCGGACGCGCCGCTGATCGCCGCCGCGGACCTGGAGGGGGTGCGGGTCAAGGAGCTGGTTCGGCGCGCGTAGGCGGCGCTCGCAGCCCGAGTCGCGCATCCAGCAGTACCCCGGTCCGCCGGGCAATGTGCTATCATGATGGCACCGTGATGCAGAGGCTGATGATCCAGGCCGAGCCGGAGCTCGTGGAGCGCACCAAGCGCCGGGCGGCGGAGCGGGGAGTGTCGGTCGCGCAGGTCGTGCGCGAGGCGATCGAGCACGAGTTGGGCGCAGTCGAGGAGGAGCCATCCTCCCCTCCCCTCTCATGCATCGGTGCGTTCAGATCCGGCCGCAGCGATCTCTCCCGGCTGGCGAGCGAAGACATCTTCGAGCCCGAGCCTTGGCGCTCGTCGTAGACACCGGCGTTCTCTACGCCATGTTGGACGCGAGCGATCGCGAACATCGTCCGTGCGCCGATCTGCTTATGGCTGTGCGTGGGAATCGGATCGTGCCCGCGCCGGTGCTGACCGAGGTCGAGTGGCTCTGCTCGCGGCGTTCGCGGAATGAGTTCTCCTCGATCCTCGACCAGCTCGACAGCGGAGCGCTCGTCGTGGAGGATCTGGTGCACGAGGACTATCGGCGGGTGGCCGTACTGCTCGACACCTACGCCGACCTGCGCGTCGGCTTCGTCGATGCGGCTGTGCTCGCTGTGGTCGAGCGCCTGCGCGAGCCGAAACTGGCCACGCTCGACCGCCGCCATTTCACCGTCATGCGCCCCCGTCACGTCGAGGCGCTCGAACTACTGCCGGCCTGAGCCGCCCAGGCCACGAGCTGCTCTGCCTCGCGCTCGGTTAGCCCCGTCGCGGGGGTCGTTTGCACGAGCAGGGTTTGGCCAGGGCGGGTCTGTGCCCAGGTGTGGCAGGCGTCGTTGAAGGCGTCGTCCAGCCATGCCAGCGGGCGTTGGGGGCCGGCGTGGGCGTCGATTGCATCCAGCTTCCAGTGCGCGCGGGGGGCCTGTGCGCCGCCCACGTTGCGCTCAAAGCTCAGGTGGGGCCAGCCGCGGGGGAGGTTCAGGAGGTGGGGGAGGTATTCCTCGGCCTTCTCCTCCCAGCCGCTGCACCACACTGGGTCATAGACGGAAACGAGGTTGCGCAGGTGGTCGGCGGCGGTGGTGGAGAGGAAGTGGGGGATGCCGTCGATCGTGTGGAAGGCGCCCTCGGGGCGCGCAGGCAGAGTGGCGGGCCGGACGCTGTCGGGGCGGGCGCTTGGGCCATATGGACCGTTATGTGGCGCGAAGCCGAATAGCGAGATCACGCCGTCGATGTCGATCAGCAGCAGGGGGCGCGCGTCGGTGGGCGGGTGCAGGCCATGCTGCATGGACGGTCCTTTAGCTGGCACTGAGGTGTCTGCGAGTAATCTGCCCGTTCGGGGATACGGCAGTCAAGCATCCGTTGGGTGCTGCCGATGGACCCCGCGAATCGATTATGACCCTAGAGCTCGGCATCCTCCTCTCCCTCGCCTGCGCCTTCGTGGCGAACCTCGGCTTCTTCTACAAGCACCGCGGCGCCAACGCCGTCGCCAAGGTCGAGATGCGCCACCCGCTGCAGAGCGCCCGCGCGCTCTACTCGTCCAAGTGGTTCGCGCTCGGCATGGGTGTGGCGGTGTTCTCCTGGGTGCTGCACGTCGCCGCCCTGGCGATCGCCCCGATGTCTGTAGTGCAGGTCGCGTTGGCCGCCGGCGTCGTCTTCATCGCGGTCATGGCCGAGCGCCTGTTCGGCTTTCACGTCGGCCCCCGCCAGTGGCTGGGCCTGTGCCTCACCGCCGCGGGCCTGGTGCTGCTGGCGATCACGCTCCCCGCGGTCCACGGCGCGCACTCGCGCTTCAGTGAGGCCGGGATGGTCTCCTTTGAGGCCGGCCTGTTCGGCATCGGCGGCCTCCTGATCATGGGCCCCCGCATGGGCGGCCGCGTCGAGCACCACGGCGTGATGCTGGGCGCCGCCTCCGGCATCCTGTTCGGCGTCTCAGACACATCGATCAAGGCGCTCACCGGTATCACCCACGCGCACGGCATCCTCGGCGGCCTGCTCTCAAGCCCCTGGCTGGCCGTCGCGATCGTGGCCTCGGTCGTGGCCTTCTACGCCTCCGCGCGCGGCCTGCAGGACAGCGAGGCCGTGCCCGTGATCGCCGTCACAGGCGCTGCGGCGAACATCGCCGGTATCGCCGGCGGCATCCTCGTGTTCGGCGATCCGATGCCCGGCAGCGCCCTCGGCGTGATCGCCCAGTCGCTGGCCTTCGTGCTCGTCGTCGCGGCCGCTGCGCTGATGCCCGCCCCCGTGCGCGCCGCAGGCGTGCAGGCCACCGCCTAGCGCGCGCCTGCGCCGCGCTGCTAGGATCCCCCACCGGATGCCAACGACCTCACAGCTGGTGCGCAAGGGCCGCGTCGCGCCCAAGAAAAAGCTCGCCACCCCCGGCCTGAAGTCCGGCAAAGGCCGCAAGAAGAAGACCGCCGCCCCGCAGCGCCGCGGCGTCTGCACGCGCGTCTACACCACGACCCCCAAGAAGCCCAACTCCGCGCTGCGCAAGGTCGCGCGCGTGCGCATCAGCGGGTCCATGGAAGTCACGGCTTATATCCCCGGCGAGGGCCACAACCTGCAGGAGCACTCCGTGGTTCTTGTAAGGGGTGGTCGCGTCAAGGATCTGCCCGGCGTGCGCTACAAGGTCGTGCGCGGCACCTTGGATGCAGCCGGAGTCAGCGACCGCAAGAAGTCGCGCTCGATGTACGGCGTGAAAAAGAAATAGCTCATGCCCCGTAGAGCAGCTGCCCAGATCCGCCCCATAGAGGCTGACCCCGTCCACCGCTCCAAGCTGGTCTCCCAGGTGATCAACAAGGTGATGCTCGACGGCAAGAAGTCAACAGCCGAGCGCATCGTCTACGACGCCCTGGCCCTGATCGGCGAGCGCAGCGACAAGGACCCCATCGAGACGCTGGAGCAGGCGATCAAAACGCTCACCCCAGCCCTTGAGGTGCGCTCGCGCCGCGTCGGCGGCGCCACCTACCAGGTCCCCGTCGAGGTCCCCTCGCGCCGCGCGCGCACCCTGGCAGTGCGCTGGCTGGTGGAGTTCGCCCGCCAGCGCCGTGAGAAGACGATGGCCCAGCGCCTGGCCAACGAGCTCACCGACGCTTTGTCCCAGCAGGGCGGCGCCTACAAGCGCAAGGACGACATCTACCGCATGGCCCAGGCCAACAAGGCCTTCGCCCACTACCGCTGGTAGGCGCCGGCCCCGCGCCGCCACCCCCGGCGATCGCATGTGCGCCCCTGCGCACGGCAAGCACCCCCACGCCCTTCTCCCTCGGGTCACCGCAGTAATCGGGCCACCGGCCCCGCGCCGCCACCCCCGGCGATCGCATGTGCGCCCCTGCGCACGGCAAGCACCCCCACGCCCTTCTCCCTCGGGTCACCGCAGTAATCGGGCCACCGGCCCCGCGCCGCCACCCCCGGCGATCGCATGTGCGCCCCTGCGCACGGCAAGCACCCCCACGCCCTTCTCCCTCGGGTCACCGCAGTAATCGGGCCACCACGCGGCCCAACAAATCAAAAAAAATCTGTTAGGACCCTTCGAGGGTGGGCGTGCCTTCGCTACGGTGGTTGCCTCATGTCCTCCGCAGCTGCCGCCACGCCCGACGCCGACGAGCGCATCGAGCGTCACGTCTGGGTCGTCGCCGGGGTGGTGATCCTGGGGATGATCATGTCGATCCTCGACACCACCATTGTCAACGTCGCGCTGCACACGCTCGGGCACGATCTGCACAGCCCGATCTCGCAGATCCAGTGGGTCGTCACCGGCTATCTGCTCGCGCTCGGCGCCGTGATTCCCGTCACCGGCTGGGCCGCCCGACGCTTCGGCGCGCGGCAGGTGTATCTCATCTCGCTCGTCCTCTTCACCGCCGGCTCCGCCCTGTGCGCCGTGTCGAGTACGACCACCGAGCTGGTGCTCTGCCGCATCCTGCAGGGCGCTGGCGGGGGCATGATCGCGCCCGTCGGGCAGCTCATCATGGCGCAGGTCGCCGGGCCCAAGCGCATGGGTCGCGTGATGGGCATCGTCTCGATGCCCGCCATGCTCGCGCCGATCCTCGGACCCGTCACCGGCGGGCTGATCCTCGAGCACCTGCACTGGTCCTGGATCTTCCTCGTCAATGTACCCATCGGCGTACTGGCGTTCTTCCTCGCCTGGCGCCTGCTGCCGCAGACCGACAGCGGCGAGGCCGGGCGCCTGGACGTGCTCGGCCTGGCGCTGCTCTCCGCCGGTTCCGCCGCGCTCGTCCTCGGCCTCAGCGGGCTCGGCACGGGTAACAGCCTGGACTCCCCGAAAGTGCTCGTGCCGGTGGCCGCCGGGTTGGGCCTCGGCGCGCTGTTCTGCCTGCACGCCCTGCGTGCAGAGCGCCCGCTGCTCGACGTACGCCTGTATGCCAACCGCGTCTTCGCCGGCGCCTCCTTCACGACCTTCGGCGTCGGCGCCGCGCTGTTCGGGGCGATGATCCTCGTGCCGCTCTACTACCAGGAAGTGCGCGGGCAGAGCGTCATCAACACCGGCCTGCTGTGTGGCCCGCAGGGCATCGGCGCGCTCGTGGCGATGCCGATCGCCGGGCGCCTCACCGAGCGCTTCGGCGGCGGTCGCATCGCGCTCATCGGCGTCTCGATGCTGGCGCTCAGCACGCTGCCCTTCCTGTTCGTCGGCGCCAACACCTCGATCGTGCTCATCTCGCTCGTGCTCGTCCTGCGCGGCGTCAGCATCGGCATGTCCTTCATGCCCGCCATGACCGCCTGCTTCACCTCCATGCGCCCCGACCAGCTATCCGACGCCACGCCGCAGATCAACGTGCTCATGCGCTTGGGCGGAGCGATCGGCACCGCCATCCTCGCCGTCGTGCTGCAGCGCTCCGGCGCCACCGCGCACGCCACCCCCAGCGAGCTCGTCGGCGCGTTCCGCTCCGCCTACTTCGCGGCGCTCGTGATCGTGCTGCTATCGCTGATTCCGTGCATCATGCTGCTGCGCGCCGAGCGGCCGCGGACGGGGCGCGAGGTTGCCGGGGCGGGGGCCGAGGCGGGGATCGAGGCGCTGGGGGCGTGAGGGCTCGGTCGATCGCTGCAATGGGTCGCCCGCGCTGCTCTGCCCGCTCGCGAACCCTGGTATAGTCGGCTGTGCTTTGCGGTGGGGGCAGGCGTGCGTAGCGCCGCCAGCCGCGGAGTGAGAAAAATGATGGAGACCCTCAGCACATAGCGACGCGAATCGGCTCATCACCGGCAGCGCGCGTGGGCCCGGGGGGCCTCTTTTTTTGCCCGCATCCGGGGCGCAACCGACAGTTCGCCGCTGCATCCAGACAGACGCCGGCTTCATCCGCTAGAGACTTTTCGAAAGACCAGAGAACAGAAGACCATGCCACGCAAGTTCAGCCTCCAGAACACCCGAAACATCGGGATCATGGCGCACATCGACGCCGGTAAGACGACGACGACCGAGCGCATCCTCTACTACACCGGCCGCACCTACAAGATCGGTGAGGTGCACGACGGCGCGGCGACGATGGACTGGATGGAACAGGAGCAGGAGCGCGGCATCACGATCACCTCAGCCGCCACCACCGCGGAGTGGAAAGACCACCGCATCAACATCATCGATACGCCCGGCCACGTCGACTTCACCGTCGAGGTCGAGCGCTCGCTGCGGGTGCTCGACGGCGCGATCGCGCTGTTCGACTCGGTCGCCGGCGTGGAGCCGCAGTCGGAGACCGTCTGGCGCCAGGCCGACAAGTACGGCGTTCCGCGCATCGCCTACATCAACAAGATGGACCGCATCGGCGCCGACTTCGAGCGCGGCGTGCAGACGATGATCGATCGCCTCGGCGCGCATCCCGTGCCGATCCAGCTGCCGATCGGCGCCGAGAGCGACTTCCTCGGCATCGTCGATCTGGTCACGATGAAGGCGATCGTCTACAAGGATGACCTCGGCAAAGAACAGGAAGAAGTGCTCATTCCCGAGCACTTGGTCGAAGCCGCCGCGGCCGCGCGCGAGCACCTGCTGGAGGAGGTCTCCCACTACGACGACACGCTCCTGGAGCTGCTCCTGGAGGAGGCCGAGATTCCCGTCGAGCGTCTCAAGGCGGCCATCCGCAAGGCCTCCCTCGATAACAAGATGACGCCCGTGCTGTGCGGCTCCTCGTTCAAGAACAAGGGCGTGCAGCCGCTGCTCGACGCCGTCATCGACTACCTGCCCTCGCCGCTGGACGTACCTCCCGTGACCGGCACCGAACTGGTCAAGGGCTCTGAGGAGGAGCGTGAGGTGCAGCGCAAAGCCGACGACTCCGAGCCCTTCGCCGCGCTCGCCTTCAAGATCATGGCCGACCCCTACGTCGGCAAGCTCACCTTCTTCCGCGTCTACTCCGGGCACCTGGAGGCCGGCGCCCGCATCCTCAACGTCGGCAGCGGACGCACCGAGCGCATCGGGCGTATCCTGATGATGCACGCCAACGAGCGCGAGGAGGTCGCCGAGGTCTACGCCGGGGACATCGCCGCAGCAGTCGGCATCAAGCAGGTCGTCACCGGCGACACCCTCGCCGCCCCCGACGCGCCGATCCATCTCGAGAACATCGTCTTCCCCGAGCCCGTCATCAAGGTCGCCGTCGAGCCCAAGACGAAGGTCGACCAGGAGAAGATGTCCGTCGCCCTGGGGCGTCTTGCCGAGGAGGACCCCACCTTCCAGGTGCGCACCAACGAAGAGACCGGCCAGACGGAGATCTCCGGCATGGGCGAGCTGCACCTCGAAGTGCTGGTCGACCGCATGAAGCGCGAGTTCGGCGTCGAGGCCAACGTCGGGCGCCCGCAGGTCTCCTACCGCGAGACCGTGCGCGGCACCGTCGAGAAGATCGAGGGCAAGTTCGTGCGCCAGACCGGCGGCTCGGGCCAGTATGGAGTCGTCTACATCGACCTCGAGCCAGCCCCCGGCGAGGGCTTCGAGTTCGTCAACAAGATCAAAGGCGGCGCCGTCCCCTCGGAGTACATCCCCGCGGTCAAGAAGGGCGTCGAAGAGGCGCTTGAGAATGGCGTCAAGGCCGGTTACCCGATGGTCGACATGAAGGTCACGCTCGTCGACGGCAAGTACCACGACGTCGACTCCTCGGAGATCGCCTTCAAGGTCGCCGGCTCGATCGCCTTCAAGGAGGCCGCCCGCCGCGCCAAGCCTGTGCTGCTGGAGCCCATCTTCGCTGTGGAGGTCGTCGTGCCCGAGGACTTCCTCGGCGACGTCATCGGCGATCTGAGCCGCCGTCGCGGCCGCATCGAGGGCCAGGAGCGGCGCGGGAATGCTCTGGCGGTAACCGGCAGGGTGCCCTTGAGCGAGATGTTCGGCTACGCAACGGACCTGCGCAGCAACACTCAGGGACGCGCCACATACACCATGCAGTTCGAGGCCTACGAGGAGGTCCCGCCGAACATCGCGGAGAAGATCATCGAAGCGCGCACGGGCGAGCCCGTGGCGGCATGAGAGCAGCAATTTAGATAGATTCCCCGGTTCGCCCTAAACCAGCGGCGGGCCTACAAGTCGATACAGGAGAAACAAAGTGGCGAAGGAGAAGTTCGAGCGCGACAAGCCGCACGTCAACGTCGGGACCATCGGTCACATCGACCATGGCAAGACGACGCTGACCGCTGCCATCACAACCGTGCTGGCCGAGAAGTCTGGCGGCGAGGCCCGCAGCTTCGAGGAGATCGACAACGCTCCCGAGGAGAAGGAGCGCGGCATCACGATCGCCACCTCGCACGTCGAGTACCAGACCGACAAGCGCCACTACGCGCACGTCGACTGCCCCGGCCACGCCGACTACGTCAAGAACATGATCACTGGCGCCGCGCAGATGGACGGCGCGATCCTGGTCGTCTCGGCGGCCGACGGCCCGATGCCCCAGACGCGCGAGCACATCCTCTTGGCGCGCCAGGTCGGCGTCCCCTACATCGTGGTGTTCCTCAACAAGGCCGACATGGTCGATGACGAGGAGCTGCTCGAACTGGTCGAGGTCGAGGTGCGCGAGCTCCTGAGCGAGTACGACTTCCCCGGCGATGACATCCCGTTCATCACCGGCAGCGCCCTGAAGGCGCTGGAAGGCGACGAGGCCTACAAGCAGAAGATCTTCGAGCTGGCAGACGCCCTCGACAGCTACATCCCCGAGCCCGTGCGCGAGCTCGACAAGCCGTTCCTGATGCCCGTCGAGGACGTCTTCTCGATCACCGGCCGTGGTACGGTCGCCACGGGGCGTATCGAGCAGGGGATCATCAACACCGGCGACACCGTCGAGATCGTCGGCGTGCACGACACCACCACCACGGTGGTGACGGGTGTCGAGATGTTCCGCAAGATCCTCGACGAGGGTCGCGCGGGCGACAACGTCGGCTGTCTTCTGCGCGGTACCAAGCGCGAGGAGATCGAGCGCGGGCAGGTCCTCTGCAAGCCCGGCTCGATCACGCCGCACACCAAGTTCAAGTCCGAGGTCTACGTGCTCAAGAAGGAGGAGGGCGGACGCCACACCCCCTTCTTCTCGGGCTACCGGCCGCAGTTCTATTTCCGTACGACCGACGTCACCGGCGTGGCCAAGCTGCCCGACGGCGTCGAGATGGTGATGCCCGGAGACAACGTCCAGATGGAGATCGAGCTGATCCAGCCGATCGCCATGGACCAGGGCCTGCGCTTCGCGATCCGCGAGGGCGGTCGCACGGTCGGGTCCGGCGTTGTCGCGGAGATCATCGAGTAGTTCAGAATGCGGCCCCTTCGGGGGCCGTTTCTATTGGTAGTCCATAGAGGGTGGCGCAGACGGCCGAAGGCCGGCGAGCCGGGCCCCTCGTTTATCAGACAGATACGACGATTCATAGCTCCGCCGATTGGGGCGCGGTGAGGGGCGGATTCCCCGTTATGGAGTCCGCCCTTTCTCTGGCCCGGCGCGGCAGGGCAGGCACTGAAGCGCAGCACGACTGAAGCCCACGCAGCAAACACACCAAAACGAAACTGAAAGCAAATGGCAGCCACCACACAGAACAAGATCCGCATCCGTCTCAAGGCGTACGACACGTCCGCCATCGAGTCGGCCGCCAAGGAGATCGTGGAGACCGCCACGCGCACCGGCGCGAGCGTCTCCGGTCCCGTGCCGCTGCCCACCGAGAAGAACGTCTACTGCGTGATCCGCTCCCCGTTCAAGGACAAGGACTCCCGCGAGCACTTCGAGATCCGCACGCACAAGCGTCTGATCGACATCCATCAGCCCACCCCCAAGACCGTGGACTCGCTGCAGCGCCTGGACCATCTGCCGGCCGGCGTGGACATCGAGATCCGCCTCGCCACGTGAGATGTCCGCGATCCTCGCCAAGAAGCTCGGGATGACGCAGGTCTTCCAGGAGGACGGCAGCGTCGCGCGGGTCACCGTGCTCGAAGCCGGTCCCTGTCCGGTCACGGCCATCCGCCGCTCCGAGCGTGATGGCTACGACGCCGTGCAGCTGGCCTTCGGCGCGACCAAGGAGAAGCACCTCACGCGCGCCGAGCTCGGCCACCTGAAGAAGGCCGACGCCCCGCCGATGCGCCACCTCGCCGAGTTCCGCTTCGACCGGGAGCCCGACTCCTCGCTCGCCGGCCTTGAGCTCGGCGGCAGCGTCACCGTCGAGTCCTTCGCGGTCGGCGGCCGTGTGAAGATCTCCGGCACCTCCAAGGGCAAGGGCTTCCAGGGCACGATCCGTCGGCACAACTTCAAGAGCGGTCCCAAGTCCCACGGCTCGCACAACGTGCGCGCGCCCGGCTCGATCGGCGCCTCGGCCAGCCCCTCGCGTGTGTTCAAGGGCATCCGCGGCCCCGGGCAGATGGGCAACAAGCGCAGGACGCAGAAGGGCCTTGAGATCGTGGCCGTGGACGCCAAGCAGAACCTGCTGCTGGTGCGCGGCTCGGTCCCCGGTCCGCGCGGCGGCGTCGTGGAGGTGCGCGGCGATGCCTGACGCGCCCGTGCTCACGCCCGCCGGAGCCGGCGGTGCAGGGTCCTCCAGCGGGGGGACCGCCAAGAAGGTCAAACTGGACGAGGCCGCATTCGCGGCGCGCTTCAACGGTCCGCTGGTGCACCAGAGCGTGCGCGCCGAGCAGGCCGCGCGCCGCCGCGGCACCGCTGCGACGAAGACGCGCGCGATGGTCTCCGGCGGCAGCGCCAAGCCGTGGCGCCAGAAGGGCACCGGCCGCGCCCGCGCCGGCTCCAGCCGCTCGCCGATCTGGACCGGCGGTGGCGTCGTCTTCGGTCCGCAGCCGCGCAGCTACACCTTCAAGGTCAACCGCAAGGAGAAGCGCACCGCGCTGCGCAGCGGGCTTTCGCTGCACGCGGAGCGGGGGTCGCTGGCTGTTTTGGATGCCGCTGCGTTTGCGGCGCCCAAAACCAAGCAGGCCGCCGAGCTGCTGCAGGCATGGGGCGAACCGCGGCCGACGCTCGTCGTGCTGAGCGCCGAGGAGTCAGCGGCGGCTATGTCCTTCCGCAACCTCGAGCGTGTCGCCGTGCTCACGCACGAGAACATTGGCGTCACCGATCTGCTGGGTGCAGCCTCGCTGCTCGTCTCGCAGGCTGCGCTGGATGCCCTGACCGCGCGCGCGGGGGGAGCCAAGGCAGAGCCGACCAAAGCGCCCGCCAAGAAGGCCACGCCCAAGACGCAGGCGCCAGAGGGCGATTCCGTTGAGAGCGACGAGGAGGCCAAGGGCTGATGGATCACTCCCAGGTCATCATCCGCCCCGTCGTCTCCGAGAAGAGCTACGTTCTCAGCGATGCCGGCAAGTACACCTTCCGCGTGCACAACGACGCCCACAAGACGCAGATCCGCCAGGCCGTCGAGGCGATGTTTGACGTGCACGTCGTCGGCGTACACACGATCAGCATGAAGTCCAAGCCCAAGACGCGCGGCGTCACGCGCGGGCGCACGCGCGCCTGGAAGAAGGCGATCGTGCAGGTGCGCGAGGGCGAGAGCATCCAGATCTTCCGCGGCCTCGAGGGCCTGCAGGGCTAACGGCCAAGGAACACAGAGAGAGCTAACGAGATGCCAATTCGCAAACCCAAGCCCACGAGCCCCGGCCGGCGCTTCGTCTCCTACGCCGACTTCGCCGAGATCACCAAGACCGAGCCCGAGAAGACGCTCGTCGAGGGTCTGAAGAAGAGCGGTGGCCGCAACGCCCACGGCCGCAAGACCGCCCGCCACCGCGGCGGCGGCGCCAAGCGGCTGTATCGCAAGATCGACTTCAAGCGGCGCAAGGACGGCGTGCCCGCCAAGGTCGCCGCGATCGAGTACGACCCCAACCGCTCCTCCTACATCGCGCTTTTGCACTACGTGGATGGCGAGAAGCGCTACATCCTCGCGCCGCAGCGCCTGACGGTGGGCATGATGGTGGCTTCGGGAGACGAGGCCGAAATCGCCGTGGGCAACTGCATGGCGCTGGCGCGCATGCCCGTCGGCACCGTCGTGCACAACGTCGAGCTGCAGCCCGGTCGCGGCGGGCAGATGGCGCGCTCGGCCGGTGCCTCCGTGCAGCTGATGGCCAAGGACGGCGAGATGGCCACGCTGCGGCTGCCCTCCGGGGAGATGCGCCTCGTGCGCGCCGAGTGCCGCGCGACGGTCGGCACGATCGGCAACTCCGACCACCAGAACGTCAAGGTCGGCAAGGCCGGGCGCAAGCGCCACATGGGCGTGCGCCCGCAGACGCGTGGCACCGCGATGAACCCCGTCGATCACCCGCACGGCGGCGGCGAGGGCTCCACCACGCCCGGACGCCACCCGGTGACGCCGTGGGGCGTGCCCACGCTGGGGTACCGCACGCGCAAGAAGAACAAGGCTTCGGACAAATACATCGTGCGCGGTCGCCGCCGCGGGAAGGGCAAACAGCGATGAGGGGCGCGTATGCCGGCGCCTCGCGGCGTCCTCGGTCGCTCGCGTGCGTAGCACGCCACGCGGGGTGGGTGGGCCTTTTCGATCTTGCGAGGCTTGGCCTACGCGCCCCTCATCAGCGCAGATCAACAACAGAGGCTAACGATGAGTAGATCCAGCAAAAAGGGGCCGTGGGTGGAAGATCGCCTGATGGCCCGCATCGAGAAGATGAACGAGGAGAATCGCCGCCAGATGATCCGCACCTGGTCGCGCGCCTCCACCATCTTCCCCGAGATGGTCGGCCACACGATTGCGGTGCACGACGGCAAGAAGCACATCCCGGTGTTCGTCAGCGAGTCGATGGTCGGCCACAAGCTGGGAGAGTTTGCGCCCACGAGGCACTTCCGCGGCCACGCCGGCTCGGGGAAGGTGCGCTAGCCATGAGCCCCGACGAGCAGACACCCGTGAAGCCGGAGAAGGACGCGGCAGCCGAGGCGAAGCCCAAGGCGGAGACGAAGAAGCCGGCTGCGGCGAAGAAGCCTGCGGCTGCGGCGGAGGCGAAGCCCAAGTCGGCCGCGAAGGAGCCTGCTGCGGCAAAGAAGCCCGCGGCTGAGAAGAAGCCCGCGGCGGAGAAAGAGCCGGTGGCTGAGAAGAAGCCCGCGGCGGAGAAAAAGCCGGCTGCGAAGAAGCCTGCCGCCAAGAAGCCGGCAAAGGATGAGCCCAAGCCGGAGCCCGTTGCCGAGGAGGAGGCAAAGACGCCGGCGGAGGAGAAGACGTCCGCACCCGCGCCAGCCCCGCGTCGCGTCGCCCCGGTGGCCCGCCGCGCCGAGGTTCGCGCCCACGCGCGCTACGTGCGCACCTCCGCGCGCAAGGCGCGCATGGTCTGCGGCCACCTGCGCGGCAAGAGCGTGCAGGAGGCACGCGCTATCCTCGCCTTCACCCCTCGTGACGTTGCCCGCGACTGGAGCAAGCTGCTGGAAAGCGCGGTCGCCAACGCGGAGAACAATCACGAACTGCTCGAAGACGATCTGATCGTCCGCGAGGCCTACGCCGACGAGGGACCGACGATCAAGCGCTTTCGGCCGCGCGCCATGGGCAGGGCGACGCCGATTCGTAAGCGCACCAGCCATTTGACGATCACGCTCACGCCCGGCCAGGGCGCGGAGCGGTAGGAGAGACATGGGACAGAAGGTTCATCCAGAGGCAATGCGCGTGGGCTACATCCACGACTGGAAGTCGAACTGGTTTAACGACCGCCACTTCGCCGAGTATCTCGACGAGGACATCAAGATCCGCAAGCACATCACCGACCGCCTCGCGCACGCCGGCCTCTCGGACATCACGATCCGCAAGGACTCAAACGAGCTCGAGGTCAACATCCACACCGCGCGTCCTGGCATCGTGATCGGCAAGTCCGGCAGCGAGGTCGATGCGCTGCGGCGCGACTTGCACAAGATGACCAAGAAGCAGATCAAGGTCAACATCCTCGAGATCAAGCGTCCCGAGCTCGACGCCAAACTGGTCGCGCAGTCGATCGCCGAGCAGCTGCAGAACCGCGTCGCCTTCCGCCGCGCGATGAAGCGCGCGCTCACGAGCGCCATGCGCTCCGGCGCCAAGGGCGTGAAGGTGCAGGTCGCGGGTCGCCTCGGCGGCGCCGAGATGGCCCGCACCGAGAGCTATTCCGACGGGCGCGTGCCGCTGCACACGATGCGCGCCGACATCGACTACGGCTTCTACGAGGCGCGCACCACCTTCGGCCGCATCGGCGTGAAGTGCTGGGTCAACAAGGGCGAAATCATGCCCGAGGGCTACACCGGCGCCGACCTGACGGACATGAGCGCACCCGCGCCGCCGAGCGGCGATCGCGACGGCCGGGGCGGACGCGACGGGCGTGACGGGCGCGGCCGTGGACGCGGCGGTCCGGGCGGCGGTGGCGGAGGCGGCGGTCGTGGCCGCGGGCCGGGTGGTCCGGGCGGCGGTCGTGGCCCGGGTGGACCAGGCGGCGGCGGTCGTGGCGGCGGTGGTTTCGGCGGTGGCGGTGGCGGTGGCCGAGGTGGCTCCGGCGGTCCGGGCGGCGGTCGTGGTGGCAGTGGCGGCGGTGGTTTCGGCGGCGGCGGCGGCGGTCGTGGCCCTGGGGGTCCGGGCGGCGGTCGTGGCGGCAGCGGTGGTGGCGGCGGAGGTCGTGGCCCTGGCGGCCCCGGCGGTCCGGGCGGCGGCGGGCGTGGCGGACGCGGCGGCGGCAGTCCCGAGGTGACGCGCTGATGCTCTCACCCAAGCGCGTAAAGCACCGCAAGCAGCACCGCGGACGGCGCGGTGGCGTCTCGCGCGGTCAGGTCAAGGTGCAGTTCGGTGAGTTCGGCCTGAAGTCCCTTGAGGAGGGCTGGCTCACCAACCGCCAGATCGAGGCCGCCCGTATTGCGATGACGCGCAAGATCAAGCGTGGCGGCAAGGTGTGGATCAACGTCTTCCCCGACAAGCCCGTCACCAAGAAGCCCGCCGAGACGCGCATGGGCTCCGGCAAGGGCTCCCCCGAGGGGTGGGTCGCCGTGGTCAAGCCCGGCCGCGTGATGTTCGAGCTGGCCGGCGTGCCCGAGCCCCTGGCGCGCGATGCGATCAGGCTGGCGGCGCACAAGCTGCCCGTGAAGTCCAAGTTTGTGCAGCGCGAGGATTAGGAAGAGGAATGACGATGCAGGCCAAGGAGATGCGCGACATGCCCAACGACGAACTCGCCGAGCAGATCGGCACCTTCCGCAAGGAGCTGTTCGGGCTGCGCTTCGCCAACGCCACCGGCGAGCTCGAGAACACCGCCAGCATGGCGCGGATCCGGCAGGATCTTGCGAGGGCACTGACCGTCAAGCGCGAGCGCGAGATCGCCAGCAAGTAACGAGAACTGAGAGAGAACGACATGGCTGACGAACCCAACGACGACGAGACAACCGAGACCCAGACGCCGGAGGCTGCCGCCACGGAGGCCGATGCTCCCGTGGAGGAGCAGGCCCCCGCTGTGGAGGAGGCGCCCGCCGCTGAGGCTGAGGCACCCGTGGAGGAGCAGGCCCCCGCTGTGGAGGAGGCGCCCGCCGCTGAGGCTGAGGCACCCGTGGAGGAGCAGGCCCCCGAGGCCGGAGCGGAGAGCCCGGAGCCGGCTGCCGAGGCTGAGGCGCCCGTGCCCGCCGCCGCCCCGAACGAGCCCGTCGAGCAGCTTTCGTCCAAGGAGCGCCGCCGCCGTGCGCGCTCCAAGCACACCGGCGAGGCCAGGCCTGCGCGCACGCCCCAGGAGCGCCACGACGAACGGCTGGCCGAGCGCAAGGTCAAGGCCGTGCGGCGACGCACCCGGCGCCTGCAGGAACGCGCCAAGGCAGCCGAGCGACGCAAGTCCTCGCCTGCGCAGGAGCCGCTGCCGCCCGTGCACGCCCCCACCGAGGGCACGCGCAAGGTGCGTCAGGGCATCGTCGTCTCCAACAAGGCCGACAAGACCATCACCGTGCGCATTGACACCGCCCGCCGGCACCGGCGCTACGAGAAGATCGTTCGCAGCTCCAGCACGTTGCACGCGCACGACGAGAACAACGAGGCGCACGAGGGGGATGTCGTGCGCGTGATCGAGAGCCGGCCGCTCTCGCGCAGCAAGCGCTGGCGCTTGGTGGATGTCTTGGAGCGGGCGCGATGATTCAGAACGAGACACGTTTGCGCGTGGCCGACAACACTGGCGCGCGCGAGATCCTTTGCATCCGCGTCAAGGGTGGCTCCAGGCGTCGCTACGCGTTCGTGGGCGACATCATCACCGCCACGGTCAAGCAGGCCAACCCACAGGGCACGGTCAAGAAGGGCGAGGTCGTCACCGCCGTGGTTGTGCGCACCAAGAAGGCGCTCGGCCGCGACGACGGCACCTACATCGCCTTCGACGACAACGCCGCCGTGATCATCGACGACCAGAACAACCCGCGCGGCACGCGCGTGTTCGGCCCCGTCGCGCGCGAACTGCGCGACCGCAACTTCATGAAGATCGTCTCGCTCGCGCCGGAGGTGCTGTGATGGCCAAGACCGCCGCAAAGCGCAATGGTGCCGGCGCGCCGAAGAAGCGCAGCATGAAGGTGCACTCCGGCGATCAGGTGCAGGTGATCTCCGGCAAGGACCGCGGCAAGCGCGGGCGCGTGCTGCGTGTCGACCTCAAGCACGAGCGCGTCTTCGTCGAGGGCCTGGCTATGCGCAAGCGCCACGTCAAGCCCTCGCAGACCCCCGAAGGCGTTACCCAGGTCACCGCGGGCCAGCTCGGCGGCGTGATCGAGAGCGAGGGTCCGATCCACGTCTCCAACGTGATGCTGCTCGACCCCAAGGGCAGCAAACCCACGCGCGTGGGCATCGACCGCGAGAACGGCAGGCCCTACCGCGTCGCCAAGCGCTCCGGCACGAGGATCGACTGACGCGCCGCCAAGGCGCGACGACACCCAACCGATTAGACAAATCCCGCCGATAGACAACACACAGCAATGAGCACAACGACAACCGCACCGACACCGCGCCTGAAGACGCGCTACCTGGAGGAGATCCGCCCGGATCTGATCGAGCGCTTTGGCTACTCGACGCCGATGCAGGCGCCGCGCGTCACCAAGATCACGCTCAACATGGGTGTCGGCGACGCCAAGCAGGACTCCAAGGCGCTCGGCAACGCCCAGGACCAGCTCGCCACGATCGCCGGCCAGCGCCCCAACATCCGCCGCGCCCGCAAGTCGATCGCCGCGTTCAAGCTGCGCGAGGGGATGCCTGTGGGCGTGTCCGTGACGCTGCGCGCCGAGCGCTGCTACGAGTTCCTCGACCGCCTCACCTCGATCGCGCTGCCGCGCGTGCGCGACTTCCGCGGGCTCACCCCCAAGTCCTTCGACGGCCGCGGCAACTACTCGCTCGGTGTGCGCGAGCAGATCATCTTCCCCGAGATCGACTACGACTCGATCGACCAGGTGCGCGGCCTCGACATCACGATCACGACCACCGCGGCCACGGATGTGGAGGCGTTTGCGCTGCTCACGGCGCTCGGTATGCCGTTCTCGACCTACGGTCGTCCCGCGGGGTTCAACGAGGCGATCGGGTATGTGCCCGAGGAGGACACGCGGCCCGGCTCCAAGCCCGCGCCGGTCAAGGCGGACCCGGAGCCCGAGCCCGCTGCGGAGGCCGAGCCCGAGCCGGTTGCGGAGCCCCCCGCGGAGGCCGAGCCGGAGGTCGCTGCAGAGGCCGCCCCCGAGCCTGTCGGAGAAGTTGAGCCCGCCGTGGCGGAGGAGGCCGCCCCCGAGGCTGAACCCGAGCCCGCCGGGGAGACAGAGGCGGAGCCTGCCGCGGAGGCCGACCCCGAGGCCGAGCCCACCGATTCCGACAGCGCCCCCACCAACCCCCCCGACGAGCAGGAGGACGAGGCCTGATGGCCAAGACATCGATGCGCGTCAAGCAGGCGCGCCCGCCCAAGTTCAAGACACGTGCCTATACTCGCTGCAACCGCTGCGGACGTCCGCGCGCGGTGTACCGCAAGTTCGGGCTGTGCCGCATCTGTCTGCGCGAACTCGCCCACAACGGCCAGATCCCCGGGATGACCAAGTCCTCCTGGTAGGCCAGTCCAAAGAAAGCACTCGCAAGAGATCTGAAAGCCATGTCCATGACCGACCCCATAGCCGACTTCCTCACGCGCATCCGCAACGCGATTCACGCTGCGCACGAGACCGCCGACATCCCCGCCTCCAAGCTCAAGGCCGAGCTGGCGCGCATCCTCACCGAGCAGGGCTACATCGAGTCCTGGTCGCAGGCCCCCGCCCCCGGTGACGCCGCCGGCGAGATCATCCAGATCCGCCTCAAGTACACCGACGACCGCCGCTCGGCGATCTCCGGCCTGCGCCGCGTCTCGCGCCCCGGGCGGCGCACCTATTGCGACGCGCGCACCATCCCCAAGGTGCAGGGCGGCATGGGCACATCGATCGTCTCCACCTCCAAGGGTGTCATGACCGGCCACGACGCGCGCATCGCCGGCGTCGGCGGCGAGGTCCTGGCGCAGATCTGGTAGGGGTTGAGCAGGAGATGTCGAGAATCGGAAGACAGCCAATCCCCGTGCCCGCGGGCGTGAGCGTCGCGATCGAGCCCGAGACCGTCAGCGTCAAAGGCCCCAAGGGCGAGCTGTCCGAGCGCATCCACCGCGACATCGCCGTCGTGCAGGAGGGCGAGCGTCTGCTCGTCACGCGGCCCACGGATCGCGGCGAACACCGCGCGCTGCACGGTCTCACGCGCACGCTCGTCGCCAACATGGTGCAGGGCGTCACCGCGGGCTACGAGAAGCGCCTGGAGATCCAGGGCGTCGGCTACCGCGCGCAGCTGAAGGGCAAGAACCTCGAGCTCGCCGTCGGCTACTCGCACCCCGTGCCGATCCCCGCGCCCGAGGGCATCGAATTCGAAGTGCCCCAGCCCACGCGCGTAGTGGTCAAGGGCATCTCCAAGCAGCTCGTCGGCGAGACCGCCGCGATCATCCGCAAGCAGCGTCCCCCCGAGCCGTACAAGGGCAAGGGCATTCGCTATGAGGGCGAGTACGTGGCGCGCAAGGTGGGCAAGCGCGCATGAGCACGCATAGCTGCGCTGGATCTGCGTCCTCGGTCGCTCGCGTGCGTAGCACGCCACGCTGGGCGGGTGGGCCTTCGATCTTTTGCCCAGCTTGCTCTGCGTGCCCATGCGGGGCCGGTTGGTTTACGCGGGAGTCGTCTACATGAGCGTTCTCACGAAGGGCGACCGCAGGCTTTCGCGCCGTCGCCGCGTGCGCGCCAAGGTCTCCGGCACGGCCGAGCGCCCGCGCGTGTCCGTCTTCCGCTCCAATAAGGGCCTCTCCGCGCAGCTGATCGACGATGCCACCGGGCGCACGCTCGCGGCCGTCAACTGGTACGAGCCCGAGTTGCGCGAGCTGGGCAAAGCCGACCGCACGCCGCGTGCCGCCGCGCTGCTGGCCGAGCGCGCAAAGGCCGCCGGCGTCGAGATCGTGGTGTTCGATCGCGGCGGCTACCGCTACCACGGGCACGTTAAGACCTTCGCCGAGGGGCTGCGCGAGGCCGGCCTCGCCTTCTAGGCCTCCCATCACCACCGCCACCACTCACCACTCCTCCTTCCCGCTACCCTCACTCCTTCTCTTATGAACTCAGATCGCTCAGTCAGCTCAGCCGGCCTCGACCTCCAGGAGCGCGTGGTGGAGATCAACCGCGTCGCCAAGGTCGTCAAGGGCGGCCGTCGCTTCTCCTTCACCGCCCTTGTGGTTGTCGGAGACGAGCGCGACATCGTCGGCATCGGCTACGGCAAGGCCAACGAGGTCCCCCTCGCGATCCAGAAGGGCGTCGAGCGGGCCAAGAAAGACCTCTTCCGCGTGCCCAAGCACGGCAGCACGATCACGCACCAGACCACGGGCGTGTTCGGCGCCGGCCGGGTCTTCCTCAAGCCCGCGGCCCCCGGTACCGGCGTGATCGCCGGCGGTGGCGTGCGCGCGGTGCTCGAGCTCGCCGGGATCCACGACATCCTCTCGAAGAGCCTCGGCACGCAGAACCCAATCAACCTGGTCAAGGCCACCGTCGAAGGCCTGCGCGGCCTGCGCCGCCCCGAGGAGGTCGCCGAGCTGCGCGGCCTCTCGATCAACAAGGTTCTCGGGCTCACCGAGGAGTCCACCAACGGCGCTGCCGTCGCGGCAGACGGGGGCGCGGAGGGGGAGTCGGAGACAGAAGGGGCTGTCGTCGAGGCTCCAGCTGGCGAGGCCCCGGTCGGCGAGGCCGCCCCGGCCGAGGAGACTCCGGCTGCGGAGACCCCGGCTGCCGAGGCCCCGGACGTCCCCGAGCCCGCCGCCGAGGAGACCCCTGCCTGATGGCCTCCCTCACAGTCATCCAGCGCCGCTCCGCCAACGGCTCCAACAAGCGCCAGCTCGACACCCTGCGCTCCCTCGGCCTGCGCCGCATCGGCCACGAGGTGCAGGTCAAAGACTGCCCCCAGGCGCGCGGCATGCTGCACGCCGTTCGCCATCTCGTCGAGGTCGCCGAGGAGTCCAAGTGAGCCCGCCCGTCAAGCAGGCGAGTTCGACAGAGGACAAGCCCGAGCAGCGCATCGGCCTGCACTCGCTGGCTCCCGCGCCCGGCTCGCGCCGCCCCCGCAAGCGGATAGGACGCGGCGAAGGCTCGGGCACCGGCAAGACCGCCGGCCGCGGCCAGAAGGGCTACGGCTCGCGCTCCGGCGCCAAGAGCCGCGCCCGCTTCGAGGGCGGTCAGATGCCGATCCACATGCGCATGCGCAAGCTGCGCGGCCCGCACATGAAGAAGTCGATGCCCTTCGAGCCCTTCCGCACGCACACACAGGCGGTCAACATCGGCTCCCTGGAGGAGCGTTTCGAGGCCGGCGCCGAGGTCACGATCGAGCTGATGCAGGCCAAGGGGCTGGGTACCCGCAAGGGCATCCCGATCAAGGTCCTGGCAAAGGGTGAGCTCAACAAGAAGCTATCGGTCCACGCCCATGCCTTCAGCGCCAGTGCGCGCACGCAGATCGAGGCGGCCGGCGGCACGTGTGTGGTGGTGGAGGAGCGCGCCGCGGCTCAGACGGCGGCCTAGCCGCCAGGCACTTGCACCACCCCTCGCGCCGCGCACGGCAGAGGGCTAGAATCCCTCGCCGATGCTCGCCACGATCCTCAGCGCCTTCCAGGTCGCCGACATCCGCAAGAAGCTGGCTTTCACCGCCGGCATGCTCTTGCTCTACCGCGTCGGCTCGCACATCCCCGTGCCCGGCGTCAACTTCCACGCCGTCTCCAGCCTGCAGAAGGAGCTCGGCGGCAACGGCATCCTCGGCCTGCTCAACGTCTTCTCCGGCGGCAGCCTCGCGCGCATCGCAATCTTCGCGCTGGGCATCATGCCCTACATCACCGCCTCGATCATCCTGCAGCTGCTGCAGGTCGTCGTGCCGTCGCTGGAAAAGCTCTCCAAGGAAGGCGAAGTCGGCCAGCAGCGCATAACCCAGTACACGCGCTACCTGACGGTCGGCCTGGCCTTCGCGCAGTCGATCGGCTACGTCTTCCTGTTCCACTCCCTGCAGGCGCAGACCGGCGAATCGGTGCTCCCCCACTTCGACGCGCCGCACATCTTCATGATCGCCATCTGCCTCACGGCAGGATGCATCCTGCTGATGTGGTTCGGCGAGCTCATCACCCAGCGCGGCATCGGCAACGGCATCTCGCTGTTGATCTTCGCCTCGATCGTCTCGCGCCTGCCGACCGGCATCCAGACGTGGTGGACCAGCCAGGACCAGGTCTTCAAGGTGATGATGCCCTTCATCGTGCTCGCCGTCGTAGCCGGCATCGTGTTCGTGCAGGAGGGCCAGCGGCGCATCCCCGTGCAGTACGCCAAGCGCGTGATCGGCCGGCGCATGACCGAAGGCGGCCAGACCTACCTGCCGCTGCGCGTCAACATGGCCGGCGTCATCCCCGTCATCTTCGCCGCCTCGATCATGGCCTTCCCGCCCACTGTCGGGCAGCTGATCCACACCAAATGGGCGCAGTCGGTGTCCGACTTCTTCACGCCCAACGGCTGGCACTTCGTGCTCGGCGAGTCGATCTTCATCCTGATCTTCGCCTACTTCTACACCGCCGTCACCTTCAACCCCGTCGACCAGGCCGACAACCTCAAGAAATACGGCGGCTTCATTCCCGGCGTGCGCCCCGGGCGACCGACCGCGGAATTCCTCGACCGCATCCTCGCCCGTCTCACGTTCCCCGGCGCGCTGTTCCTCGCGGCCGTCGCCGCGCTGCCGACGATCCTGATCGCGCGTACGCATCAGAACGTCCAGTTTGGCGGCACCTCGATCCTGATCGTCATCGGCGTGGCCCTGGAAACGATGAAGCAGCTGGAGGCGCAGCTGATGATGCGAAGTTACGAGGGGTTCTTGAAGTAACCTGCTCGGACCTGTGTCCGAACTGAACCTCATCCTGCTCGGCCCCCCCGGCGCCGGCAAGGGCACTCAGGCCGAGCGATTGCGCGAGGACTTCGGCCTGCCGCACATCTCCACCGGCGACATGCTGCGCGCGCAGGTGGCCGAGGGCACAGAGCTCGGCAAGCAGGCGCAGCGCTACATGTCCGCCGGCGAGCTGGTGCCCGACGAGGTGATCATCGGCATGATCGTCGCCCGCATCGGCGAGCCCGACGCCCGCGATGGCTTCCTGCTCGACGGTTTCCCCCGCAACCCCCCCCAGGCCGACGCGCTCGGGGAGGCGCTCGCGGGCCTCGAACGCCGCCTGCTCGCCGTGCTCTTGATCGAGGTCTCCGACGAGGAGGTCGTGCGCCGCCTCGCCGGCCGCCGCGTCTGCACCAAAAACGGCCACGTCTACCACCTCGAGTTCGACCCCCCCAAGCACGAGGGCGTCTGCGACCAGGACGGCTCGCGCCTGATCCAACGCGACGACGACCAGGAGCAGACGATCCGCAAGCGCCTAGAGGTCTACCACGAGCAGACCGCGCCGCTGATCGACTACTACGAGCAGGGTGGCCTGCTGCGCCGCTTCGACGGCCGCCGCCCCGCCAACGACGTCAACGATCACATCCGCGCGACGCTCGCCACGCTGCGGCTGGAGGACAAGCTGTAGATAAGCTCCTGGGGTGATCGTTAAAAAGACCCCCGAGGAGATCGAGAAGATGGCCGCTGCGGGGGACATCCTCGTGGCCACGCTTCAGATGCTGGAGAGCAAGATCCGCGCCGGGGTGCGCACGCAGGAGCTCGACGAGGCGGCTGAGCGCTTCATCCGCGCGCGTGGCGCCAAGCCCACGTTCAAGGGCTACCGCGGTTTCCCGGGCTCGATCTGCGCCTCGCCCAACGCGATGGTCGTGCACGGCATCCCCGGGCGCTACCGGCTGAGCAACGGGGACATCATCTCGATCGACGTCGGCGTCACGCTCGAAGGCTGGGTCGCCGACGCCGCGCGCACCTTCCCCGTCGGCCAGATCGACACACGCACCGAGAACCTCCTGCAAGTCACGCGCGCCGCGCTGTTCGCGGGCGTCGAGCAGGCCGTGCCCGGCAACCGCGTCGGCGACGTCTCGCACGCGATTCAGAAGGTCGCCGAGGGGGGCGGCCTGTCGGTCGTGCGCTCGCTCGTCGGCCACGGCGTCGGGCGCAACATGCACGAGGATCCGCAGGTGCCCAACTACGGCCGCCGCGGCAAGGGCCCCAAACTGGAGGAGGGCATGGTGCTGGCGATCGAGCCGATGACCACCGCCGGGCGCGCCGCTGTGCGCATGGCGGGCGATGGTTGGGCGATCTTCTCCCAGGACGACTCGCCCGCCGCGCACTTCGAGTTCACGGTCGCGATCACGGCCGACGGCCCGCGCGTGCTCACGCCGTGGCATCTCGCCGAGCAGGGGCAGGCGGCGCAGGCGAATCACACGCCGGCCGCAGGCGACCCACCGGAGCCGGTGGCGCAGGGCGCGGGAGCCTCCGGCTAGCGCTCGGCTAGCCCGGCAACGCAGCGGCCAAGTTGCTACTATCTGCTGTCCTGCTCGAAGGGCCGGGTCAGCTGTGTCCTGAGAGCAAACTCCACGACGTGGTAGCGGCGGCCGTCCCGGCCTCCAGAGCCATGGCGATGGACCATCCGAAAGGGATCATGAAGGTCAGACCGTCGGTCAAGCCCATGTGCGAGAAGTGCAAGATCATCCGCCGCCACGGCGCGGTGCTCGTCATCTGCCAGAACAAGCGTCACAAGCAGCGTCAGGGCTGAGGGGCAGCACCAGTGGCACGCATCGCCGGGGTCAACCTCCCTCTCAACAAGCGCTCGGAGATCGGGCTCACCTACATCTTCGGCATCGGCCGCTCCACGGCCAACAAGATCCTCGCCGAGGTCAAGGTCTCACCCGACACCTACGTGCGCGATCTCACGGAGGAAGAGGTCTCCAAGCTGCGCGACATCATCGACAGCGACCTCACCGTCGAGGGCGACCTGCGCCGCGAGCGCTCGCAGGACATCAAGCGCCTGCAGGAGATCGGCTGCTACCGCGGTCTGCGCCACCGCCGCGGCCTGCCCGTGCGCGGCCAGAAGACGAAGACCAACGCGCGTACGCGCAAGGGCCCCAAGCGCATGCAGGTCGCCGGCAAGAAGAAGGCAGGCAAGAAGTAATGCCCGCACCCAAGCGCGCCCGCGGCCGGCGCAAGCCCAAGAAGAACATCCCCGTCGGCCAGGCCCACATCAAGACCTCGTTCAACAACACGATCGTCTCGCTCACGGACACCACGGGCAACGTCATCGCCTGGGAGTCCGCCGGCGGCGCCGGCTTCAAAGGCTCGCGCAAGAGCACACCCTTCGCCGCACAGGTCACCGCCGACGCCGCCGCGCGCAAGGGCATCGAGCAGGGCCTACAGAAGGTCGAGGTCTACGTCAAGGGTCCCGGCTCCGGCCGCGAGACGGCGATCCGCTCGCTGCAGGCGGCGGGACTAGAGGTAACCGGCGTCAAGGACGTCACACCGCAGGCCCACAACGGGTGTCGCCCCCGCAAGCGCCGCCGGGTCTGAGCAGCGCGACCCCCTCAAATCCTAAAAAATCTTCACAACCCACCAGGACGAACAGACAGATGGCCAGAGACACAAGCCCCCAGTGCAAGCAGTGCCGTCGCGAGGGACAGAAGCTGTTCCTCAAGGGTGAGCGCTGCCTCACCGACAAGTGCGGCGTCGAGCGGCGCTCCTACCCGCCCGGCGAGCACGGCCGTGGCCGCCAGAAGCAGAGCGAGTACCGCCTGCAGCTGCGCGAGAAGCAGAAGGCCCGCCGCTACTACGGCGTGCTGGAGAAGCAGTTCCACGGCTACTACGAGAAGGCCTCGCGCCAGCCCGGCATCACCGGCGAGAACCTGCTCGCGCTCTTGGAGTGTCGTCTCGACAACGTGCTGGTCAGGCTCGGTTTCGCGGCGTCGCGGCGGCAGGCAAGGCAGCTGATCCGCCACGGCCACTGGACCGTTAACGGCCGCCGCGTGGACATCCCCAGCTATCAGGTGCGCGCGGGGGACATCGTCGCGATCAAGGCCGACACCCCCGCCACGCAGGTGATCCGCGACGCCACCGAGCTGACGGGCCAGATTCCCCCGTGGCTGCAGGCCGATCACGAGTCGCTCACGGCCAAGGTCTTGCGCAAGCCCGAGCGCCGCGAGGTGGCGGCGCCCGTGCAGGAGCAGCTCATAGTCGAGCTGTACTCGAAGTAGCAGCACCCGTTTTTCTGCCCCCGCTCCCGTGGGCGGTGGCGCCCCAAGCCCCCGGCATCCTCAGAGGTGCCCGGTGCAGCCCAACGACAAACGCGACGCGAGGACCACACCGATGCTCGACTTCCAAATCCCCCGCATCTCCAGCGAGTCCGTGGAGCACAACCGCGGCACGTTCATCATCGAGCCGCTCGACCGTGGCTTCGGCTACACATTCGGCAACTCCCTGCGGCGCGTCCTGCTCTCCTCGCTGGCCGGCGCCGCCGTCACCAGCGTGCGCATCGAGGGCGTCGCGCACGAGTTCTCCACGATCCCCGGCGTCAAGGAGGACGTCACCGATCTGGTCCTCAACCTGAAGGGCATCGTCTGCCGCATGCACAGTGACGCCACCGAGGTGGAGGCGCCGCTGGTCGTCTCCGGCCCCGGCGACATCACCGCCAAGGACATCGACCTGCCCGCCGGTGTGGAGATCCTCAATCCCGACGTGCACGTCGCCACCTTGGAGAAGAAGACCAAGCTGGAGCTGTACATGACGATCGGCCGTGGCCGTGGCTACCGCCCTGCCGAGGAGAACAAGACCGCCGATCAGCCGATCGGCGTGATCCCGATCGACTCGATCTTCTCCCCCGTGCGCCGTGTGGCGTACGCCGTCGAGCAGGCCCGCGTCGGCCAGAAGACCGACTTCGACAAGCTCACCCTCGACATCGAGACCGACGGCTCGATCGAGCCGCAAGCCGCACTGCGCGAGGCCGCCGAGCTGTTGATCTCCCAGCTGGCGATCTTCACCGACGCCGACCGCATCCAGGAGCTGCGCGCCTCGCCCGGCGGTCAGCTCGACGGCCACGGCCTGGCCGTCGGTGGCATGGGCGGCGTCGGCGGCGCCGCCGCAGGTGCCCTGCAGGGGGAGGAGTACGGCATCCTGATCGAGGAGCTGGAGCTGGGCGTGCGTTCGTATAACTGCCTCAAGCGCGCCGGCATCCAAACCGTCGGCGACCTCATCTCCAAGAGCGAGGCCGAGCTGAACGCGATCCCCAACTTCGGCAAAAAGTCCATCGATGAGGTCATCGAGACGCTTGAATCACGCGGCATGAACCTGCGCCAGGACTAGGAGGGGCCGCTGAGCGGCGCGAGGCTGCGTCCTCGGTCGCTCGCGTGCTGAGCACGCCACGCTCCCTGCGTCCTTGCCTCGCTTGCTCATCGACCCCTCCTAGTACACTTCACCAACTTCGTTATGAGACACCAGAAGACCCGCAACAAGCTCTCGCGTACCAGCGCGCATCGTAAATCGCTGCTGATGAACCTCTCCAAGGAGGTATTGGAGCACGAGCGCATCACGACCACCGAGGCCAAGGCCAAGGCGGTCAAGCCGGAGCTTGAGAAGCTGATCACCTTGGGCAAGCGCGGGGATCTGCACGCGCGGCGCCAGGCATTGTCTGCGCTCTCTCAGGACAAGTTCGCCGTATACAGGCTGTTCGAGGAGGTCGCCCCGAGGTATGCCGACAGGCCCGGGGGCTATACGCGCATCCTCAAGCTGGGGCCGCGTCGCAGCGACTCCACCGAGATGGTCTTCCTAGAGCTGGTCTGACGGCTGGTCACCAAGCTCACGCTTGAGTATCACGGCTCCGGCTTTGCCGGTTGGGCGCGCCAGCCCGGGTTGCGCAGCGTGCAGGAGGAGGTCGAGCAGGCTCTGCAGACGATCCTGCGCGAGCCGCTCGCCCTGACGGTCGCCGGGCGCACCGACCGCGGCGTGCACGCCTGGGGCCAGGTAGCAGGCTACGAGCACGAGGCGCTGGACCCCGCGCGCCTGAACGCGCTGTTGCCCGATGACATCGCCGTGCTCGCCAGTGAGCCCATGCCCGAGGGCTGGGACGCGCGCGGCAGCGCCGTGAATCGAACCTACTGCTACCGCATATTGCTGCGCCGTTCGCGCAGCGTGTTCATGCGCGATACCGCCCTATGGCTGCCGCGAACGCTCGACCGCGATGCCCTCGATGAGTGTGCGGGTTTGCTGGTTGGGCGCCATGACTTCACCGCCTTCACGCCCACCGAGACCGTTCACAAACGCTTCGTGCGGGATGTCTTAACTGCCCAGTGGCGCCAGGACGGCGACTTGCTGGAGTTCTGGATTACAGCCGACACCTTCATGCGGCACATGGTCCGCATCCTCGTCGGCACGATGCTCGAGGTCGCCTCCGGCCGCGGCACCGTCGAGGAGTTCGCGGCACTGCTGACGGGAAGGCCGCGCTGCGAGGCTGGGCCCACCGCTCCGCCGCACGGTCTCGCCCTGGCCTCCGTCGCCTACTCCTAGCAGCGCGTGCCCACGGCCGTCACAAGCCCCATCGGGGGTGGCCCCTATGCTGGAGGCACCAATGCTCAACGTGCTGCTGACAAACGACGACGGCATCGAGGCCGAGGGCCTGCAGGTGCTGCGCCGCGCGCTGCTGGAGCTGCCGGACATCCGCCTGGAGGTGATCGCGCCCGACGGCAACCGCTCGGCGATGGCGCGCTCGATCACGACGCGCCGGCCGCTGTGGGTCGCCGAGGTGCCCTTCGCCGATGGCAGCGTCGGCTATGCCACCGACGGCACGCCGGTCGATTGTGTGCGCCTGGCGAGCCTGGGTGCGATCGACGGTTTCCGCGCCGATCTGGTCGTCGCCGGCATCAACCACGGCTCGAACCTGGGCGATGACATCACCTACTCGGGGACAGTTGCCGCCGCGCTTGAGGGCGTCGTGCTCGGCCTGCCGGCGATCGCCGTGTCGCAGCAGTCGGGGGCGAAGGTGCTCGACTTTCGCTTCGACGGGGGTTTCGAGTTCGATGTAGCCGCCGGGTTCGTGGCGAGGCTCGTAGCGGGGTTGCCGGAGATTCCGTTGCGCCCTGGCACGCTGCTGAACGTCAATGTGCCCGCCGGGGAGCCCTCAGGCGTGGAGGTCACGGCTCTGGGCAAGCGCATCTACCGCGACGAGCTGAAGCTGCATACCGAGGAGGCGGGGCCGCCTTCGCGGCGGCGCTACTGGGTCTACGGCGCCGACCCTGGATTTCATGACCTGCCCGGGACCGATCTGGCCGCGGTCGCCGCCGGCAAGGTGGCGATCACGCCGATCCACTTCGACCTGACCGACCATCCGGGTCTGGATGCCCTTGGAGGCTTCGACCTGGAGGGGCTTCTGGAGCCGACGACCGCGTGAGCGAGCCAGCCGCCGAGGAGAACCCGAAGACGCGCATCGCCGAGTTGCGCAGCGCGGTCGAGCGCCACGCCTACCGCTATTACGTCCTCGACGACCCCGAGCTGACGGACGACAAGTACGACGCTCTGTATTCCGAGCTGAAGCAGTTGGAGGAGGAGCACCCGGAGCTGGTCACGCCCGAGTCCCCGACGCAGCGCGTGGCGCCTCAGCCCGTGAGCAAGCTGGTGAAGGTCCCGCATCTGGAGCCGATGCTCTCGCTCGACAACGTCCGCACCGAGAGCGAGATGCGCGCCTGGGTCGAGCGGATGCGCAACCATCTCGCGCGCGAGGGCATCGCGCAGCCGCGCTTTCAGTTCGTGGTCGAGCCCAAGATCGACGGGTTCGCCGTCAGCCTGGTGTATCGCAACGGCGTGCTGGAGCGCGGCGCCACCCGCGGGGATGGCGAGATCGGCGAGGACATATCGCACAACCTGCGCACGATCGGGGCGATTCCGCTGCACATCGACGATGCCCCGCCGCTGCTGGAGGTGCGCGGCGAGATCTACATGTCGCTCAAGGACTTCACCGCGCTCAACGAGCGCCGCGCGGAGGCGGGCCTCAGCACGTTCATGAACCCGCGCAACAGCGCCGCCGGCACCGTGCGCCAGCTCGACCCTGCGCTGGCAGCCGAGCGGCCCCTCTCGATGTGGGCCTACCAGGTCGGTGTCACCGAAGGGTTGTCGTTCAAGACCCACCACGAGGGCCTGGCCTGGCTGCGCAAGCATGGCTTTCGCGTGAACCCCGACATCAAGCTGCTGGGTGGCGGCGAGGAGGAGGTGATCGCGCAGTGCAACGAATGGGAGGCGCGCCGCGGCGAACTGGACTTCGAGATCGACGGCGTCGTGATCAAGGTCGATGACCTGGCGCTGCAGCGGCGCCTCGGCTCGGTGGGCCGCGACCCCCGCTGGGCGGTGGCGTGGAAGTTCGCCCCCACCACCGCGATCACCAGGCTCGAAAAGGTGATGTGGAACGTCGGCAAGTTCGGCGACCTGCGCCCGTACGCGATGCTCGCGCCCGTCGCGGTGGGGGGCGTCACGATCAAGCTCGCCACGCTGCACAACGAGGAGGACCTGCGCCGCAAGGACATCCGCGCGGGCGAGGACGTGATCGTGCTGCGCGCCGGGGACGTCATCCCGCAGGTGATCTCGCCCGCGCCGCACGTGGCGGAGCACGCCAAGCGCCCGCCGCCGACGAAGCCCCCCAAGCGCTGCCCGTTCTGCAACACGCCAACTGTCAAGCCCCAGGAGGGTGTCTTCACCACGTGCCCCAACCGCGACTGCCCCGAGCGCGCCTGGCAGCTGCTCAAGCACTTCGTCTCGCGCGGCGCGATGGACATCGACGGCCTCGGCGAGAAGCAGGTCGCCCTGCTCCAGCAGCATGGCCTCGTCAAGACCGCCGCCGACTACTACCGCCTCACGCCGGAGCAGCTGATCGAGCTGGAGGGGTTCGCCGAGCTCTCGGCGCGCAACCTGATCGACGCGATCGAGGCCTCCAAACAGCGCCCCTTCGCGCGCGTGCTGTTCGCGCTGGGGATAGAGGAGGTGGGGGAGGTGACCGGCCGCAACCTCGCCCAGCGCTTTCGCTCGATCGACGCCCTGCTCGGCGCCACCCCCGAGCAGATCGAGGAGACACCGGGCGTCGGCGAGAAGATGGCCCGCTCGATTCGCACGCAGCTCGACGATCCGCGCATGCGCGCGCTGATCGCCGACCTGCGCGGCATCGGCCTGCGCCTGCGCGAGGACGGCCCCGCCCCCGCCGACGGCCCGCTCGCGGGCAAGACCGTCGTGCTCACCGGCCAGCTGCCGCACTGGACGCGCGAGCAGACCACAGAACGCATCCAGGCCGCCGGCGGCCGCGTCACGAGCGCCGTCTCCAAGAAGACCGACTACCTGGTGGCAGGGGAGAGCGCTGGGAGCAAGCTGGAAAAGGCCAAGCGCCTGATGGTGCCGGTGCTCGACGAAGAGCAGCTGCGTGATTTATTGGGATGATTTGAGGGGGCCGCGTAGCGGCCTGAACGCTGCCGGCTCGGTCCCTGCGCATGGCTGCGCTCAGGGCGTTGTGTAGCGTGCGAGCGCAATCGCCATGCCGTCCTGCAGTTCGTGGGCATACGTTTCGCCCTGCCCGTCGATCAGGAAGCAGAAGGCGAGCGTCTGGCCGCTGAGCGACTGGCACCAGCCGGCGAGGTTGGAGACGCCGTTGAGCGTGCCGGTCTTCGCGTCGCAGCGGCCCTGCGCGGTGCTGCCGCGCATGCGGCGTTCCAGCGTGCCGCTCTCACCGGCGATGGCCACGTCGGAGCGGATGATGTTGCCGATGGTGGTGCCGGAGATGGCCACCAGCAGCGAGGTGATTTCCAGCGGGCTCGTGTGGTCGCTGTGCGAGAGGCCGCTGCCGTCGTAGAGCGTGGGGTGGATGCCCAGGCGCGCGGCCATCGTGTTGCGCACCACCGCGGCCCCCGCGGGCGTGGTGCCGGCGCCGCCAAAATCCGCACCTAGATCCTTGAGGAGCATCTCCGCGAAGAAATTGTCCGACGGACGCAGCATCAGACCCAGGAGCGTGGCGAGCGGGGGGGAGTGCACCAGCGCCAGCTGCTGCGTGCCGGCGGGGCTCACGCCCGCGGCGATGCCCTGCGTGACGGCGATGTGCAGCGCGCGCAGCGCGTGCAAGAGTTGCTGCGCGGCATACAGCGCCGGCGCGTGCGGCCCGCGCTCGCTCCCCACCGCGCCGCGGTTGAAGGCCAAGCCCGACAGCGTGCCCTCGACTTCGGGGTCCTGCGCGTAGCCGGTCGTGGGGCCCCCGCGCAGCGAATCGAGGAACGACTCGTCCCCGACGATGCGCCCTTCCACGCGGCGGATGCCGCGCGCGGCGAGCTGCTGCGCGAGGCTGCTGACGGACGCACCCTGCCCGCCGTAGGCCGCGCGGATGAAGCTGCTGGAGCCGAAAGTGGGGTCGCCGCCGCCACGCAGATACAGCGTGCCGTGCCAGGTGCCTTCCGCGTCGAGCGTGCCGGCGCCCAGCACGGTGGTGGACAGCTGTGCGTCAGGGCCCATCAGCAGCAGCGCGGTGGTGGAGGTGTAGAGCTTCTCCACACTCGCCGGGGGCGCGGCGTGCGTGCTGTTGGCGGCGAACAACGGCGTGTGCGTGGAGACGTCATACACGTACGCCCCCGACAGGCCCCCCGCGTGGTGCATCTCGCGCGAGAGGAAGCTCTGCAGCGCGGCCGTGCCGGCGCCTGCCGTGGCAGAGGAGGCGCCCGCGGGTGCGCAAAAAAAGAGCGTCAGGGCGGCGCAGACGAGCGTCAGCGCCAAGAGCGCGAGCAGCCGCGGCAGGGCGCGCGGGCATAGCGTTGGCAGGCGGTGCCGGGGCACGGACTCTAGAATGTGGCTGGGATGGGCAAGGTTGTCAAGCTGGAACCGTCAACGCCCAGCCGGCGCGCGCGCCGCCGCCGGCCGGAGAAGGTCGCGCTCGTGCTCGGCGGCGGCGGCTTCACCGGCGGCGTGTACGAGATCGGGGCGCTGCGCGCGCTCGACCTCTTGTGGGTGAACCGCACGGTCAACCAGTTCGACATCTACGTCGGCACCTCAGCGGGGGCCTTCATCGCGGCGCTGTGCGCCAACGGCGTGACGCCCGAGGAGATGATGCGCGTCGTCACCCACCAGGGCCCGCTCCCGTTCCGCGACATCGACCTGGGCGACCTGCTGCGCCCGAACGTCGGCGAGCTGCTGCGCAAGGGCGCGATGCTGCCCCTGCGCGCCGCCAGCCTGGGGCGCCAGCTGCTCGGCCAGCTCGGCCAGGTCTCCCTGATGGACGTCGCCGCCGGCCTCGCCGAGGGCCTGCCCTCGGGCCTCTACAGCGGCGGCGGCATCGACCACTACCTGCGCCGCGTGCTGATGAGCGACCCCGACCGCACGAACGACTTCCGCGAACTGGCCTGCGAGCTGTATTTGACGGCAACCGACCTCGACACCTGCGAGCGCGTCGTGTTCGGCAGCGACGAGCATCAGGACGTGCCGATCTCAACGGCCGTGCGCGCGAGCGGCGCGCTGCCAATGGTCTACGCGCCCGTGGAGATCAAGGGGCGCGAGCTGGTGGATGGCGGCCTCGTCTCCACGACCAACCTCGACATCGCCATCGAACACGGCGCGAAACTGGTGGTGGTCGTCAACCCGCTCGTCCCCTACGTGAACGACTTCAAGGAGCAGGTGCGCACGCTGCGCGGCCACCGCGCAAAGCGCGTCTCAGACATGGGCTTCCCGCAGATCGGCTACCAGGCGTTCAAGATGCTCGCCTACCAGCGCCTGCACGAGATGGCCTCCCGTTGGGAGGAGCGCTACCCCGGGGTTGACATCCTGCTGGTCGAGCCCGAGCCGACGGACCAGCTGATGTTCCAGACCTCGATGATGAACTTCACCTCGCGCGTGGAGATCGCCCGCCACGGATTTCAGTCGGTCACGCGCCATCTCGCCTCGGAGTACGAGCGCTATCAAGAGACCTGCGCGCGGCACGGCATCGATATTTCCGCCACGCGCGTGCGGAATGTCGTCGAGCACTTCGATACCGAGCAGGCCGAGGAGCTGAGCGCCTGGAGGAAGATCCTGGAGAGTACGACGGGCGCGTTGTTGCGGCAGACTGGGGTGGGGTAGGGGTCCTCAGGGACGCGCGGATAAGGTGGGTGCAAGCTGCCCCCGTCCGCTCTGCCAAAGGAGACACTGCATGTCCAGTTTCGCCATCGTCAACCTGCTCGACGTCGAGGATTCCGTGGGCGATCGTGCTCCCGGCATCGAGGGGCGCTTCGCTCGCAAGCATATGGACTCGCGCGATCTGGGCATCAGCCTGTTCCGCTATGCCGCCAGCCTGCGCAGCCCGATGGCGCACAGCCACAAGGAGCAGGAGGAGGCCTATCTGATCGTGGCCGGCTCCGGGCGCGTGCTGCTCGACGGCGAGGTCAAGGAGCTGCGCCAGTGGGACGTCCTGCGTGTCGCGCCCGAGGTCGTGCGCTCCTTCGAGGCCGGACCCGACGGGCTTGACATCGTTGCCGTGGGCGGTCCCAAGCCGGCGGACGGCGACGGCGTCATGGGTGCCGCCGAGTGGCCCGAGGGGGCGTAGGTCCTTGAGTCAGGGACTCTCGCTTCGCCGGGCTCTCGCTCCGCCCTACAGCGGGCTCAGCATGACCGCATCGTCGGTGCGCAGGAACGCCCAGCCCTCGGCGGTCAGGGCGCGGGCGAACTCGTCGATCTTGTAGCGCGGGCCGTTCACCGTGAAGGCGACCTGTGTGCTCAGCAGGTGCGGGTGCTCCACGATCTCGCAATGCACCCCCAGCGATTCGGCGTAGGTGCGCATCGTCTGCTCGAATTGGGCGCGCACGAGCTTGCCGGAGGTTGCGATCAGCGTGCGGGTTTCAACCTGCTCCGCGTTGCGCTCCGCCGCGTCTTCGGTCAGCTGCTCCGCCGGGGTTACCGGTGGGTCGGTCTGGCGCCACTTGTCCAGCTCCTCATCCCACTGGCCCACGCTGATGCTCGCCTGGATGCCCTCTTTGCCGAGCACGTTCTCGATCGCCGCGCGCGCCGCCGCGAGGCTCTCCTGCGAGGCGGCGTAGGCGAACAGGCGCCTGCCGTCGTGCGTGATCACGATGTCGTGCGCAACCGCCGCCTGCACCTCCTGCGCGACGTCCGGCCCGCGCAGGCGCCGCAGCAGGCCGTGCAATGCGCCGCCGGTGTCGCTCGTGTCGAGCTCGGCCTGCAGCCGCCAGTCCTGCTGGGTCTCGCTTGGCTGTGTGCTCATGCAGAGGCCACGATATACGCCCGGAGGGGGGAGAGATGCGCGGAGAGGGCGGCATGCGTGTCGCTGGGCCGGGGCGGGCGCATGCTCGTGTGCCGGTGCCCTCAGCTCAGCGGCTGTGCCAGCACGCTGTCCAGCGCGCTCAGCAGGCGTGTCGATGCGGCGGCGTCGCGCAAGCTGATGCGCACGTGGCGCGGCTCGCCCAGCGCCGTGCCGGCGGCCACGAGCACGCCCGTGCGAGCCAGGCGGGCCGAGAGCTCGCCGCCATCCATGCTTGGGTGCTCCGCCCACAGGAAGTTCGCCTGGCTGTCGGCCACCGCAAAGCCGCGGCGGCGCAGCGCGTCGGTGAGGCTCGCGCGCTCCATCGCCACCGCGCGCACGTGGCGCTCAAGCAGCGGGCCGGCCGTGTGCAGCGCCTCCAGCGCGCCCGCCTGCGAGAGCTCGTTCACGCCCAAATCCGGCGAGAGCTCGTTGAGCAGCTCCTGCGAGCCCGGGCCGCCGATCGCGTAGCCGATGCGCAGGCCCGCCATGCCCCATGCCTTGGAGAAGCTGCGGAAGATCATCAGGTGCGGGTGCTCCTGCAGCAGCGCCACCGAGGCGTCGATCGGCTGCGCGTCTGCGAACTCGATCAGCGACTCGTCGAGCAGCAGCGCGATGCCCTCGGGCAGGCCCGCCAGCAGGCGCTTCAGCTCGGCCGTGGGCAGCAGCTCGCCGGTCGGGTCGTTGGGGCTCGCCAGCGCGATCACGCGCGTGTCGTGCTCCGAGATCGCCGCCAGCAGGGCGTCCACGAGCGGGGTGTCTCCCTCGTCGGCGTCCGTTTTTGCGCCGCCGCTGTTCGCCGAGCCGGTGCTGTCCATCCCCGCTCGGGGGCTCACCCTGCCGCTCACCGGCACCGCGCGGCCGTGCGCTCTGCGCGCCATGATCGGGAACAGCGGGTAGGAGGGCCAGCTCGTCAAGAGCACCTGCCCCGGCTCGATCAGCGCGCGCGTGGCGCTGCTCAGCAGCTCGCCCGCGCCGTTGCCGAGGATCAGGCGCTGCGGCTCCACGCCGTGGCGGTCGGCCAGCTCGTCGCGCAGCTGCGAGCCGCGCAGATGCGGGTACAGCTGCAGGCCGCGCCGGGCGATGAAGGCGATCGCGTTGGAGATGTTCGGGTGGGGCAGCTCCGGCCATGTCGTCTGCGAGAGGTCGAGCGTGACCACCTTCGTCAGCGCCTTGCGCCGGCGCTCCGCCGCTTCCTCGCGCAGCGTGCTGTTGACCTCCTCCTCGGTCAGGGCGTCGAACTGGCGGTAGTAGTCGAGCAGGCTCATGGCTCGTTCTCTTACTGCAGGCGGAACATGTTCTGGCTCACGGGCCCGTGGATGATCGTAAACCAGAAGCCAAACGCCAGGCCGCAGACGACTGCGGTGATCGCGAACACGCGCCCGAGTGCGCCGCCGCGCTGGTCATAGCCCGCCGCGCGGCGCACCAGGATCCAGGCGCCGTCGAGGCGGCGCATCAGGCTGAGCGCGCCGAACAGCAGCGCGCCGAGCACGAACACCGCGGCGAGCATGCCCAGGCTGACGCTGCCCGTCACATAGTTCACCTGCGAGCCCACCCACAGGCAGGCGAGGGGGATCGGGCCCCAGCAGAGCAGGCACAGCAGCGTGATGCTGGCGAGCATTCCCGCCGAGAGCCACCGGTCGATGCGTCGGCGTGCGGCGCTGCCGCGCTCGGGGAGATGGCGGAAGTGCAGCGGCGCCGTACCCGGGCGTCGTCCTACGAACAGGCCGCCGTTGTCGCTGGGATCGCTGCGCATTTTAAGCCTCTTGTCGTTGCTGCTTTCCTCTACACGCTAGCGCGTATAGAGGGCGTCGATGATCGCGGAGTATTTCTCGCTGACCACGTTGCGCTTGACCTTCAGCGTCGGCGTCAGCTCGCCCGTCTCCTGGGAGAGGTCACAGGGCAGGATCGCGAAGCGCTTGACCTGCTCCACCTGCGCGTAGCGCCCGTTCACGCGATCGACCTCCGCGCCGATCAGCTCCTGTATCGCCGACTCCTCACAGAGCGAGGCCGGGTCCTCGGGCAGGTCGTGCTTGCGCGCGTAGCCGCCGATCTCCTCGGGGTCGAGCGTAATCAGGATCACCGGGTAGGGGCGTCGGTCGCCCTGCATCACCGCCTGGCTGATCCAGCGGCACTGGCGCAGGTCGTTCTCGATGTTCGCCGGGGTTAGGTTCTTGCCCCCCGCCGTGATGATGATGTCCTTCTTGCGCCCCGTGATCGACAGGTACCCGTCCGCGTCGATCGAGCCCAAATCGCCCGTGTGCAGCCACCCGTCGGCCACCGCGCCGAAGCTCGCGTCCGCGTTGTGGTGGTAGCCCTGGAAGATGTTCGCCCCCTTGATCAGCACCTCGCCGTCGTCGGCGATCCGCAGCTCCACGCCCGGGAACGCTCGTCCCACCGTGCCGAACCTGTGGTTCTCGATCGTGGAGATCGTCGCGGCTGTCGCTGTCTCCGTCATCCCATAGCCCTCCAGCACCGGCACGCCCGCCGCCCAGAAGAACCTGAGGATCTCCTGCGCGATCGGCGCCGCGCCGCTCGTTGCCCGGCGCACGTTGCCGCCGAAGATCGCCCGCACGTTTTTGAAGAGCTTCTCCTCGGCCTGCTCGAAGGGCTCCTTCATCTCCGCGGGTATCTCTTCGCCGCGCACCAGCATGTCGCGCACCTCACAGCCCAGCTCGATCGCCGCCTGCGTCTTCGCCTGCTCCTCCGCGGGCTGCGCCTCGATTGCGCCGTGCGCGAGCGTGTAAACCTTCTCGAACACGCGCGGCACCGAGGGCAGGTAGGTCGGCTTGACCTCGATCAGCTCCGCGACGATCTGCTTTGTGTCGCCGCCGAAGTAGGCGATCGTCGTGCCCAGGTCAAACGCCGCCAGCTGCACCAGCAGCGCGTAGGCGTGCGCCAGGGGCAGGTACAGGTAGATCACCTCGTCGCTTTCGATCTGCCCGACCTCGGCGACCATGTCCATGATCGCGCGGTAGTTGCCGTGCGTCAGCACGCAGCCCTTTGGCGGCCCGGTCGTGCCCGAGGTGTAGATGAAGGTGTAGTTGTCGCTCGGTGTGATCGCCGCGCGGCGGGCCTTCAGGTCCTCGGGGGCGCGTTTGCGCCCGCGCTCGCGCAGCTCATCGAGGGTGATGAGGGGCAGCCCCGCAGCCGCGCTGACGCCATTCGCCTCGCCGCCGGGTGCGCCCGCGGGCGGGTCCATCACGATCACCGTGCGCAGCTCCGGCAACTGCTCGCGCACCGCCGCGACCTTCGCCAGCTGCGCCTCGTCCTCGCAGAAGATCGCACAAGCGCCCGAGTCACTCATCACCCACGCGCACTCCTCGGGCGAGTTGGTCTGGTAGATCGGCACCACCACTGCCCCCGTCTCGGTGATCGCCATATCTGCGTAAGACCACTCCGGCCGCGTGTTGGCGAGGATGCAGACGCGCTCGCCGTGCGCGATGCCGAGGTCGATCAGCCCCAGCGCGATCTCCCGCACGATCCCTCCGAGCTCTGCGTAGCTCACGTCCTGCCAGGCGCCGTCGCGCTTGAAGCGCACGGCGGGCCTGTCGGGGTGCTCGGCGGCCGCGCGCGGGATCACGTCTGCGATCGTGCGCGCTGCCGTTGCGGCTGCGTCGGCGGCTGGCGCCGCGGTGCTTGCCTCCATGGTCTGACTCTCCTCCGGATTCACGCTCGTTGAAGCTGGACCGTCGTACGGCCTTCAAAGGATAGGCCTTCGCGCGCCGTTTGGGGAGGCGGATTGGCCAGGCAGTTGGGGAGGCGCTCACGCGAGGCGGTCACATTTCGCGTGGCGCACGTCCTATGATGCGCGCGCCCGCTCCGCAAACCGGGTAGAAGCGTTCCATTGTCAGCCAGTCGCGAAAGGAGGCGACTATGCCGCGCAGCACGATCCTCGAGGTCGAAACCGAGCACGAGCTCGACGATGAGGACTGGGAGGAGGACGAGGAGTTCGGCAGCGACGAGGAGGAGCTCGAGCTCGACGAGTACGACGATGGGCTGGAGGAGGACGAGGACATCTGAGGCCGTGCGCTGACGAGGACATCTGAGGCCGTACGCTAGATGCCGTGCCCACGATCACGGCGTCCACCTCCGTCGCCGACAGCTTCGACACGTTCGTCGAAGCCGCCGGGCAGTTCTTCTCCGACCTCGCCGCGGTGCACTGGGGGGCGCTCGTGCTCGGGCTGCTCTTCCTCGGTGGCAACCTCACGCTGCGCTCGCGCGCGTACTTCAACAGCCTGCGCGCCGCCTATCCCGCCGTTGTCTTTCAGTGGCGGCGCATCTGGGGGGCCTACGTCGCCGCCGTCGGCTTCAACAGCGTCGTGCCCGCGCGCGGGGGGGACATCATCAAGCTGTTCCTCACGCGCAGCTCGATCCCGGGGTCCTCCTATCCGACGGTCGCCGCCGCGTTCTTCGTCGAGGCGGTGTTCGACGTCACGGTCGGGGTGTGCGTGCTCGTGTTCGCGTTCACGCAGGGGGTCTTCCCCAAGCCGCCCTCGTTCTCCAAGCTCAGCTCGTTCGACATCTCCTATCTGGCCTCGCACCCGCGCCTCACGCTGTTCCTGATTACGGCGCTCGCTGTCCTGGGCCTCACGGTCTTCGCGTTGCTATCCGCGCGCGTCCAGGCGTTCTGGGCGCGCGTGCGCCAGGGCGTGACGATCCTCTCCGACCGGCCGCGCTACCTGCGCGAAGTGGCCTCGTTGCAGGCCGTTGCCTGGCTGTGCCGCTTCGCGGCGTTCTGGTTCCTGCTCGACGCCTTTCGCGTCGGGGCCTCCGTGCAGAACGTGCTGCTGGTGTTCGCCGTCGGCCAGGTGGCGGGCGCCGTCCCCTTCACGCCGGGTGGCGCGGGTGTGCAACAGGCGCTGCTCGTGAAGGTGTTCGCCACCGCTGCGCCCACCGCCGTGGTCGCGGCCTACTCCGTCGGGCAGCAGATCGCGATCGCCGCGTTCACGGCGCTACTCGGCCTGGCCGCGGTTGTGTTCGTGTTCCGCTTCCGCTCGTTTGGCGAGGTGATCGCCGCCGGGCGTTACTCGCGCGAAGCCGAGCGGGCGGCCGAGCGCGCCGGGGTGCTGCTCGGGGAGGAGGACCCCGAGGACGCGGCTACTGCAGCCCCTCGCGCGCCTCGCGCACGAGTGTGACCGCCTCCGGGAAGACGACTGCCATCACCGCGCGCACCTGCTGCGCCTGCGCCTCCGCGTCACCCTGCAGGTTGATGCGGTTGATCGCCGCCACCGTCATGTCCACCGCCAGCTTGATCGCATTGTCGGCCCACGCCAGCGCCTGCTGCCCCTGCATCTGCGCGGCGAACTCCGCCAAGCGCCGCTGCAGGTCATCTGGGTCGCCGAACAGTTCACCGAAGCCGCTGCCCTCCATGTGGCTCATCGTAGCGACGAACCGGCCGGGGGCGGGGCGGAGCACGGCGGGCCCGCGGGCGGCAGGGTGCGCAGCAGGGGCCAGCGGCGGCGGGGTGCGCGGCGAAGGCCGGCCGCCTTAGACTCCGCTGCCCATGCCCGATGTCCTCGACAGCCCGCCGCAGCTCGACAAGGCCGCCATCCGCGAGCACGTGGAGCGCGAGCGCGCACAGCGCACCCGGCTGGGTGTGCCCGCCGCCGCCGCCGGCGTGCTCTATCTGCTCAGCGGCATCATCCTCAACGCCTCGCTCAGCGGGCTGCCCACGGTGGGCGTGCTGCAGGGGCTCGCGCCCGCACTGCGCGGCGAACCCAACCCGGCGGTGAGCCCGCGCGCGGCGGAGGTCAGGTTCGTCAACAGCCACGCCTTCGGGCTGATCGTCGGCAGCCTGATCCAGGCCGTCGCGCTCGTCTTCCTCGTGATCGTGCTGCTGTTCCTGCTCGGCGCCGTCCGCTTCCGCCGCCCGCAGACCACGCCCATTGCGCGGCCGCTGGTGCTCGTGGGCGGGCTGGCGATGGCCGTCGTCGTGTTCGGGCACCAGCTCGCGCAGGCGATCGTCGCGCACAGCTTCGTCGACGGCCACGACTTCAGCGGCGCCGCCACCGAACACGCGCTCACCGGGGCCCCCGTGCTGCAGGCCACCACCTACCTCGGGCTGATCGCCGGCATCGCGCTCACCGCGGGCATGGTCATCGTCGCGCTCAGCGCCTCGCGCGTGGGGCTGATCACGCGCTGGATGATGTATCTGGCGATCGTCGCCGCCGTGCTCGCCTTCACGCCTTTCGGCGATGCCTTTGGGTTCGTACAGGAGCTGATCCCGGCCTTCTGGCTGGTGGCGATCGGCTTCCTGTTCATGGAACGGCTGCCCAGCGACCCGCCCGCGTGGGGGAGCGGCGAAGCCGTGCCGTGGCCCTCGCACGCGCAGATGCGCGCGGAGCAGGGGGCCGAGAAGGAGGGCAAGGGCCGCGGGAAGGACTCCTCTGCCAAGGGGGGCGGCCAGAGCAACGGCGAGGTTGCGCCCGAGCCGGCGCAGCGCTCGCTCAGCACTTCGCGGCGGCGCAAGCGCAAGCGCTCTACCGGCGGCGAATCGGACGATTGATTTCACCCGACTCGGGGTATTAAGCACAGCGAGAGGGTGGAGACGGTGTCTCACGCCGGCCACGTCTTCTCAAACCCATCCGATTGGCATTTCGATGTCGCCCCGGAATGGGGCGATGTGAAGGGAGGGCCCAATGGAGGCAGCATCGATCCATCCCCACCCCGCGCAGGGAGCAGCGGCGCGAGGCAGCGTGGAGGACCCCGCCCGCGGCGAGACCGCGCGTGGGCTGTGGAAGCCGGCCAATCCAGCACCGCTCGGGCTGGCGGGTTTCGCGATGACGACGTTCGTACTGTCGATGTTCAACGCCAATCTCGTCAGCGAAAAGGGCGCTCCGGTGGTGCTCGGCCTGGCGCTCGCCTACGGCGGGATCGTGCAGCTGTTGGCGGGTATGTGGGAGTTCCGCACCGGCAACACATTTGGCGCGGTCGCGTTCTGCTCATACGGCGCCTTCTGGCTGTCCTTCTGGGCGCTCGAGGTCTTCTACGCCAAGCAGATCGGCGGCAACGTCGGGCACGCCGTCGGCCTCTATCTGTGGGGCTGGGCGATCTTCACCGCCTACATGACCGTCGCGGCGCTGCGAGTCAGCGGGGCAGTGCTGGCAGTGTTCGCGCTGCTGACGGCCACGTTCGTGCTGCTGGCGATCGGCGCCACCGGGCCACACACCACCGTCACCCACTGGGGCGGCTATGTCGGCCTTGCCACCGCGGCGGCGGCGTGGTATGCCTCGTTTGCCGCTGTGACAAACTCGACCTTCGGGCGCGACATCGTGCCCGTGATGCCACTGGGACGAGAGTGAGCGCCGACCGACAGAGAGAACAGGTAAGGCAGGTGTGACAGACTGCGATTGAGGAAGGCGGGCGAGGGAAGCGATGGCAACCGAACCGAAGCAGAAGGCCACTGGCGAGGAGCTGGATCACGAGCTTGCGCAGTTGCTTGACACGGAACGCTTCGAGCCGCCCGCCGAGTTCCGCGCGCACGCGCTGCTGAACGACCCCGCGGTCTACGAGCAGGCGGCGCGCGACCCGCTCGCGTGGTGGGCCGCGCAGGCCGGTGAGCTCGACTGGTTCAAGCCGTGGGACACGGTGCTCGACGACTCGCGGGCACCGTTCTACACGTGGTTTGAGGGCGGCAAGCTGAACGCCTCCTACAACTGCCTGGACCGCCACGTGCTGGCGGGTCGCGGCGAGCGGGTGGCGATCCACTGGCGCGGCGAGGAGGGAGAGGAGCGCGACATCACCTACGCGGGTCTCCTCGCCGAGGTGCGGCGTTTCGCGGTCGCCCTCAAGGACCTGGGTGTGCAGCGGGGCGACGTGGTGGGGATATACCTGCCGATGATCCCCGAGGTCGTCGTGGCGATGCTCGCCTGCGCGCGCATCGGCGCGCCGCACAACGTCGTCTTCGGCGGCTTCTCCGCCGAGGCGGTGCGCGAGCGCATGGAGTTCTCCGAGGCCAAGGTCTTGATCACCGTCGATGGCGCCGCACGTAAGGGCAAGACCGCGCCCGTGAAGGAGCGCGTGGACGAGGTTATGGGGGACCTCTTCTCGCTTCAGAAGATCGTGGTCGTGCGCAGCAAGGGCGTGCCGTGTGAGATGCGCGCAGGGCGCGACGTCTACTACGAGGAGATTTGCGCCGCCGCTGAGGGGCGCGCCGGCTCCGCGGAGGGGGACGCCGAGCCACTCGATGCCGAGCACCCGCTCTACATCCTCTACACCTCCGGCTCGACGGCCAAGCCCAAGGGCATCCTGCACACGACCGGCGGCTACATGACCGGGGTTACCGCCACCCACCGCTACGTCTTTGACCTCAAGCCGGAGAGCGACGTGTACTGGTGCGCGGCCGACGTCGGCTGGGTGACGGGCCACTCCTACATCGTCTATGGGCCGCTCGCCAACGGCGCCACCTCGGTGATGTGGGAGGGCGCGCCGGACTACCCGCATAGGGGCATCTGGTGGGAGCTCGTCGAGCGCTACGGCGTGAGCATCCTCTACTGCGCGCCCACGGCCATCCGCGCCTGCATCAAGTGGGGGGCGGACTGGCCCAACGCGCATGATCTGCGCTCGCTGCGGCTGCTGGGCAGCGTGGGCGAGCCGATCAACCCGAAGGCATGGCTGTGGTACCACAAGGTGATCGGGGGCGAACGCTGCCCGATCGTGGACACCTGGTGGCAGACCGAGACCGGCGCGATCATGATCACGCCGCTGCCTGGCATCACCGCCACCAAGCCCGGCTCAGCCACGCAGGCCTTCCCGGGCGTCGAGGCGAAGGTGCTCGATGAGAGCAGCGGCGAGCCGCTCGAGCAGGGGCAGGGGCTGCTCGTGCTGACGCGGCCGTGGCCCTCGATGCTGCGCACTCTCTACAAGGAGCCCGAGCGCTACACGGGCACGTACTTCGAGCGCTTCGGCAGCGCCACATACCTCGTGGGCGACGCCGCGCGGCGGGATCGCGACGGGTACTTCTGGGTGATCGGGCGCATCGACGATGTCGTCAACGTCTCAGGGCATCGGCTGTCCACGGCCGAGGTCGAGTCGGCGATCGTCGCGCACACCGACGTCGCCGAGGCCGCCGTGATCGGGCAGCACGACGAGGACAGCGGACAGGCGATCGTCGCGTTCGTGACGCTGCAGGGCGATCTGCACGGAGACGAGGCCACCGTCGAGGGCATCCGCGCGACCGTCGCCGAGCGGATCGGCAAGTTCGCCCGCCCCAAGCGCATCATCTGGGCCGATGACCTGCCCAAGACGCGCTCCGGGAAGATCATGCGCCGCTTGCTACGCGACATCGCCGAGGGGCGCGCGCTGGGGGATGTCACCACGCTGCGTGACCCGGCGGTGACGGCGCAGCTGGAGGAGCGCGTGCGGGAGATGCAGGCGCAGGAGGACTGAGCGCGCGGTGGCGCCTGGGCGCCGCGGGCGGACCTGCGCGAGGGGGACTGTGGCGTAGTACGCTCCTCGCGCATGCCAGACGGCCCAGCAATCGAGACCGAGGGACTGACAAAGCGCTTCGGCGAGCGCAACGCTGTCGAGGGCGTGGACCTGCAGGTGCCGCGCGGCTGCGCCTTCGGCTTCCTCGGGCCCAACGGCGCCGGCAAGACGACGCTGATCCGCATGCTGCTTGGTCTCACACACGCCAGCGCGGGGAGCATGCACATCCTTGGGCATCCCGTACCCGCGGAGCGCGCGCAGGCGCTCGCGCGCGTGGGGGCGATCGTCGAGGAGCCGCGCTTCTATCCGCATCTCTCCGGCCGCGAGAACCTGCGCATCGTCGCCGCCGTGCGCGGTCCGCAGGCGCACCAGCACATCGCGCCCGCGCTGGAGCGCGTCGGGCTGGCGGACAGGGCTGGCGACAAGGTCAAGAGCTACTCGCTGGGCATGCGCCAGCGCCTGGGTGTCGCGCGCTGTTTGCTGGCCGATCCGCTGCTCCTGATCCTCGACGAGCCCACCAACGGGCTCGATCCCGGCGGCATCCAGGAGTTCCGTTTGATGATCCGCGAGATGGTCGAGCAGGAGGGCCGCACGGTCTTCCTCTCCTCGCACCTGCTGGACGAGGTCGAAAAGACATGCGACGCGGCGGCGATCGTCGATCGCGGCAAGATCGTCACGCAGGGTCCGATCGCCGAGCTGGCACAGGGGGGCGACGGCGCCCGCCACGAGCTGATCGTGGGCGTGGACGACGTGGAGCAGGCGCTCGCGACGCTCGAAGGGAGCGAGCTGGTGCGCGAAGCGCAGCGCTCGGACGAGGGCTTGCGGGTGGTGCTCAACGGGGCACCCGAGAGCGCGGCACTCGTCAACGCCCGTCTCGTGGGCGCGGGGCTGGCCGTGATGCGCCTGGAGCCTGTGCGCCACAGCTTGGAGCAGCGCTTCCTGCAGGTCACGGCTCGACTGGACGAGCACTCGGCGGCGAGCCCCGCGGATCCCGCGAGCCCTACGAGCGCCACGGAGGTACGGGCATGAACGCCACGATCGCCGCGCAGATGACCGGCGCGGACTTCCTCAAGCTGCGCAAGAAGCGCGGCACGGTGATCTGGGCGCTCGTGCTGGCGCTGGCGCCCGTGATCGTGTTCTTCACGGTCGGGGCGATCCAGCACTCCTCCAACCCGGTCAAGCACGGGCCGGCCGGCGGCCTCACCTCCTACACCGACGGTCTGCGCGTGATGGCGCTGCTGTTCTGTCCGCTCGCGGCGATCCTGATCGGCGTGGAGGCCGGCACGGGGGACCTTGCCGCGGGGGTCTTCCGCGATCTGGTCGTCACGGGCCGCTCGCGCGTGCAGCTGTTCTTCGCGCGCGTGCCGGCCGCGCTGGCGCTGTGCTGGGCGGTGGTCTTCGCCTCCTATCTGCTGCTCGTGGCCGGCACGTTCATCTTCGCCTCGAACCTGCCTACGCCGAGCTTCTCGCTGCTGCTCGAAGGCCTGGGCTTCATGCTGCTGGCGACCGGTGTCGTGTGCGTGGTGGCGGTGGGCTTCGGTGCGCTCACGGGCTCCAAGCCGGCGTCGATCACAGCGTTGATCGGCTGGCAGCTCGTCGCCAGTCCGCTGATCTCCAGCATCAGCTCGCTGGGGGGCATCCGCGATTGGGTGCTCAGCGACGCGCTCATTCACTTCGGGCCGGTGCGCGACCGCGGCGCCAACGTGGTGATGGCGGGTGGCACGGCCGCGCTCGTGCTGGTCGTGTGGCTGGCGCTGTTCCTCGCGCTCGGCGCGTGGCGCACGCGCACGATGGACGCGTAAACGGGCTGCGCGAGCGCTCAGCTACACCTTGCGGTGCTCAGGCACCCACGCGCCATCCTCCTGGCGCGCGAAGTCCTGAAACAGCCCGGGCGCCTCGGCCTGCATGATGCGGGCGATCCGGTCGAACACGAGCCGCAGCTCCTCCTCGGCGCCCTCGGCCGTGCGCATCTCGATCACATGGCGCAGGGTGCGGGCGTTGGCGGTCCAGATGATGTCGGTTGAGAGGCCGATCGGGGCGAGGCGACGCAGCGCGGAGGTGATCTCTTTCTTGATGTGGAAGGGCATACCCTCGCCATCGAGGTCAAGTGTCTCCGCGGCGCTGACTTGGAAGTCCTCAAGCTGCTCGACGATGCTCACGACCTGGTCGCGTATCGGCTCAAGCGCCGGGGGGACTCGGAAGCCAATGTCGGTGAGGCGCACGTAGCGCAGGCTCTCCTGGCTGAAGGCCGAGCCGGCGCGATGGCGCACTAGCTCGTGCGTGAAGACGCGCGAGACGTTCCGCAGGGCGAAAGACCAGTTGGCGTGCTCCAGCACGCTGCCGTGGCCGCAACGCAGGACATTGGCGAAGTACTCGCGTTGGTCTGTGCGCACACGGGTCACGTTGGGGTTCAGGCCGGGCTCCCAACTGCGATAGCAGACCCTGCCGCCAAACTCGACAAGCAGCTCTCCGTCATTGAGCGGCGAGTCCCGCGCCTCCTGCACGCGACGTTCGAGCCAGGACTCCCCTCCGACATCCTCCAGATAGCCTCGCATGCCTTCGAGATCCACGGAGGGTCGAGCTATGAGGAACACGGAGGGTGTGGTTTCGCGCATGGCGGTGGCGTCGGTGTCGGGCTCGGAGAGTGCCATCGTCTCGCTCACGGCGCACATACTTGCCGAGCGATCGGACGACTCCTTCGTCAAGCATCCGCTGATCTGGACGATTACGCAAGTCCACCGGCTAAGCTGCGCGACGATGGCCATGACGACCGACGCCGAGCCGACCGATCCCGAGCTGGAGCAGGCCGCCTGGGACCTCGACGCGCTCGTGGACGGCGAGGGCGAGGCGGGCGTCGAGCGCCAGCTCACGGACGCGCAGGCGCAGGCGGAGGCGTTTGCGCAGCGCTACGCGGGCAAGCTGAACGGGCTCGACGGGGCGGGCCTCGCGCGGGCGATGCACGAGCTGGCCGCGATCCACGACCTGGTGAGCCGGGCGGGCACCTACGCGGCGTTGCGCTTCTCCACCGACACGGCCGATCCGGCCCGGGGTGCGCTGCTGCAGCGCGTGCAGGAGCAGGGAACGTCGATCGAGACAGCTGTTCTTTTTTGGGATTTGGAGTGGGCCGCGTTGTCAGATGACCGCGCGCAACAGCTGCTCGCAGGGGAGTCGCTTGACTTCGCGCGCCATCACTTGGAGAACGTGCGTCGCTACCGGGACCATCTGCTGAGCGAGCCCGAGGAGAAGATCCTCGCGGAGAAGACCGTCACGGGCAGCGGCGCGTGGGCGCGGCTGTTCGAGGAGCTGACCTCGGCGATCGAGGTGGCGCTGCCGGGCGAGGGCGAGGTCGCCCTGGATGTCGCGCTCAGCCGCCTGGCGCTGCCCGACCGCGAGCTGCGGCGCACCACCGCGCAGGCCGTGACGGAGGCGCTCGCGCCGGGGCTGCGCACGCGCGCGTACGTGCTCAACACGCTGCTCGCGGACAAGGCCACCGACGATCGCCTGCGCCGCTACCCCAGCTGGCTGGCGGCGCGCAACCTCGCCAACGAGGCCTCCGACGAGTCGGTGGCGGCGCTGATCCAGGCGGTGCGCGGGCGCTACGAGCTGCCGCGGCGCTGGTATCGCCTGAAGGCGCAGCTGCTGGGGGTGGAGCGCCTGGCCGACTACGACCGCATGGCGGCGGTGACGCAGGACGAAGTGACCTTCACCTACGCGCAGGCTTGCGAGCTGGTGCAGGACTGCTACGCCTCGTTCTCCCCCGAGCTGGGCGAGCTGGTGGGGCGTTTCTACGGCGAGCGCTGGATCGACGCGCCCGTGCGCCCGGGCAAGCGCGGTGGGGCTTTCTGCGCTAGCGCCACGCCCGCGGTGCACCCGTACGTGATGCTCAACTACACCGCGCGGCGCCGCGATGTCCTGACGCTCGCGCACGAGCTGGGCCATGGGGTGCACTTCGCGCTGGCCGTGCAGCAGGGGATCTTCCACCAGGGGACGCCCTTGACGCTGGCGGAGACCGCGTCGGTGTTCGGCGAGACGATCGTCTTCGGGCGCCTGCTGGAGGAGGACTCCTCGCCGCAGTCGCGCTTGGCGCTGCTGGCCGAGAACCTGGAGGGGGCGATCGCCACCGTCTTCCGCCAGGTGGCGATGAACCGCTTCGAGGACCTCGCGCACACCGCCCGGCGCGAGCAGGGCGAGCTGTCGGTGGAGCGCCTGGGGGAGCTGTGGGCAGAGAGCCAGAGTGAGATGCTGGGCGACTCGGTGGAGGTCACCGAGGGCTACCGCTCGTGGTGGAGCTACATCCCGCACTTCATCAACACGCCGGGCTACGTCTACGCCTACGCGTACGGGCAGCTACTGGCCCTGTCGGTGTATCAGCGCTACGAGCAGCGCGGTCCCGACTTCGTGCCGCAGTACCTGGAGCTGCTGGCCGCCGGCGGCTCGCGCTCACCCGAGGAGCTGGGGAAGATCGTGGACGTGGATCTGGCCGACCCCGGCTTCTGGGACGCGGGGCTGGATCTTGTCGAGCGCCAGTTGCAGGACGCCGAAGCCGCCGCGCGCGCGAGCGGGCGGATATAAGCAGGTCGCCCCTGCGCTCAGCTTTAGTTGTCCTGTGTGTCCGGAAGATACTGGAGGTCTTCGAGGTCCCGTGGCCTGCCCGCTGCCTGCTTCATGGCACGCAGGTGCGCGAGGCTGCAGATCTTCATGGGCACATCGGCTGGCCTCGCTTCGACCGCACGTGAGGCCAGCTCGGAATAGGGGTCGTCCCCGTCGATGCCGGCGATCCACTGCAATAGGTCGAGCCTGCCCTGATCGGTGACCAAGCGAAAGTTGCCGCCCTGGCTGAGGTCATCGACCGAGGTGGGGTCGAACGGAAACTCGCCGTCGCCAAAGTCTCCGGCGTCGGCATTCCTCGCGTTCAGTTCTGCAAGTGCTGTGGCAAGCCGATCGAGATTCTCGGCACTCGGGTCGGGGACGATGTCGAGGTCTTTCGAGGGTCTGATGAGGCCGTGGGCATTGACGGCGACGCCGCCGATGATCACGTGCTCTACGCCCCGTTCGTGCAGGAAGCGCAGCAGCGGCAGCGGGTCAAGCGCCTCGGGCATGCTTGAACGCATCGGCGATGATGTTTGCCGCTCTGGTGAGGGCTGCCGCCTGTTCCAGATTGGCCGTGGCGCCACGCTTGTGGTCTTCCAACACGCGAGCGCGCGTGACAGCCTCCTCGCGGGCGATCTCCTCTGGTGTCCAAGGGCCTCGCGGCCTCTTTGACGGCTCCGATGCCATGGTCTGATGTTAGGCGATCCGACAGTCGGAGGCCGGTGCTCAGAACAATCCCAGGGCGCTGCCTGCCCCGTGCACGAGGTTGAAGAGGGGGGAGGGGAGGATGCCGAAGAAGAGAGTGGCGGCGCCCGCGAGGACGGCGACGAGGACGACCTCGGGCTGGGCTCCCGGGGTGGAGTCCTCGGGGTCCTCGTCCAGCTCGGGGGAGCCGCCGGCCAGGGCCGGAAGGGGGGTCGGGGGGACTCCCGCGGCGGTGGCGATCGACGCCTCGCCCACAAGCGGGGCCTCGCGCATCCACATCGCGGCGATTACCGGCAGGTAGTAGCCGAGGGAGATCATCGAGCCGATCACGATTACCACGCCGAGCCAGGTGTAGCCGCCCGAGACGGCGGCATCGATCAGGTAGAACTTGCCCACGAAGCCCGCCGTGGCGGGGATGCCCGCGAGGGAGAGCATCGAGAGGGTCATCGGCCAGGCCAGCCAGGGGTTCGAGCGGCCCAGGCCGGCGAGCGAGTCCAGCGTGTCGCCGGTGTCCGTCTGGCGCTCGCGCGCGACGATCACCGCGAAGGCTGCCATGTTCATGAACAGGTACACCGCGAGGTAGAAGACGGTTGCGCGCACGCCCAGCTGCGTGGAGACGACCACGCCCGCGAGCATGTAGCCGGCCTGCGCGACCGAGGAGTAGGCGAGCATGCGCTTCAGCGAGGACTGGGCCAGGGCGCCGACGTTGCCGACCACGATTGTGATCGCGGCCAGGGTTGCCAGGGCCGGCGCCCAGCTGGTCTGCGCTTCGATCAGCGCCACGTCGAAGAAGCGCAGGAACACGCCCAGCGCCGCCACCTTCGTGGCCACCGCCATGAAGGCCGTGATCGGGGTGGGTGCGCCCTCGTACACATCCGGCGTCCACTGGTGGAAGGGCGCCACCGAGGACTTGAAGCAGAGGCCCGCCATGCACAGCGCGATGCCGCTCAGCAGCAGCACGTCGCTTGAGAGGCCATGTGCGGCGATGGCGGACGAGATCGCAGCGAAGTCGGTTGCGCCAGTTGCGCCGTAGATCAGCGCGAGGCCGTAGAGCAGCGTCGCGCTGCCGACAGAGCCCACGATCAGGTACTTCAGGCCGCTCTCAAGCGAATGCTCGCGGCGCATTTCTGTGGCGCACAGCACGTACAGCGGGATCGACAGGAGCTCCAGGCCCACGAACAGCATCACCGTGTTCTGCGCGCTCGCCAGCAGCGCCATGCCGCCGATTGAGGTGAGCAGCAGGGCGTGGAACTCGCCGTGCGCGGCTTCGTGTGCAGCCAGCGAGCGCCACGCGAGCAGCACGCTCGCCATGCCGCCGATCACGAGGATCAGGTTGAGCGTCAGCGAGAGGCTATCGACGCGCAGGGCGCCCGCGAGGATCGACTTCGCTTCGCCCCACTGCCAGATCGTCAGGCCCAGCGCCGCCGCTAGGAAGACGAGGCTGAGGGCGGGGACCAGCTGCGCGCGCGCCCGCTGGGAGCCGAGCAGGCCGACGAGCAGGACCACGATCGCGCCGCCGAGCAGGGCAATGATCGGGGAGAGGCCCGCGAAGTCCACGTGGGGGCCCTTCAGGGTTGCCAGGAGCAAGGGAGTCATGGGTTCACGCTCGCCGCGGTCGTCAATGGGTTTGCGCTCAGCGCCAGATGCGCCGGCGCCACCGCAGCCTTCACCGTGTCTTCGCTGCGCCGCAGCGCCAGCTGCGGGTACACCGCGAAGAACAGGATCACCACGACCACCGGCACCAAGACGAGGCGGTCCCACAGGCCGATGTCCTTGGACTCGACGCGCTTGCCGACGCGGTTGTGCATCGCGCGGATGAACAGACGCAGCGCGTACACGCTGGCCATCACCACGCCCGCGAGGGCGAGGATCGCGATTGCCAGCTTGCTCTGGAAGACGCCCAGCAGGATCAGGAACTCGCCCACGAAGTTGGCGCTGCCCGGCATCGCCAGCGTCGCCAGCGCGACGATCAGGAACACCGCTGCCAGCACCGGCGCACGGAAGGCGATGCCGCCCATCGCGCGGATGTCTTCCGAGCCGCCCGCCCGCCGCGCGAGCACCGCGACGATGAACAGCAGCGGCGCGACGACCAGGCCGTGGTTGACCATCTGCAACAGCGCCCCCTGCGCGCCCTGCGCGTTCAGCGCAAAGATGCCGAGCGTGATGAAGCCCATCTGCGCGACCGAGCTGTATCCCGCGATCAGGCGCGCGTCGGTCTGCGTGAAGGCCACCATCGAGCCGTACAGGATCGAGGCCAGCGCGATCAGCAGCATCAGCGTCTGAAAGTGCGCCGCCGCCTGCGGGAACAGGGGCAGGGCGATGCGCAGGAAGCCGTAGGCCCCCACCTTCGAGAGCACGCCGCTGAACACCATCAGCACCTCGATCGGCATCGTCTTGTACCCGTCGGGCATCCAGCCGTGCAGCGGGAAGGCCGGCATCTTCACGAGGAAGGCCGCCGCGAAGAACAGGAAGATCCACTCCTGCGAGCCTCTGCTCAGAGGGAGGGCCTGCAGGTTTGAGAGCACGAACGTGATGGGGGCGCCGTTCTGCTGGGAGGCCAGCACCCCGGTGGCGATCGCCGCGGCGAGCATCAGCAGCGAGCCGACCATCGTGTAGATCACGAGCTTCAGGGTCGCCCGCACGCGCTCGGGGCGCTCGCCCTTGCCCCACATGCCCATCAGGAAGTAGAAGGGGATCAGCATCAGGTCGAAGAACACGACGAACAGGGCCAGGTCCTGCGCCAGGAACGCGCCCAGCACGGCCGACTCGGCCAGCATGAAGAAGCAGTAGAAGAGCCGTGGCCGCTCCCACGTGCGCAGGTTGGCCGCCAGGGTTGCCATCGCGAACAGCAGCGTCGTCAGCCCCAGCAGCATCACGTTCAGGCCGTCGATGCCGAGCTTGTAGTGGATGCCCAGTTCGGCGATCCAGACGACGTCGGTGACGTGCGTCAGTCCGCGCGTGCCCGGAGAGTATTCGGCGATGTATGCGATCGCGATGGCAAGCGCCGCCACTGCGCCGAACAGCGCCAGCGCGCCGGGGATCCTCTTGGTGCGCTCGCCCGAGGCCACCACCGAGACCAGCGCGCCCACGACACCGCATAGCGCGGGCAGCCATATGAGGACGGAAAGCGGCATCTCAGATTACGATTGCAAGAGGAAGTAGAAGCCCACCGCGGCCACGCCCAGCACCAGCAGCGCCGCGTAATAGCGCACCAGCCCGCTCTGCACGGCCCTCACGGCCGCGCCCCCCGCGCGCACCACCCCGACGGTGCCGTCGATCAGGCCGCCCTCGATCACCGCGCGCTCGAACGTGCCCGCCGCGAAGCGCCCCGCTGCGGACATCGGCCGCACCACCAGGGCGTCGATCGCCTCGTCGAACCACCACTTGTTCCACAGCAGCGTGTACACCGCGTGCCAGCGCTCCCGCATCCGTACAGCCGGCTCGCCGCGCGCGACCCCCCAAATCCTCCAAGCCAATGCGATCCCGGCCAAACCCAGCACCGTTCCCAGCGTCAAGCCGATCGCCAGCAGGCCGTCCTTCGTGTGCGGTTCATACAACGGCGAGCCCGCGAACGTCGGGCGCAGGAAGTCGTCGATCACGAAGTCCACATTGGGGATCTGCAACAGGCCCAGCGTGACCGAGCCGAACGCCAGCACGCCCATCGCGATCTTCATCGGCCACTCGCGCTCGGCGATCACGTGCGTCGGGCCGGGGAAGCCCACGTCGAGGTCCTCGATTTCGCCGGTCGCCGGGTTCGTCGGGTACTCGGCGTGGTGGAGGTGACCGCCTTCCAGCTCCACCGCCTCCGGCACCGGCTTGCCGTAGAAGGCCCTGAAGATCATCCTGAACGTGTATACCGCCGTGAGGAACGCGCCGATGTAGCCGATCACGTACAGCCCCCAGTGCCAGCCGCCGCGCTCGCCCGTCACCAGCAGGATCTCGTCCTTGCTGAAGAAACCCGCGAACGGCGGGATGCCGGAGAGGGCCAGGCCGCCGATCAGAAAACAGGCGAAGGTGAACGGCAGCGCCTTGCGAAAGCCGCCCATGCGGTTCAGCGACTGCTCGCCGCTCATCGCGCCGATGATGCTGCCGGCCGCCATGAAGAGGAGCGCCTTGAAGAACGCGTGCGTCATCAGGTGAAACAGGCCGGCCGCGTATGCGCCCACGGAGACACCCATGATCATGTAGCCGATCTGCGACATCGTGGAGTAGGCGATCACGCGCTTGATGTCCGTCTGCACCAGTCCGATCGTGCCGGCGATGAAAAGGGTTAATGCGCCGATGCAAGCGCCCACGTCCTGCGCCGCCGGCGCCAGTTCAAACAGCGTGTGCATGCGCGCGATCAAGTAGACGCCGGCAGTAACCATCGTCGCCGCGTGGATCAGCGCGCTGACGGGCGTCGGGCCCTCCATTGCGTCCGGGAGCCAGGTGTGCAGCGGGATCTGCGCCGACTTGGCGAACGCCCCCACCAGCAGCAGGATGCAGCCCGCCACCAGGTCGCCTTCGTTGCGCGTGAACACGCTGCCGGCCTCGTGGAAGGTGGCAATGAATTCCAGCGTATGCGTGTGCTTGAAGATGAAGTAAGTCCCCAGCACCAGCCCCGCGTCGCCGAGCACGTTGATCACGAACGCCTTGATGCCCGCCTTCGTCGCCGTCGTGCGGCGGTACCAGAAGCTGATCAAGAGGTAAGAGGCCGCGCCCACGAACGCCCAGCCCACGATCAACAGCAGGAAGTTGCCCGCCAGCACCAGCAGCAGCATCGAGAAGACGAAGAAATTGAGGTAGGCGAAGTACCTGTTGAAGCCGCGGTCCTTGGCCATGTAGGAGATCGAATACAGGTGAATCAGCGCGGACACGCCTGAGACGATCAGGATCATGAACACCGACAAGGGGTCCACGAGGATGCCGAGCTTGGCGTTCACCCCGACGGTGTTCGCGTAGTTCCACAGCGTCGATGTCACCTCGCGCTGCGCGGGCGCCACGCTCTGGATCTGCGCGAACGCGCCGAGCGACGCCAGGAAGGCGAGGAAGATCGCGCCCGTGCCGATCCATCCTGCCGTCCGCCCAGGAAGCACGCGGTAGCCAAAGGCCACGGTGAGCGTGCCCAACAGTGGGAACAGCAGGACCAGCCAGCCGTAGGTCCCTGCGTTCACGCCGATCGCCTCCGCTTCATCCCTGCAGCTCACTCAATTCATCGACATCGATCGGCAGCTGGCGGCGATAAATGGCAACGATCATGCCGAGTCCGATGCACACCTCGCACGCGGCGACCGTCATCACGATGATCGCCAGGATCTGCCCGTCGCCGTTGCCCCACATGCGCGCGAAGGCGATCAAGGCCAGGTTGCCCCCGTTGAGCATCAGCTCCAGGCACAGCAGCATCACGAGCGGGTTGCGTCGCGTCATTACGCCGACAGCCCCGAGGCTGAAGACGATGGCAGAGACGGCCAGGTACCAGGCGATGCTCACTGGCGCCTTCCTCCTACTCCCTCGGCCATCGTGCCGGTGCCCTGCGGGCGCAGCAGGTTCAGTGGGGTGAGGATCTTGTGCTCGTCCTCTTCGCCCAACCCGCCCCGTCGGCGCGCCAAGACCACCGCTCCCACGGCCGCCATCACGAGCAGGAACGAGGCCACCTCGAACGCCAGCAGAAAGCGCGTGAGCAGCAGCTGGCCGATGTACGCAGGGGTGCCGTATGTGCGCGGCCCCGGTGCGTATGGCGCGCCGTAGCCGTCGATCGCCTCAAGCCCCGTGCCCAGCAGCGCGATCAGCAGCTCCAGCAGCAGCGCGCCGCCGAGGATCGCGCCGGCCAGGCGCAGGCTGGCGCCGCCCTGCCCGCGCAGACGGGCGCCCAGCGACCGTGCCTCATCGCCCACGTACGCCACCACGAACACGTACAGCACCATCACCGCGCCCGCGTACACGACCACCTGCACCGCGGCCACGAACTCCGCGCGCAGCAGCATGAATAGCACCGCCAGCGAGATCAGGTGCACCACCAGCGCGAGCACGCTGAAGAACGCGTCGCGCAGCATCACCACGCCGACCGCCCCCGCGATCGCGCCCGTGGCAGCGATGAAGAACAGAATCGCGCTCATCGTGAGCTACTCGCCTTCGTTCCTCAAGGGTGTGCGCTCCAGCGGCTCGGCCAGCAGCATCTCCTTGGTGAAGATCAGGTCCGAGCGGCTGTAGTCGGAGAGCTCGTAGTCGTGACCCATCGTGATCGCGTCGAACGGGCAGGCCACCTCGCAGTAGCCGCAGAAGATGCAGCGCGACATGTTGATCTCATACACCGCCGCATAGCGCTCGCCCGCAGAGACGCGGTTCTCCGGGGTGTTCTCGGCCGCCACCACGCGGATGCAATCGGCAGGGCAGGCGGCGGCGCACAGCGAGCAGCCCACGCACTTCTCAAGGCCCGCGTGCTCGTGGTGTCCCGTCGCTGTGCCCCCGCCCGGCGCGCCGTCCTCGGCGGGGACGTTCTCGAAGCGGTGCAGCTTGTGGCGGCCGCGAAAGCGCGGATACACCGGCGTCTTCTGCTCGGGGTACTGCACCGTCACGGGCTTTTCCAGCATCCGCCCGAAGGTCGTGGCCAGCCCGCGCAGCGTCTCGGCGAACGTGCGCCACGTGCCGCGCGCCGGCCCCGGTGCGGGGGTGCGCTTGACCTCGACGACGTCCTCGCCCGGATCCCACATCAGTGCACCGCCACCACGAGCACGGCCGTCACCAGCGCGTTGAGCGTCGCCAGCGGCAGCAGCACCTTCCAGCCGAAGCTCATCAGCTGGTCGTAACGCAGGCGCGGCAGCGTCGCGCGCACCCAGATGAACAGGAATGTGATCAGGCTCATCTTGAACAGCACGACGAAGGGGTCCACCCAGCCGGGCGGGTGGATGCCGAACGGCAACAGCCAGCCGCCGAGGAACACCGTCGTGACGATGCCGCTCACCACCAGCACGTTGAGGTACTCGGCGAAGTAGTAGCTGGCGAAGCGCCCGCCGCCGAACTCCGTGTTGTAGCCGCCGACCAGCTCCGCGTCGGCCTCTGTCAGGTCAAAGGGCGCGCGGTTGGTCTCGGCGAAGCTCGCCGTCAGGAAGATCAGAAAGCCGACGAACTGCGGCACGATGTACCACATGCCGCTCTGTGCTTCCACGATCCCGGTCAGCGACAGCGTCTGTGCGGTCATCACCACGCCCACCAGCGCCAGTCCCTGCGAGACCTCGTAGGAGATCAGCTGCGCCGCGCCGCGCATCGCGCCGAGGAACGAGTACTTCGAGCCCGAGGCCCAGCCGCCGAGCATGATCCCGTAGAAGGCGATCGCCCCCAGCGCGAACAGGTACAGCGGGCCGATCGACACGTCGATCCCGTATAGCCCCACGGGCGTGCCGAAGATGTGCTGCACGTTGCCGAAGGGGATGATCGCGAAGGCAGCAACCGCGGTGAGGATCGAGATCACCGGCGCCAGCACGAACAGGAACCCGATCGAGCTGCTGGGGCGAAACTGCTCCTTGGTCAGCAGCTTGAGGATGTCTGCCAGCGGCTGCAATGCGCCGAACGGCCCGACGCGGTTGGGCCCGTAGCGCGACTGGAAGCGCCCGAGGATCTTGCGCTCGGCGAGCAGCACGACTGGCACGAGCTGCAGCCCAACGGCGAAGATCACGATCGCCTTCAGGATCTGGATCCACCATTCTTCGTAGTAGCCCACGACGGCGATCATGCAGGCGCCCCCGCCGTAGTGAAGCCCGCCGCTGCGATCATGCGAGCGCCCCCGCCAACGTGACGCCGACCGCTGTGGCGATGTCGCCCAGCACCTGCGCCTCAGCGCGCGCTTCGCCCAGATGGCCCACTGCCGGGCGCAGGCGCTGCACGAGGCCGTCGGGATGCACGATCGTGCCCTTCTTCTCCGCATAGGCCTCGGCCGGGAAGACGACGTTGGCGTGCTCACGCAGGCCGTCCGTGAGGAACATCGCGTGGGCGATCACCGTGCTGGCGCGCTCAAGCGCCGGCTGCCACGTCGCCTGGTCGTGCTCGTGCGGTTCCACGCCGAGCAGGTACAGGGCGCTCAGCTCGCCCGCGATCAATGCGTCGGCGATGCCGAGGGCGTCCAGGCCGTCGTCGTCGGGCAGCACGCCCGCCTCGCGCAGGCCGCGCCCGTTCGCCTCGGCGGGGATTTCCAGCAGGCCGGCGTTCTCCCTGCCCGCCAAGGCGAGCGTCGCGGCGAGATCGAGCAGCGCACGGGCGGCCCGCTCGCCGTTGGGGCCTGCTGTGAGGCGCTCGTGCCACAGCACGACGATCTCCTCGCCCGCGGCCGTCAGCGTCTCGGTCAGCTCACGCAGCGAGCCCGCGTTCAGCAGCTCCGCCGCGCTCGCCTTCAGCAGCTTCATGCCGTGACGACGCACGCCCTTGCGCAGGCGCAGATCGAGGATCGCTGCGTCGGCTATCGGTTCGCAGTCGAGCAGCAGCACCGCGTGCGCGAACTCCAGGTCGCTCACCCTTGCCTGCAGGGCGGGCTCGGCCAGCGCGCGGTGCAGATCGAGCGGCAGCTTGCCGCCGGCCGTGCGGCAGTCCAGGTGCGACGAGCCGAGGCCCTCGCGCAGCAGCCGCGCCAGCGCCAGCCCCTCCTCGTTCGTGCTGCCGCCACCGGCGATCGCGCCCACAGCACCGCGCGCCCGCTTCAGGCCCGCCGCGGCCTCCGCCAAGGCGCGCTCCCAGCTGACGGGCCGCAGCTCGCCGCCGTCGCGCACGAGCGGCTGCTTGATGCGCTCCGCCCCGCCCAGCTGCGGGTAGGCGAAGCGCCCGCGGTCGCACAGCCAGCCGTCGTCCACCTCCGGGTTCTCCCGCGCGAGCACGCGCAGCACACGCTCGTCGCGCACGGTCAGCGTCACGTTGCACTGCGCCGGGCACAGCGTGCAAACCGTCCCGGCGTCCTCGTTGTCCCAGGGCCGCGCCCTGAAGCGGTAGTTGCGCGAGGTGAGCGCGCCGACAGGGCACAGCTCGACGATGTTGCCGCTGAACGGCGCCACGTAGGGGGAGCCGTCGAAGGTGGCCACGTATGAGTGCGCGCCGCGCTCCAACAACACCAGCTGGTAGTCCTCGGCGATCTCCTGCGAGAAGCGCACGCAGCGGTAGCAGAGGATGCAGCGCTCGCGGTCGATCGCGATCGTGGGCGAGAGCTCCAGCGGCTTGACGAAGTGGCGCTTGGGCTCGATGAAGCGCGAGGTGCCCTTGCCCCAGCCGAAGGTGATGTCCTGCAAGGGGCACTCTCCCCCCTTGTCGCACACGGGGCAGTCGAGCGGATGGTTGATCAGCAGGAACTCCACCACCGAGTTCTGCGCCTCCTTGACGCGCTCGCTCTGCGTGTGCACGACCATGCCGTCCTTCACAGGCGTCGAGCACCCCGTCTGCAGCTTGGGGATGCCTTCGATTTCCACCAAACACATGCGGCAAGCGCCGACAGGCTGGCCGAGCTTGCGCTCGTAGCAGAACACGGGGATCTCCACGTCGCCGTGCTTGGCCGCGTCGACGAGCATCGCGTTCTCCGGCGCCCTGACCTCCAGCCCGTCGATCGTGAAGGTGATCGTGCGCGGCTCGGGTCTAGGCATGGGGGGCCTCGCCGGTCGAGCTGATCGGGCAGGGTTGCCGCTTAGGCATGGACGGCCTCCCGCCTGTGGGTCAACCCCAGCTGCGCGGCTTCGATGTGCGCTTCGAACTCCTCGCGGAACTTGGCGATCATGCTGCCGATTGGCATCGCCATCGCGTCGCCCAGCACGCACAGGCAGTTGCCCATGATGTGCTGCTGCACGCTGGCCATCACCTCCAGGTCCATCGGCGTCGCCTCGCCGCACTCGATCCGCTCAAGCATCTTCACGGTCCAGTTCGTGCCCTCGCGGCAGGGGGTGCACTTGCCGCACGACTCGTGGCGGTAGAACTTCGCCACCTTCAGGGCCACGTCGAGGATCGGCGTCGAGTCGTCCACCACGATGATCGCCCCCGAGCCCAGCATCGTCCCCGCCTTCGCCAGCGAGTCGAAGTCGTAGGGCACGTCGAGGTCCTCGCCCGTCAGCACCGGCGAGGAGCTGCCGCCCGGAAACCAGCATTTGACTTCCCTGCCCTCCGGCGGCCCGCCGGCGAGCCCGTAGATGATCTCGCGCGAGGGGATGCCCAGCTCAATCTCGTAGTTGCCGGGCCGCTGCACATGGCCCGAGACGCTCACGAGCTTCGTGCCCGTCGAGGTTTCCACGCCGAGCTTCGCGTACTCATCGCCGCCCAGCTTCATGATCGTCGGCACCGTGCAGAGCGTCTCGACGTTGTTGATCAGCGTCGGCCCCTGGTAGAGCCCCTGGTTGGCCGGGAACGGCGGCTTCAGGCGCGGGTTGCCGCGCTTGCCCTCCAGCGAATCGAGCAGCCCGGTCTCCTCGCCGCAGATGTATGCGCCGGCGCCGCGGTGCACGACCAGCGAGAGGGAGTGCTCGCTGCCGAGAATGTTCTCGCCGACGTAGCCGGCCGCGCGCGCTTCGGCGAGCGCCGCGTCGAGCATGTCCGCCTGCAAAACATACTCGCCGCGGATGTAGATGAACGAGCGCGTCGCACCCGCCGCGTGCGCCGCGATCACGATGCCCTCGATCAGCATGTGCGGCGACTTCTGCATCAGTTCGCGGTCCTTGAACGTCCCCGGCTCGGACTCATCCGCATTGCACACCAGGTACTTGTCCATCGCCCCCTTGGGCAGGAACGAGACCTTCTTGCCCATCGCAAAGCCCGCGCCGCCGCGCCCGCGCAGGCCCGAGGCTTCCAGTTCGTGCAGGACGGCCTCGGGGGGCATCGCAAGCGCCTTGCGCAGGGACGCGTAGCCGCCGCGCGCTTCGTACACCGGGAGTGTGGCGAGGCCAGGCTCGTCGATGCGATCGAACAGCAGCTTCTTCATGCTTTTGCCCCCGCGTCGGCGCATGCGCGGCGGGCGAGCTGCTTCTCGGGCAGCACCTCGCGCCCTTCCCGCACGTCGTCGAGCAGCTTGGGCACGTCGGCCGGCGTCAGCGGCCCCACGTATACGCCGTCCACCGAGGCCATCGGCGCGATGTCGCACGCGCCCAAACACTCGAAGGAGCGCACGTTGAACTCCGGATCCTCGCCCGCGCGCTCGCGCATCGCCTCATACAGGTCGTCCGCGCCGCACAGCGAGCAGGAGATGTTCGTGCACACGTAGATGCTGTGTTTGCCCACGGGGGTGGTCTCCAGCATGTCGTAGAAGGTGGCCACCGACTCCAGATAGGCGGGGGTCACGCCCATCACGCAAGCCGCCTGCTCGATCGCCTCCGGCGAGCACCAGCCGTACACGCGCTGCGCGGCCTCCAGCGCGGGCAGGGCGGCCGAGCGGCTGTCCGGGTAGAGGGCCATGTGCCCCTCGATCTCCTCGCGCAGCGCCTGAGGGACGGGCGTCATGGCGGGGTCGGGGATCGAAGCGGGCTGCCTGCCCAGGTCGGCGGCTTGGTCCCAGCCGGAAGGGCTCATCGGTCGATTCCTCCGAGGATCGGGTCGAGCATCGCCGTGGTCGCGATCATGTCCGCGATGTAGCTGCCCTCCGCCATCGGCCCGAGCGCCTGCAGGTTCACGAACGACGGGTCGCGCATGTGCACCCGCGCGGGCTTGGAGCTGCCATCGGAGCGCACGTAGCAACCCAGCTCGCCGCGCGGGCTCTCGATCGGAAAGTACATCTCCCCTGGCGGCACCCGCAATCCCTCGGTGACCAGCTTGAAGTGGTGGATCAGCGCCTCCATCGAGGTCGCCAGCTCGTGCCGTGGAGGCAGCGCGATCTTGCGGTCCTCGGTGATGTGCGGTCCCTCGGGCAGGCCATCGAGCGCCTGCTCGATGATCTTCACCGACTCGTAGATCTCCGCCAGGCGCACGGCGAAGCGGTCGTAGTTATCGCCCACCGTGCCCACCGGGATCTTGAAGCGGAAGTGATCGTAGGAGCTGTACGGGGCGGCCTTGCGCAGGTCCCACGGGTTGCCAGCCGCGCGCAGCAGCGGCCCCGTCACGCCCAGCCCCAACAGCGTCTGCGCATCCAGCGGGCAGGTGCCGCGCAGGCGCTGCAGCACGATCTCGTTGGAGTTGAGGATCGCCCCGTACTCATCCGCGCGCCTGGGCATCGCCTTCAGGAACTCGCGCAGCTTGGCCGCGAAGCCCGAGGGGATGTCCTCCATCACGCCGCCGATCTGGAAGTAGCGGGTGTGCATGCGGGCGCCGGAGGACATCTCGAACAGGTCGAGGATCATTTCGCGCTCGCGCAGGCAGTACAGGAAGATCGACACCGCGCCGAGGTCGAGCGCGCTCGTGCCCAGCCAGATCAGGTGCGAGGCGATGCGGTTGAGCTCCAGATGGATCACGCGCAGGTACTGCCCTCGTGCGGGCACCTCCACCTCCACCAGCGCCTCCACGGCGCCGACGTAGGCCATCGAGTTGAAGTAGTAGGAGAGGTAGTCCATCCGCTCCACGATCGGGATGACCTTCCAGTAGGCCTTGTCCTCGGCCGTCTTCTCGATCCCCGTGTGCACGTAGCCGACGATCGGCTTGATGTCGCGCACGATCTCGCCCTGCAGCGTCACCAGCAGCCGTAGCACCCCATGCGTGGCCGGGTGGTGCGGCCCGAAGTTGAGCGTCAACAGCTCCTCGCTGGTCTCGCTCTCCTCGACGGTCACGCCCGCTGGCAGGGTCGCGTTCATCGGCCGGGGTCGTTGTAGGTGAAGTGCACCGGTTCGCCGCCGACGGGGAAGTCGCGCCGCTGCGGGTGGCCCTCGTAGTCCTCCGGCATCAGGATGCGGCGCAGGTCCGGGTGCCCCTCGAACACGACGCCGAACATGTCATACACCTCGCGCTCCTGGTGGTTGGCCGTCGGCCATTCCGGTGTCACCGACTCGACTGCCGGAGAGTCAGTGGGCACGCGCAGCTTCACGGCGACGCGATCGACGCGGTTCATGTCAAGCAGCTCGTACACCACGCCAAGGCGCGGCTCCTGCGGGTAGTGATCGACCCCGTGCAAGCTCGCCAGGAACGCATACCCCTGCGCGCGCAGCGTCCCCAGCACCGAGCGTACCTGTGTCGGATCGATCTCGATGCTCGCGCGGTTGCGGTAGTACACGGTCTCAAGCGCCGCGTCGCCCAGCTCCTGGGCCAGCAGCTCAAGGCCTGTGGCGTCAGGCATCGAGCGGGCTCTCCTCGGTCCCCACGGCGTCATAGCGCTCGCGCCAGCCCATCTCCGGGTCGTCCTGCACCAGCTTGCGCAGCTTCAGGATCCCGTGCATCAGCGCCTCCGGCCGGGGAGGGCAGCCCGGGACGTGCACATCGACCGGCAGGAACTTGTCGGCCGGCACCAGCGCATAGTTGTTGAACACGCCCATCGAGCTGCAGCAGGCGCCCATCGAGATCGCCCACTTGGGCTCGAGCATCTGGTCATACAGGCGGCGGATGATCGGCGCCATCTTGATCGACACGCGCCCCGCGAGGATGATCAGATCGGCCTGCCTGGGCGAGGCACGGAACGCCTCGAAGCCGAAGCGCGCGATGTCCGTGCGCGGCCCCGCCGCATGGAACTGCTCCATCGCGCAGCACGCCAGGCCGAAGCCGAGCGGGAAGAAGGAGTTGGAGCGCGCCCAGGCGGTCGCGCGGTCGAGCGTGGTCGTCAGCACGCGTTCTTCGACGTGGCGTTCGAGCTCGGTGCCCTCCAGATGCGCCGGCAGCGTCGCGCCGTCCACCACGCCCCCGCGCAGCAGCTGGTGGGCGCTGTGGCGCTCTATGTCCACTCCAGCGCCCCCCTGCGCCACACGTACACGAACGCCACCGCCAGCAGCGCGATGAACGTCACGACCTCCGCCAGCGCGTACGTGCCGTAAGCGCGCAGCTCCACGGCGATCGGGTAGAGGAACACCACCTCGATGTCGAACAGGATGAACAACATCGCGATCAGGTAGAAGCTGATGCCAAAGCGCATGCCCTGCTTGACCTCGGAGGGCAGCCCGCACTCATAGGGGTCCTGCTTGTGCGGGACCGCGCGGCGGGGGCCGAGAACGGAGTTCAGCACAGCGAAAGCCCCGCCAACGGCTCCGCCGAGGATCAGGAAGACGATCGCCGGGAGGTAGGAGCGCAGCACTGCGCGCTGTTATATCACCGCTTGTGGCAGACTGTTACATAGTGACGTTTGGTGCGAGAAGACGAGGGTGGCGCAGCCGGCCGGCAGGCCGGCTGGTCGAAACGGGGATTCGCGCCGCAGGCGCGTGTCTCCCGGCTTCGGTCGGGCCCGTCGCTATCCCAGTCAGGTTGGGTTGAGCGGCGTTGTTGTGGCGGGCGCGTATGCGCTGGCCGCGCTCAATGCGATCCCGACTCTCGTGGGGGCAGTGCGCTGGTATGAGCAGCGGCCCAGCCGCTCCTTCTGGGTGCTCTTGCGCGTCGGACAGGTGGCGGCGCTCGTATTCGCCATCGCCGTCGGGGTGCTCGCGGCCGCCGGCAAGCAGCCCAGCGACAACCTCTTCTATCTCTATTCATTGCTCCCGCTGGCCGTCGGCTTCGTGGCCGAGCAGCTGCGCGTGGCCGCGGCGCAGACGATCCTCGACCAGCGCGGGCTCGATGATGCGCAGGCCGTGGGGGAGCTGCCCGCCGAGGAGCAGCACGCCGTGGTCGCCGAGATCGTGCGGCGCGAGATGGGCGTGATGACGCTCTCCGCGCTGGTCGTCGTCTTCCTCGCGCTGCGCGCTGCGATGACCGCGCACGGCTTCAGTTAGGAAAGCTCGCCTCCGCCGGCACCTCGTGCCCCAGCGTGCCGTAGCGCCCGCGGTACCACACGAGCGGCGTGCCGTGCGGGTCGTGGTGCATGTCGAGCACCCCGCCGATGCAGATCGTGTGGTCTCCACCCGGGTGCGTCTCGTGCAGCTCGCACACGAGCCACGCCAGGGCCTCGCTCAGCACCGGCGCCCCTTCGTGCAGGCGCCAGGGCACGCCGTCGAACTTCTCCGCCTCCGCCCGCTTGGAGGCGAATATGCCCGAGATCGCGTGCTGCTGCTGACTTAGGACGTTCACCGCGAAGCGCCCGCTCTCGTGCACAAGCGGCAGCGTGCGCGCTTCGCGGTCGAAGCACACCAAGAGCAGCAGCGGATCGAGCGAAAGCGAGCACAGCGCGTTGGCCGTCATGCCCGCCGGCCCCTGCGCGCCGTGGGCCGTGACGACCGCGACGCCCGTGGCGAAGTGCCCGATCGTCTCGCGGTAGCGCTGCGCGTCCACGGGCGCGGTCATAGCACAGCCACGCGCCTGTGTGCATGCGCGTTGGGGGCGGCGCCTGGGCCGCGACCTATATATTCCGCCGCGCATGACGCTCCGCTCCGAGAACGACGCCGCCAGGCTGGCAGCCCGGCGCACGGCTGGCAGCAAGCTGCTCGCCGCGCTCGCCCTGCTGCTCGGCTCGATTGCGGTGGCCGGCGCCTGCGGCACGCAGGGCATCCAGCTCGCCAAGGACGACCCCAACTACCGCGGCGCGGTGCTGTTCCGCGACCACTGCTCGGGCTGCCACACGCTGTCCGTGGTCGGCGCCGAGGGCTCGGCCAGCAGCATCAAGGACCGCGTGCGCACGAACGGCCCCAACTTCAACGTGCGCAAGGAGAACGAAGAACAGGTGCTCTATGCGATCCGCAACGGCGGTTTCTCCGGCGCGATCATGCCCGAGAACATCGTCGTCGGCGACGATGCCGTGGCGGTCGCCCAGTTCCTCGCCAAGTACTCCGGCCTGCAGGCACCCAAGGTGCCGACGGTCGAAAACCCCTCCTTCTGACCGGGAAAGAAGAGGGGTCCGGCTCGGCAGCCTGCGGTCGCCTGCGCCACTTTCTTAATTGGCGCCCGCCGCGGGCGCCATGATGTAGGCCGTGCTGGACATCAAGCGCATCCGCGAGCAGCCCGAGGCGGTGAAGGCCGCGCTCGCGCGGCGCGACCCCGCGTTGGCGGAGGCGATCGACGCGGTGCTCGCGCTGGACGGCGAGTGGCGCGCCGCCACCGCCGAGGCTGAGGAGTTGCGCGCGCAGCAGAAGGCGCGCTCGGAGGAGATCGCGCAGGCCAAGCGTTCCGGCGCGGACGCCGGTGAGGCGCTGGCGCAGATGAAGGAGCTGAGCGCCCAGGTCAAGGAGCGTTCAGAGCGCGCGCGCGTGGCGCAGGAGGCGCTGCGGGATGCGCTGGCGCCGCTGCCCAACCTGCCCGATCCCACGGCGGCGCGCGGTCCCGAGGATGAGCTCGTGCGTGAGGTGGGCGAGGCGCCGGAGTTCGAGCTCCAGGCGCGCGACCACCTGGAGTTGGCGGGGGAGCGGATCGACATGGACCGAGCCGCCGCACTCTCCGGCGCGCGCTTCGCCTACCTGAAGGGCGATCTCGTGATGTTGGAGCTGGCGCTCGTGCGCTGGGCCCTTGAGAAGCTGCGCGGCCACGGCTTCGAACCAGTCATCCCGCCGGTCTTGGTGCGCGAACAGGCGCTCTTCGGCACCGGCTTCCTGCCCGACACAGAGCAGCAGATCTACCACCTGCCCCAGGACGACCTCTACCTCGTGGGCACCAGCGAGGTGGCGCTCGCCTCGCTGCACGCCGGGGAGATCCTCACGGCGGAGCAGTTGCCGCTGCGCTACGCCGGCTTCTCGCCCTGCTTCCGCCGCGAGGCCGGTGCGGCCGGCAAGGACACGCGCGGCATCTTCCGCGTGCACCAGTTCGACAAGGTGGAGATGTTCAGCTTCGTCCCGCCGGACGAGTCAGAGGCCGAGCACGAGCGCATCCTCGCCATCGAGGAGGAGATCCTGACGGAGCTGGAACTGCCCTACCGGGTCGTCAACATCGCCGTCACCGACCTGGGGAACTCCGCGGCGAAGAAGTACGACTGCGAGGCGTGGCTGCCGAGCCAGGGCCGCTACCGCGAGCTGACCTCGTGCTCGAACACCACCGACTACCAGGCGCGACGCCTGGACATCCGTGTGCGCATCGAGAAGCGCACAGAGGCGCTGCACACGCTCAACGGCACCGCAGTGGCGGTAGGCCGCACGCTCATCGCGCTGCTGGAGAACGGGCAGCAGGCCGACGGCAGCATGCGGCTGCCCCCCTGCCTGTGGCACTACGGCGCGCCCGCCGCGCTGGCCGCGGCCCCAGCCGCGAGCTGAAAGACAAGAGCCAGGGCCAAGGGAACCGCGCGCCGCCGGGCAGCTTCGCCGGAGGCGCGTCACCCCAGCGGCAGCGCAGGTACGCGGCAACCTCGGCGGAGCGTCAGCGAAGCCCTCTCCAAAAAACGTGGCTACAGAGGACTGCCCAGCAGCTGTATGTGATCGGCCTCGGCTGCGCCCGGGAAGGGGCGGGTCAGGCCGAAGCGCTCGAGCGTCGCCTCGGGCACGCCTTCCACGCCCGGCGTGTCGGAGGCTTCGCCGCGCGTGTGCGGGTCATTCGCGAAGCCGCCCACCTCCACGGAGTGCTGGGGCGTGCGGTAGCCGCTGATGCCGATCAGGTGCAGGTGCAGGGTGCGGCCGAGGTTGTTCAGGCGGGCGGCTATGGTCGGCTCCTCGCCGACGGTGTAGTTCGTGCCCGGTGCGGGAAAGAAGCCGTATTCGCCGTCCGGCGTCAGGCTCGGGGCGCCCACCGGCCCGGTGTAGGCGAGCGAGTTGCCGCTGGCGGCCAGCTCCTGGGCCTGCAGCGTTGCGAGCTCGTGTTCCAGCGCCTGCTGGTGGCTGTGGATCGCGCCCAGTTCCGTGCTCTTCGCGTCGCGTGCCTGGATGTACTGCTGCTGGTGTTTGAGCAACGCCAGGTGCAGCTGCGCGACCTCGTCGCGCTGCACCAGCACGGCCGTCGTGTTGCGCTGCTGGCGCACTTCCAGTTCGGCTAGTCGGCGGGCCTGTTCGGTGACGGCGCGCTCCTGGGCGGCCACGCGCACGGTGGCCTGCGCGTTCTCGCGGGCGATCGCAACGAGATCGTCCATGCGCTCCAGCATGTCCGCGAAGCCGTGGCTCTCCAGGACCACGTTGACGATGCTCGGCGGCGGGGCCTCGTAGGAGGCGACCACCTGGGCGATCAATATCTTCCTGTCGGCATCCAGTTCGTTCTGCAGTGTCGCCATCTGCGCGCGGGCCGTGCGCAGTTCGGTCTGGATCTTCACGAGCTCCTCGTGCTCGCTGGTGAGGCTGGATTCCAGCGCGCTCAGGCGCGTCTGCAGGTCATCGATGCTGCCCTGGAAACCTTCGATCGTCCTGTTGTCGGCGCCGATGCTCGCGTGCAGCGCGTTGCTGTGCGCCTGCGAGGCCGCGATGCGGCTTTCCAGGCTGCCGCTCGCGCCGGCGGGGGGCAGCGCCAGGGTTGCCGCGATGGCGGCGAGGGCCAGCGGCGCGAGGTGGGGGTTGAGGCGTGGGAAGGGGCGCATGTGCAGGGGATTCGTGGCCCGCGCAAGCTAGCTGTCGGTGCTGCGTCCGCCAAGGGGTGCAGGGGCGCTTGCAGGGCGTGCGCGGCCGGGCGGGGGGTCGCTCGCGGGGTCGGGCGCCGGGTCGGGCGCGCAGCCGGGCGGGGGTCGCTCAGGTGCTCGCGGCGAGCAGGTCATCCACCGTCGCGCGTGCCTTGCGCGCGCCCAGGAACGGGGCCAGCGCGATGTACGCGCACTGCGGCAGCAGCTCGCGCAGCCGCTCGATCCCGCGGTCCTCCTGCGCGGCGTGGTAGAAGAGCTCGTGGATCGCCCCCGCGATCGCGTCCGAGCACAGGCGCGGCAGTTGCTCCGCGCGCCCGCCGCCGTGGTAGCCCTGCTCCAGGAACAGACTCAGCGTGCGCATCGTGTCGATGACGCGATCGAGTGCCGCCGGGCCCGCCGCGTAGGGCTCGATCAGCATCAGGTGGGCCAGGTCGGGCAGGCCCGCCAGGTAGCTGAGCAAGGCGTCGAGGCCCCGCCACACCTGCTCCGGCCACGTGCGCCCGGTGAAGAAGGCCGTCGAGGCTGTCGTCAGGCCCTTCTGCAGGGTCACGGTCTGCGCGGCCAGGAACACCTCCTGCTTGTTCTGGAACTGGCCGTAGAACACGCCGCGCGATACGCCCGCCGCTGCCACGATATCCGCGATCGTCGTCGCGGCGTAGCCCTTCGCACGCATGGTGCGCGCCGTCGCCCGCACGATGCGGTTGTAGTGCTCGCCCGCCACGGAGGCCGCCGGCAGGCGCCCGCGGCCGCGGGGGAGCTTGGGGGGGGATTCCTCGGAGGCGGCCGGGCAGTCGCCCGAAAGTGCGTGTGGGGGGGCCGGGTCATCCCGGGGGCTCTGGGAGGCCGGGTCGCCCGTGGCGCACAGTCGCCGCCCCAGCGCCTCCCACTCGGCGTCCGGGCGCCGTGCGTGGCCCGGGGGCACGGCGTAGGCCGCCGTCCACGCCACCAGATCGTCCAGCAGCGAGCTCTGCTCCTGCGCGTCGTGCGTGTAGCGCTGGATCGAGATCACGCTGCGCACGCCTCCCAGCAGCGCCTTGGGGGGGATGTCGAGCGTCGGGGTCTGCTCGGGCACGCCATCCAGCAGTGCCTGCAGCGACTGCTCCAGGCGCGCCATGAACAGCTCGCGCTGCGCCCTTACGCGCGGCTCGCCCGCGCGCGCCTGGGTCAGCAAGAGGCGCCAGTGCATCGCCGTGTCGCTCTGTTCGGGGTCGAGCACGGCCGCGAGCATCGCGCGCTGCTTGCGCTCCCACGGCACGTCGGCGACAGCTGCCAGCAGCTCTTCGCCGAGCACGGGCGCCAGCTCCTGGAAGGCGGCCAGGAAGCACTCCTCCTTGTCGGCGAAGTGCTCGTAGAAGGTGCTGCGCGACACGCGCGCCTTGGCGATCGCCTGCGCCACGGTCGCGTCGGTGTAGCCGCGGCGCGCCACTGCGCGGGCCATGCCGTCGAGCAGGCGCTCGCGCTGGCCCGTGGGGGGAGGCTCGCTCCGGCTCGGGGGGGCGGAGGTGGCGGTCATCTGTAACGACACTGTACAGAACCGGTTGACATCGGAGGTTCTAAGGCGTGGCAAATGCCGCGCCCAAGCGGCACAAATCGTGGTTGACGGTTCGACCAAACGGCCAAAATCGGGGCAAATAAGCCGCTTTTGCGGGCAGATTCAGGGTTTGTCACGGATACCATCTCCATCATCCCTCTTGACAACACTGTGGCGGTCTGCTTTATTACCGACTGTGTACAACACACACGGCCGGCAGGGAAGCTGGCTTGCAGACTGGGAGCGCTACCGCCCCTCAACTCTCCTGGTAGCGCCTCAGGGGACCGCCCGAACGCAGCACCCCCTCCGCGTTCGAGGTCCTTCGAGACCGGAGCCGTGGCCCGCTCCCCCCGGGCCACGGCTCCACTTCTTTTGGGTGAGGCCGTGCGACTGAAATGTCGGTAATGCGGATTGCGAGATCTTTGGCTAGACACCTAAAATATGCTTGCTAGTGCGAAGATCAAGTGGCAGGGGTTGGTGCTTGAGGGGCGATGGGAGGCGCGAAGGATGGGTGAGGAGCAGCAGCGGGCGCGGATCGAGCGGGCGATGGCCGAGGAGATGGCCGCGCGCGCCGATCCACACCTGGTCGGCGTGGCCGACGTGCTCGCGCGCGCCGGGGTCTCACGCCGCGCGTTTCACGAGCTCTATGCCGACCGTGAGGCGTGCTTGCAGGCCGCGTTCGAGCAGGGGCTGGCGCTGGCGGGGGAGGCGATGTACACGGCGTACTCGCGCGAGGCCCGCTGGGCGGACGGCGTGCGCGCCGCGCTTGCGGCACTGCTCGCGCTGCTCGACCGCGAGCCGGCGCTCGCGCGGCTGTGCGTGGTCTATGCGCCGGCGGGCGGGGCGCGCGTGCAGCAGCGGCGCCTGCAGGCAATCGCGGTGCTCTGCGAATACGTCGACCGTGGGCGCCTGGAGGGGGCCGGGCGCAGCGAGCCGCCGGAGGTCACAGCCGAGGGGGTCGTGGGGGCGGTGCTCGCGGTCATCCACACGCGGCTGGTGGGCAGCAACGGCCGGACGCCCCCCTTGATCGAGCTGCTCGGGCCGCTCATGCACCTGATCCTGCTGCCCTACCTGGGCGCCGCCAGGGCCGGGCGCGAGCTCGACCGGGGGGCGCCGCCGCCGGATGTCATCGGCGCCAGGGGCGCAGTCGGTGGAGTCGAATGGGACACAGGGGAAGTCGCCGGGGGGATCGTGGGGGACGGCATGGGGGCCGCGCGGGATGGCACCGGGGCCGCGCGCGACACGATGCCGACGGGGGCGGCGGTGCGGCTCACGTACCGCACCGCGCGCGTGCTGCAGGCGATTGGCCTGCGGCCACGGGCCAGCAACCGCGAGGTGGCCGATCAGGCCGGCATCGTCGACCAGGGCCAGATCTCGCGGCTGTTGCGGCGGCTGGAGCGGCTCGGGCTGGTGGAGAACGTCGGCGAGGGGGCGGACCGGGGCAGCGCCACGCGCGGGACCGCCAACGCGTGGGTGCTCACGCCGCGCGGCCGCGCCGTGTCAGCTCGCGCACCAGCAGCGTCACCGAGCGCTCCAGCTGGGCGATCGTCGCGTCCTCGACGCGCCTGACCCCGGTCTCGCGGTTGAGCCATGCGTTGATCTCGCGGTGGCTGCGTTTGTCGCGACGGTGCAGGTCAGCCACCAGGCGGCTGCGCTCGGTGCGCAGGTGCGCGCGGCGTTCGAAGGCTGGCATTGGGGGGGTTTGGCCAGGGGGAGGTGGTGTGCCGGAGGCGTGCGGGGCGCCGTGGGCGAGGGGTGCGTCGGGGGCGTATGGGGTGTGTGTGGTGCCGCTGTGGGCGTGCGGGGCGTAGGGGGCGTCCGGGGCGGGGGGCGCGCCGGGGGCGAGGGGTGCGCCGACGGCGCCTGCCATGGCGGACAGCGGCGCTGAGGGCGTCACCCGCGGGGCGGAGCCGAAGAGTGTCATCTGCGGGGCCACCTCGGCGCTCAGCGGCACGAAGTCGGCCGCGGGCGATGGCTCGCTGCGGCGGCGGGCCGCACGCTCGATGTCGTCCAGGCCGTCGTCCTGCTCCTCGGGGCGGCGCAGCGCTTGGCGCAGCTCGCTCTCGACCTCCGAGGCGTGGCGGCGCAGGAGCGGGTCCGCGGGCAGGTACAGCCAGCTCGGCTCCGGCGCGCGTCCGCGGATCGTGCGCACGAAGCGCCCCACGATCTGGCGGAAGACCAGCGGGGTCTTCGCGGCGGTCGCGTACACGCCCACGCGCAGGCGCGGGATATCCACGCCCTCGCTGACCATGTTCACCGCCACGATCCACGGGTCACGCGCGACGGTGAAGGCCTGGAGCTTCTGCGCGGCCTTCGCCTCGGTGTGCAGCACGACCACTGGGGCCTTGCCGGTGGCCTCGTGCAGCAGCCGCGCAATCTTGCGCGCGTGCGCCGCGTCGGCCGCCACCACCAGGCCGGCCGCGTCGCGGTGGGGGGCTTGGGGGTGGGCTCCGGCGTGGTGGGCGTCTGCGTGGCCATCTGCGCTCCCGTGGGAATCGTCCGCGCCGGGGTGGGCGCCCGCCGTGCCACGTCGCAGCGCCTGTAGCTTCGCGTCGGCCTCACGCAGAATCCGCGGCAGACCATCGGGCAGCTCGGTGGAGATGGCAGTGCGGTAGCGGCGGCCCGCCTCGCGCGGCGTGAGCACCGTCTCGAAGGAGCTCTCGATCACATCGTCGCCGCTGCGCCAGCTGAGCGAGCCATCGAACGTCACGAACGCCACCGGGCGGCAGATGCCGTCGTTCACGGCCTGCGCGTAGGTGTAGGAGATGTCGGGCTCCGCCAGGCCATCCGCGTCGTAGCGCACGCCCGGGATGGGGGTCGCGTCGGAGCGGAACGGGGTGCCGGAGAGCAGCAGCCAGCGGGGGGAGGGCGCAAAGGCCCGCTGAAAGGCCGTGCCCCACGCCAGATCCTCGCCGAGGTGGTGCGCCTCGTCGGCGATCACCAGGGTGGTGGGGCGGGTCGCCTTTGCCCAGGGGGTTGGGTTGGCGGCGATGCGGGCGTAGGTCGCCGCCACGCCGTGAAAGCCACGCGGGGGCGTCGGCTGCTCGGGGTCGGGGGCCAGTTGGATGCCAAGCACCGCGGCCGCGGTCGCCCACTGGCGCGTCAGGGGTGTCGTGGGGCAGAGCACCGCCACGCTCGTGATCGCCCGCTCGTTGAGCAGGCGCCGGGCGAGTTCGAGGGCAGGGCGCGTCTTGCCAGCGCCGGGTGCCGCTGAGATCAGGAAGGGGGCGGCGGCCGGCCAAGTTGCCAGGCTGGCCAGGGCGTCGTGTTGCCACGCGCGTAGGGGCGCCACGGGAGGGGAGGTCATGGGAGCCGGGGGGAAGGCGAGGGGGGTGTCGGGCGCTTGGGGGGCAAAGGGCCAGACATCCTGGGGGATGGGGCGGACGGACTCTCGGTGGCTCGCCTGGTGGCAGGCCGGCGTCATCCCGGGCACGGCCGGCCACGGTCCAGGCGACATCTCCTTACGTGGCTCCAACGCGGAAGAGTGGTTTTCCATTGACAGATCTCGCGGTCTGTTTCTGATTTTGACCTCTGGTTGGGGCTCCAGAACGGCTTATCTATTGGGCTGTGGGCTAGAGAATAGAGTTAGTCCATGTATACGTTTCGTTTGGGTCTTGCACGCGGCCGCGTAGGCCGTCATACTGGACCTTGCCCTTGGTGGTCGGACCGATCAAACGGCGGCGGAGGGCGCGACATAGGCATCGGATGGCAGGGCTCCAGCGCAGAGTTGGGCCGAAGATGTCGCCTTACGTAGAAAGTACGCAACCGAAACAGAGCAATCCCGGCTCGGCCGGGGGAAAGGAAGTACAGGCAGCATGTTCAAAACGAGAGCAGTCCTGTTGGGCTTGCTGACTCTTCTCATCACCAGCGGGATCGTGGCGTCGACAGCGTCGGCAGCGGGTCCGTACTGGCGGGTGAATGCGTCACGGCTCGAAACAGGCTCTAAGCAAATAAAACTCCAACTAAAAGGCGGCGCCGTTCTTAAAACGCCGTCATTGAATGCGGAAATAGAATGCAAGGGCAGCATCTCGGAAGGCGCGACCATCGAAGGTAATGGCACCCATCAAGGTCAAGATAAAGGTCGGGTCACCTATTCGAGTTGTACTGTGCTCAAACCCAGTAACTGCAGTGTTGCCGAACCAATTACGACTAAGCAACTAAAATCATATCTAGCTAGTCCATTGGAAGTCAAACAAACAAAGGTCCTAGATGTATTTCAGCCTACGGAAGGGACGCTGTTCGTAACGCTCAAATTCAGCGGTACGGGTTGCGGCACCTCTCTCGAAGGCGAACGCGGCGTCACAGGCAGTATCGCCGCGGAAGTCCTTCCGTCGGAAAAAGAAGGACAAGAAGGTATGGATGTATTCCCCCAGACAGCCATAGCCAAGGTCAAACACGAAGGAGTAGAAACGACGGTTGGCCTAAACGTTGTCGGCTTTGCTTCGACATTTAGCGGTGTCTATGGGGCTCGTCTGGCATCGAACGAAGTATTTGGAGTCTTTGAAAACTAGACGACTCTAAGAGATAGTGGTTTGGGCGGGGCACCATGAAGTAGGTGTCCCGCCCATCGCAGGATTGCTGTCGCTCATGACCTAGGGAGAGTGTGTGAGGTGCGGGAGATGAAGGCCGGGCTTGCTGTGATACTGGCGCTGTTAACGGGTGTGCTCGGTGGCGCTGGAGTGGCTGAGGGGGCCACCGGATGCACCAATGGATCGCTGCCTGGCTTCCGGGCCTATCTTCCTGAATGCAGGGCATATGAGATGGTCAGCCCATCATACAAGCAGGGTTTCTCGACTCCTGTGGTTGGCGCGTCCGAAGATGGCTCACAGGTTCTGGTCGAATCCGACGGCAGCTACTTGACGTCTGAAGGTAACGAGCCTGAAGGCACTGGTCTCTTCGGGCTCACTTATCGTCTCATGCGTACCGAAGCCGGCTGGAAACCGGTACCGGTGGACGCGCCGTTTTCCAAGTTCCCCAAGTTTGAAGTGATTGCCGTAAGTCCGACCTTTGGCAGCAGCCTTTCGTTCGCCGGCCTGCCCGGACAGTCTTCGGCTGATGTGTATATACATCCTATGGGCGGCCCGTTGACATCCGTGGGGCCTGGCGCTCCGCCAAACGCGGCAGAAAGATCACTCAACTTCCGGGGTGCATCCGACAATTTGACCCATGCGATCTTCATTGTCGCTTCTCCGAACGAAGGACTTGAAGAAGACGGGCTGTGGCCAGGTGACACGACCTTTGGCGGACGCCGACCGTCACTCTATGAATACTCCGGCACGGAAAACGCTGAACCGAGACTCGTCGGTGTGAGCAACAAAGAACCGATTGAAGAGACCGCTCATAGAGAGGGCAAGCAGCACATCAACGAAGCCGCGAATCTGATCAGTGATTGTGGCACGGTGCTCGGGAGTGACTCTTATCCTGCAGGCGGAGATGTATACAATGCCATCTCAGCGAGCGGAGCGACGGTTTTCTTCACGGCCAGGGAATGCGGCGGTGAACCGCCGACAAATGAACTGTATGCGCGTATCAACGGCGAAAAGACGGTTGCGGTTTCCGAGCCTACCCTCGCGACGGCGAGTTGGGAATGCACTGGATCGTGTGCGACTACCGAGCGTACACCAGGAGATCGAAAGCCCGGCGTTTTTGCGGGTGCATCGCTGGACGGCTCACGTGTGTTCTTTACCACTCAGCAGTCGCTGGTCAACGGCGATGAAAATGGCAAAGGCTCGGGTGTGGACCTTTACGAGGCCGAAATCAAAGAAGGCATAGTCACGCGACTGACTCAGATTTCGCGCGGGGGAGAGGGCGACGCAACCCCCGGGTCGGACGCCGAAGTCTTGGGCGTTGCACGGGTCTCCGAGGACGGCTCGCATGTGTACTTCGTGGCGAAGGGCGTACTGACCGCAGCCAATGGGGAAGGAAAGGCGCCTCTTATGGGTGCCCCGAACCTTTATGTTTACTCAAGAATATGCCCCGGAAGTGAAACGGACTGTAGAAGCCCCGAAGAGCGCACGTCTTTCGTCGCGACTCTATCTGCCGTCGGCGATCAGAGAGACTGGGGCTCGGCGGATGTGCGACCGGTGCAGGCAACGCCAGATGGGCGCTTCTTGGTGTTTCAGAGCACTGCCGATTTGACGCCTGACCAGGAAGAACGGATAGAGGCCGGACAGGTCTTCGAGTACGACGCGCAGACCGAACGGCTCGTGCGGGTTTCGCGCGGCCAAGACGGATATAACGAAGACGGGAACTCCAGCGATCAGGCTGCCGCCATACCGGTTCAGATTGAAGAAGTGAACCGACCTTCCACACCTCTTCGTACACGATTCGATGCGCTGGCGATGTCCGCCGATGGCTCCCGTGTCTTCTTTTCGAGCGCGGCAGCGCTGACGCCATTGGCACTCAACAGTGTGGTGGTCGGTGAAGAAAAAGGTCGGCCACTGTACGCGATTAACGTCTATGAGTACCATGACGGGCAGATAGGCCTGATCTCTGACGGCCACGACGTCACAACTGAAAATGGACACACCACCACCGAACTGATCGGAACCGACGAGTCCGGGAGCGACGTGTTCTTCACGAGCGGGGATCGTCTCGTTCCGCAGGACACCGACGCGCAGGTGGACATCTATGACGCGCGCATCGACGGTGGGTTCGCGTCCCCCGTGGAACCGTCGCAGTGTTCGCCCGGCGCATGCAAGGGGCCGGCAGGCGAAGTCCCTTCGCTGCTCGCTCCATCGAGCACATCGGTGCCGGCGGAAGCGGTCGGCGCGCCCGTTGGACCCACTCCGCCGGGGAAGCAGAAGGTGGTCAAGAAGAAGCCCAAGAAGCTCAAGCGCAGCCCCAGCAAACATAACAAGCGCAATGCCAAGAAGACCCGAGCGGGGAGGAAATAGACAATGCGGCGATATTGCGTAGTTGCGCTTGTAGTAACTGCTGTGGCGGCAGCGATGGTTGGCTCGTCCTCCGTCGAGGCACTGGCCTTCTCGGCAGGACCCGGCTGGGTAGTCTCCTCTGTCGCGCAGCCGACCAACTTCGCCGTCGGAGATAACACGCTTTGTGCCAGGGAAACGAACTTCCTGTGCGACCGCTATGTGGTGACGCTCACGAACATCGGGAGCGAACCGACCAACGCTCCGGTTGTGATCGCCGACACGGTACCCGTCGGCCTCAAGCCGAGCGCGATGAGCGGCCGGAGTCTTGAAACGGGTTTCCCGTTGGAAAGCAACGGATTCGGCTGGACGTGCAACGCGGCCAAGGCGACCTGTGTGTACAACGAAGCGGTCGCCTCGGGCGGCACGCTGGAGGTCGTTCTCGAAGTGAAGGTCGAAGCGGGCGCGCAGGCTGGGCCGGTCACCAACATCGTGAGGGTGTCTGGCGGCGGAGCGCAGTCGGTATCTACGAGTCAGCCGTCGACGCTGGCGAACACCGTGAACGGCCCGCCCGCGGCGTTTGGGATCTCCGCGTTTGGTTTTGCCGCGCACGACGCGAGCGGACAGCTCGACGCGCGGGCCGCGGATCACCCCTTTGACGTGACGAGCACGATCAACTTCAACACTACTGTCACGGCAGAGCCCAATGGGGAACTCATCCCCGCGAGCGTCGAGTCTCCCCGGAATATCGTGGTGTATCTACCACTTGGCTTCCTTGGAGATCCGACCGCGGCTGGACAGTGCACGGAACTGCAGTTGAAGAGCAATGGCAACAGGAAGACTCACTGTCCGGCAACCAGCCGCGTGGGCTCGATCATACTGTTTGCCCAGAATATCGTCACTGGCACAGTGTTCCCCGAAGAATACGGAGGCTCGACGTCCGCGATCTACAATATGGTCCCGGATCACGGCTATCCGGCCCAGTTCGGCTTCACCTATGCAGGCGTGCCGATACAGCTGTACGGCAGCGTCGTGCAGACCCCGTCTGGATATGCACTGCGTGTCGCCAGTCCGGGCCTACCCACCACGATCCATGTCGAGGGGGCGGCGCTGACGTTCTTCGGCGATCCCAACATGGCTGATGGAAACCCAAGCGCTTCGCAGGCCTTCCTAACGAACCCAGACAACTGCAGCGCGGGCCCGTTGAGGGCGGACGTGCAGGCCGACTCGTGGAACGATCCGGCGCGCTGGGTGTCCGAACAGGCCGTGGCATATCCGGGCATCACCGGTTGCAACCTCCTCCAGTTCGAACCCCAGATCGAAATGCACCCCGAAGTAACCCAGGCCGAAGAGCCAACCGGCTACGAAATCAAGATCAAGGTCCGCCAGAACCCGGAGGAATTCCCCATCCTCGCCACCCCCCAGCTGAAGAACGTCACGATGACGCTCCCGGAAGGCATGAACCTCTCTCCCGGCGGGGCCGTCGGCCTCACCGGCTGCGAAGCCACCGGCCCGAACGGCATCGACATGCCCACCAATCTGCCCGAAAACAAGCTGCGCACACCCACCGAAGTCGGCGAAGGCGAAGCGATCGGGCAGGAAGGGATGTCCCAGCTCACCCCCGGCCACTGCCCGCAGTCCTCGCAGATCGGCACGGTGAAGATCACGACGCCGGCGCTCGAAAAGCCGCTCGACGGCCACCTCTACGTTGCCGCCCCCCAGTGCGGCACGCCCAACCCCTGCACGGCGGCCGATGCAACCAATGGCAACCTCTTCGGCCTCTACCTCGAAGCGGCCGGCAGTGGCGTGGTCGTGAAGCTGAGGGGCACGGCCTCCGTGAACCCCACGACCGGCAGGATCACCGCTAAGTTCCTGGAAAACCCGCAGCTGCCCGTGAGCGAAGTGGCGCTCAAGATCGAAGGCGGGGCGAGCTCGCCGCTGGCCAACCCTCGGCAGTGCGGGCAGGCGCTCGCCAACGGCGATCTGGCGCCGTGGAGCTCGCCCATTACGCCCGATGCGATCGTCGGCGGTGGCTTTACGGTGGACTGGGACGGCCAGGGCGGCCCTTGCCCCGCGGGGCTGCCCTTCGCGCCCGGCTTCAACGCCGGCGTCACCAATGTGGCGGCAGGGCGCGACACCACGCTCACGGCCACCATCACGCGCGGCGACCGCCAGCAGGACATCGGCCGGTTGCAGGTCACCACTCCCCCCGGTCTACTGGGAATGCTCGCCAAGGTGCCGCTCTGCGGTGAACCGCTCGCGGCGGAAGGCAAGTGCGCGGCGGCGAGCCAGATCGGCACCACCACGGTGGCTGTCGGTCCCGGGCCCGCGCCGCTGTGGGTGAAGGGCCGCGTCTACTTGACCGGCCCCTACGGCGGCGCGCCCTTCGGGCTCTCGATCGTCGTGCCCGCCGTCGCCGGGCCGTTCAACCTCGGCGATGTCACGGTGCGCGCGCGCATCGGCGTCGACGAGGAAACGAGCGCGATCACCGTCACGAGCGATCCCTTGCCGCAGGTGCTCGACGGGGTGCCGCTGCGCATCGAGACCGTCAACGTGGCGATCGAACGCGAAGGCGGGTTCATGTTCAACCCCACGAGTTGCACCGGCAAGCTCCTCAGCGGCAAGATCGAATCCACGCAGGGCACAGCCGTGGCCGTCAGCTCGCCATTCGCCGTGGAAGGTTGCAAGAACCTGCCGTTCAAGCCCACGTTCGCCGCCTCCACGGGCGCCACGACCACCAAGGCCAGGGGCGCGAGCCTCGACGTCAAGCTCGGCTCCGGGCAGGGGCAGGCCAACATTGCCACGACCGTCGTCTCGCTGCCCAAGCAGCTGCCGGCGCGTCTGACGACGCTGCAGCAGGCGTGCCCCGAAGCGACGTTCGCCGCGAACCCCGCCGCGTGTCCGGCGGGCTCGGAGGTCGGCTTCGCCAAGGCCATCACGCCCGTTCTCAGCGAACCGGCGATCGGGCCGGCGTACCTGGTCTCCCACGGCGGGGCCGCCTTCCCCGATCTGGTGTTCATCCTCCAGGCCGAGGGTCTGCGCTTGGATCTCACCGGCAACACCGGCATCAAGAATGGCATCACCACCAGCTCCTTCAATGCCGTCCCCGATGTCCCGATCACGAGCTTTGAAGTGACGCTGCCGCAGGGTCCTCACTCGGCCCTCGGCACCGACCTGCCCGCGAAGGCCAAGGGCAGCTTCTGCTCGGCCAAGCTCGTGATGCCCACCACGCTCACCGGGCAGAACGGCGCGCAGGTCAAGCAGAGTACGAAGATCGTCGTGGTCGGCTGCCCGAAGGCTAAGGCGGCCAAGGCGAGGAAGGCCAAAGCAAGGAGGAAGAAGTAGGGGGCGAAGGTTGGAGCCGGGGCGAAGGTCGGCTTTTACTGCACCTTCGCGCGGCTCAACAGCAGCGAGAACAGCTGTTCCTCACTGGCGCTGCTGTAGGGCTGGGGAATGCTCGCCACCAGCAGTTCGACTACGGCCGGGCCCGACGCGAATCCCAGGACGTCGATGTAGTAGGACGTCGAGATGCCCGTCCTAACGGAGGAGATCGGCATGACGATGCGGGCGGCGTAGCTTCCCTCGGTCCCTGGGATGTTTGCGAACGTCCACGTGGACGAGGGCTTGCCGGGTTGAACGCGGTTCGTGTTCAGCTTGGAGAGGCTGTGCTCGACGATCCGCTCGATGCAGGTCTGCGCGCGGTGGGTGTGAAAGGCGGCGACCACGCGTGCCGCGGCGGCCGAGGAAGGGAGCACGTTGACTTCGGACGCCACACCCAGATATTCGCCGGGTTCCTTCGACTCAAAGCTCGGCGAGCGGATTTCCGCGATGTTGCCGGGGTGGGCGAAGGCGATGCAGCGCGCGAGCTGCCCGTCGCGGGGGTGTTCGCGTTCGATACCGCTCGCCTGCGTGCCGGGGACGTCCGCGGCGCGCAGGTTGACGGCATGGGCGTATGCGAGCGCCTGCGCCTTGCTCATGCGCGCCGTCGGGGATACTCGCGTTGCGACGGTGGTGTGTGCCCTGCCGGCAGGCTTCGTCGTCGCGTCGCCGACGGTCGTTGCGTCCGGGGCTGTCGCCGAAGAGGCCCCGCTGCCACACCCGATGAGGAGGGCCGCTAGGGCCAGAAGTGCGCCAATGGTGAGCAGCGCGCCGAGGGCCGACGCGGAGCGGCCGTCGTGGGATCGCCATGCGCTGCGCATGGAGGGGATATCGGCCGTTCGCGTTGGCCGCTTGAGTCGAATGCTTGCTCCACGCCGGGGCTGAACCCGGCCGGCTGCCGCCACGCCGGGGTGCAGGCCGAGCGCCCGCACCCCGCCAAGACAGCTCCGTCTACTTAACGACGATGCGTCCCTGCATCCACGGGTGGATGGCGCACATGAAGTACAGCGTGCTGCCAGCGGCGGCCGTCACCTTGAAGGTCACCGTGCTGCCGTGGCCCTGCGGGCCGATCACCGTCGAGTCGCCCGGTTCGTTGAAGCCCACCGGACCTACGTTCACGAGCGGGATCGGCGGTGGCCCCGTCGGGGCAGCTTCCGGGTTCACGCCGTGCGCCTTGGCGATTTCGCCGCACACCGTGCAGTGTTCGATCTGCGCGAGCGTGCGCGGCAGCTGCGCCTTCTTGACGATCGAGAACGTGTGCTCGTCATCGGTCTTGTTGCTCAGCGTGATCGTCGCGCCTGGGCTCACCGTGACCGTGCCCGCGACGAAGTGCACACTGTCCTTGATGTAGGCGTTCGTCTTGAACGATTCGCTGCCCGTGATGAGGACCTTGGCGCTGCTCGGCGCCTTGCCGCTCTTGCCTGCGCTCTTGCCGCCGTCCGCCAGCGCGGAGCCGCCGAGGGCGAGCAGTGCCGCGCCGAGTACCAGCGCGATCAGCGCCCGCCGCGAGTTTGCTAGCTGCATTAGATGCCTCCCTGTGGCGCAGCGCCCGTGGGCGGATGCGCCGGTCGAGTCCTGCGAAACGCGCCATGTGCGCGTCCCTTTGGCTGCACACACCCTACAGCGCCCCTACAACGCCAGCAACCGCCCCAGAATCTCCCGCATGATCTCATCGCTGCCGCCGCCAATCGGCCCCAGCCGCGCGTCGCGCGCGGCGCGCTCGACCCATAACTCCTTCATGTAGCCCGCGCCGCCGTGTATCTGCAGGCAAGCGTCCATCAGCTCAAACGAGGCGCGCTGCGTGAGCAGCTTGGCCATCGTCACCTCCTTCAGCGGTTCCTCGCCATTCACGAAGCGGCGCAGCGCGTCGTAGGTGACACAGCGGCACGTGTACGCGCTCGTCGCCAGATCCGCGAGCTTGTGGCGGATCGCCTGGTGGGCCGCCAGCGGGCGGCCGAACGCCGAGCGCTCGCGCGCGAACTGGGCGGTGCGCTCCCAGGCGGCGCTCATCGCGCCCACCGCGCCGAGCGCCATCGCCAGGCGCTCCCACTGGAAGTTGGCCATGATCAGCTTGAAGCCCTCGTGCTCGGCGCCCAGCAGGTTCTCACTCGGCACGAACACATCCTCGAAACTGATGGTGGCGGTGTCCGATGCCTGCCACCCGAGCTTGTGCAGGGCCGCGGAGTGCACGCCCCGCTGGCGATCGACGATCAGAAAGGAGATGCCATGGTGTCCGCCCTCCTGCGTCGTCTTCACCGCGGTCACCATGAAGTGCGCGCGCACGCCGTTGGTGATGTACGTCTTCTCACCATTAACTACCCAGCCGCCATCCACAGGAGTCGCGCGCGTGCGCAGCGCTGCCACGTCGCTGCCCGCCTCGGGCTCGGTGATTGCCAGCGCGCCGATCTTCTCACCGCGGATCGCGGGCTCCAGGTAATCGCGCTTCTGCTGGTCGCTGCCGAACTTCCAGATTGGCGGGGTGGCGATGTTCACATGCGCGCCGATGCCCGCCGCCGTGCCGCCGCTGCCGATGCGAGTGAGCTCCTCGATCAGCACCGCCTCGTGTAGATAATCGCCGCCCTGCCCGCCGTGCTCCACCGGGTACTTGAGGCCGAGCAGGCCCTGCGCGGCGAGCTTGGTGAAAACCTCGTCGGGGAACCATTCCTCGTCCTCCCACTGCTGCGCATGGGGGGTCAGTTCGCGTTCGATGAAGCCGCGTACGGAGGCGCGCAGCTCCTCGTGCTCTGCGGTGAACGGCGGCGTGGGAGGGGTCATTTATCTCAATTATTCTTTCCCGACCGGCACATGTGCCGGTCGGCCGGACCGTACATGTACGGTCCGGGGCAGGTCCACATGTGGACCTGCCTTCATACTATTTAGAGTCCGTACGAGCGCCCGATCACGTCCAGCATGATCTCGTCCGTCCCTGCGCCGATGCGGTTCAGACGCATGTCCCGCCACACGCGCTCCACGCCATACTCGCGCATGTACCCGGCGCCGCCGTGGATCTGGATGCACTCATCCGCCACTTCCACCGCGATGCGGGCCGCGTGCAGCTTGGCCATCGAGATCTCGCGCACCGGATACTCGCCGTTGTTGAAACGCCACGCTGTCACATAAACCATCTGGCGCGCGCTCTCGATCTTCGTTGCCATCTCCGCGAACTTGTGGCGGATCACCTGGAAGTTGCCGATGCTGCGGCCGAACGCCTTGCGCTCGTTCGCGAATTCGAGCGTGCGATCGAAGCACTTCTGCGCGCCTGACACACAGCCCGCGGCGCCGATCAGGCGCTCGCCCTGCAGCTCCCACATGATGTGGTAGAAGCCCTTGCCCTCCGTGCCCAGCATCGCGCTCGCCGGCACGCGCACGTCCTGGAAGGCGAGCAGCGCCGTGTCCGAGGCGTGCATGCCGAGCTTCTCGAGCTTCTTCTCGCGGATCACGCCGGGCGCGTCCATCGGCACCAGGAACAGGGTGAAGCCGTCGTAGCCGGCATCCGGGTCGGTCTTCGTTACCAGCACGATCACATCGGCGCGGTGCCCGTTGGTGATGTAGGTCTTCGAGCCGTTGATCACGAATTCATCGCCGTCGCGCACGGCGCGCGTCTTGATGCCCGCCACGTCGCTGCCGGCGTCGGGCTCGGTGATACCCAGGCAGAGGATCTTCGTGCCCGCGATCGCCGGGGCCGCCCACTGCTGCTTCTGCTCCTCGGTGCCGAACTTCAGGATCGGCGGCATCGCCATGTCCGTCTGCACCGCCACGCCCATCGCCAGGCCGCCGCTGTTGGCGTTGGTGATCTCCTCCGCCAGCACCAGCGCGCTGTAGTAGTCCCCGCCCTGCCCGCCGTACTCCTCGGGCTTGTCGAGGCCGAGGAACCCAAGCTCTCCCATCCTTCGGAAAACCGAGTCCGGAAAAGTCGTCTCCTCCCATTCCGCCGCGTGCGGCGCCAGCTCCTTGATCGCGAAGTTGCGGATCGACTCGCGCAGCGCTTCGTGCTCGTCGGTGAAGATGAAATGCTTGCGTGCGCTCTGGAAGTCGGGCTTCACAACGCTCTCTGCGGTGGCCATTGGTGGCGGCTCCTCTTTGTTTCGCGTGGCGGGGCGGTCCCTGCACGCTAACGCAAGCGCGCGCGAAAGTAAACAGTAGGACTTCCTACTTGCCGCGGGCTTTGAGGGCGCGGGGCAAGTGGGCCATCGGTCGGCGTGAGTTGCCACTGCATACAATGCGCTCCATGTCCGCCGGGAGGGCCATGAGGTCTTGGAGGGGAGCCGTGGCCCTCGTCGTGCTCTGCATGGCGCCTGCAGTGATGGCCCCGTCCGTCCGCGCTGCGACCCTGCCGCCCAATCTCGTGATGCTGTCGCAGAAGCTCGCTCAGCTGAAGGCGAGTTCCCTGCGCTTCTCCATCGAACTTGCGATCACCGCGGCCCACGGCGCAAAGCCGCCTAAGCGGCTCGTCATCGTCGCGGCCAGCGGGGAGGCCGGCGGATCGCCTGTCCGGGCGAAGGTCAACGTCACCACCCTGGGCCAGCACGATTCCGTTCGCACCATCGGCGGCATCAGCTACGAATACCGTCCCGAGATCGCCCGTCTCGATGGCGGACGCCCTTGGATTCGTCAGAGACTCTCGCCCTCAGAACACCCCAAAGCGTCCTCACATCTGACCCTCTTGGAACTGACCGAGATCCCGATCAGCCTTGTACAGAACCGGCATGCCTCCCTCGCCGAAGTGCTCAACGAAGCGCAGAGCGCAGTGGAAGTTGGCCCCACCACCGTGGACGGGCAACAGGTCACGCAGTTCAACGCGACCCTCAATCCCGAACCGCCCGTCATGCAGGTCTCCTCGCCGCGACCCACGCTCGCAGAAGTGTTCGCGAACAAGCCCCCGGGGGAAGCTCCGGCCAAGCCTGATCCCACGCGAACGCTCACATTGGAACTCTTCATCGCCCCCAGCGGGCTTCCGGTGCGCAGTCGCCTGACCATTGCCGCCGGGGGCTCGTCGCTCGTGGCGGATGCCGACATACCCGCCATCGACATCCCCGTGCACGTAACCGCCCCATCCACGCGAGCGACGATCTCACGCTCGCGGTTCAGGCGACTGGAACAGCGCTGGCAGAAGCGATACCAGCGTGCGCTCCAGAAGGCACTCAAAGCGTTCGAGAGGGCTGCGCGCAGGTGCCGACGACTGCCCAAAGCTCGCCGGCTCGCCTGTCTACGCGCCATCCACGTACGCCCCCCAATGCCCCCGCCCTTCGCGGCGGCGTCCGGCTTCGCCGGTCTGGTCAAGACCGCGGGCGCACTCATTCCTCTCTGAAAGCAGCTTCTGGGAAGTAACGCCGCTCGCGCGCGATCATTAGAGTCGCGGCATGGCTTCAGACAGCGTTCTCTACGAGGCGGCCCCCAACGGCGTGGCCACCATCACGCTGAACGAGCCCGCCACGCGCAACGCGCTCTCGCCGGAGATCCTCGCGGGGATCACGAGCTCCCTGCACAGCGCGCGCGAGGACGAGCGCGTGCGCTGCGTCGTGCTCTCCTCCTCGCACGAGAAGGTCTTCTCCTCCGGCGCCAACCTGGGCGGGTTCGCGGGCGAGGTGCCGCTCGTGCACCGGCACTTCGGCTCGGAGCTGTTCGTCGATCTCTTCCGGCTGATCGGCTCGCTCGGCAAGCCCACGCTCTGCGCCGCGCGCGGGCACGTGCTCGCGGGGGCGCTCGGCGTGGCGCTCGCCTGCGATCTGGTCGTCGCCTCCGAGCAGGCCACCTTCGGCACGCCCGAGATCAACGTCGGCGTCTTTCCATTCATGATCATGGCGCTGATCTACCGCAACGTGCCGCGCAAGACCGCGAATGAGATGCTCTTGCTGGGGGAGCGCCTGGATGCGCAGCAGGCGCTCGCCGCGGGCATCGTCAACCGCGTCGTGCCCGCCGCTGAGTTCGACGGCTTCGTGGCCGACTGGGCCGGGCGGCTGGCCGCCAAGTCGCCGATCGCCATGCGCCTGGGCAAGGAGGCCATGCGCCGCCAGCTGGATATGCCGCTGGACGACGCGCTGGACTACCTGCGCGCGCAGCTGTCGCTCATACTCTCAACCGAGGACGTCGTCGAGGGGGTAACCGCATTCTTCGAGAAGCGCGAGCCGCAGTGGAAAGGCCGGTGAACCGCGCATGACCGCAATCACCAGGGCCGAGCAGGCCACGCTCGTCGCGATGCGCTGCCGCACCGCCGAGCGCTCGCCCGCCAGCGCCCCCGGTGTGGAGGCGCTCGCCGCCACCATCGGGCGGCAGATCGGCGCGCAGCCGCGCCTCATCGGCTCCGCCCAGCCGCCGTCGGGCGCCGGTTTCGAGGAGGACCTGATGGGCTCCCACGGCTGCCTCCTGGAGGCCGGCGGCCAGGTCGAGGACGCGCTCAACGCCGGCACGCTGCCGCTGCTCGTCGCCGGCGACGCCTCGATCGCGCTCACCACGCTCCCCACCCTCGCGCGCATGCGCCCACACGCGCGCGTGCTGTGGCTGGACGGCCACGCCGCCTTCCATACGCCCGAGACGACCCCCAGCGGCTACCTCGGCGGGATGGCGCTCGCCGGGGCCTGTGGCCTGTGGGAGACGGGCTTCGAGGGCCACTTCCCCGGCGAGCAGGTCGTGCTGTGCGGGGTGCGCGAGCTGCAGGAGGGCGAGCGCGAGGGTCTGCGCGGCGCGCGCGTCACCGTCATCGGCTCAAGCCTCGAGACGCTCGTCTTCATGCAGAACGCCCTCGACGGCGCGGCCGTCTACGTGCACCTCGACGTGGACGTGCTCGATCCCGCCACGATGCCCGTCAGCCACGCCATCAAGGCGCCCGGCGGCTTCGACGACGGCAAGCTGCTCGACCTGCTCGAGGCGCTCGGCGAGAGCTGCGAGGTGATCGGCATCGAGGTCACGGGCTTTGAGGCACACGAGGGGCAACCCGAGCAGACCGCGCTCGGGGCCGAGGTGATCGCCGGGGTGCTCGACCCGCTGCTGCCCTGATGTGCGCCGTGGCTGCGGGCGCTCGGGGCGGGCCGACGAACATGTCTCCTGCCTCTGCCGACGGGTCCGCTACTTGACGGCACGCACGGGAACCTGACAAAGTAGGGAGTAGAACTTCCCACTGTTCACTACCTACGCGGCCCCTCCCCTCCCCAAAAAACACGTTCATGTCCTCCGATACCTCGATGTCCTCACTGCTGCGTCCGCTAGTGGAGGACCTGCACGCGCGCCGCGCCGCGATCAAGCTCGGCGGGGGCGAGGAGAAGATCGCGCGCCAGCACGAGCAGGGCAAGCTCACCGCGCGCGAGCGCATCGCGCTGCTGATCGACGACGGCACCTTCACCGAGCTCGGCATCCACGGACGCCCGCACTTCTCCCAGCGCGCGATGGAGGGCAAGGAGGCGCCCGCCGATGGCGTGATCACCGGCTACGGCAAGATCGACGGGCGGCTGGCGGCGGTGTGCGCGTACGACTTCACCGTGATGGCCGGCTCGATGGGCATGACCGGCGAGATCAAGGTCACGCGGCTGCGCGAGCTGGCCTTGACCAAGCGCATTCCCTTCGTCTGGCTGCTCGACAGCGCCGGCGCGCGCGTGCAGGAGGCCGCCGGTTCGGTGTTCGCCGGCTCCGGCCATCTCTTCCGCGAGGAGGTCATCATGAGCGGCGTCATTCCCCAGGTCGCCGCGCTGATGGGGCCGTGCGCGGCCGGCACCGCCTACATCCCCGGCCTGGCGGACTTCGTGCCGATGGTCCGGGGCCGCGGCTCGATGGCCTTGGCGGGCCCGCACCTCGTGCGCGCCGCCGTCGGCGAGGACGTCACCCAGGAGGAACTGGGCGGCTCGCGCGTGCACTGTCGCAAGTCCGGTGTTGGCGACATGGAAGTGGCCGATGACGATGAGTGCATCGCGCGGGTCAAGCAGTACCTCGCCTATATGCCTCAGAACTGCGAAGCGACACCCCCGGTGCTGGCGGCCTCCGACTCGATCGAGCGCGGCGACGAGGAGCTGCTCGACGTGCTGCCCGAGTCCAACCGCAAGCCCTATGACATGTATGAGGTGATCCGCAGGATTGTCGACGACGGCGAGTACCTCGACATCAAGGGCCTCTGGGCCAAGACGATCATCACCTGTTTCGCGCGCTTCGGCGGACGACCCGCCGGGATCGTCGCCAACCAGCCCAAGCAGCTCGGGGGGATACTCGACAACAACTCCGCCGACAAGGCCGCGCGTTTCATCAACCTCTGCAACGCCTTCGGGATTCCGCTCATTTTCTTGCAGGACGTTCCCGGATTCATGGTGGGCACGAAGGTGGAGGCCGAAGGGATCATTCGCCACGGCGCCAAGATGCTCTACGCCGTCGCCAACGCCACCGTGCCGAAGATCACCGTCATCACGCGCAAGGCCTACGGCGCCGGGTACTACGTGATGTGCGGCCGTGCGTACGAGCCCGACCTGATCGTCGCCTGGCCCTCCGCCGAGATCAGCGTGATGGGCGCCGAGGGCGTTGTCGAGATCGCCTTCCGCAAGGTCGTCGACGAAGCCGAGGATCCCGCTGCCAAGCGCGCCGAGCTGATCGAGGGTTTTCGCACGGCGTTCGATGTGTACATCGCCGCGGGCAACGACCTGATCGACGATGTGATCGACCCGCGCGAGACGCGCCTCACCATTTGCCGGGGTCTTGAGATGGCTGTGAACAAGCACGTCGAGCGACCCTGGAAGCGGCACGGGGTGGTGCCGGTATGAGCGAGCGTCGTGTGCCAGGAAGGTGGCCGCTATGAGCCTCGATGACCCAGCTGTAATCACCTGCTCGATCTCCGGTGTCATCGCCAACCGCGAGCAGTGCCCTGCGATCCCCTACACCCCCGAGGAGTACGGGGAGGAGGCGCGCCGCGCCGTCGAGGAGGGGGCCTCGATGATTCACATCCACGCGCGCAAGCCCGATGGCACCCCCAGCTATGAGATCGAGGACTTCAGCGCCATCACCGAGGCCATCCGCGGGGCCGTCGAGGACGTCATCATCAACTACTCCACCGGCACCATCGGCGTGCCTGTCTCCAAGCGTGTCGAATACCTGCGCGCCTGCCGCCCCGAAGTGGCTGCGCTGAACATGGGCTCGATGAACTACGCCAAGTACTCGCGTTCGCGCAAGGACTTCGTCTTCAGCATGGTCTTCACCAATCCGTTCGAGGAGATCGTCGAGTTGCTGCGGGCCATGAACGAGCTGGGTATCAAGCCCGAGCACGAGTGCTTCGACATCGGGCATGTCGGCAGCCTGGAGCCGCTGATCGACATGGGTGTTCTGCGGACGCCTCTGCACGTCGATTGCGTGATGGGTGTCGTCGGTGGCATACCTCCCACGCCGCGCAATCTCGCCGCCATGGTGGACAACATCCCTGCGGGCTCGCACTGGGGCGTCATCGGCATCTCGCGCCGGCAGTGGACGCTGCTTGCCACCGCGCTCACGCTCGGCGGCTCGGTCAGGGCCGGGGTTGAGGACAACCTGTATCTGCCCGACGGCAGCATGGCCCGCTCCAACGGCGATCTCATCGCGCAGGCGCGGCGGATGACCGAAGACGTGGGGCGGCGGGTCGCCACCGTCGATGAGGCGCGCGGGCTGCTGGGGATCGCCGCGCCATGAGCCTGCCGGGGATCGCCGCGCCATGAGCCTGCCGGGGATCGCTGCGCCATGAGCCTGCCGCTCGCCGGCATCCGCGTGCTCGACCTCTCGCGCCTGCTGCCCGGCGGCTTCTGCTCGCTGTTGCTGGCCGACTTCGGCGCGGAGGTGCTCAAGGTCGAGGACACCGGCATGGGCGACTACATCCGCTGGGCGCCGCCCTATTACGAGGGGGCAGAGGACAGCGCCAAGTCCGCGCTCTTTCTCTCGCTCAACCGCAACAAGCGTTCGATCCGCATCGACCTCAAGAGCGAGCAGGGGCGCGAGCTGCTTTTGCGGCTGGTGCAGGATTACGACGTCGTGCTCGAGTCCTTCCGGCCCGGCGTGCTCGATCGCCTCGGCGTCGGCTACGAGCAGATGCGCGCCGTCAACCCGGGGATCGTCTACTGCGCCATCAGCGGGTACGGGCAGAGCGGCCCCAAGCGCGATGCCGCCGGGCATGACATGAACTACCTCGCGCTCGTGGGGCTCTTGGGTCTGACGGGTGAGGGCGACGGGGCGGGCGGGCGGGTGGATGGGCATCCCATACAGTCCGCCGGACAGATCGCCGACATCGGCGGCGGTGCCCTGATGGGCGCCTTCGGCATCCTCGCCGCGCTGCGTGAGCGCGACGGCTCAGGGGCGGACCGGCCGGGCTCCGGAGAGGGCCAGATCGTCGATGTCTCGATGGCCGACGGTGCGCTCTCGTGGCTTGCGCTGGTCGCCGGACGCTACTTCGCCGAGCAGGTCGTGCCGCGGCGCGGCGGCCTTGAGCTCGCGGGGTCGCTCGTCTGTTATCGGCCGTATGAGTGCGCCGACGGCTGGGTCGCACTGGGCGCGCTGGAGCCCAAGTTCTGGCAGGCATGGTGTCGCGGGGTGGGGCGCGAGGATCTGATCGAGCAGCAGTTCGAGGGCCCAGGGTCTGAGGCACACACGCAGGTGGCCGACGTTTTCAAGCAGCGCAGCCGCGCCGAGTGGCAGGAGTTCGCCCACCAGCACGACTGCTGTCTTGAGCCTGTCCTGAACCTGGACGAGGCGCTTGACTCCGAGCTCGTGCGTGCGCGCGAGATGGTCGTACAGATCGAGCAGCCCGGGGTGTCCGGCGGCGTGCGCCAGCTCGGCATTCCCGTCAAGCTCGCGCGCACCCCCGGCGCCCACGACCAGCGGCCCGGGCCCGCGCTGGGAGAGCACACCGTGGAGGTGCTGCGCGAAGCCGGCCACAGCGACGAGCAGATCGAGGAACTGCTGCGCGCGGGCGCCGTGGCTGGACCCGCACCCGCGCCTGCCGGCGAGACGGCGGCGTTCAGGGCGTGAGCGGCGTGGCCGTGCAGGAGGCCGGTCTGCTGAAGATGAGCGAGCTGGCCGAGCGCTCCGGCGTGAGCGCCGGCACGATCAAGCACTACCTGCGCGAGGGACTCCTCGGCGGCGAGGAGGGCATCGTCAGGACCTCCCGCAACATGGCCTACTACCCGCCGGAGATGGTGCAGCGGATAGCGCTCATCAAGCGCCTGCAGGAGGAGCGCTTCATGCCCCTGCGCGTGATCAAGCGCGTGCTCGACGACGACCCCGAGCGCGTACGCGCGCTGGTCGAGCTGGAGGACCGCATCCTCGAGCGGGCACTCGCGAGCGCCGAGGAGCGCCGCGTCTCTGCGCGTGAGGTGGGCGAGCGCTATGGCATCCCCGCAAACGTGCTGGCGCGCCTGGCCGAGATCGGCGTGCTCAGCCCCAGCCGCCGCGGCTACGCGCAGGACGACGCGAAGATCATCGAGGCGATCGCCAGCTTCCGCGCCGGCGGCTACGACGAGGCGCTCGGGTTCACCGTGTATGACACGCTGCGCTATCGCACGGCGCTTGAGCCGCTCGTGCAGGAGGAGGTGCGGGCACTCCTGGACCGGCTCGCCGGGGAGGTCGAGGTGGAGCGGGCACTGGAGATGATCGCCGCCGGGGCCGAGCCGCTGCGCGAGTTGATCGGGGCGATGCACTCCAAGCTGCTGCTGGCGGAGCTGGGGCGCCAGCGGGAGCGGCGGTAAGGCGGCAGGCAGTTACGCCGCGGCGCCTACCACCGTGCGCGGTGGTGCTCGACTACACCCAGGCCATCGGCCAGCTCGATGCCTCCGGGCAGGGTTCCGCTGAAGGTGCCAAACGGCGCCCTGTAGTCGCTGCGCACGAGCAGCAGGTTTTCGCGGCGAGCACGTGTCGCCTCGGCGGCGAAGCGCAGCTGCGAGCCGTCCCCGGCGGTGATCTGACTCAGGTCGGCGGCGAAGCTCACCGGTGGGGTCTCGCGCGGGACGCCGTCCACCCACACGGCGCGCTCGCTGCCCGTGGGCGGATCGTTGACGCCCTCCACGAGGTTGAAGGCCAGCGGGCGGCCCGCGGGGTCCACACCGACGCCTGCCGCCCAGCGCCACTCCGTCACGCGCGCGTGGTAGCCGGCGGTGTCATCGACGATCGCGAGTGCCTCGATCGTGCGCGGTGCCCCGCCGCCGGGGGGCGCTTCGCCGTCCGACCTCGTGTCCAGGTCAGCTGTTGTGTCCAGGACCACGGTCCCGTGCGCGCGGATGCCCGCCTGCTTGCGCGTCCACACCGACTGGCCGCCGTGAGGGCAGGTTGCCTCCCACCCGGCGTCTTCCTCCAGCGCCAGATCGATGCGCACCGTGCCGTCGTGTACGCGTAGGCGTCCGGGCCGACCGGCTTGCCCCGACTCGCCCGGCCGTCCGGGCGCCAGTTCGACCGCGTTCCGACGCATCAGCATGTGCGTGCGCTCGCGCAGCCGCGAGTCCTCGCGCGTGAGGACCGCCCAGAAGCTCTGGCGTGCCGGGCCGACCTGCACCGTGGCAGCACAAAGCATCAGCTCCTCGCAGAACACCCCCACGTAGCGCCAGCGCTTGAGCGGGCGGCCCCCGCGGAACACGGGCATGTGCGCAGGCGGCACCGGTGCGCTGGAGGCGGGCGGGGGTTCGCCGGGGGCCGTCTCGGTCGCCCCGGCCGCTATGCTTGATGATGTTGACTGACCAGTCAATCTATTCTGCGGGAGGGGATGTCCGCGGGAGGAAAGCGCTTTTGAGAGTCGCGGCCGTCCAGCTCAATTCCACAGCCGATAAGGCCGCGAACATGGCTGCCGCCGATCGCCTCACGCGCGCCGCCGCGGCCGATGGCGCTGTGCTCATCGTACTCCCCGAGAAGTGGACCGCGCTCGGGCGCGACGATGATCTGCGCGATGCGGCCGAGACGCTGGAGGGGTCGGCTGCCGAGAGTCCCGCGCTCGCGTGGGCGCGGGGGATCGCGCGCGAGCTGCAGATCGACCTGGTGGCAGGCTCGCTTGTCGAGCGGATGGAGGGACGGGAGAAGCTGGCGAACACCTCTGTGCACGTCAACCCGCAGGGGGAGATCGTGGCGGTCTATCGCAAGGTGCACATGTTCGACGTGCAGATCGAGGGACGCAGCTACCGCGAGTCCGACCTGGAGGACCCCGGCGATGAGGTCGTCATGAGCGAGATCGCTCCGCGCGTGGGCGAGGCCGGCGGGGGGGTCCCCCGCGTGGGCAAGGCTGGCGAGAAAACCGCCGAGGGCATCCCCCTGGGCATGTCCATCTGCTACGACCTGCGCTTCCCCGAGCTGTATCGCATCCTCGCGCTGCGCGGCGCACGCGTGATCGCGGTGCCCGCGGCCTTCACGTTGCCCACAACGCGCGATCATTGGGAGGTGCTTGTGCGTGCGCGGGCGATCGAGAACCAGGCCTTCATGGTCGCTGCGAATCAGATCGGTCCGCACCCCGGGGGCCAGCACTCGGGCGGGCGCTCGATGATCGTCGATCCGTGGGGGGTTGTGCTGGCGCAGGCGCAGGACCGCGAGGGCTACATCGTGGCCGACCTCGATCTGGAGCGCCAGCGGGAGATACGCGCGCAGTTGCCCGCCCTTGCCAACCGCCGGCCGTCTGCCTACCGTTGGCCGCAGGAGGCGGAGATCAGGAAAGGAACTGCCCCGCGCCTTGCAGGTGCCCCGCGCCTTGCGAGCGCTCCTCGCCTTGCGAGCGCTCCTCGTCTTGCCAGCAGTGTCGTCAGCGTGGGAGGTCTCGCGTGAGCGCCACCCGCGCCAAGTCCCCCGACAAGCGCCGCTTGATCCTCGACGCGGCCGTGAAGGTGTTCGCCCATCAGGGCTTTCACGCCTGTCGCGTCTCGGACATCGCCGATGAGGCCGGCGTCGCCTACGGGCTCGTCTACCACTACTTCGCCTCCAAGGATGAGGTGCTAGACACGCTCTTTCTGGAGCGCTGGAACGTGATGCTCGACACGATCCGCGAGGTCGACGCGCAGGCGATCCCCGTGCGCGAGAAGCTCGGGGCGATCGCCTCGTTCATCGTCGACAGCTACCGCCACGACCCCGACCTGATGAAGGTCATCATCGTGGAGGTCACGCGGGCGGCGAACTCCTTCGGGCAGACCCACCTCGGCCAGATCCGCGAGGCCTACGATCTGATCGCGCAGATCGTCACGCAGGCGCAGGAGGAAGGGACTTTCAAGCGCGACATCGACGCGGGCTTTGCGGCGATGGCCTTCTACGGGGCGATCGAGCAGATGCTCACGGGCTGGATCTTCGGATTGCTGCCCGCGGATGAGGAGCACTTCGAGCGCGCCAAGTGGCTTGTGGTCGAGACGGTGTGCGGTGGATTGGAGACGACCACCGTGGGCAATACACTGCAATGAACGCTATGGAGAACGACATGGTCAAGCGGTTGATGTGGTCGGGCCTGCTCGCGGGCCTCGGTGCGCTGTCGAGCATCATCGCCCAGCGCGCGGCCGGGCTTGTGTGGCGACGCCTCTTCGACGAGGAGCCGCCCGAGTGAGTGCGGCCCCACAGGCCCCCTCGGGCCAGGCCCAGCAGCAGACTCCGCCGCGCTCAGGGCAGCCGCAGAACATCGCCACTGCGATCACAGAGGTCTCAGAGCGCGCCAGCCTGCTCGTGCGCGAGGAGATCGAGCTCGCCAAGGCCGAGGTCTCCGAGAAGGTCTCCAAGCTCGCGCGCGGCACCGTCGTCGCGGTGGCGGCCGGTGTCTTTCTCGTCACGGCGCTCTTCTTCGTGCTGGTCGGGCTGGCGCTGCTGATCTACTACCTGCTGCCCGTCAACGCCTTCGCCTTCTTCTGGGGCTTCTTTGCGATGGCCGCCATCCTGATCGTGCTCGGCATCATCGCCGGGCTGATCGCCGCGCGCGCCGTGAAAAAGAGCGCCCCGCCCGTGCCGAGCATGGCGATCGAAGAGGCGCGCAAGATCCGCGACACCGTGAACGCCAGCGGCGGCGACGGAGTGGGGCCGGCGGGTCCCGGCGCGGCTCCCGCGGGGGCTTGGGCCAGACCGGGAAGCGGGGTCTGAGATGGCGCAGCGCTCCACGGCTGAGATCCGCAACTCGATCGAGGCCAATCGCCAGGAGCTCGGCGTCTCGGTGGAACGCCTGCGCGGCGAAGTCGCGCGCATGACCGACTGGCGCGCACAGCTGCAAAGCCACCAGCGCGAGCTGGCGATGGGCGCCGCCGCGGTGGGCGTCCTGATGCTGATGCGCCGCCGGCGCAGGCGCAAGCGGCGCTAGCTCAAAAGCCCGCGTGGGATCGCGCCCACGCCGATCAAGCCCGGGCCCGTGTAGGTGCCGATCACCGGACCCACCTCCGAGACGAACGCCGGCTCTGAGCCCCACAGCTCGCGCCCGTGCGCGATCAGGCGCTGCGCCTGCTCTGTCGCCTGGATGTGCTGCACCACCCAGCCGTCGGCGCCCGAGTCGTGCAGCTCGTGCATGTATTGCACCATGCGCTCGAACGCCCTGCCCGCCGTGCGCACCCGCTCCACCGGCGTGATTTCGTAGTCCAGCGAGAGGATCGGCTTGATTTTCAAGGTGCCCCCCAGCCACGCCTGCGCCTTGCCGATGCGCCCGCCCCGGCGCAGGTACTCAAGCGTGTCGAGGCAGAACCACATGCGCAGCGCCTTGCGCGCCTCGCGCACGCGCTCCACCACGGCCTGCTGGTCGGCGCCCGCGCGCGCCGCAGCGGCGGCGGAGAGCAGCAGCAGGCCCAGGCCGCCGCAGGCCGTTTCCCCGTCGAGCACTTCCACGCGCTCGCCCACGCCGCGCTCGGCCAGCACGCCCTGCGCCTGGCGTGCGGCCTCACAGGTGCCCGAGATGCCGCCCGCGAGGTGCACCGAGACGATGTCCTGCCCGGCTTGCAGCAGAGGCTCCCACACGGCGAGGAAGTCGCCGATCGACGGCTGCGAGGTGGTGGGCAGCTCGGGGTCCTTGCGCAGGCGGTCGTAGAAGCCGTCGAAGCCGGGCATCTCCAGCTCGCGTTCGGGTTGGCCGGCCCAGCCCACGTACAGGCTGACCTGATGGATGCCCTGGCTGTCGGCCAGGGCACGCGGGAGGTAGTTGGTGCTGTCGGACACCACTGCGACGGGGGGCATCGGCGGATGACCCTACAGCAAGCGCCACGGCCGTGGACAGCCCAAGGTCCGCCGGATATCCGGAGTATCCCGTACTCTTCAACCGCCGACCCCTGGGGTTGGCAACGCTAGACTGCCTGAGGTGGCCAAGACCCTGCTGACGGGTGGAGCCGGCCTCGTCGGTTCGCACCTCGCGCGTCTGCTCGTCGCGCGCGGCGACAGTCTGCGCCTGACAGTGCGCAAGCAGACCAACCTCGAGAACCTCTCCTTCCCTTACGAGGCCGTCAACTGCGACATCCTCGACCGCCGCGCCGTGCGCCGCGCGATGCGCGGCGTCGATCGCGTCTTTCATCTCGCCGGCTCCACCAGCCTCAGGGCGCCGATCGACGCGCTCTTTCGCGTGAACGTCGAAGGCACGCGCATCGTCCTGGAGGAGGCTCTGCGCGCGGGCGTGGAGCGCGCCGTCTACACCTCCTCGGTCGCCGCTGTCGGCCCCGTCCCGCGCGGCACCGTGGCCGACGAGACGCAGCTCTTTCGCGGCGGCTATGAGCTGCCCTACATGGACTCCAAGCACGAGGCCGAGGTGCAGGCGCTGCGCCTGGCCGCGCGCGGGCTGCCGCTGGTGATCGTCAATCCCGCCTTCGTCTTCGGCGCCGGGGACGTCAACCACTCCTCCACCGAGCTCGTGCGCCGCGTCATGCGTCGCGAGCTGCCCGCCTATGTGGACGGGGCGCTGAACGTCGTGGACGTCAAGGACGTCGCCCAGGGCCATCTGCTGGCCGACGAAAAGGGCACCGTCGGCGAGCGCTACATCCTCGGCAACCGCAACTTCACCTTCGACCGCCTGCTCGCCGACCTCGGCCGCATCTCAGGCGTCGAGCCGCCCGCAATCAAGATGCCCACGCACCTCGCGATGGCGATCGTCAAAGCCTTCGAAGACTTCCCCGGCCGCCCGCCGATCACCGCCGATGAAGTGCGCACCGCCTCGCTGTGGTGGACCTACAGCAGCGCCAAGGCCAAGCGCGAGCTCGGCTACGCGCCCGGGCACCACGAGGACACGCTGCTGGAGACGGTCGAGTGGTACCGCGCCAACGAGCAGCGCATGGCCGCGCCGGGTGCACGCCAGGCGCTGCCGCTGCGCGTGCTCGGCTACGGCTTCCGGCAGGCCGACGGGGTGCTGCGCGCGCTCGGGCTCGTCGAGCGCGACTACTGAAGGCGCGGGCCCCCGCGGCGAGGGCCCCGCCGGCCGCTCCGGGGCGTGTCGTCAGTCGAGGCGATTCTCGATCGACAGTCCCGCGGCCGGCGCCACCGCGGTGGCCAGCGGCTGCGCCTCCTCGGGTGCGCTCTCCACGCCGAGCGCCTGCGCCAGCTCGCCCGACTCGTACATCTCCAGCACGATGTCGCAGCCGCCCACCAGCTCGCCGCCCACGAACAGCTGCGGGATCGTCGGCCAGTTGCTGATCGCCGAGAGCTCTTCGCGGATGCGCGGGTCGGGCAGCACGTCCACGGCCGCGAAGGGTGCGTCGAGGGACTGCAGGGCCGCCACCGTGCGGGCGGAGAAGCCGCACCCCGGGGCGTCCGGTGTGCCCTTCATGAACAGGATCGTCGGGTGCTCGGCGATCGCCTCTGCGATCGCTTCGCGGATCGGATTGCTGGTGTCTGTCTCTGGCATGGCAAGGCTCCTGACTGCGATGGGGGCTGTGGGCTTAGCTGGGCACGGCATCCGACGGCTGGGGGGCAAGCGTCTTCAGCGACAGCGCATGGATCGCGCCGCCGATCTCGTTGCCGAAGACGTCGTATACGAGGCGGTGCTGCTCGATGCGGCTGCGACCCGCGAAGGCATCGGCGGTGACCGTCGCGCGGAAATGGTCCCCGCCGCCGGTGTAGTCCTCGACCTCCGCGCGCGCGCCCGGGATCGCTGCTTCGATGCGCTGCTTGATGTCCTGGGCGCTGGGCATTTCGCTCCGCAACTGCTCCTCTGTCGGCCGCTATACTTTGGAAAGCGATGATATCGATCACCGACAGGGGTGCCGAGAAGGTCCACGAGTTTCTTGCCGGCCAGGAGGCAGACATCAGCCTCGCCGGCCTGCGCGTCGGTGTGCGCGGCGGTGGTTGCTCGGGCTTTCAGTACCAGCTCGCCTTCGACGAGCAGCGCGAGGACGACGTCGTGTTCGAGGACCACGGCCTGAAGCTGCTCGTGGACAACGCCAGCCTGCAGTTCGTGCAGGGCTCGGTGATCGACTACGAGGAGAGCCTGCAGGGAGCAGGATTCAAGGTCGAGAACCCCAACGTTGTCGCCGCCTGCGGCTGCGGCTCCTCCTTCCGCGTGGCCGACGAAGAGCAGGTCTCGGCAGTCTGAGCACCCGAGGGGTGGTGGCACGCGGGGCGCAGGTCGCTCTACGCGGGCTCGTTGTCCAGCGAGCGCCAAAGGTAGCGACAGGCCAAGGTTCGATGCGGCCGCCAAGGCTGCGCGATCCTCTCCATCTGCTCCGCGCCCGGCAGCTCGTCGAGCGCATAAGCCCGTTCGATCGCCTTGCGGATCCCCAAGTCGCCCACCGGCAGCACATCGGGCCGCTGCAGGTGGAACATCAGGAACATGTGTGCCGTCCACACGCCCAGGCCCTTGACGGCCACCAGCTCGGCGATCACCTGCTCGTCGCTCAGCTCATCGAGGCGTTCGAGCTCCAGTTCGCCCGAGAGCACGTGCTCGGCCAGCGAGCGCAGATAGCCGACCTTCGCCCGCGACAGCCCCGCGGCGGCGCGCAGCTCTTCGGGGTCATCGTCCAGCACCTCTTCGGGTGTGGGCGTGCGCCCGTCGAAGCGCTCGGTGAGGCGCCCGAAGATCGAGGCCGCGGCCTTCGTCGAGAGCTGCTGGCCGACGATCGCGCGCAACAGCGCGCCGTAGTGATCGCTCGGCCGCCCCGCCCGCGCGTCGCCCAGTCCCTTGGGGCCGACCCGCGCGATCACCTCGCTCAGCACCGGATCGCAGCGACGCAGGTGGGTGAGGCCGCGCTCGGGCACTACGTGCTCAGGCGCCCGCCGCGCCGCTGCCATCGCTGTCGTCGCCGCCGCCGCGCAACGCCTCGGCCATCAGCGGCTCGCCGTCGAGCGCATTCAGCGCGCGCTCCAGCGACATCGCCAGGCACGTGAAGCTCGGTGTGTCGCGCACCGTGAAGCGCGACGCCTCCGTCGTGCGCAGGCGCTGCACCAGATCGAGGAACGTGCCCACGTCGTCGGTGTCGAACGCCACCACGAACTCCTGGTCGTCGAGGCCGAACGAATACGTCGTGTGGTTGTCCACGCCCGGGTATTCGCGGCCCACCGTGATGTGCCCCTGCATGATCCGCCAGCGCTCCTCTGCCGGCAGCGCATACCACTCGCGCGACTTCACGAACGGGTACACGAACACGTACCGGCCGCGGAAGCCCCGCGCCACCGTGCGCTCGTCTTCTGAGTATTCGCTGCTCTTGCGCATCCCCAGGAACGAGTAAGGCGTGCTCGCCCAGCGCATCAGCCCGCTCTGCGCGAGCACGACATGAAACTCGTGGATGCGATCGAGGTTCTCCGCCTCGCTCAGCAGCAACAGCTCGGCGTCCCCGCGCGTGCCCACCAGCGAGAAGCTCTGCAACAGATGTCCATCGGCGAAGTCCTCGCAGGCGGCCATGAGCTCGCGCTTGCCCTGCGCGCGCAGCTGCGCATCGAGGCGCCGCCAGGCGGGGTCCATCCGCAGGAACGTGTACTTGACGAAATGACGATCGCTCATGGCAATGACCTGGAAGGAGGGGCCGGGCCAGCCACCCTCCACCCAAGAGGCTACAGTTTGAGGCGTGCGCATAGCGCTCGTATCCCCGTACTCATGGACTTATCCGGGCGGGGTCACCCGCCACATCGAGGCCCTCGCCGCCGAGCTTGCCGCGGCCGGCCACGAGCCGCGCGTCCTCGCCCCCTTCGACCCGCCCGACGCGCTCTCGCGGCGCCTGCACCGCGGCGTCGCGCCGCAGCACGTGGCGATGCCCGCGAACTTCACCTCGCTGGGGCGCACCGTCGGCATACCCGCCAACGGCGCCGTCTCAAACATCGCGCTCGCGCCCAGCGGCGTGCTCGCGCTGCGCCGCGAGCTGCGCAGCGGCAACTACGACGTGGTGCACATCCACGAGCCGATCGTTCCCTTCCTCGGCTGGGACATCCTCGCGCACGCGCCCGAGGGCCTGCCGCTGATCGGCACCTTCCACGCCTACTCCACCAACCCGATCACCAACGGCGGCTCCGTCGTGTTCGGCGCGCGGCGGCGCCTCAACCGCCTGCATGCCCGCATCGCCGTCAGCGAGGCAGCCGCCTGGACAGCGCGGCGCTTCTTCGGCGGGCGCTACCGCATCGTCCCCAACGGTGTCCATGTGGGCGCGGACGCGCTGGGGCGCTGGGAGGAGCGCCGCGAGGTGGATGGGTGGGGAGGGGGAGGTCTCGCGCCCGGTGCCCCCGCGCTCGATGGCGCTCCCGCCCACGCCGGCGGTGAGCCGTTGCGCATGCTGTTCGTCGGTATGCCCGTAGAACGTAAGGGCCTGCCAATCCTGCTGCGAGCGTTCGAGGCGCTGCGCGAGCAGATCCCCGCGACGCTCACCCTCGTCGGCCCCGGCCCCGAGGACGTCGCGCCACTGCTGCTGGACCCGCGCGGCGTCATCGCGCTGGGCAAAGTCTCCGACGAGCGCAAGGCCGTCGAGCTTGCGCGCGCGCAGGTGCTGTGCGCGCCCTCGTTGCACGGCGAGAGCTTCGGCATGGTGCTCACCGAGGCATTCGCCGCGCACACCCCCGTGATCGCCTCGGACATCGCCGGCTACCGCGACGTTGTGCGCGACGGCACCGACGGCATCCTCACTCCCCCCGGCGATGCGCTCGCGCTCGCGCAGGCGCTGCGCTTGCTGGCGCTGGAGCCCGAGCGCCGCCGGACGATGGCCGCCGCCGCGCGCGAGCGCGCCGAGCGCTTTGCCTGGCCACACGTCGCCGCCGAGGTCGCCGACTGCTACGAGCGAGCACTGGCCGTCGGCGCCCCGCGCCCGGGGCTGCACCGCGCGATGGTACGCCACGGCATCGCTCCCGCAGACCTTCAGCCCGTCGTCCGGGCGACGCGCCTGCCGAGCCTCGAACCGCGCGCGGCAGCGAGGAGACGCGGCCCCCTCATCCCCCTCCTAAGACGCCTCGGTGTGGCGTTCGTCTCCGTGGCGCTGCTCGCGCTGGCGCTGCTCGCGCTGAGTCGCATCGGCGTCGATCGTGTCGTTGCCAGCCTGCTCGCATCCAGTCCGGGGCTCTTGCTGGCGGGACTCGGCGTGATGTGCCTCTCGATGGTCGCACGCGGCTTCGCCTGGCACGCGATCCTCAGCGCCGCGCCCACCTGGCGGCCCGCGCGGCGGCGCGATGCGATGCAGGGGACGTTCATCGGCGTGCTCATGTCCGCCACGCTGCCCGCGCGCCTGGGTGAGCCCTCGCGCGCGCTGATCGTCGCGCGGCGCATCGGCCGTGCACGCGAGACGCTGCCGATCGTGCTCGGCACGATGGTCTCGCAGACGCTCCTCAATCTGCTGGCGCTGTGCATCCTGGGGATCGCGATGTTCTCCAACGTCAATCTGCTCGACGGTCACCACGGCGCGCTGATCTTCACCGTGCTCGCGCCGCTGGGCGTGCTTGCGATCGTGCTGCTCGCACCAGTGCTCGTGCCCGCCAGTGCGGTTTCGCGCAGCACGCGCCTGCACGGCCTCGTGCTCGGCCTGCGCCGCTCGCTCGTGCGCGTGCGCGCGGGACTGCGCGTGTTCCGCCAGCCGCGCCAGGCCTCCGTGGCCACGGCCTCGCAGCTGGGCGCGTGGGGCCTGCAGTGGATGTCCTGCTGGCTGTTGCTGATGGCGCTCGGTCTCGATCATCGCGTGGGCATCGCCGGCGCCGCCGCGGTGCTGTTCGCCGTGAACGTCACCGCCGTCGTGCCCGCCACGCCGGCGAACATCGGCATCTTCCAGGCCGCCTGCGTGGCGGTGCTCGCCGGGGCCTTCCACGTCTCCACGCCCGACGCGCTCGCCTACGGCATCGTTTTGCAGTTCGTGGAGATCACCACGGCCGTCGTCATGGGCATGCCCGCGCTCGTGGGCGAGGGGCTCAGCTGGAAAGACGTGCGGTTGCGCACGATGCACGCCGCGCCGGTCAAACTGCCGGCGTTGCCGGAGCGCCCGCGGGTCACCGTGCAGGGGCGCTGAACGGCGCTGGATCTACTCTAACGCTGCTCGACAGCTACTCTAAATTACTCTAAACATGTTAGAGTAAGTTCATGTCGACGGTGGCGGTGGAGCGGGCGTTGAAGGCGCCTGTCAAGGAGCGCGGCGGCCACCTGCTGGCGATTAGGGAGGATCAGTGGTTCGACCGCAAGTCCAAGCGCATCGCGCCCCGAGATCTCGCGAATGACCTGATCGGCATGGCCAATGCCGATGGCGGCACGGTCGTGGTGGGCCTCTGGAAGGGGGCCGTCGAGGGTGGCGATGAGGATGTGCGGCGGCGCAACGCGCAGATGCAAGCGGCGATCGACTTCGCTCAGCCTCCGGTCGCGGTGAAGCACCGCCTCGTGGCGTGCGTCAACGGCAAGGGCCGTCGCGATCACCTGCTGAGGATCGACGTGCCCACCAGCGACGTCGTGCACGCCAACTCCAAGGACGAGGTCTTTCTGCGCGTGGGCGACGAGACTCGGCGGCTGGGCTTTCACCAGCGTCAGGAGTTGCTGTTCGACAAGGGCCAGGCCAGCTATGAGGCCCGGCCGCTGAAGGGCGTCGGCGCCGAGGCGCTCGACACCGCTCTGCTGGCGCAGTATGCGAAGGCGCTCGGCCATCCCAACACCGGACGCCTGCTGCGTGCGCGGGGGCTGGCGGTGCGCGGCGGCGCGCTGACGATCGCCGGCCTGCTGCTCTTTGCGCGCGAGCCGCAGGCCGTGCTGCCCGAGGCGTTCGTGCGGATCCTGCGCTATCGCGGGCGCGAGCGCGGGAGCGGGGCCGGCCAGCAGCTCGTCGAGGACATCCGCATCGAGGGTCCAATCCCGCGCCAGCTCCAAGAGGCGCGCACTGTTCTGCGGCGCCTGCAACCGGCTCGCAGGGCTCTCATATCCGGCAAGGGGCGCTTCGGCGAGGTTCCCCTGATCCCTGAAGACGCGTGGCTCGAGGGAGTTGTCAACGCGGCCGTGCACCGCTCCTACAGCCTCGCCGGCGATCACATCAGAGTGGACGTCTTCGACGACCGCATCGAGATATCGAGCCCGGGCCGCTTCCCGGGTCTGGTCGATCTGGGCGACCCGCTGCGCAGCACCCGCTTTGCGCGCAACCCGCGGATCGCGCGCATCTGCTCCGATCTGCACTTCGGGCAGGAGCTGGGGGAGGGCATCCGGCGCATCTTCGAGGAGATGCGCGCGGCTGGGCTGGTGGATCCGGTCTACCGGCAGACCTCGGGCAGCGTGGTGCTCACGCTGTCGGCCGAGTCGGCCGACAGGGCGCTCGATGCGCGACTACCCGATGAGGCCCGCGCGATCGTGGCGGCGCTCAGAGAGAACGCGCGGCTCAGCACGGGGGAGATCTCCGAAGCGCTCGGGCTGTCGCGGCCGACGACCATCCGCCGGCTGAAGGCGCTGCTCGGCGAGGGGCTGATCGAGTGGGTGGGCAAGGGCCCCAGCGACCCGCGCGCGTATTGGCGGCTACCCGCGCGGTAGTGGCCACCGGGGTCCCGCGCGGTAATGGTCACCGGCTACCCGCGCGGTCGTGGCCACCGGGGCCCCCGGCAGGCTGCCTCCGATGGCGGCGCCGGCGAGGCGGCCTTGTTGGCCACCCTAACACCTACCCTAAGCTACTCTAAAAATGTTAGAGTAAGTTAGGGCTATCCGCCCGCTAGCGCCGGCTCGTCCTCGTCTTCCACTGCCCCGTCGGGCGGGTCCTCGTCGGCCAGCTCGCCGAACAGCGACGGGTCGCGGTAGCTGCCCTTGATCAGGTCGTCCGGCGAGCCGTCCGGCAGCAGGCGCCCCTGGCGCGTGCCGAAGTAGATCGCCTGCGGGTGGTGGGCGATCAGCGCCAGCGTGGACTGCTCCGGTTCGGGGGCGTAGCCGTCGGTGATCTTCATGCCGATCTGGCCGAGGTTCAGCAGCTGCTCGACCTTCAGATGCTCGCTCTGCTCGGGCACCGCCGGGTAGCCCCAGGAGTAGCGGCGGCCCTGGGTGGGGGGGATCGCCAGCATCTCGCGCGCCTTTGCGTGCAGCCACTCGGCCAGGCCCTCGGCCGTCTGCACGCCCAGGCCGTGCACGAACAGCTGCTCGGCGAACTCGCCGTCGGCCTCCAGCTTCGCCATCAGCTCCGTCACCTCGCTGCCGACGGTCACCGCCTGTACCGCGATCACGTCGAGTTCCTGCGGCGGGCGGGCCTCGCCGTCAGCTGCTCTCTGCGTGTCGTTCCGCTTGGCAGGTACCCACGGCTCGCCGTTGGCATCGAGTGCCGGACGGAAGAAGTCGGCGAGGCAGATACGATCGCCCTTGGGCTGGCGCGGGCACTCAAAACGCGTCAGCTCGGTGGTGCGGTCCTCGGGGTCGAGCACAACAATGTCGTTGCCCCGTGCGTAGCAGGGGAAGAAGCCCAAGAGGGCGCGCGGGTGCAGGTAGTCCTGCTCGCGCCACATCCGCTCCAGGCGGGGGCGGAAGTTCTCGTCCACCAGCTCGCGCCATGCCTCGCCCTTGACACCCCTGCCGCCCCAGTGCAGCTTGAACAGCACGTGCGTATCGAGGTGGCTGTACACCTCCTCCATGTCCACCGGCACCTCCTGCACGCCCCACCACGGCGGGCTCGGCACGGGCGCGTCCGTGCGCGCCGCGCTGCGCACCGAATCGTCGGCGAAGTTCAGCTCCTCTGCGGGCTCCTCGCCCTTGGCGCGGAACGCCCTCGCGCTCGTGCCCAGTTTCTCCAGCAGCGCCGCGTGCGCATCGTCGTCGATCAGCTGGTCCATCACCGACAGGCCCTCGAACGCGTCCTTGCAATAGAACACGCCCGGCTCATACGGCTCGTCCGAGTCCTTGCCGCCTGGGTAAAGGGCGCGGAAGCTGAACGCGCGGTTGATCGCCGCGCCCCCGATCAAGACCGGGTACTGCAGGCCCTTCGCGTGCAGCTCCTGGATGCACGCCGGCATCTGCTTCGATGTTGAGACCAGCAGGGCGGAGAGGCCGATCGCAGTCGCCTCGTGCTCCTGCGCGGCATCGACGATCGTCTGGATCGGCACCTGCTTGCCCAGGTCGATCACGGTGTAGCCGTTGTTCGTGAGGATCGTGTTCACCAGCGACTTGCCGATGTCGTGCACGTCGCCGAAGACGGTCGCCAGGACGACGGTGCCCTTGGTGTAGCCCTCGATCTTGTCCAGGTACTTCTCCAGCCGCGCCACCGCGCGCTTCATCACCTCCGCGGACTGCAACACGAATGGCAGGATCAGCTCGCCCGCGCCGAACTTGTCGCCCACCTCCTTCATCGCCGGCAACAGCACCTCGTTGAGCGTCGGCACCGCGCCGATCTTCTCGACGGCCTTGTCGATCCAGTCCTCCACGCCCTCCTTGCGGCGGCGCAGGATGTGGAAGTGCAACGCCTCCTCCGGCTCCATGCCCTCCGTCGGGTCCGCCGCGCTCTGCACCTCCTGCTCGCCCTTGCTCTCGAAGTGGTCGATGAAGCGCTCCAGCGCCTCCTCGCTGCGGTTGAACACCAGGTCGTCCGCCAGCTTTCGCTCCTCGTCGCTTATCTCGGAGTACGGCGTGATGTGGTTGGGGTTCACCATCGCCAGATCCAGGCCCGCCTGCACGCAGTGGTGCAGGAACACCGAGTTCAGCACCGCCCGCGCGCCGGGCGAGACGCCGAAGGAGACGTTCGAGACGCCCAGCGAGGTCTTCACGTGCGGAACCTCCGCCTTGATGCGCCTGATGCCCTCGATCGTCTCCACCGCGGATGGGCGCCACTCCTCATCGCCGGTCGTCAGCGTGAAGGTGAGGCAGTCGAAGATCAACAGCTCCGGGTCCATGCCGTGCTCGGTGCAGCACAGGTCGCGGATGCGCTGCGCGATCTCCACCTTGCGCTGTGCGGTCTTGGCCATCCCCACCTCGTCGATCGTCAGCGCGATCAAGGCTGCGCCATGGGCCAGCGCCAGCGGTACGACGCGGTCGAGCTTGTCCCGGCCGGCCTCCAGGTTGACGCTGTTGACGATCGCTCTGCCGGGGATCTGATCGAGCGCCGTTTCGATGACCTCGGGCTCGGTCGAGTCGATCTGGATCGGCGCCGGCTGCGTCAATGAGATGCGCTTGGCCACCTGGCGCATCTGCTCGTCCTCATCCTGGCGCTCCGTCAGCGCCACGCAGATGTCCAGCACGTGCGCGCCGCCGGTGACCTGGTCCTCGGCGATCTGCACGAGGCCGTCGTAGTCGTCCGCCAGCAATAGCTCCTTGGCCTTGCGCGAGCCCTGCGAGTTCACGCGCTCGCCCACCATCGTGGGCCTTGGCTCCTGTACCAGCGTGGTTGCGGCGATCATCGACGACAGATGGGGCGGACGCGGGGCCGGGCGTGCGCTCACGGGGCGCCTGCCCACACGTTCCACGATCGCGCGGATGTGCTCCGGGGTCGTGCCGCAGCAGCCGCCCACCACGCCCACGCCGTAGCGCTCCACGAACTCCTGCAGCGCCTGCGCCAGCGGCTCGGGCTGCTCGGGGAAGATCGTCTCGCCGTCGGGGCCCTGCAACGGCAGGCCCGCGTTGGGGATGCACGCCACCGGCAGCGGGCAGTATTCGCCCAGGAAGCGGATCGCGTCGCGCATGTCCTCCGGCCCCGTCGAGCAGTTCAGGCCGATCACGTCCACCTTCAGCGCCTCCAAGGTGCACAAGACAGCGCTGATGTCGGTGCCCAGCAGCATCTTGCCGCTGTTGGGCAGCAGCGAGACGGAGGTATGGATCGGCAGCGTGCGGCCACTGCTCTTGAACGCCTCGCGCGCGCCGAACACCGCGGCCTTCACCTCCAGGATGTCCTGTGCCGTCTCGATGATGATCAGATCGACACCCCCATCGATCAGGCCCCCCGCCTGCTCGGCGAACACCTCCACCAGCTCGCGGAAGCGGATCTGCCCGAGCGTCGGGTCATCGCTGGCCGGCAGGAAGCCGGTGGGGCCGATCGAGCCGGCCACGAAGCGATCCTCGCCGGCGGCCTTGCGCGCGATTTCCGCGGCCTTTGTATTGACCTCCAGCGTGTAGTCCGCGAGGCCCCACTCCGCGAGCTTCAAGCGGGAGCCCTGGAAGGTGTCGGTCTCCAGCACCTCCGCCCCGGCCTCGAGCATCGAGGCGTGCACACCCTCGATCACGTCGGGCCGGTTGAGCACGAGCGCCTCGTGACACTTGCCCTGCAGACCCCCGTAGTCCTCCTGCGTCAGGTCGAACTGCTCCAGCGTCGCGCCCATGCCGCCGTCGTAGACGACGACGCGTTCGGCCACGGCTTTCAGGTAGTCACGCATGGATTGGATGCTAGCGGTGCCTTCTCCGGGACATGATGCATTACAATGCATGCATGCGCACGACCGTCGAGCTGTCCGATCCCGTACACAGGCGGCTGCGGGCCGAGGCGGCCGAGCGCGGCATGCGCGGCTTCTCGCAGATCGTCGAAGAAGCGCTCGCCGAGTACTTCCAGGCTGCGCTGCAGCGCAAACGCCGCGTGGACGCGATCGCCGCGGCCGAGGGAGCCTGGCGCGATATGGACGTCGCCGAGTGGGAACGCGACGTCGCCGAGGCATGGGCCACGTGGAAGCCCCCCCAGTACTAGATTCCGATGTCCTCATCGACTACCTGCGTGGCGCCGATCCGGGGCGCGCGCTGGTTCGTCGCCTACGCGCGACGCTTGCCTTTCGGGTGACCGCCATCTCGGCGTTCGAGCTGGCGATGGGGCGCGGCTACGCGCGCGAGACCGAGCACGTCGACGCGCTGCTGGCAGCGCCCTGCCTGATGTTGACCAGGGAGGCCGGCATCCGCGCCGGCACCCTGCAACGCGAGCTGCGCGCCGCTGGCGCCGGAATCGACATGCGCGACGCGATGCAGGCCGGCATCTGCCTCGAGGCGGGTCTGCCGCTCGTCACGCGCAACGTTCGCCACTTCGCACGTATCCCCAGGCTGGAGGTCATCGAGCCTGGTGCCGTGCGCCATACGTAGATTCTCCGCGAGGTGAAAATTCGTGTCGTTCTCTTGGGACGACACGCTTGTTACACTTAAGGTGAACTGATTTTCACACGCACTTTCTCACCTCCCGTGCAACCCCCTTAGACGGCTGTTGGATCATGGGTAGTTCGATTGTCCATTAACCGTGAAGAGCGCCCCCGGAGCGGTAATGGTGCTCGCCTGCCAGGGCCTACGAGTCAGTCAGGAGAAGATTCCCCATGTCAAAAGCGGCCACCACCTCCGCTCAGCCTACCCGCCCCGCCCCCGGGGCAAACGTCCTCACCGCCGCGACCGCGGATGCAATCGCGGATGCTCGCCTTGCCTCTGCTGCAAACGCTGCTCCCATACCAATCGCAACTCCAGCCGCGACCGCGGATGTCACTTCACCGGTCGTTAACACTTCCACTCACGCCGACCCAACTGCCGCACACACGGTCGTGGCGGTCGTGGGATTGGGATACGTGGGGTTGCCCACCGCCATTGCCCTGCGCCAGGCCGGGAGTCGGATCGTGGGGATCGACATCTCCTCGCGGCGCCTGGATGCGATCCGCGACGGCAAGGTCGAGCTGCTGCTGCAGGAGCGCGCGGCGCTGCGCGAGCACCTCGCCGGCGATGGCTTCGTACTCACCGAGCAGATCGGCGCGCTCGACGCGGCCGACGTCGTGCTGATCTGCGTGCCCACGCCGATCGACGAGCAGCTGCAGCCCGATCCGCGCATCCTGCAAGGGGCGTGCGCTGCCGTTGTACGTCACGCACGGCCGGGGCAGACGATCGTGCTGACGTCCACCACCTACGTCGGCACCACGCGCGAGCTGCTCGTGCAACCGCTGCACCGGCGCGGCCTCGATGTCGGCGAGGACGTGTTCGTCGCGTTCGCCCCCGAGCGCATCGACCCGGGCGTGGAGGGGCACGAGCAGCTCGCCACGCCGCGCGTGATCGGCGGTGTCACCGACGCCTGCGCGCAGCGCGCCGAGGCGGCGCTCGCGCACACCTGCAAAGAGGTGCACCGTGTCTCTTCGCCCGAGGCGGCGGAGATGGTGAAGCTGTATGAGAACACCTTCCGCGCTGTGAACATCGCGCTGGCCTTCGAGATGGCCGAGGCGTGCCGCGCCTACGGCCTTGACCCCGTGGAGGTGACCGACGGGGCCGCCACCAAGCCCTACGGGTTTCTCGCGCACTATCCCTCGGCGGGCGTGGGCGGGCACTGCATCGGCGTCGATCCCTACTACCTGCTCGGGCCTCTGCGCGAGCTCGGCCGCCCCGCGCTGATAGCCGAGGAGGCTCTGCGCAAGGTGAGCGGGCGCCCGCGGCACATCGCCTGGCGCGCGCACGAGGTGCTCGTGCGCTCCGGCCGCTCGCTGGGCGACGCGCGCGTGCTCGTCGTCGGCGCCTCCTACAAGCCGGGCGTCGCCGACACGCGCGAGGCGCCCGCCGTGGAGATCATCGAGCGGCTGCACGCTGAGGGTGCGCACGTCGATTACTACGACCCGCTCGTGCCGACCCTTCGCATCGACGGCGAGGAGCGCTGCGGCGTGCGCGTGGAGCTGCGCGGGGAGGGGCCGAACGTCGGGCGCGGGGAGAGCGTCAACGTCCAGCACTACGACCTGGTGATCCTCGCCACGCTGCACCCCGAGCACGACTACGGCTGGCTCGCGCGCTGCTCGACAGTGCTCGACTGCACCTACCGCACGCCCATCGGCAAGAAGCGGCTCCTGCCATGAACAGGCTTCGTTCGCGGATCGGGCTTCGTTCGCGAAGCGTCGCGGCCGGCCGTCTCGCCAAGGCGCGGTTGCACGCTCTCGCCCGTGCCCTCGACCGGCTGCTGGGCCAGGACATCACCGCCAACCGTGCGTTGAAGGCCCTCACGGCCCTCTACATGCTCGGCCTGATCGTGGCTGTTATCTCCTACAAGGCCGTGTTCGCCGGGGCGATGTTCGACAACGTCTACTTCGGCGTCTACTCGGTCTGCGTAGCCTCCTACATCCTCTCGCGCTTCCTGTTCAGCCTCTTCTACCGCTCGCGGCCCGACGCGGGCATGCAGCCGCAGATCGCGATCGTGATGCCCGGCTTCAACGAGCAGGAGGCGATCGGCGCGTCGCTGCGCTCACTGCTCGCGCTCGACTACCCGCCCGAGAAGCTCGAACTGGTGGCGATCAACGACGGCTCCACCGACGGCACGCTCGCGGAGATGCGGCGCGTCGCCGCCGAGTCGGGCGGGCGGGTGCGCGTGATCGACTTCCCCGAGAACCGCGGCAAGCGCGCGGCGATGGCCGCCGGCATCCGCGCCAGCAGCGCCGAGGTGGTGGCGTTCGTGGACAGCGACTCGGTTGTTGAGCCCGACGGCCTACGCTGGCTCGTACAGCCCTTCGCCGATCGGCGCGTGGGGGCCGTGTGCGGACACGCCAACGTGCTCAACACGACCGACAGCTGGCTCACGCGCATGCAGGCCGTGCGTTACTTCGTCGCCTTCCGCGTCGTCAAGGCGGCGGAATCGGTGTTCGGCGCGGTCACCTGCTGCTCGGGCTGCTTCTCCGCCTACCGCCGCGAGGCGATCCTGCCGCGCCTGGAGTGGTGGGAGGGGCAGCGGTTCCTCGGCGTGGAGTCCACCTTCGGCGATGACCGCTCGCTCACCAACTGTGTGCTGCGCGACTGGCGCGTGGTGTATGAGAAGCGCGCGGTCTCGCACACGATCGTGCCGAGCGCCTTCCGCGCGTTCATCATCCAGCAGACGCGCTGGAAGCGCTCGTGGACACGCGAGTCGCTGCTCGTCGCCAGGTTCATCTGGCGCAAGCATCCCGTGGCGGCGTTCTTCACCTACATGAGCATCGTGCTGCCGCTGATCGCGCCGGTGGCGGCACTGCACGCGCTGCTGTGGACGCCGCTCACCCACCACGCGGGGCTGCCGCTGATCTACCTCGCCGGGATCTATGCGCTGGCGCTCGTGTATTCCCTTTATTACCTGCTCTTCCAGGAGCACTACTCCCTGATCTGGCTCTATGGGATCCTCTTTGCGTTCCTGTATCTGGCGGTGATGCTGTGGCAGACCTACTATGCGATCGCCACCTGCCGCACGGCTGCCTGGGGGACACGGCCGGCCACCGCAGGGATGGCCGCTGGGGGTGAGGAGTGATGATGGGTCCGTTCGCGGGGCGGGCCGCCGAGCGAGCCGCCGGCTCTGGGCAGGCGTTCGGCCTTGGCCAGATGCTCAAGCGCATCGCCGTGCGCCTCGTGCTCGTCGCGTCGGTCGCTCCGGTGATCCTGCTCGGCCCCACGCTCGTGCGCGCGCCGCTGAAGCTCGTGCGCGAGCTGGCGGTGCGCCGCCCCATCGGGCACGTGCACCACGCGCGCACCCCCGGGCGCATACGTGGCCTGCGCGTACTGCACAGCACGCCCGCGGCCGTGCGTATCGTCTGGCGCCGCGCGCGCCACGGGCACTTCCCGATCGAGGGCTACCGCGTGTGGCGCGACGGCGAGGTCGTCGGGCAGACGCCCGCCCTCAGCTACGCGCTGCGCGTGGGCGCCGCCAGCGTGCACGTGCTCGGCGTCGCCGCCGTGGACGTACGTGGGCACGTGGGAGCACGCAGCACGATCGCGATCGGCGTGCACCTGCCGCCCGGCGGCACCTCCGCTCCGCACGCGGCATCCTCCTCGCCGGCTTCGCACACCAAGCCGCCCGCCTCGCACGCGCCCGCGCCGGGGTCGCCCGGAGAACCGGGGGCGCCCGGAGCGCCGCGGCCACCCGCCGTGCACACTCCCCCCACGGCCCCGTCGCAACTGGCGGCCGAAAGCGTGACCGACACCTCCGCCACGCTGTCCTGGAGCGCCGGCGCCGCGACCACCGGCACGCTCGTCGGCTACATGCTCTATGAGGACGGCCAGCCCGAGGAAGTCGTGCACGGGCAACACGTCACGCTGGCGCTGGCCTCGCAGCGCAGCTACACGTTCACCGTGCGCACGCTCGACTCCGGCGGCTACCTCTCCGAACCCGCGCCCGAACTCACTGTGCTCACGACGCACACCCCGCCCTCCACACCGGCGAACCTGCAAGTGAGCCAGGTCACCGAACAGTCCTTCACCCTCAGCTGGTCGCCCTCCACGCCGGTGAGCGGGCAGATCGTCGGCTATCGCATCTTCCGCGACGGAACGCCCGTGGGGGAGACCGCCTCCACGTCCACCACGCTCTCCAACCTCGCGCCCTCCACCACCTATGAAATGACGATCGTCGCCGTGGACTCGCTCGGGGCGGTCTCGCTACCCACGCCGGCGCTCGAAGTGCACACGCTCGACCCGACGCCCACGCACGGCACCGTGCAGGCCTTCCTGCTCGCCTCGACCGACGAGTCCTTCGAAGACCTGGAGGCGCACTATCAGCAGATCGGCGTCGTCTACCCGACCTACTTCGACTGCGGCGCGAACGGCACCGTGCTCGGCCAGGACGATCCGCTTGTGACCGGCTGGGCGCGCGCGCGGCAGGTCGCGGTGATGCCGCGGCTGAACTGCCAGAACCCTTCCGACGAGACGCAGATCCTCACCAACGCCGGCGTGCGCGAAACGTTCATCGGAGCGCTCGCCGCGCTGTGTGAACAGTACGGCTACCAGGGCATTCAGGTCGACTTCGAGGGCGCCCCGCCGACCGACCGCGAACCGTTCACCGCGTTCATCACCGAACTCGCCGCGCGCTTGCACGCACAGGGGGACAGGCTCTCCACCGTCGTCACCGCCAAGACGTACAACATCAAGAGCGGGCGCGCCGCGATGTATGACGACGCCGCGCTGTCAGTGCCCTCCGACTACATCTTCGTGCTCGACTGGGGCTTGCACTGGACGACCTCCGCGCCGGGGCCGCTCGATGAAATGGCCTGGTTCAAGAAGGTCGCCGAATATGCCGCGACGATGCCCAACAAGAGCAAGTTCGTGCTCGGCATGCCGCTGTATGGGATCGACTGGGCCAATAACGGCGGCAGCGCCAACCCCGGCACGGCGCTGGAGTACGGCGAAGTGATGGCGCTCGCCGGCCAGTACGGGATCACGCCGCAGTGGGAACCCGCCGCGGAGGATCCCTATTTCACCTACACCACCAGCGAAGGCGTGCCGCACACCGTGTGGTTCACCGACGAGCAGTCTGTGCAGGCGCGCGTGGAACTGGCCGAATCGCTCGGCCTGGGGATCGGGCTATGGCACCTCGGGGCCGAGGATCAGCGCGTATGGGAACTGCCGCAGCTGGGCGGATGATCGCGCGCTGGTTGCAGCGCGGCCTGCTGTTCGCGGGGTTCGCGCTGCTGCTGCTCGGACCTGTGCCCGCGCAGGGGGCGGCCAAGGTGCAGGCGTTCCTGCTCGCCAGCGCCCCCGACTCCTTCGCCGACCTGCAGGCGCACGCCGCCTCGATCGAAACCGTCTACCCCACCTACTACGAATGCGAACCGGGCAGCGGCAGCATCGAAGGCCACGACGAACCGGCCATCGACGCCTTCGCGCAGGCCCACCGCATCCCCCTGCTGCCGCGCTTCAACTGCCAGGACGGGCCGACGGTGCACGCGATCCTCAGCGAACCCGCGCTGCGCGGCCAGACCCTCGCGCGGCTCGTGGCGCTCGCGCGCAACCCCGCCTACGCTGGTCTCAGTCTCGACCTGGAGAACGACGGCGCCGCCGACCGCGCCGCGCTCAGCTCTTTCGTTGCCACCCTCGCCGGACGGCTGCACGCCATGCACCGCAAGCTCACAGTCGTCGTCGACGGTGTGTCACAGGAAGAACCGCGCCACGCCACCTACCTCTACGACTACGCCGCGCTCTCCGCCGCCGCCGACCATGTTTTCGTGCTCGGCTGGGGGGCGCACTGGGAAGGCTCGGCGCCCGGCCCGATCGCGCCGCTCTCCTGGGTGCGCCAACTCGTAGCGCATATCGCCGCGCTGCCAACCGCGCGGCGCTTCGTGCTCGGCGAGCCGCTGTACGGGCTCGACTGGGCCACCGGCGGGCAGGCCACCGCGCTGCAGTTCTCCGGCGTCGCCGCGCTCGTCCACCAGTTCGCGCTCAAGCCCCTGCTCGACCGCTCCGCCGACGAACTCACCTTCACCTACCAGCGAGCAGGTGCGACCCATCGGGTGTGGTACCTCGACGCGCGGACGATCCTCGACCGTCTGAGGATCGCGCGCGCCGCCGGACTCGCCGCTGGCGTTTGGCGCCTGGGAGAGGAGGACCAAGCGTTGTGGGCAGGTACGTTCTGAGGACTACTTGATGAACAGCATCTCGCTGTACTTCGGCAACGGCCACAGGTCATCCGCCACCAGCTTCTCCAGGCGATCCCCGACCTCGCGCACGTCTTCCATCGCGGCGATCACGGTGTCGCGCATGTACTTCGCCCACTTGTGTGCGTCCTCGTCGGGCTGGTTGTCCTTCAGGTTCGCATCCTCCAGCTTCACCAGGGCGTAGTGGAACTCCTTGAGCACCGGCTCCAGCTCCTCCGTCAGCTCCGCCAGGCCGGTGTCGTTCAGTTCGTTGAGGTAGCGCACCGCCGCGGGCAGGATCATCGTGCGGCCGATCGTGGCCTGCGTCTCCGCCTCGATGTTGATCGTCACCGCGTACTGCTCGGTGAAGACCTCTTCGCGCGACTCCAGCTCGCGCTTGCTCAGCACCTTGTACTTCTTGAACGCCGCCACCGTCTGCTTGTCGGTCAGCCACGGCAGCGCCTCGGGGGTCGTGCGCATGTTGAGCAGGCCCCGCTTCTCGGCCTCCTTGTGCCACGCCTCGCTGTAGCCGTCGCCGTCAAAGACGATCTGCTTGTTCGCGGCCCAGCTGTCCTTCACCACCTTCGCCAGCGCCTTCTCCAGGGTCGCGCCCGAGGCCTTCAGCGCCGTGGCCAGCTTCTCCGCCAGGTCGTCGATCGCCTCTGCCGCGATCGTGTTCAGCACCGTGTTGGGCAGCGCCGGGCTGCTGCTGGAACCGAGCGCGCGGAACTCGAACTTGTTGCCGGTGAACGCGAACGGGCTCGTGCGGTTGCGATCGCCTCCGTGCAGCGGCATCGGCGGCAGCACCGGCGTGCCGAGGCCCAGGAAGCCGCCCGCCTTGCTCGCCTGCGTCTTGCCCGCCTCGATCGCCGCGTACACCTTCTCCAGCTCCGCGCCCAGGAAGATCGAGATGATCGCCGGGGGCGCCTCGTTCGCGCCCAGGCGGTGGTCCTGCCCTGCGCTGGCGATCGAGGCCCGCAGCAGCGCCTGGTGCTTGTTCACGGCCTGGATCACGGCCGTGCAGAAGAACAGGAACTGCAGGTTCTCGCTAGGCGTGTCCCCTGGGTCGAGCAGGTTCAGCCCGGTGTCGGTGCCCATCGACCAGTTGTTGTGCTTGCCGCTGCCGTTCACCCCGGCGAAGGGCTTCTCGTGCAGCAGGCACACGAGGCCGTAGCGCCGCGCGGTGTTCTGCATGATCTGCATCGTCAGCATCTGGTGGTCCGCGCCCACATTCGAGTTCTCGAAGATCGGGGCCACCTCGTACTGGTTGGGCGCCACCTCGTTGTGGCGCGTCTTGATCGGCACCCCGAGCTTGGCCAGCTCCTGCTCGACCTCCAGCATGTACGCGAGGATGCGCTCGGGGATCGAGCCGAAGTAGTGGTCGTCGAGCTCATGGCCCTTGGGCGGCTGCGCGCCGAACAGCGTCCTGCCGGTCGTCAGCAGGTCGGGGCGCTCGAAGTAGTACTGCTCGTCGATCAGGAAGTACTCCTGCTCGCAGCCGATCGTCGTGAACACGCGCTGCGCGTCATCGACGCCGAGCAGCTCAAGCGCTTTGATCGCCGCGCCCGACAGCGCGTCCATCGAGCGCAGCAGCGGGATCTTGTTGTCGAGCGCCTCGCCCGTCCAGCTGGTGAACGCCGTGGGTATGCACAGCAGCGCGCCGTTGGGGTTCTCCAGGATGAACGCAGGGGATGTCGGGTCCCACGCGGTGTAGCCGCGCGCCTCGAACGTCGCCCTGATGCCGCCCGTGGGGAACGAGGAGGCGTCGGGCTCGCCCTGGATCAGCTCCTTGCCGCTGAACTCCGCCAGCGCCGTGCCGTCACCCGCCGGGCCGTAGAAGGAGTCGTGCTTCTCCGCCGTCGAGCCCGTGAGCGGCTGAAACCAGTGTGTGTAGTGGGTCGCGCCCTTCTCCATCGCCCAGTCCTTCATCGCCTGCGCGACCGCGTCCGCCAGCGAGGTGTCCAGCGCCTCGCCGCGCGCGAGCGTGCGCTGCAATGCCTTGTACACGTGCTTGGGCAAGCGCTGGCGCTGCACCGCGGGGCCGAATACGTTCGCGGCATACAGCTGGTTGCCGGGCAGGGTCAGGTCCATCGCGCCCAGCGCGGTGCCGTTCGCGCTCCACTGGGCTGCTGTCACGTTGTGCTGGCGGGTCCTGGGCATGGGCGGGTTCGATTCCTCCTGGGGGGTCTGGGGGCGGGCCGTACGAGGCCATCGCATCGTAGACCCCCGGCGGGGGGTGTGGCATCACCCGCGTGGCCCAAAGGTCGGGGGTGGGTTTCGACAGGCGGCCAAATGGCGGCCGGTCTCAGAAGCGAGGCAGGGCAAGCAGGTTATCGACCCAGGTGCCATCGGCGTGGGTGCGCAAGTAGGGCGGGCCGTCTTTAGGCCGACACACGCCGACATAAACCCAGGTTCCGTTCTTTGCGACCACTGCCTGGTTGGCCTTGCTCTCCTCCAGCCAGTCGACGATCGCCCGACGGGTGCTCTGCCCCGTCGCTCCGCTCTGGGTGTTGCGCCACTGGAGCGCGGCGATGTGCTCGTGGCGTGCGTCGCCGTCGAGTCTTATGGCGGTTATCTCAATCATCTCGGTGGGCAATCTAGGAGCACGTGCGGGTACCGGCTTCTTGTGCCGGCAGAACCCGCCGACCGCATCCTAAGAGTCTCGGGTGTGGTGTCGCGGCGGCGTCTCGTTTGCGGGCGGGGTGGACGGGCCTTGGTGCTCGTACGGCTTCGCCCAGGCGGGCCAACTGTCGATCTCGGCGGTTTTGCGCTGGATCGCAACGGCGAGGGCGCCATCGTCGGTCTTGTCCTGGATGGTCTCATTCATGGTGTCCTCCCTTTTGGGAATCGTGGGGTCGCTGGTTGGGCGGGTTGCTTAAGTCTTGGGCCAGGTCGTTCCTGAAGCCTGGCGAGCAGGGACATGATCAGGTACTCGTGCACGCGATAGGCAGGTTGGGATTGCCGCAGCTCAGGAGCCTCGCTGTCGGCGAGCCGAGGCTTCGCCGTGCGCGCGTCCCATTTCAGCAGCGTCCCGTCGTTCGTCTTGCGTCGCTGCCAGGCGAACAGTTCGGCGTAGCGGCGCGGAGCGACACCCACAAACGGTTCGAAGCTCACTTTCGCGACGTCAGGGGTGCTCCTCGCGACTACCAGTGCGTCGCTGTGCAGCATCGCCGCTTGGCTCTTCTCGTACGGGGCGAGGAACACGCAGTTTCTGATCCCCGCGCCGACGATGTGCCTTGCGCAGTTGTGGCACGGGAACGTCGTCACGTACAGGGACGCCCCGGCGACCGCGCGTCCGTTGCGAGCGGCATCGAGGATCGCCGACATCTCGGCGTGCATCGCTCGACCGAACTCTGTCAGATCCCCGAGACGCGTCTTGAGCATCGCCGCCAGCAGCTCATCGGGGTCGACGCCCTCGCGCAGCCATCCGCGCTCCGGGTGGTTCAGAGTGTCGGCGATCTCCTTGGCGATCTCGCGCTGCACACGATCGTTGGTATCGATGCCGCGTTCCTCTTCGTCCGAGCCGAAACGGAACTCGCGCTGGTCGGGAATACCCGGCTCGTTGCTGCCTTCGCGGTAGACCCCGCCCCCGGGCCGCGGTACCTCGTTCGTGCCGAGCGCGATGATCTCACCCTGCTCGTTGACGAGCGCCGCGCCGACCTGACGTCCGGGCTCGGCGGACATGCGGGCCGCGCCGTACGCCTCGAACAGCGCGAACTCGTCCTTGGTGGGGGTCTTGAACGGGTTTGCCAGCACGATCTCGAGCAGACGCTCGATCTGGGAACCAGTGTTCGCGTCGCGACCGGCGTTGACGAACAGGTCCGCGCGATGGAAGGTGTCGCGCACGTTCTGGCCGTGCGGCGGACTCTCCGACTGGTCGCGGCGCAGCAGCTCGGCAGTGTCGACCTCCCACTTCGAGTGGTCTGAGGAGAGCCGGGAAGCGGTGATCGCGCTGTCGAGCCACTCTGTGCGCTCGTCGTCTGGGGTATAAGCGGCGATCAGGAAGAACCTCGAGCCGTACGCGTCGCGCAGTGTGTGCACCTCCTCCGGGGTCTTCAGCTGGCGCAACACCCAGGCACGCCGCACGAGCGGCTCGTTCGCTTCCAGCAGCACGTCGCGTTCGGTGACGATCTTCGCGACCGCCAGCAACACGAGGGCATCCGGGCGATCCCATGCGGATCGCAAACGACCCCCCGCATCCATGTGCGCGGCGAGGTACGAGTCGAGCTTCGCGTCCTCATCGAGCAGCTCATCCCAATCGATCTCCCTCAGCAAGCCGCTCAGGCGGATCTCACACGTCTGGTAATTCATCGCCTCAAGCGCCAGGTGCAGCAGCTTGCTCACGTGCTCGATATCTGTGCCGAGTGCCCCCACGAGACCAAATACGAGCTCGGTCTCGGCTATCTCATGCTCCAGCGCGAAGGCCTGCGCCTGCTCGCTCGGATCCTGCGTCGAGGCCCCGGCCCCCGGTGGCGCCTTTCCGGCCATCGCTCAAAGGTTGTACGGATCCGACGCGGACATCGTGAGAGCCTACCCACACACCAGGACGAGGAGGCGAAGGGTCGCCGAGACGGAGACAGCCCCTTCCCGGGCCTGACCTCGACCGGGCCGGGGCCGCAGCAACCGAGAGCTTGGCCCGCCTACTGCGCGGAGAACTTCCCCGACGGGTACGGCCCCAACTGCACCCGGCCCGTCACCGGGTTCACGTAGCGCCGTGGCGGGCGCGGCGCGATCGCCGCCAGCAGACGCCCCACCGGCGGGCCGCCCGCCGTGCCTTCGAGCGCGCCGAGGCGGCTCACGTGCGCGCGTGCGTTGCCGTTCAGGCCGGCGGCGACGGTGTAGTGCAGCGTGTATAGCCCCGACTTCACCGGCGTGACATGCCATACGAAGCTGCGCACGCCGCCCGGGGGCAGCGCGCCCAGCGACCAAGTGTTCAGGAACGCCGTCTCGCCGCCGCCGGGCGGGTCGATCGTCTGCGTCTGCACGAGCTGCCGGGGCCGCACCACCCCTGGCCCTTCGTCGATGATCCACACGGGGCGTTCGCGGTCGGACAGCCCGGGGAAGTTGCTCTGGTAGGAGAAGCTGTCCATCGTCACCGCGATGTTCGGGATCGTCCTCGGCCCCGGGTTCCTGACGCGCAGCACCAGCCGCGTGCTGTGCGAGATCGCCTGGATCCTCGGGAAGCTCGCCTGCAGGATCTGCACCGGGAAGCTCGCCTTCGGTTCGCCCGCGGTCTGTTCGCTGCCACCGCAGCCGGCGATGGCCGCGCCGAGGGCGGCGGCGATCACAAGCGATGTCAGACCCCTCCCCTTCACGGCTCCCGCGACGATATCACCGCTGCCGGGGGCGGGCGGCGCGAAGTAGCGAGGCGGCTCACCGGCGCCGGCGGTGGCGCGAAGCCCCCGGTGCCTTGGTGGTGGCGCTCCGCCCGCGCATGGCGTAGAGTTCCATGGAAGGCATACAATGCAGGGTCTGGCAGCAAACCCGGAGGAGGGGTAGCAAGAGATGGTGCGTAGCGCAGCGGACCGCGCGTTTCTCCCGATGAGGAACGGGCTCGAGGAGATCGGGGACATGATGATCCTTACGGGTCGCACGATCCTGTCCGCCCTGCGGCCCCCCTACCCGTACGGGGAGGAGCTCGTCTCGCAGTTCCTCTTCACGCTCAAGCTCTGCTGGTTTCCTTTGCTGATCAGCACGGCCGTCTTCGGCTACGAGGCCCCAGGGCTTCAGGCCGCCAACTTCCTGTCGCTGTTCGGCTCGCTCGACCGCCTCGGCGGCTTCTTCGTGCTCGCCTCCGTGCGCGAAGCCGGCCCTTTCATCGATGCCGTGATCCTCGTCGGCGTGGCCGGCACCGCGATCACCGCCGACCTTGGCGCGCGCAAGATCCGCGAGGAGCTCGACGCGCTGCAGGTGCTCGGCGTCGATCCCGTCAAGAACCTCGTCGTGCCGCGCTTCCTGGCGCTGATGATCGCCACCGGCCTGTTCGACATCTACGCCGTGCTGTTCGGCATCTTCGGCGGCATTGGCGCGGCGCTCGTTTACCACCAGCCGCTCGGGCCGTTCTGGGCCACCTTCTTCACGAACGCCTCGACCACCGACCTGTGGGGCTCGGTGCTGAAGACCACGATCTTCGGGGCGATCATCGCGATCGTCTGCTGTTACAAGGGCATGGCCGCCAGCGGCGGCGCCGAGGGCGTCGGGCGTGCCGTCAACCAGGCCGTCGTGATCGCCCTGCTCGGCGTGTTCTCCTTCAACTACGTCTTCACGCAGACCCTCCTGGCCACCCACCCGCAGATCCTGATCCCCAAGTGAGAGCGACCCCGTAATGGAATGGCTATGGCTCCCACGCGAATGGATCGCCATGAGCGGCGAGATCAGCCGCTTCTGCGCGAACGTCGTGCGCGACGTGTGGGGGCTGCGCGTGTTTCGCTTCTTCGGCGAGGGCCTGCGCCAGGCCGGCATCCTGATCCTCGGCTCCACGCTCGTGATCTGGGGGCTGGTGTTCATTATCGGCCTGCAGTGCGGCATCTCCGGTGCCTACCTGCTCAAGGGCGTCGGCGCGCCCGCGTACTCGGGCGTGTTCACGGCTTGGTGTGACCTTCGCGAGCTGGTGCCGCTGGTGTTCGGCTACATGATGGCCGCCAAGGTCGGCACCGGGATCGTCGCGGAGATCGGCGCGATGCGCATCAGCGATGAGATCGACGCGCTCGAGGTGATGGGCGTGGACTCGATGACCTTCCTCTGCGCCACGCGCCTGCTGGCCGCCTGGATCGTGCTGCCGTTCATGTACCTCGCGGCGATCGGTGCGGGCTTCATCGCCAGCTACATCGCCGTCGTGCAGCAGGTGGGGGCGGTGTCCTCCGGCGGCTACCTGCTGATCTTCTGGCAGTTCCAGAACCCGCCGGACTTCTTATACAGCACGATCAAGGCGATGTTCATGGCCACGGCGATCGTGCTCGTCGGCTGCTACTACGGCTACAACGCCTCCGGTGGGCCTGTGGGGGTGGGGACCGCCACGGCCAAGTCGATGGTCCTGAACCTCGTGCTGGTGCACCTGATCGCCGCGCTGGGCACGCAGATCTTCTGGGGCTCCAATCCGAACGCCCCCGTGGGGGGTTAGGCGGAGCTATGTCCGCAGAGGAGAGCCCCGGCGGCGACGCCGCGCGCCTGGAGAAGGAGGCGGACGAGTTCCGCTATCACACCGGCGAGGGTCGCCCCAACGAGGCCGGCGACGCGATCCAGTTCATCGACGTGCACAAGGCGTTCGGGCGCAACAAGGTGCTGCGCGGCCTGAACATGGCGCTGCCCGAGAACCAGATCTCGATGATCATCGGGCCGTCGGGTACCGGCAAGTCGGTCTGCATCAAGCACATGGTCGGGCTGATGTACCCCGATCAGGGTGACGTGATCGTGCACGGGCAGTCCGTCCCCAGCCTCCCCGACGCCGAGCTGTTCGAGATGCGCAAGCAGTTCGGCGTGCTCTTCCAGGACGGTGCGCTGTTCGGCTCGATGAACCTGTATGACAACGTCGCTTTCCCCCTGCGCCAGCACACCGAGAAGGGCGAGGAGGAGATCTCCGAGATGGTCCACCGACGCCTGCGCGATGTCGGTCTCGGGGGCGATCACGAGAAGATGCCCAACGAGCTCTCCGGCGGCATGCGCAAGCGCGCGGGGTTCGCGCGCGCGCTCGTGCTCGAACCGCAGATCGTGCTGTTCGACGAGCCAGATTCGGGGTTGGATCCGGTGCGCACCGCGCTCTTGTGCGAGCTGATCAAGGAAGTGCACGCCGAGAACGGCGGCTGCTACGTCGTGATCACGCACGACATCATGAGCGCACGGCGCGTGGCCAACCACCTGGCGGTGCTGTGGAAGGGGCGCATCGTGCAGTCGGGGCCGGCGCAGGAAATGTTCGAGAGCGAAAACCCGTTTGTGCGGCAGTTCCTCTCGGGGGAGTCAGTCGGCCCCCTGGGTATGGAGTAAAAACGGCGGTGCCTCGTCGCCCCTGGCTGCGTCCTCAGTCGCTCGTGTGCGTAGCACACTTCGCTCCTTGCGTCCTTGCCAGGAACGACGATGCAGCCGCCGTTTTGCGCAAAAACTTCCATTAGCCTCTGCTTGTGAACGTCGCACGCCTCCTATCGAGTCTGGCCGGCGGCGCCGCCCGCCGCCCGTGGCTATCGATCGGCATCGCCCTGGCCCTGGGCATCGGCGGCGCGGCGCTCGCGCTCGGCCTGCACCCGAGCGCCGCAGCGGACACGTTCGTCGGCAAGAGCAGCGGCGACTACCAGGCCACGCAGGCCTTCTACAAGAGCTTCGGCGAAGAGCCTGTCGCCGTGGTCGTCGACGAGAACGTGCAGCAGCTCGTGCTGAGCCCCGACCTGGAGCGCCTCGCGGGCCTTGAGGGCTGCCTGTCGGGCAACGTTCCCGCCAAGGCGCTCCCCACCGAGGGGGGCGCGGGCGGCCCCTGCGGGCAGCTGCGCGCGGCGCACACCGTGAAGGCCGTGATCGGCCCCGGCACGTTCCTCGCCGAGGCGGCCACGCAGCTGGATGCGCAGCTGACACAGCAGAACGAACAGGCGCGCCACGAGGCCGCACAGGCGGAAAGCGTGATCCGCAAGGTCGCGCTCGTGCAGGGCCGCAGCGCCGCGGAAGCGAGCAGGCTGGGCCGCGAAGCGGGCAAGCTCACGCTGACCCGCTACACCGAGGAACTGGTCACGCTGGGCCTGCGCTACGGCCTCGACGAAGCGCCGAGCGTCAGCAACCCCAACTTCATCTCCAAGGTCGTCTTCGAAAGCGCGAGCGGCAGGGCGGGCATCCCCAAGCAGCGCTTCGCCTACCTGTTCCCCAGCCCGGCGACGGCGCTCGTGTCGGTGCGTATGCGCGCGGGGCTCAGCGAAGCGCAGCGCACGCACACGATCGCGCTGATCCGCGCCGCCGTAACCATGCCGCAGTGGCGCCTTCAGCGCGGGGGCAGCTACCTCGTCACGGGCGAGCCGGCGATCGTCAGCGACCTCACCGGCCGTCTCGCCTCGGCGCTCGCATTGCTGCTGGTGGCCGTGGCGCTGGCGATGGCGCTCGCGCTCGCGCTGGTCTTCACGGGGAGCCCGCGCCTCTTGCCGCTGGCGGTGGCCGCGCTGGCCGTGGCGCTCACCTTCGGCGCGCTGGCGCTGGCCGGCGGCACGCTGACGATCGCACAGGTGGCGGTGCTGCCCGTGCTGGTGGGGCTGTCGGTCGATTACGCGATTCAGTTCCAGTCGCGCGTGGAGGAGACTTTTTTGGGGGAGGGGGAGGGGGTCGCGCTTGGCCTGAACGCTGTGCGTGGCGCCGCATTCTCGGGGGGCCCGTCGATCGCGCTGGCCGTGGTGGCGAGCATGGGCGCGTTCCTGGTGCTGCTCTCTTCGCCGGTGCCGATGGTGAGGGGGTTCGGGGTGCTGCTGGTGGTGGGGGTGGCGATCGCGTTCGTGTGCGCACTGGCTGTGGGCTCAGCGGCGCTGGTGCTCGCGGCGCGGCGCGGCCCGCTGCTGCCAGTGCGGCGCGGTGGTGGCGGAGTGGCCGCATCACTGGCCGGCGCCTGGCAGGGCGCGCGCGAGCTCGTGGCCGATAACCCGCTCACGCGCGGGGTCAGACACATGGCGCTGGTCGTCTCCGTGCGTCGCCCCGGGCGCGTGCTCGCGGTCGGACTGGCGCTTGCCGCCGCCGGTTGGGGCCTGGACACGCAGACGAGCGTGCAGACGGACATCACCAAGCTCGTGCCGCAGGACATGGCCTCGCTGCGCAACCTCAACTCGCTTGAGCGCGCCTCGGGCGTGGGGGGCGAGATCGACATGATGCTCAGCGGCAGGTCTTTGACCGCGCCGAAGACGATCGAATGGATGAGTGCTTACGAGGGCGCTGTGCTCAAGCGCTACGGCTACAGCGCCAGCGCCGGCTGCGGGAAGGCGCAGCTGTGCCCGGCGTTCTCGCTGCCCGACCTCTTCCATGGGGGAGGCGAAGGCGCGAGCGCCGCGCCGGCGAAGCTCACGCAGGGCGAGGTGAATGCGCTGCTGGCCGCGATCCCGCCGTACTTCTCCCAGGAGGTGATCAGCCCCGACCACCGCACCGCCACGCTCGCGTTCGGCATTCGCCTGATGCCGCTGAGCCGCCAGCAGCAGGTGATCGAAGGGATGCGCGCGGCGCTGCACCCACCGGCGGGCGTGAGCGCGCAGCTCGTGGGCTTGCCGGTGCTGGCGGCGCAGGCCGACGCGCAGGTCGCCTCGGTGCCGCGGCGCATGCTGACTTTGCTCGCAGGGCTGCTCGCTGTGGGGCTGATCCTGCTGGTGGCCTTCCGCGGGGACTGGCGGCGCACGGCCGCGCCACTCGTGCCGGTGGTGCTCGCCACCGGTTGGTCGGCGCTGATCGTGTTCGTCCTGCGCGTGCCGCTGAACCCGATGTCGGTGACGCTCGGCACGCTCGTGATCGCGATCTCCACCGAGTTCAGCGTGCTTTTGTGCGAGCGTCAGCGCCAGGAGCGCCTTGCGGGCGCGGGGGCGATCGAGGCGCTGCGCCTCGCCTACGCGCGCACGGGCGCGGCCGTGGCAGCCTCGGGTGTGACGGCGATCGTCGGCTTCGGCGTGCTCGCTTTGTCGGACATCGCGATGCTGCGCGACTTTGGCATCGTTACGCTGATCGACCTCAGCGTGTCGCTCGTGGGCGTGCTGATCGCGCTGCCCGCGTCGCTGCTGTTGAGCGAGGGCAGGGTACGGGTGCGCCTGCGCCGCCCCGGGCCGCTCGCCGCCGCGCGCGCACGATGAAGGGGCTGCCGGTCGCAATCGTCGGCCTCGCGCTGCTGGTCTTCATCACGATCAACACGCTCACCACGCACCCGCGCGGCGCGGCCGGCATCACTCCGGGCGAACGCGTGCCCCCGTTCGCGGTGCCCACCGCGCCGGGCAACGTGCAGGGCGCCGCGAACATCGCCACGCACGAGGACCAGGGGAACGCCAAGCACGCGGCCTGCACCGTGCGCGGGCCGGGCATCCTGAACATGTGCGAACTGTATGAAAAGGGTCCTGTCGTGCTGGCGCTGTTCGTGGACTCGGGCGGCTGCGAGAACGTGCTGTATGACATGCAGGCGCTGAAGGGTGCGTTCCCGGGCGTGCAGTTCGCGGGCGTGGCGGTGGCGGGCGAACGCGCAGCGACGCGCGAGCTGATCGCCCAGCACGGCCTCACCTTCCCCGTCGGCCTCGACAAGGAAGCGACGCTCGGGGTGGTGTACAAGGTGTCAAGCTGTCCGCAGGTGAGTTTCATATACCCAGGTGGTGTCATGCAGAGCAAGGCCCTGCTGGCGCGCCCGTCGCTGGCGGTGCTGCGCGCGCGTGTCGCCGCGCTTGTGGCGGGGGCGAGGGCGCGGGGTTGGAAGTGAGCCCACCCGCAGCAGGCGATCCCCGGCCCGCCGCAGGCGATCCCAATCCCGCCGCGGGCGGCCCCAGCCACGGCTGGTGCGCGCCGGAGGTGCGCGAGGCGTTCCCCGCCCTGCGCCTGGTGGTCGCCGAGACGGCCCCCGCCGAACCCGGCTGGTTCGTCGGTCCCTCGCCCGAGGGGGTGCGCGAGCGCCTGCGCGCGCTCTCAGACCGTTGGTCGGGCGCGCAGGCGGTGATGGTGCGCCGCCAGGCCGTGCCCGCGGCCTACCGCGTGTTCTTCCGCCATATTGGCCTTGACCCCGACGTGCAGCGCACGCCGCTTGAGGGCGCGGTGCTCACGCGGCTGCTCGACGGCGGCTTCCTCTCGCGCGATCTGCTCGCCGACGTGCTGCTGCTGGCGCTCGTGGACACGAGCGTGCCCGTGTGGGCGCTCGACGCCGACGCGCTCGACGGGCCGCTCGGGGTGCGCGTCAGCAGCGAGGGCGAGCAGCTCGGTCGCGGCGAGGAGGGGCCGCCGCTCGCGGCGGGGCAGCTGGTCGTGGCGGACGCCGCGGCGGCCGTGACCGTGCTGTTCGGCGAGCCCGCGCGCGCTCAGCGGCCGGGCGCCGGCACCTCGCGGCTGGCGTTGTTCGCGCTGCAGGTCGAGGGCGTGCCGGCGATGTGCGTGGAGGAGGCGCTGTGGAGCTGTCAGACGCGGCTGGAAGGCGCCGGGCGGTAGCTCTGGTAGGGGCGGGGCGGTGGGTGTAGACTTTGATTGTCAGACATAGAGGGTGGCGCAGCCGGCCCGTAGGCCGGCGAGCCGGGCCCCTCTTTTTTCGGTTTTTTGGAGGAGGCGGGTCGATCGTGGTTGGCACCGAGCAGCTGATTGTCGATAGCAATGCCGGCGAGCAGGCGGCGATGGCAACGCTGCGCGCGCAGATCGCCCGCCTGGAGCGCGAGCTGGCTGGCATCGTGGCGGCGGGCTTTCCGCACGTCGCGCCCGCTGCGCTGAGCGCAACGCCAGCCGCCGCCGGTCCGCACCTGCCGGACCTGGGCGAGCTTGAGCAGACGCGCGACCGGCTCGTCGCCCGTGTGCACGAAGCACAGCAGCGCACCGCGCACCGCGCCGAGTTCGAGCGCCGCTCGCGCGCGCTGCTGGAGCGGATGAAACTCGAACCGGGCCGCTATCGCTTCACGCGCATCCGCGCCACCGACGTCGGCGAAAGCGGCTGCGGCGTATGGCAGGTCCGCCCCCGCCTGGGCATCATCGGGATGCTGGCAGGCTGGTGGGAGCTGACGCTCTCGTCTGGTTGTCCATTATCCAAGGCTCACGCTGCGGCGTGGGCCTGACAGAGAGCATCGCGGCGAGCGTGCGCCGTTGGCGGTCGGTCATCGTGCCGACTGTCTTGGCCTCGGACATCGGGATCTGCGCGAGGAACTTGCGGCAGCGGCTCACGCCCCAGCGGCGTTGGCTCATCAGCAGGTCCGCGACGGTCATGCTCTGCGCTTCCCAGGGGCACTGCAGTACGACCTCGGCGACGCTCGTTTCCCCCGTGGCGACCCGGCGTTTCAGATCGGCGCGCGCGAGGCGCACCTCATTCGCGCGGTCCAAGGCACGCAGATACTGAGGCCGTGTTCCGGCAGGGGCTACCGTCGCTGTCGCGGTCATGTCTGCTCACTCCCTGTCGCCCGGGGGCCTTCCCCGGGGCGACGTCTGCTCGAAGTTTTTCCAGGTAGCGACTCGTAACGACCGCCACGCGCATCGTCCCCGGCACCCCTGAGCCGGGAAAGCAGATGCACGATCGAGGACCGTGTGGAGCGCTCTAAGAAGCTAGCCAGGACGGGCTGCCAGGTCAACCGCTATCCGTCCAGAAGGTTCGCTAAAAGCGAACTTTTTCTTATCCCGACTAGACTTATGAGGAATGGGCGCTCGGCAGCGGTCCGTGCTCGGCCTCGAACTCGCGCTTGACGCGCGCGAAGACCTCCAGCGCCTGGGAGATCGTCGCCTCGTCGTGCGTGGCCATCACGCTGGTCCGCAGAAGAGCGCCGCCAGGTGGAACGGCAGGGTGCAGGGCTGTGTTGACGAATACGCCACCGTCATACAGCGCCTTCCACAGCAGCGCGGCCTTCCAGTCATCGCCGACGAGCACCGGCACGATCGGGGTCACGATCGAGTCCCCATCCGGCAGCTCCTGCGGCGAGACGACGGCGAAGCCCAGCTCGTGCAGGCCGTCGCGCAGGCGCCAGGCGTTCTCGATCACCCGTCCCAGCAGCGGCGGACCCTCCGGCGAGCGCACGATGCGCAGCGCCGCCAGCGCCGCGCCGAGTGCCGCGGGCACAGCGGAGGCCGTGAACAGGAACGCGCGCGAGTACAGGCGCAGGTACTCGATCACCTCATGCGAGCCCGCGATGAAACCGCCGCAGGAGGCCAGCGACTTCGAGAAGGTGCCCATGCGCAGGTCCACGCGCTCCTCGACGCCGAGCAGCTCCGCTGTCCCCGCGCCGCGCGCGCCGAGCACGCCGGCGCCGTGCGCCTCATCCACCATCAAGCGGGCGCTGTAGCGCTCGCACAGCTCGCAGATCTCGCGCAGCGGCGCGATGTCGCCCTCCATCGAGAACACGCCGTCCACCACCACCAGCACGCCGCCGCTGTCGCCCTGCGCGCGGTCGAGCATCTTCTCCAGCTTGTCCATGCGGTTGTGGCGGAAAGGGCGCAGCTTCGCGCGCGAGAGCAGGCAGCCGTCGAGGATCGAGGCGTGGTCGCCGGAGTCGGCGATCACCGTGTCGCGCGGCGCCAGCAGCGTGCCGAGCGTGCCCGTGTTGGCCTGGGCGCCGGTGGTGAACACGATCGCCTCCTCGGTGCCCATCCATTGCGCGATCTCCGCCTCCAGTTCGAGGTGCAGGGGGATCGTGCCGTTGAGGAATCGCGAGCCGGTCAGCCCGGTGCCGTAGCGGTGCAGGGCGTCCTGCGCGCCCTTCAGCACCCGCTCGTCGCCCGTCAGCCCGAGGTAGTTGTTCGAGCCCAGCATGATCCGCCGCGCGCCCTCCATCTCCACGACGGGCATCGCGGGAGAGGACAGCACGTGGAAGTAGGGCAGGATGTCGGCCTCGCGCGCGGCGCTGAGCAGCTCCGAGCGTGCGTGCCCGCGGACCTTGGCGAAGACGTCTGTGGTGGTGTCCGTGTTGGCGGAAGCGTCCTTGGCGGTGTCCATGTAAGGTGCCAGCGTGGTTGTCGTGAAAGTCGGAGGAGGCGAAGGCGATCGTGGCGAGGAGACGATGAGCGGCGTGCAGGTGTGCCCGGTCTCCGGCCGCGGCGACCTGAAGGCGTTCATCGACCTCCCGTTCCGCCTGCACTCTAGCCAGCCGTTGTGGGTGCCGCCGCTGAAGATCGAGCGGCGCATGTTCCTGAGCAAGCGCATGAACGCCTTCTTCAGCCACGGCGAGGGCGAGTACTTCCTCGCGCGGCGCGACGGACGCGTCGTCGGCCGCATCACGGCGCACATCAACCGCTCGTTCGACGCGCAGCATCAGGAAAACTGCGGCTGGTTCGGCTTCATCGAGTTCGAGGAGGACGCGGAGGTGGTGGCCGCCCTGCTCGACGCCGCGCAGGCGTGGCTTGCGGAGCGCGGCTGCGGGCGCATGCTGGGACCGGCCGACTTCGCCATGAACGACGAGTGCGGCATCCTGGTCGAGGGCTACGACGTGCGCCCGCTGATCCTGCAGCCATGGCACCCGCCCTACTACCAGCGCCTGGTGGAGGAGGTGGGGATGACCAAGGCGATGGACCTGCTCATGTGGAACCTGGAGGTGACCGAACGCGACAAGGTGCTGCCGGTCATCTGGGAGCTGGCCGCCAAGGCCCAGTCAGAGCACGGCATCCGCGTGCGCCCGATGCGCCGCCGCCAGCTGCGCAAGGACATGGACTCCTTCGCCGAGGTCTACAACAGCGCGTGGTCGCAGAACTGGGACTTCATCCCCTACAGCAAGAAGGACCTCGACGCGCTCGCGCAGGAGATGCAGCTGGCCTTCGACAAGCACTGGTTCATGATCGCCGAGCGCGAAGACACCGGCGAGGTGGTGGGCATCGCGATCACCGTGCCCGACCTGAACCAGGTGCTCGCCAAGATGAAGGGGCGCCTGTTCCCTCTCGGCTGGTGGTACTTCCTGCGCAAGGGCTCGATCATGACCCGCGTGCGCGTGGGGTGGCTGGGCGTGAAGCCCGAGTACCAGCACACGGGCGTGGCGGCCAAGCTGTATGAGATGCACTTCGACGCGGCCGAAGCGCGCCCGCAGAAGGGCGGGGAGATGGGCTGGATCCTGGAGACGAACACGGCGATGAACCGCGGCATGGAAGCGATGGGGGGGACGGTCGTGAAGAGGTACCGGATGTACGAGCGTCCGATCGAGGGCGACGCCGCGCAGGCCGCCACGGCCGCCGCGCAGGCCCCGGCCCCCGCAGGCGTCTGAGTAGCGGCCCGGGGAGTCTGCCGCGCTTACCGGCCCATGGGGTCTGATGCGCTCTTTACACTGGATCGAGTGAGCGCGCAAGAGCAAGAGCCGGTCACCGAGGAAGTCGACGCGCTGCTCGTCGAAGCCGCGGAGCAAGTCACGATCGCCGCCCCGGAGCCGCTGCTGCCCGCCGCCGCTCCGCGCGCGCGGGTGCCCGCGGTGCAGGCCGCGGCCGTCGCCGCTGGGGGCTTCGTCGCGGGTGCCGCCGTCGTGGGCCTCGTCAGCCGTCGCCACAGCCGCGCGGCGCTCGCCGCGGGCACGCCTCGCCGCCGGTTGCTGCGCCGCTCGCGTGCCAGCCGCGTGGAGGCGCTGCAGATCGTGAGCACGCGCTCCGTGCTGGTGGACGTGCACCTGCTCGGCAACGGTGAGTAGCTTGGGCGCCCTGGCGCTCGCGACCCCGCGCCCCCGCGCTCCGCGCGCGGTGGGGTCCGATGCCTGGGTCGAGCTGCGCGAGGAGGTGCGACCCGTGTGGCCGTTTCGCCTGCCGCGCCAGGGCGGCGCCGACGGGGTGCTGCGCCACCGCGACGGGGTGCTCCACCGCCTCATGCACCACGAGGGCGATCCTGTCGTCGTGCGCGTTGCGCAGAGCGCGCCCGGCGCGGTGCTGTTTGGCGCAACGGCAGCCACGCGCGAGGGCGCCGCGTATGGCATCGCGCGGATGCGCTTCGCGCTCGGCGTGGACGACGACCTGCGCGCCTTCCACGACCGCTTCCGCGACGACCCCCTGATCGGCCACTCGGTGCGCCGGCGGCGGCACCTGCGCATCCGCCGCCGCCCCGAGCCCTTCGAGGCGCTCGCCTGGGCGATCTGCGAGCAGCTGATCGAGTTCGAGCGCGCCGCCGCCATCCAGCGCAAGATCGTCTGGCGCCTGGGCCCGCGCTGGGAGGGCTGGGATGGCCGACGCCAGGGCGGGCGCAGCGGTGCCGACGGGGCTCTGCGCGATGTCCCTTCGCCCGCGACGATCGCCGGCCAATCGCCCGCGTTCCTGCAATCGCTCGACCTCGGCGGCGCCCGCGCCCGCACGCTCGTGCGCACTGCCCGCGAGGTGGCACGGGGGCGCATCGACCTGCACGCCCCCGCCCATGAGCAAGCCTGGCGGCGCCTGCGCGCGATTCCTGGCGTCGGCCCGTGGACGGAAGAGATGCTCGCCCTCTACGGCCAGGGCCGCTACGACAGAATCCCCGCCGGGGACCTCGGTTTCCTCAAGCTCGTCGGGCGCCACCTCAGCGGTGGCGACCCCCACGCGCGGGCAACAGAGCCGGAGGTGCGGGAGTTCTTCAGACCGTACGGCGAGTGGGCCGGCCTTGCCGCGCCGCACATGCTGGGGGGGCTGTGATGGGCGACTCATGCTACCCTACATAGGGCAATGACGAAGACCTCCGTGTACCTGACGTCTGAGGAGTCGCTGCGACTCAAGCGCACCGCCGCGCTCACCGGCCGCTCTCAGGCCGAGCTTATCCGCGAGGGCGTGCGACTTGTCACTGCCTCCTCGCGCGAGACGCGCCGGACCTTCCACAGTCTCGGGAAGGGACGTGGCGGCGGAGCACCGCACCGTGGCTGGGACGCGGATGAGCTCTATCGCTCCGTCACTGGCGGCGATTGACCGCCGGTTCTTGGCATGCCCGGCACTGCGCTCATCGTCGACGCGGGCGCGCTGTATGCGCAGGCGGACTCCGAGGATCCCCACCATGGTCCGGTGACGGACGTGCTGCGCGCCGAGCGCGGCGCGCTTGTCACTTCCCAGGTCGTGGTCGCCGAGGCCGACTACTTGATCCTCCGTCGCCTCGGGATCGATGTCGAGCTGGCCTTCCTCGACGACCTCGCCGGCGAGACATACGTGGTGGACTCGCTCGCCCGTGGGGATCTCGCCGTGGCCCGCGACCTTGCCACGCGCTACCGCGACCTGGAGCTTGGCCTGGCTGACGCGTCGATGGTGGTGCTCGCCGCCCGCTGGGGCACCCGTCGCATACTCACGCTCGACGAACGCGCCTTCCGAACCGTCACGCCGTTGCAGGGGGGCGCCTTTACGCTGCTGCCCGCCGACGCCTGATCCTTGGGCTTGACGGCACCCGGAACGCTCTCGTTTCCTTTGGGGTTGACTTTTGCGTCGGAGTTGGTATAGACTTGTTCATGTCAGGCATGTGCCTGGCGAGATAGGTCGGGTTTGGGTCCTCCCGCATTGGTGCGGGATCCTAGGGACCGTATGGGAGTACGGAGAGGGATTTCGATCGCTTTTGTTGGGAGACTGAGTTATGAGTGATCTTCTTTTCACCGCGCGCGGCGCGGCCAATGGTCTTGCGGCTCCCTCGGGGCCTATGACTAGATGCAACAGCATGGCTGGTGCATCTCTCTCTCTCTCTCTCTCTCTCTTGGCCGGGGTCTCTAGCTTCTAGGCCCCGACTGCCGCTCTCCGTCCTTCGCTTCTGGCGGAGGGCGGTTTTGTGCTGCCCGGGTCTCCTCCCGGGTGGGCTTGTTCTTGATTGCTCCGGGAGGGGATGCTGATGCTTGGTCGCATTGTGCCCGTGTTGGTGGGGTTGCTGGTCGCTGTGGGGTTGGTGTTGCCGGGTGTGGCGCTGGCGGGCGAGGGGTGCCCCAATGAACAGCTGCGCGCGGAAGACAGCTCGCTGGGGTTGCCGGATTGCCGGGCGTTTGAGATGGTCACGCCGGCGGATAAGAACAGCGCGTCGGTGGAACCTGACGAGGAACCGACGGTGGCGGCGGATGGGTCGAGTCTGGCGGGCCAGAGTCTGGAAGCGTTTGCGGGGATCGCAAGCGCCGAATATGGAACGAAGTACTATCGTTTTACGCGGGGTGTGGGTGGTTGGGCGACGACTCCGTTGGCTGCTGAAGGTGGTGGGTTTATTTTGAGTATCGGGGTTGGGGATGCGGTGTGGGGGCCGCCGTTGCGGCTGATTGCGGCGGATGGTTCGGTGAGTGAGATCGGCCCGGGTGCGGGTTTCGCTGGTGGCGCGGCTGAAGCCGTGAACGGTGTTTTGTTCACTTCTGGTGGGGGTGCGTTGTCGCAGTGGCCTTTCGATTCGACGATCAGTGGAGGCTTGTTGTATGAGTACAAAGGCACGGGCAACACGACTCCGGTCTTGGTCGGTGTGAGTGGTGGCGTTGGGAGCACGGCGTTGATCGGCCAGTGTGGTACTGCGGCTGGTGGCCAGAACGATATCTCCGAAGACGGGTCGGTGGTGTTCTTCACGGCTACGGGCGCGGACAATAATGCTTGTGGTGGGGTGGAGCCTGCGGTGAACGAGTTGTTCGCGCGGATCGACGAGGACAGGACGGTCGCGATCTCCGAGCCCTCCGCGGCGGATTGCCCGTCGTGTGCCGAGGGTGTGCCGGCGGATGCGGTGTTCCAGGGCGCCTCGGCGGATGGGTCGAAGGTGTTTTTCACGACGACGCAGCCGTTGTTGGGTCATGACGCGAGCGAGAACTTGTACGAGTACGATTTCGATCCTCCTGCGGGTCAGCCGAAGGTTGTGCGTGTTTCGGCGGGGGATGGGAGCGTGTCGGAACCCACGGCTGAAGTGCAGGGCGTGATGAACATCTCGCAGGACGGGTCGCATGTCTATTTCTTCGCGAAGGGTGTGTTGACCACGGCTGGGAACGCTGTGGGTGAACACGCGCAGCCGGGCGGCGAAAACTTCTATGTGTGGGAGCGCGATGCGGAATACCCGGATGGTCGTACAGTGTTTATCACGGGGTGCGGTGACATCGGGAGCCGAGAAGGTGGAAGGCAGGTGACGCCGGATGGTCGTTTCCTGGTGTTCACGAGTGCGTGTCGTTTGACGGCGGGCGATACGAGCACCGGGCGTCAGGTGTTCCAGTACGACGCGCAGTCGGGCAGCATGACGCGTGTCTCGGTGGGGTTGGATGGTTATGACGATGGTGGGAACGTCACCGGCGAAGACCCCGAAGGAAATCTGGACGCGAAGATCGTTGGGCAGGCCGCTGGGCGTGGTGGGTCGCTTACGCGGACGATGTCTGATGATGGTTCGTTTGTGTTCTTTCAGAGCCCGGTGGGGTTGACGCCGGGTGCGCTCAACCTGGTGCAGATCGGGACTATCGAAGGCGCGAGCAACGGCAGCACTCCGTTTTTTGCGAAGAATGTGTATGAGTTTCATGATGGTCGTGTGTGGCTGGTTGGGAGCGACTCCTCACTCCTCGAACCCGAGAAGGGAGTGTTGGTTGGTGTGAGTGCGTCGGGTGGGGATGTGTTCTTCCGTACGGGCGACCGGCTGGTGGGGCAGGACACCGATACCCAGATCGATTTTTATGATGCGCGAGTCGATGGCGGGTTCCCGGCGCCTGTGGAACCACCCGCGTGTGTGGGGGATGCGTGTCAGGGTTCGCCGTCGGTACCGCCGGTGTTTGGTGTGCCATCGAGTGCGGTGTTCGCGGGCGGTGGGAATCTCGCGCCGGTGGTGTCTGCGCCGGTGGTGGCGGTGAAGAAGGCGTTGACGAGGGCGCAGAGGCTTGCGTTGGCGTTGAAGGCGTGTGTGAGGGAGCCCAGGCGTAGGCGGGCGGCGTGTGTGGTGCGGGCGAGACGGTCCTATGGCCGCTCCGCGAGGGCTGTGAAGAGCGATAGGAGGGGCGCGTGATGCTTGGGTTCAGCGGGTTGCTGGTGCGGATTGGGTGTTTGGTGGGTGTCGTTGTGGTGTTGGTGCTGCTGGGTGTGTGTGGTGTGGCGGGTGCTGTGGTGCCGGGTCCGGCGTGGTCGGTGCAGTCGGTCGCGGGGCCGACGAACTTCATCCCGGGCTATGAAGGAGGGGAAGAAGCGGGGCAGAGCTACAAGGTGTTCGTGAGGAATGTCGGCAGCCGTCCGACGGATGGCAGCCCGGTGACGATCACCGATACGTTGCCCGAAGCGCAGGGCGTCACGTATGCAGCGAGTACCGGTATCAGGTTTTGGGATCTGAAGTACGACGCGTTGACTAATAGTGGGGAAGGGGGCAGCGATCCGGAGATTGTCGATCATGTGGTCCCGCCGGGAGATATCTTGGAGATGCATGTTCCGGTGTATGTGCCTGCGTCTGCGGCGGAAGGGCCGGTGACGAATACGGTGACGGTCACTGGGGGTGGTGCGCCGCCGGTGACGTTGCGTGTGCAGAACGCAGTCAGTCGTACCCCGGCGCCGTTCGCGATCCAGGAATTCGCTTTCGGTGTCACGGGTGTGGACGGGACGACCGATACGCAGGCCGGATCCCACCCGTACGGTCTCAGCGCCTCGCTTGGTTTCGCTACCGAACGAGCCCAGGGTTACCCCAGCTACGATGAATCGTATGCGCCGTCGCAGGATGCGAAGAATATTGTGACGGATCTGCCGTTGGGTGTCGCGGGCAGCGCGCTGGCGGCCCCCCGCTGCCCAGTCGCCGACCTGGAAGCGCACAGAGTTACCGTGCCCACCTCGTTTTATTGTCCGGCAGATACACAGATCGGCAACATCACACTGCAGACCACCGTCGCCAGTGGACCGACTTCATCGGTAGCTGCTAACGCGTTTCCTTTGTCGCCGGTGTATAATCTGGTGCCCGAACGTGGTCACCCAGTCGAGTATGGGTTTGAAGTTCATGATATTGCCAGGTCGCATCTTTTTGCGAGTGTTGTGCATACCGCGGCGGGTTATGTGCTGCGGGTGACGTCCCCGGAAAACTCCACCGGGCTCGCGGGCCAGCTGAGGAGGGGCGGCAGCCTGGGGGGTGCCACGCTGTCGTTCTTCGGCGACCCCGAGGCCGAAGACGGCGGTAATACCAAGCCGAACCCCTACGGGGAAGGGCTGAGTTTGCAGAGCGCGGGGAATCTCCCGGTGCCGTCCTACACGAATCCCACCGACTGCTCGGGGACACCGTTGGTGGCGACCGTGCACGTCGATACGTGGGAGCACCCGGGCGCGGTGGGCGCGGATGGCGAACCCGATTTCAGCGACCCGAACTGGCTTGAAGCAAAGTCGGAGCTCCCCGCGACGACGGGCTGTGAACTGCTTTCGTTCAGCCCGTCGCTGACGGCGGCCTTGGATACCACTGCGGCGGATTCCCCGACGGGGTTGACGACGCACCTGTCGATCCCGCAGGCCCCGAACGAAGATTTCGCGCTCGCGACCTCCGATCTGAGGACCGCGACGGTCGCGCTACCGGCTGGCTTGGCGCTTTCGCCGTCCGCGGCGGATGGTCTGCAGGCGTGCAGCGATGCGCAGTGGGCGGAGGAATCCGAGCAGCCCGCCGGGTGTCCGGAAGCGTCGCAGGTCGGGACCGTGGTGGCGCACACCCCGGTGCTGGGTGAACCCCTGGAAGGGCAGGTGTTCCTCGGGACCCCGAACTGCGGGCCGTGCACCCTCCAGGATGCGCAGAACGGCAACCTCGTGCGTCTCTTCATGCAGCTGCGTGCCCCGAACTCGGGCATCGTGCTGAAGATCCCCGGCACGACGACGGTGGACCCCACGACGGGTGCGCTGACGACGTCGTTCCCGGAATCGCCGCAGCAGCCGCTTGGGGATTTGACGCTGACGTTGAAGGGCGGGCCGAGGGCGCCGCTTGCGACGCCGCAGTCGTGTGGGACGTTCACGACAAACAGCACGCTGACGCCATGGTCCGCACCCGAGTCGGGGCCACCGGCGCTGTCGCCGAGCTCGTTTGAAATCGGCGGCAATTGTAACCCTGGGTTCTCCCCCGCGGCGACGTCGGGCATGACGGATAACCAGGCGGGTGCGTTCAGCCCGTTTGTTCTCACGGCCTCTCGTACCGATGGGGAACAGGACCTGAGCCGTGTCAGCGCGACGACGCCCCCGGGGCTGCTGGCGATCTTGAAGGGTGTGGAACGCTGCCCCGAACCACAGGCCAGCCAGGGCACCTGTGGCTCGAACAGCCTGATCGGCCATGCGAGTGCGCTCGTGGGTGCGGGTTCGCACCCGTTCTACGCGCAGGGTGGCCAGGTGTTCCTCACGGGCCCGTACAAGGGCGCCCCGTTCGGCCTCAGCGTCGTGGTGCCCGCGGTCGCGGGCCCCTTCAACCTGGGGAACATCGTGGTGCGTGCCGCGATCAGTGTCGATCCGCACACGGCGCAGATCACGGTCGTGAGCGACCCATTGCCCTCGATGGTGGATGGCATTCCGTTGCAGGTCAAGACGGTGAATGTCGCGATTGACCGCTCGAACTTCATGTTCAACCCGACCAACTGCGAACCCCTCGCGGTCGGCGGGACCCTCACGAGCACCCAGGGCGCCACGGCGAGCGTCTCAAGCCACTTCCAGGCCGCGAACTGCGCGGCCCTGCCGTTCAAGCCCGTGTTCAACGTCTCGACGCAGGCGAAGAGCAGCAAGCAGAACGGCGCGAGCCTCACCGTCAAAGGCACCTTCCCCGCGGGCGAGGCAAACACCCGCAGCGTCGCGGTCGTGCTCCCCAAGCAGCTCCCGGCAAGGCTGACCACCATTCAGCAGGCGTGTCCGGAAGCGACGTTCGCCGCGAACCCCGCGAGCTGTCCGGCTGGGTCTGACATCGGGATCGCGACAGCCACGACGCCAATCCTCGCCACCCCGGTGTCGGGCCCGGCGTATCTGGTGTCCCACGGCGGCGCGGCGTTCCCCGACGTCGTGGCGATCCTGCAAGGCGAAGGCGTCACGATCGACCTGACGGGCAGCATCAATATCAAGAAGGGCATCACCTCAAGCGACTTCGGCACCGTGCCGGATGCGCCGATCGCCTCGTTCCAGCTGACGCTCCCCGAGGGCCCCCACAGCGGGCTCACCGCGGTGCTCCCGGCGAGCGCGAAGGGCAGCCTCTGCGGCACATCGCTGACGATGCCGTTCACGATCACCGGCCAGAACGGCGCGCAGGTCAAGCAGAACGAGAAGATCGCCGTCACCGGCTGCGCCGCCCCGAAGAAGAAGCCCAAGGCGAAGAAGGCTCGGGCCCGAGCGCGCAAGGCGAGGAAGTAGGCGGGAGGGCATGCCCGTGTCTTCGCGTGAGCGTAGGCCAGCCGGCGGGGCGCGTGCCGACGGGGCGCACGGCAAACCCGCGCGCCCCGCCCGCGGCCGTAGGGGTAAGACAACGGGTCGGGGCGGCGAGACGACGGGGGTGGGCCGCGAAAAGGTCAGTGAGATCCAAAGGGCGCGGATGCTGACCGCGATGATGGAAGTCGCCGGTGAGCGCGGCGCGGCGAATGCCACCGTCGCGCACGTCGTCGCCCGCTCCGGCGTCTCGCGCAGGACGTTCTACGAAATGTTCCGCGACCGCGAAGACTGTCTCGCCGAAGCGTTCGAGGTCTCCGTGTCGCGCGCCGCGGAGCGTGTCGTGCCGATGTACGAGGCGGCCCGTGGCTGGCAAGCGAAGCTCCGGGCGGCGATCGCTGCGCTGCTGCTGTTCATCGACGAGGAGCCCGACATGGGGCGGCTCTTGATCGTGGAGGCCCTCGGCGGCGGCCCGCGCGTGCTCACGCACCGCGCGGAGATCCTCGCGAGGCTCGTGGAGGCCGTGGACGAGGGCCGCGCGCTTGCCAAGACCGCTCCCCCGCCCCTCACCGCGGAGGGCGTGCTCGGCGGCGCGTTCGCGCTCGTCCACGCGCGCATGCTCACAAGAGACACCGCGCCGCTCACGGACCTGCTCGGCCCCTTGATGGGCCTGTTGGTCGGGCCCTACCTCGGGCCGGCCGGTGCGCGCAAAGAGATCGAGCGCCCTGCGCCCAAGTTCGACCACGCCGCCCGCAGAGAGCACTCCGACCCGCTCAGGGGCTTAGCGATGCGTCTCACCTACCGCACGGTCCGCGTCCTCACGGCGGTCGGTGCGCAACCAGGCGCGTCCAACCGCGCGATCGCCGACGCGGCGGGCGTCGAGGACCAGGGCCAGATCTCAAAGCTCCTCAGGCGCCTGGAAAACCTCGGCCTGATCCAGAACACCGGCCGCGGCCACAGCAAAGGCGAACCAAACGTCTGGACCCTCACCCCCCGCGGAACCGAAGTCGAGCAAGCCATCAAGGCACAGACCGGCTAAAGCGCGGCTAGCCGTCGTCGTGCTCCGGCTCGGTCAGCGCGGCGACGTCGGCGAGGTCTGTGGGGCGGCCGCTGGCGCGCTTCATCGCGATCAGGTCGTCGCGCCCGGCGATCGGGACCGTGCCGTCTCCGAGGGCGATCGTCAGCGCGCGCCTGCGCAGTTCCGGGAAAGGCGCGGCGCCGGGGGCGTCGTGCAGGACGTCGATGTCGCCGTGGGGTGTGCTGAGCTGCCACATGGTCGCCCGGGGGAGCATCCGCGCGTCGATTGTCAGGTGCTCACTGCCGGGGTTCAGCACGCGCGCGTGCAGCTCGCGCAGCGCGGCGGCGAGGCGCTTCAGGTTCTCCGGGGTGGGCGCGGGGATCAGGTCGAGGTCGTTGGTCATGCGCACGTGGCCGTGGACCTGTACGGCGATGCCGCCCACGACGACGTAGTCCACCCGATGGGCGTCGAGCGCGGCGAAGATGCGCGCGACGTCGGGCGGCTGCGGCTCAGCCATCGTCCCGGGCCGCACGCCCTGCGTTCGCCAGTTCGACCGCCGTGCGGTTCCAGGAGATCGCCAGCGCCAGGCGCTCCTCCGGGGTACGCGCCAGCGTGCTCGCCATGTGCGCAGGATCCCAGTCGGTTGGCAGGCGCCGCGAGGAGACGATCGGTTCCTCGCCCATTGCCAGCATCAGCTCGCGCAGCGTCGTGAACGTGGGCGACACCAGCCCCCGCTCGAGGCGGCTCACTGCAGCCTGCGTGGTACCGGCGCGTAGGGCCAGGCGACGCTGGCTCAGGCCCAGGCGTTCGCGCGTGCAGCGGACGAGTTCGGACGGACGCATGACATCATTAAAGATATCAGCCTGGGTCCTCGCTGCACCGCATCACATCGCCCGGCAGGGTGTATGCTCTACACATGGCACGCACAAATGTCGATATAGACGATGAGCTGGTGGGGCGCGTGATGAGTCGCTACGGCCTGCGCACCAAGCGCGCGGCGATCGACCTGGCGCTGCGGCGCGTGGATGTCGAGCCGATGAGCCGTGAGGAAGCGCTTGAGATGCGCGGATCGGGCTGGGGGGGCGATCTGGAGCAGCTGCGCGCCGGCCGGCCGCGGTCGGCCGCGTGATCCTCGTCGACAGCTCCGCCTGGATCGAGCAGCTGCGGGCGACAGGCAGCCCCGTCGAGCGGCGGCTCACCGCGGCGATCGAAAAAGACGAGCAGCTGGCCACCGTGGGGCCTGTCCTGCTCGAGATCCTCGCGGGGGCGCGCGACGAGCGCCACGCCCAGAAGCTGCGCGCTCTCCTCGGACGCTGCCGCTTCCTGCCGTTGCAGGAGCCCTCCGACCACGAGGCCGCCGCCGGCCTCTATCGCGCCTGTCGTCGCGGCGGCAGCACGATTCGCCGCCTCCCGGACTGCCTGATCGCGGTGGTGGCGATCCGGACCGGCGCCCAGCTGCTCCACCTGGACTCCGACTTCGACGAGATCGCCCGCCATGCGCCGCTGGAGCTCTCTCTCTTGGCCGGGGTCTCTAGCTTCTAGGCCCCGCCGCCGTCCTTCCGTCACGGCGGTCGGCGCGCAGCCGGGCGCCTCCAACCGCGCGATCGCCGACGCGGCGGGCGTCGAGGACCAGGGCCAGATCTCAAAGCTCCTCAGGCGCCTGGAAAGCCTCGGCCTGATCCAGAACACTGGCCGCGGCCACAGCAAGGGCGAACCCAACGTCTGGACCCTCACCCCCCGCGGCAGCGAAGTCGAGCAGGCCATCAGGGCGCAGACGGGGTAGCGCCTCCGCTCTGGCGGGACGTCGGGGCGCCCACGGGACACCGGATGCCGGCCGGCGCTCAGGGCAGGATTTCAAACGCCGGCCGGTGGCGCGGGTGGACCGCGGCGAAGTGGCGACGGTCGAGCGTGATGACGACCGGCGCGTCCAGGCGCTCGGCGAGCGCGATTGCGGACGCGTCGGTGCCGCCCAACGGGAAGTCGGCGTACTGCTCCACCAGCTGCGCCATGCGCTCGACATCCTCGCCCGCCGGCCCCTCGATCTCCAGCGTGCCCACGCCGCGCAGGAAGGCTGCCTCTGCCTGCGGGCCGAGGCGCTGGCCGACGAAGTACGTCGCCTCGGCCAGCGCCAGCGCTGGCACGACGAGCTGCAGGTCCGAGCGCGCGAGCACGGCGCGGCAGGCCTCGTGGTCGCGGTCCGCGGTGTCGGCCGTGGCGTACAGCGGTCCGGCGTCAACGACCGCCAGGGTCATGCCACTCCTGGGCCAGGAGCCGCTCCATGTCGCGCGCCGTGCTCGTGTGCCCGCTGCTTCCCAGGGCGGCGAAGGGGAGGTCACGGGGTCCTCCGCTGGAGATCCCCAGCTGCGCGGCCAGCGCCTCGCGGGCGACCGCGGACACCGACATCGAGCGCCTTCTCGCTTCGCGGGCGAGGGCGCGGTTCACGTCGTCGGACAGGGATAGCGTTGTGCGATTCACACCCGCATACTATCATACCCCCATACAGCCTGTTCTTGGTCATGCCCTCTTAATCCGACGGTGCGCGGAAAACGGGACACCGACGATCGAGTGCGCGGAAGCCGCACACGGATGACCGCCACACGGACGAACGCCGGTCCTAGCCGAAGAACAGCTCCGCCGTCTCGTACAGCGCCGGGTCGAGCAGCTTCGGCTCGCGCAGCGCCTGCGCCAGCGGCGTCTCACTCGGTCGTTCCCCGCGCACGCCCACCATCGTGCCGTAGCGCCCTGCGGCGACGGCGTCCATCGCGGCGACGCCCAGGCGCGTGGCGAGCACGCGGTCGCGGGCCGTGGGCGTGCCGCCGCGCTGCACGTGGCCGAGGATCGTGGCGCGCGTCTGGAAGCCCGTGCGCTGCTCGATCTCGCGCTCCAGGCTCGCACCGATCCCCCCCAGGCGCTCGTGGCCGAAGGCGTCCTTGCCGGCGCCGGCGACGGTCTGCATCGTGCCCGTGCGCGGCATCGCGCCCTCCGCGACGACGACGATCGAGAAGTTGCGCCCGCGCGCATGCCGGCTCTGCAGGTGGCGGCAGACCTGCTCGATGTCGAGCTCGCGCTCGGGCACGAGGATCGCGTCCGCGCCGCCGGCCATGCCCGCGTGCACGGCGATCCAGCCGGCGTGGCGGCCCATCACCTCCAGCACCATCACGCGATTGTGCGACTCTGCCGTGCTGTGCAGGCGGTCGATCGCGTCGGTGACGATCTGCACGGCGGTGTCGAAGCCGATCGTCGTGTCGCTGCCGCCGAGGTCGTTGTCGATCGTCTTCGGGATGCCCACCACGGGCACGCCGTCGTTGTGCAGGCGCAGCGCCACGCCGAGCGTGTCCTCGCCGCCGATCGCCACCAGCGCCTGAACGTCGCGCGCGCGCAGCGTCGCGCGCACCAGCGCCGTGCCGTCGGCGCCCTGCGCGTAAGGGTTGGTTCGCGAGGTGCCCAGGATCGTGCCGCCGCGGGGCAGGATGCCGGCCGTGCCGGCGAGCGTCAGCGCGTCCGCCTCGTCGTGCAGCAGGCCCGCCCAGCCGTTGCGAAATCCGACGAATCGGAAACCTCCGCGGGCCGCGCCGCTGCGCACCACCGCACGGATCGCGGCGTTCAGGCCGGGGCAGTCGCCGCCGCCCGTCAGGACGCCCACGCACGTGGCCTCGCTCATCCCCCCAGTCTCGCAGGGCGAGGCGCGCGAGCCGGCCCGTCCCGGCGCGAATGGGAGACGGCGCACGGCCGCCGCCGGCGGCCGGATGTAAGCCTGCGTCTCTTTGGACGAATGGGCAGTGCTGGAATCCTGCGAAAGGTTGTAATCTCTGGTCTCGTGGACGCTGCCTCCTCTCAGGGCCAGGCAGGTGCCGACCCACCCTCGCCGCAGGTGCGTCAGCGTGCGCTGACGGCCGTGGCCGGTGTGTCGCTGGGGGCGCTGCCCGACGTCGCCGAACTGGCAGGATCGCTCGGCGTGCGGCTGCTCGCCGACCACCCCGCCTTCGGGCAGGACGCGACGCTCGAAGGGGAGATGCACCTCGCGATCGACTCCAACCTGCGCCACGTGTTCGAGCGCGTGATGCCGACCGGCGCGCCCGAGACGCTCGTCGCGCCGCCCGACGCGCTGCGCTTCACGGCCGCGGTCGTGCGCCGCGGGATCGACACCTCCGATCTGATCCAGGCCTACCGCACGGGGCAGAACCTCGCCTGGTCGTGGTGGATCGCGCGCCTCACTGCACACCTCGCGGGCGAGCAAGACGTGCTGATCGCGGCGCTGCAGATCTCCTCCGAGCGCATGTTCTCCTACGTCGATGCGGCGATCGACCAGCAGATGCGCCACTGGGACAGCGAGCTGATCGGCGCGTTCGTGCGCAGCAAGCTCGGCGGCCTCGCCGCCGAGGACCCCGCCACCGAGCGCCTGCGCGAGAACGTGCTCGTGTGGCTGCGCGAGGGCGGCAGCGCCACCAGGGCGGCCGAGCGCCTGAACACGCACCGCAACACGGTGCTGTACCGCAACGGCAAGGCCGAGGAGGCGCTCGGCCATTCGCTCGGCGAGGACCGCCTCGGGCTGGAGCTGGCACTGACGCTGGCCGAGCGGCTCGGCGCCGGGATGCTGCGCGACGAGGAGCCGCGCTAGAGCCCTTTAGGCCGGGGCCGCGCTAGAGCCCTTCGCCGGGCAGGTACTCGTTCGTGAACGGCGGCAGTGCGCCCAGGTTGGGGTCGTGCGTGACAAGGCCGTGGGCCAGCATCCAGCTGCCGAACGCCTGCCACTGCGTGGGGTCCTGCCAGCCGTAGGGCTTGCCGCCGGCGGGCAGCGCGGCGGGCAGGGTGCGTTCGATCGAGTGCAGCTGCAGGCTCGGCGCAAGCGTGGGGTTCGCCGCGACGATCAGTTTCGCCGCCGCCGCGGGATTCGCGCGCACCGCCTGCTCGCCGCGCGTGAGCGCCTGCATGAACGCGCGCAGCTGAACGCCGTCGCGCTTGGCCTGTTCTTCGCGCACGACCAGGATCAGCTCGTTGTACGCCGGCACCCCCGCCTGATCGACGGGGATCGTGAGCGGGTGCTTGTGCAGTTCTTCCAGCTGGATCGCCTCGTAGTTCCAGAAGCCGCCGAGCGTGGCCGCCACCTTGCCCGAGAGCATCGCCGGGACGAGGTTGAAGCCGACGTTGACTTCCTTCACGCTCGCGGGCGGCACACCCGCGCTCTGCAGAGCGGTCTTCAGCTCCGCGGCCTGATAGGGGATGCCGGCCGTGCCCACCGTCTTGCCCTCCAGGTCCGCGAGCTTGGAGACCTTGCTGCCGGGCAGCGCGATGATCGAGGTCAGCGGGCGCTGCACGAGCGCGCCGATCGACACCAGCTTCTGGCCCTGATCGCGCGCTAGCAGCAGTTCCGGCTCGTAGGAGATCGCCATGTCCACGCTGCCCGCCGCCAGCAGCTGCAAGGGCTGCGCGGGGTTGGCCGGGATCTGCGGCTTGACTTCCAGGCCGGCGTCGCGGAAGTACCCCCCGGCGATTGCCGCATACAAGGGCGCGTGGTCGGCGTTGGGGAAGAAGTCCAGCATCACCGTGAACGGCTTGACCGCCGGTGGCGTGACGGTGTCCTTCTTTTCGCCGCACGCGCACACGCACAGCGCGCACAGCGCAAGGGGCAGGGCCAGCAGGGTCTTCAACGGACTTCGTCTCCTCTCGGTCGGTGCGCCCAGGGGGCGAGGCGGCGCTCGGCGAGGGCCAGCGTATAGAAACACGCGAGCGCGAACACCATCAGCACGACGACCGCCGCGTACGCCCTGGCCGGCTGAAGCGCCGTGACGTCGTTGACGATCTCCCAGCCGAGGCCCGCCGCACTGCCCGCGGTGGCGCCCGTGCTCGTCTCGGCGATGAACGCGGCGATCACCGCGATCGCGAGGGCGATCTTCGCGCCGCTGATCGCCGCGGGCAGCGCCGCGGGCGCCTCGGCCAGGCGAAACGCCTGCCAGCGGCTGGCATCCAGCGTCTTCAGGAGCTTCAGCTGGTCGGGGTCAACCGCCCACAGCGCGTCGAGCGTCGTGACGAGCACCGGGAAGAAGCAGATCACCGCAATGATCGCCAGCTTGGGGAAGATCCCAAAGCCCCACCAGAACACCAGCGTGGGGGCGAGCACCGCGAACGGCACCGCCTGCGAGCCGACCGCCAACGGGTAGAGGGCGCGGCGCAGCGTCGTGGAGAAGTGCATCGCCACGGCCGCGGCGAAACCGCACACGAGGGCCAGCGCGATGCCGAGCACCACCTCCACCGCGGTCGTCTTGAAGTTCGACCACAGCAGACCTGCGTTGTCCCACAGTGCCACGGCGATCGAATGCGGTGCCGGGAGCACGAAGCTGCTCACGCCGCCAGTATCGACGTACACCTCCCAGATGCCGAGCAACAGCAGCAGCACCGCCAGCGGCAGCACGATGCGCAGTACACGCGCGGTCATCGGGCATCCCTTGTCGGCGAGCCCTGGCCCAAGGCCTCAAGCGCGCGCTCGCGCAGCTCCACCACGGCCGCGTCGGTGCGCGAGCGCGGGCGCTCCAGCCCTACCTCCAGCTCGTCCACGACGCGGCCCGGGCGGGCTGAGAGGACCACCACGCGGTCGGCCAGCACCACGGCCTCCTCGACGTCGTGCGTGACCAGCACCACGGTCCTGGGCTCCTGGCGCAACGCCTCCCCCAGCCACCCCTGCATCTCCGCGCGCGTGATCGCATCCAGCGCGCCGAACGGCTCGTCCAGGCACAGCAGCTCCTTGCCGGAGAGGAGCGTGCGCACGAACGCCACGCGCTGGCGCATGCCCCCCGACAGCTCGTATGGCCGCGCGCGCTCGAAGCCGGCGAGCCCCAGCTCTGCGAACACCTCCTCTGCTCGCGCCCGCGCCGTCGCACGAGGCACCCGCGCGATGCGCAGCGCCAGCGCCGCGTTATCGAGCGCGGACAGCCACGGCAGCAGCAGGTCGCGCTGGGGCATCAGCGCCGCGGGCGCGCAGCGGATGCTGCCGCTATCAGGCGCGCGCAGGCCGCAGATCAGCTCCAAGAGCGTCGTCTTGCCGCAGCCGCTCGGCCCGACCACCGCCAGCACCTCGCCCGCCTCGGCGTGCAGCGACACACCGGCGAGCGCCTGCACCGGCGCGCCGCGCTCGGAGCGGTACTGCACGTCAACGCCATGCACCTCAAGGGCGGCCACAAAGCTCAGCTTATGGGCGCGGCCAGCCCCGGGCGGGCGAGCGCCTTGACGAACTCCTCCAGCTGCGCGGTCGTCCAGCACTCAAACGCGGTGCAGTACTGCTCGTAGGCGGCGATCACCGAGTCGCCGTAGTTCCAGTACAAGCGTGGCTCGGGGTTCAGCCAGAACGTCCGCCCGGCCCGCGACGCCACCTGCGCGAACAGATCCGCGCGCGGATCGCGGCCGTTGGTACGCGCGTCGCCGAGCACGATCACCGTCGAGCGCGGCGTCAGATCGTCGCGCACCAGCTCCAACAGCTCCATCCACACGCGCCCGTAATCCGTATACCCGCTGATGTCCGCCACGCCCGCATCCGTGGCGATCCGTTCGCTGACGGCCTTGAAGTCTCGCTCCTGCGCAAACACATCTGTGATCTCGCTGATCCGCTCGATGAACACAAACGAGCGCATCTTCCGAAACGAGTCGTGCAGGGCATGGAGCACCGACAGGAAGAAGACCGACGCGCTCGTAACGCTGGTGGAGACATCGCACAGCACATAGATCTCCGGCCGCCGCGGACGGCGGGGGCGGTACTTCAGCTCCACGGGCACACCGCCCGTCTGCAGCGACGCGCGCATCGTGCGGCGGACATCCACGTGCGCGTGCTTGCGGTGCCCGCGCGCCTGCTTGCCCTGCGTGGCCAGGCGCCGGCGCAGCTGCGCGACGACGCGGTGCACGGCGGCCAGGTCCTGGAGCGGGCCGGAGGGCAGGCCCCTGTCCAGGTCGCCCAAGGGGCGCGCGGGCGGCAGGCTGCCGGTGCGCTCGATCTGCGCCCGTTCAAGCTCCCGGCGCAGGAGCGCCTCGAAGCGGCGCAGGGCATCGCGCGGCACGCCTTCGCGGCGCGGGTCGCCCTCCGGCAGCTCGGGCTGGGGATCCGAGCGCAGCCCGAGGGCGCGGCGGATGCGCTGCACGTCCACCCCGATCACGCCCGAGCCGTTCTCCTGGCGCCCGAACGCGGCGATCGCCAGCCTGGCGAGGTCGCGCATCGCCCCCTCGCTGCCGTCGCGCAGGGCCGCGGCGATCTGCGCGCGCAGGGCATCCAGCTCCTCCCCTGAAAGCTCGTCCAGCGACAGCCGGTGCTCCGCGCCGAGCGCGTCGTCGATCACGCCCTCGCTCCCGTCTTCGCCCTCGCCTTCCCCCTCGCGCGCGGCGGCCAGCTCGACCGCGCGGAAGAAGAAGCGGTCGAACACCAGCTCGAACACGCGCCGGTCGTCCTGGCTCTTGGCGAGCGTCGCCGCGAGCGCCTCGCGGAAGTCGGCTTCGCGCGTCCAGTCAATCTCCTGCAGGACACGAAAGGCATCCAGCAGCTCGCTCGTGCCGATCGCCAGGCCCTCGCCCCGAAGCTCGTCGCCCAGCTCCAGCAGGTGTGCGGCCAGGCCCTCGGGTTTTTTGGGGGGAGGGGAGGGGGTCGCGTCGTTGCCGGCAGCGCCGCTCGGCAGCCCCGGCTCAGGCTGGCTTGGCATCGGCTGCCGCCAGCTTCAAACCGACGCGCTCCGCCACCACGTCCATGTCCGTGCGGTGCTTGACGATCACGCTCATCGTCTCGGTGAACGTTCTTGCGTCGATGTCGCGGGCGCCGAGCAGCAGCAGCGCGCGCGCCCAGTCGATCGACTCGGCTATCGAAGGGGGCTTCTTCAGGTCGAGGGCCCGCACCATTCCCACCACCTCGACCAGCTTGCGCGCGACGGTCTCGGGCAGCTCCGGGGTATGCAGGCGCACAATCTCAAGCTCGTGCTCCAAGGCGGGGTAGTCCAGCCACAGGTACAGGCAGCGGCGCTTCAGCGCCTCGGTCAGCTCGCGCGAGTTGTTCGACGTCAGCAGCACGACGGGGTGCGTGCGCGAGCTGACGCGGCCCAGCTCGGGGATCGAGATCTGGAAGTCGGAGAGCACCTCCAGCAGCATCGCCTCGAACTCCTGGTCGGTCTTGTCGATCTCGTCGATGAGCAGCACGACCGGGGTCTCTGAGGCGATGGCGGTCATCAGCGGCCGCGCCAGCAGGAAGTCCTCGCCGAAGATGTCCTCCTGCACGTCGCCCCAGCCCTTCTCGCCCCCCTCGGCCTGGATCCGCAAGAGCTGCTTGCGGTAGTTCCACTCGTACAGCGCCTTGGCCTCGTCCAGGCCCTCGTAGCACTGCAGCCGCACCAGCTCCCTGCCCAGGTAGCGCGCGAGCGCCTTCGCCAGCTCGGTCTTCCCCACACCCGCCGGCCCCTCCACCAGCACGGGCTTGCCGAGCTTCGCCGCCAGGAACGCCACCAGCGCGGTGGCGTCTTCGGGGAGGTAGCCGACAGAACGCAGGCCGGCGGCCACGTCCGCGGCGCTCGTGGGGGTGGGCTGGGCTTGGGCGGTCATGCCAGAGGGAATGATAGGCGCCGGCCCCTGCCCGCGCCGGTTCTGGCCCTCGGGCGCCACGACCGGGCCGTCCCTCTCTGGCTTGACAGCCTATAAGCAAACGGGTTTTTCTTTGGGGCTTGACAAGACTCCCGGTCTATGCTTATAGTGGTCTTGTCTGGTCACCCGCCTTGGGGGGCCGGCAGATAGGTCGGGTTTGGGTCCTCCCGCGTTGGTGCGGGATCCTAGGGACCGTATGGGAGTACGGAGAGGGATTTCGATCGCTTGATGGGAGTTTGAGAGTTATGAGTGATCTTCTTTTCACCGCGCGCGGCGCGGCCACTGGTCTTGCGGCCCCCCCGGGGCCTATGACTAGATGCAACAGCATGGCTGGTGCATCTCTCTCTCTCTCTCTCTTGGCCGGGGTCTCTAGCTTCTAGGCCCTGCCGTCGTCTTTCCGTCCTTCGCTTTCGGCGTAGGGCGGTTTTGTGCTGCTCGGGTCTCCTCCCGGGTGGGCTTGTTCTTCATTGCTCCGGGAGGGGATGCTGATGCGTGGCTTGATGATGGCTGGGTTGCTGGTGCTGGTCGGACTTTGCTTGCCGGGGGCGGCGTTGGCGGGGGAAGGGTGCCCCAATGAACAGCTGCGCGCGGAAAACAACTCGCTGGGGTTGCCGGACTGCCGGGCTTATGAGATGGTCACGCCGCCGGATAAGCAGGGGGCGGTGGTGACTCCTGCTTTAGAGCAATCGCCCGCGGCGGATGGGTCGAGTGTGGTGGGGAGTAGTCCGGAAGCGTTCGCGGGCATTGAAAGCGATGAACAGGACGATACTAATGTAGTGTTTTATCGTTTTACGCGGACGGCGTCGGGTTGGGTTACGATGCCGTTGACTCCTTATCGTGGGGAACCGGAAAGCATTGGGGTGGGCGATTCGGTGTGGCGCCCGTCTGAAGTGCAGGTCAGTGTGGAGCGGTTGCGGTTGCGTGCGGCTGATGGTTCGGTGAGCGAAATCGGCCCAGTGTGGCCGCCCGTGTTCGGGGTGAACGGGAGCCACTATAGCGATAATGTTGTTGTGGGTGTTGCGGCTGAAGCTGTGAACGGTGTCGTGTTCCGTGCGGGGGATGGGTTGTTGTGGCCGTTTGATTCGACGCGCAGTGGGGGATCGTTGTATGAGTACAGGGGTACGGGTAATGTGGCGCCGAGTCTTGTCGGGGTCAGTGGTGGTGTGGGTAGTACGGCGTTGGTCAGCCAGTGTGGCACTCAGTTTGGCGGGATCTCTGAAGATGGGGGGAGGGTGTTCTTTATGGCTGTGGGCGCGGACAGCAATCCGTGTGGTGGGACGCAGCCGTCGGTGAATGAGTTGTTCGCGCGTGTTGGCGGGTCTGAGACGGTTGCGATTTCTGAGCCCACGCAAGCGGATTGCGTGGCGTGCAAAACGAGCGAACCGCGGGATGCCGTGTTCCGGGGTGCGTCGGTGGATGGGTCGGTGGTGTTCTTTACGACGTCGCAGGCGTTGTTGGGGTCGGATACGAGCGAGAACTTGTATGAGTATGATTTTGATGCGCCTGTTGGGCAGCGGGTTGTGCGGGTGTCGGGTGGGGATGGCACGGTGTCTGATCCGGTGGCTGAAGTGCAGGATGTCACGGTGGTGTCCGGGGATGGTTCGCATGTGTATTTCACGGCGAGAGGTGTGTTGACGAGGAATCCGAATGCGATGGGGGAAACGGCGCAGGTGGGTGCGGAAAACCTGTATGTGTATGAGCGCGATGCGCAGTACCCGGCGGGCCGTACGGTGTTCGTCACGGATTGCAGCGACGTGGGCGGTGGTGAAAGTGAAAGGCAGGTCACGCCGGATGGGCGTTTCCTGGTGTTCACGAGCGCGTGTCATTTGACGCCGGGTGATACGGGCAGTACGCGTCAGGTGTTTCAGTACGACGCGCAGACGGGGGGGTTGGTGCGGGTGTCGGTGGGGTTGGATGGTTATAACGGTGATGGGAACATCACGGGTGGTGAAAACTATGAACATGGGTTGGCTGCGAGGATCGCCGCCGGGCGTACTGAGTCTGATGATGGTTCGCGTGTGTTTTTTCAGAGTCCGGTGGGGTTGACGCCGCAGGCACTCAACGAGGTGCAGGCCATCGAATCATCGTCGGGTTTACCGGTGTATGCGGAGAATGTGTATGAGTTTCATGATGGTCGTGTGTCGTTGATCGGCAGCGACTCCTCGCCGCCAGAGCTCCATAATGATGGTTTCCCGCGGGTGCTGGTTGGTATGGGTGCGTCGGGTGGGGATGTGTTCTTCAGGACGGGTGATCAGCTGGTGCCGCGGGATATTGATTCTCAGGTTGATTTTTATGATGCGCGTGTGGATGGTGGGTTCCCGGGGCCGGCGGTGCCGGCGGGGTGTGTGGGGGATGCGTGTCAGGGTGCGTTGTCGGCGGGACCGGTGTTGGGTGTGCCGTCGAGTGTGGGGTTTGTGGGTGCGGGGAATCTCGCGCCGCCACCGGTGGTTGCGCCGGTGGTGAAGGCTCGGGGTTTGACGGTGGCGCAGAAGCTCTCGCGGGCGTTGAAGGTGTGCGCAAAGCGCCCCAGGCGAGAGCGGGCGTCGTGTGACGCGAGGGCAAGGCGGCTGTATGGGCACTCCGCGAGGGCTGTAAAGAGCGACAGGAGGGGCGAGTAATGCTTGGGGTTATCGACAGGCGTGTGATGCGGGCTGTGTGTTTGATCGGTGTGGTTGTGCTGCTGGTGTTGCTGGGTGTGTGTGGGGTGGCGGGTGCTGTGACGCCGGGTCCGGCGTGGTCGGTGCAGTCGATCGCGGGCCCCACGAACTTCGTCCCGGGCTCTGGGGAAGTGCAGAGCTACCGAGTGTATGTGACGAACGCTGGTAGCCGCGCGACGGATGGCAGTCCGGTCGCGGTCGCGGATATGCTGCCGCCAGGGGTAACGTCCGGCTATGTGAATGTGACTGATTTTAGGGTTGGGGGGTTTGAGGGTGGCTCTAATTGTGGAAATCCGTGTGTTTATCGGGGGGTGATGCAGCCGGGGGATACGCTGCTGTTGGAGTTCCGGGTGTCGGTGTCTGTGTCTGCGGTGGAAGGCCCGGTCACAAATCGGGTGGTGGTGTCGGGTGGTGGCGCTGGTGCGGTGTCGGTGAGCAGGGAGAACGCGATCAGTAGAACCCCGGCATTGTTTGGGGTCAGCGAATTCGGGTTTGGTGTGACGGGCTTGGATGGGCTGCCTGATACGCAGGCGGGTTCTCATCCGTATACGACGAGCACAACAGTTGATTTCGCCTCAGAACTCAACCAGGGACTCTCGCAGGAAGAAGCTTTTCAGCCGTCGCAGAGTCCGAAGGATATTGTTGTGGATCTGCCGTTGGGGTTTGCGGGTAGCGCGCTGGCGGCCCCGAGGTGCCCACTCGCCGACCTCGAACTGATCAACGTGGAAAGTACCGCGGCGCACCCGGCGGGAGGGGATTTTGCGTGTCCGCCGGATACTCAGGTCGGTAACATCACGCTGCAGACGATTCTCGCCAATGGGCCCGACTCGTCATATTTGCTGGAAAGCACGTTGCCGTTGTCACCGTTGTATAATCTGATGCCTGAACATGGGTATCCGGTGGAGTTCGGGTTCGTGGTCGGCGCGATTTTCAGGGCGCATCTGTTCGCGAGTGTTGTTCATACTGCTGCGGGTTATGCGCTGCGGGTGGTGACCCCGGACATCCCTACAAGGTTCGCCGCGCAGGAGGTGAACGGGAGTGATATGACGGGTGTGACGTTGACGTTGTTTGGGGATCCCGGGGTTGCGGATGGCGATGGGTTGTCTTCGATCCCGTTTGGTGGTGGCCCGGCGCTCCCGGCGTTCACGAATCCCACGGATTGTTCGGGGGAACCGCAGGTAACAACGGTGCACGTCGATACGTGGCAGCACCCGGGCGCGGTGAACGCCGATGGCACCCCCGATTTCAGCGACCCGAACTGGCTTGAATCGAAGTCCACGGCACCGGCGGTGACGGGCTGTGAACAGCTGCAGTTCAGCCCATCGCTGACGGCGGACCTGGATACCACGGCTGCGGACTCTCCGGCGGGCCTGACGACGCACCTGACGATCCCGCAGGCCCCGAGCGAGGACTTTGCGCTCGCGACGTCGGATCTGCGGACCGCGACGGTTGCGCTGCCTGCCGGGCTGGCGCTCTCGCCCTCCGCGGCGGATGGCCTGCAGGCGTGTTCGGATGCGCAGTGGGCGGAGGAATCCGAGCAGCCCGCGGCGTGCCCGGAAGCGTCGCAGGTCGGGACCGTGGTGGCGCATACTCCCGTGTTGGGTGAACCGTTGGAAGGCCAGGTGTTCCTGGGGACCCCGAACTGCTCGCCGTGCACGCTGGCGGATGCGCAGAACGGCAACCTGGTGCGGCTGTTCATGCAGCTGCGCGCCCCGAACTCGGGCATCGTGCTGAAGATCCCCGGCACGACGACGGTGGACCCGAGCACGGGTGCGTTGACGACGTCGTTCCCGGAATCCCCACAGCAGCCGTTGGGGGATTTGACGTTCACGCTGAAGGGCGGGCCGAGGGCATCGTTGGCGACCCAGCAGTCGTGTGGGACGTTTACGACGAACAGCACTCTGACGCCGTGGTCGGCGCCGGAGTCGGGGCCGCCCGCGCTCTCGCCGAGCACGTTTGAAATCGCCTCGAACTGCAACCCTGGTTTCTCGCCGTCTGCGACGTCGGGCATGGTGAACAACCAGGCGGGTGCGTTCAGCCCGTTTGTGCTCACGGCCTCTCGCACCGACGGGGAACAGGACCTGAGCCGCGTCAGCGCGACTACGCCCCCGGGGCTGCTGGCGGTCCTCAAGGGTGTGGAACGTTGCCCCGAACCGCAGGCGTCCCAGGGCGCTTGTGGGGCCGGGAGCCTGATCGGGCATGCCACGGCCGGTGCCGGTGCGGGCTCGCACCCGTTCTACGTGCAGGGCGGCCAGGTGTTCCTCACCGGACCGTACAAGGGCGCCCCGTTCGGCCTCAGCGTCGTGGTGCCCGCAGTCGCGGGTCCGTTCAACCTCGGGAACATCGTGGTGCGTGCCGCTGTGAGTGTCGATCCGCACACCGCTCAGATCAACGTCGTGAGCGACCCGATTCCGAGCATGGTGGATGGCATCCCGTTGCAGGTGAAGACGGTGAACGTGAGCATCGACCGGCAGAGCTTCATGTTCAACCCGACCAACTGCGAACCGCTCGCGGTCGGTGGGACGCTCACGAGCACGCAGGGCGCCACGGCGAACGTGTCAAGCCACTTCCAGGCCGCGAACTGCGCCGCGTTGCCGTTCAAGCCCGTGTTCAACGTGAGTACGCAGGCGAAGAGCAGCAAGCAGAACGGTGCGAGCCTGACCGTCAAGGGCACGTTCTCCGGCGGCGAGGCGAACATCCACAGCGTGGCGGTCGTGCTGCCCAAGCAGCTGCCGGCCAGGCTCACGACGATCCAGCAGGCGTGTCCCGAAGCGACGTTCGCGGCGAACCCGGCGAGTTGCCCGGCGGGCTCTGACATCGGGATCGCCACGGCCACCACGCCGATCCTCGCCACACCCGTGTCGGGACCGGCGTATCTCGTGTCCCACGGCGGTGCTGCGTTCCCGGACGTCGTGGCGATCCTGCAGGGCGAAGGCGTCACCGTCGATCTGGTCGGCAGTGTGAACATCAAGAAGGGCATCACGAGCAGCGACTTCGCGACGGTGCCCGATGCGCCGATCAGCAGCTTCCAGCTGACGCTGCCCGAGGGCCCGCACTCCGGGCTGACGGCGGTGCTCCCGGCGAGCGCGAAGGGCAGCCTCTGCGGTACCAGCCTCACGATGCCCTTCACGATCACGGGGCAGAACGGCGCGGTGCTCAAGCAGAACGAGAAGATCGCGGTGACTGGCTGCGCTGCCCCGAAGCGCAAAGCGAAGAAGCGTCCAAAGGGCAAAAAGAAGTAGGCGGGGGCGATGGCGGTGGCATCCAGGAACCCACGGGCCGGGGCAAAAAAGCGCCCCGGCGCGGATGGCCTGCCACGCGAGCACGTCACCGAGATCCAGCGCGTGCGCATCCTCACTGCCATGGCCGAGGTGGCGTCCACGCGCGGTGCCGGGCAGGCCAGCGTCGCGCACGTCGTATCCCAGGCCGGTGTCTCTCGCAGGACGTTTTACGACCTGTTCGAGGATCGCGAGGACTGCTTCCTGGCGACGTTCGACGAGGCCCTCGCACAGGCCGCGGCCACGGTGATCCCCGCGTACCAAGCGGAGCAGAAGTGGCGGGAGCGCATCCGCGCCGCGCTGCTGGCAACCCTCGTCTTCTTTGAAGAGCAGCCTGCGCTGGCACGTCTGTGCGTGGTCGAGGCGCTCGCGGCGGGCCCGAAGGCGCTGGAGCGCCGCGCCGAGGTGTTCGACCTGCTCGTGCGGGCCGTGGACGAGGGGCGGACCGAGCGACCCGCGCGGTTGCCCGACGCGCCGCCCCTGGCGGCGGAGGGCGCGGTGGGTGCCGTCCTGTCTGTGATCCACCGCCGCCTTGTTGCCGGCGGCCGGGCACCCCTAACGGGCCTGCTGGGGCAACTCATGAGCGCGATCGTCCTGCCCTACCTCGGCGTCCAGGCAGCCCAGAAGGAGCTCAACAAGCCGGCCCCACAAATCCAAACAAAAAAGCAGAGCACGTACGGGGACCCGCTGGAGGGACTCGACATGCGCATCACGTACCGAACGGTTCGCGTGCTGATCGCGATCGGCTCCACTCCCGGTGCGAGCAACCGCGAGATTGCCGCTGCGGCCGGCATCGCCGACCAGGGGCAGGTGTCGAAGCTGCTCACGCGGCTGCAGCACATCGGCCTCGTGCAAAACGACGGCATCGGGCACGCCAAGGGCGCGCCGAACGCGTGGGCGCTCACTCCCCGCGGGCGCGAGGTCGAGCGCGCGATCGGAGTGCGCACCGCCGCGCGTCCTGACCTTCCGGCCGCCGTCGCCCCCCGCTAGCCTGGGGGTCATGACAGAAGGGGTGGCGTGAGCAGCGTCCGCACGGGGCGGCCCTTCGCGGGGAGCCCCGCGCGCGAGGCGCTTGAGGGTGCGATCACGGCGATCGGGGCGGCCGGCTGCGACAGCCCGCGCCTGGATGCCGAAGTGCTGCTCGCGCACGTGCTCGGGGTGTCGCGCGAGCGCTTGCTGATGGACCGTGAGCTGGTCGTGGAGGGCCCGGCGATACGGGCGTTTCAGGACGCGGTGCGGAGGCGCGCCGTGCTGCGCGAGCCGGTTGCGTACATCGTGGGGCGGCGCGGGTTTCGCCACCTGGAGCTGGCGGTCGATCGCCGCGCGCTGGTGCCGCGGCCCGAGACCGAGCTGCTGGTCGAGGTGGGGCTCTCGCTGCCGCGGGCTGCGCGCGTACTGGACCTGTGCACCGGCAGCGGCGCCGTCGCGCTGGCGCTGGCAGACGAGCGGGGGGACCTGCGCGTGAGCGGGTGTGACATCAGCGCCGATGCCCTGGCGCTCGCGCGCGAGAACGGCGCGCGGCTGGGGCTCGGGGTGCAGTGGCTGCCGGCCTGCGACCTGCTGGATGGGGTGCCCGACGCGTTCGACGCGGTGCTGTGCAACCCGCCGTACGTCGCGGACGGCGAGCGGGCAGGATTGCCGCCGGAGATCGCTCGCCACGAGCCGCCCCTTGCGCTGTTCGCCGGCGCCGACGGGCTCGACGCGATCCGGCGCCTCACCGCGCAACTGGCCCTGCGCCCGCAGGTGCGCCTGGCGGCCCTGGAGGTGGGGGCGGGGCAGGCACCGGCCGTCGCGGAGCTGCTGCGCGGGACGGGCGGCTTTGCGCATGTGCGCGCGCTGCGCGACCTGGCCGGGATCGAGCGCGTCGTCGTGGGCGAGCGCGTCCCGCCGGGGGAGCTAGCCGGGGCGGGGGAGCGGGTCTGATGCTCGGGCCCGCGGATGCCAGGCGCTTTGAGGCCTGCCTGCGCGGCGGCGGCGTCGCGGTGTTCCCGGCCGACACCGTTTACGGCCTCGGCTGCGACCCGGACAGCGAGGACGCCGTTGCCCGGCTCTACGCGCTGAAGGGCCGCCCAGCAACCCAGCCCGCTGCCGTGATGTTCTTCTCGCTCGACGCGGCCCTCGCCGCCTTGCCCGACGTGGAGGGCCAGTTGCGCGTGGCGCTCCTCGCACTATTGCCCGCGCCGCTGACGCTGCTGCTGCCGAACCCCGAGCGTCGCTTCCCGCATGCGTGCGGCCCGGACCCCACCACGCTCGGCCTGCGCGTCCCCCTCCTGCCCACCCCGCTCGCCGCGCTCGGGCGCATGCGGGTGCCCGCCCTGCAGTCGAGCGCCAACCTGTCAGGCGAGGCCGACGCGAGGCAGCTGGCCGATGTGCCGCGCGCGCTGCGCGACGGCGCCGACCTCGTGCTCGACGGGGGTGAACTGCCCGGGGTCGCCTCCACCGTGCTCGACCTGCGCGGCTATGAGGAGCGGGGGGAGTGGAATGTCGTGCGCGCGGGGCCGGTCGCGCAGGAGGACCTCGCGCGGGTGCTCGGCTGAGGGCGTCCCTCTGCTCGGCTTGACAGCCCAGAAGCGCGCGGGTTTTTCTTTGGGGCTTGACAAGACTCCCGACCTATGCTTATAGTGGTCTTGTCTGGTCACCCGCCTTGGGGGGCCGGCAGATAGGTCGGGTTTGGGTCCTCCCGCGCAGTTGCGGGATCCATGGGACCGTTTAGGGAGTACGGAGAGGGTGTCCGATCGCTTGTTGGGAGACAGTGTTATGAGTGATCTTCTTTTCACCGCGCGTGGCGCGGCCAACAGTCTTGCGGCTCCCCTGGGGCCTTTGACTAGATGCAACAGCATGGCTGGTGCATCTCTCTCTCTCTCTCTCTCTCTCTTGGCCGGGGTCTCTAGCTTCTAGGCCCCGTCGCCGTCTTTCCGTCCTTCGCTTTCGGCGTAGGGCGGTTTTGTGCTGCCTGGGTCTCCTCCCGGGTGGGCGTGTTCGTTATTGCTCCGGGAGGGGATGCTGATGCTTGCTCGCATTGTGCCCGTGTTGGCGGGGTTGCTGGTCGTCGCAGGATTGGGATTGCCGGGGTCGGCGCTGGCATCCAAAGGGTGTCCCAATGAACAGCTGCGCGCGGAAAGCAACTCGCTGGGGCTGCTGGATTGCCGGGCTTATGAGATGGTCACGCCGGCGGATAAGAACAGCGCGGTGGTGAAGCCTATCCAGCTGGCAACTGTGGCGGCCGATGGGTCGAGCTTGGCGGGCTCAAGCGAGGAGGGGTTTGCTGGGATTGATAACGGCGAAGCAACTGAGCATAGGACTGGGATTTATCGTTTTTCGCGGACTGGGTCGGGTTGGGTGACTGCTCCGTTGAGCCCCTACAGAGGGGAACTGCTGAGTATCGGGACTGGAGCTTTGGATTCGGTGTGGGGTCCGGTGGAGCCTGACAGCATGGCCCGTTTGCAGTTGCGTGCGGCGAATGGCTCGTTGAGTGAAATCGGCCCAGTGTGGCCACCGTCGCTTGGACCCATTGCAAGCTACCAGTCTTTTGTGGTCGTTGGCGGTGCGGCGGACGCTGCGGACGGCGTGGTGTTCAAGATCCGGACGCAGGGTTTCTTGTGGCCATTTGATTCGATCCGTGACGGGGATTCATTGTATGAGTACACTGGTACAGGTAATGTGGCGCCGAGCTTGATCGGGGTCAGCGGTGGTTCAGGTAGCACGGCGCTGGTCAGCGAATGCGGCGCGCTGCTCGGTGACGAAGAAGAGGGCGCGCGCAATGCTGTCTCTGAAAGCGGGGGGACGGTGTTCTTCACGGCTTTGGGCGCTGACGATGATGATTGTGGTGGGGTGCAGCCGTCTGTCAATGAGCTGTTCGCGCGGATCGATGAGGACAGCACGGTAGCGATCTCTGAGCCCTCTGCGTCGGACTGTCCGTCGTGCGATACGGGCACACCGGAGGATGCTTCGTTCCGGGGTGCTTCGGCGGACGGATCGAAGGTGTTCTTCACGACGACGCAGACGCTTTTGGGAAGGGATACAAGCGAGAACCTGTACGAGTACGATTTCAATCCTCCCACGGGCGGGCCGAAGGTGGTGCGAGTCTCCGCCGGCGAAGGAGTCTCCGAACCGACGGCCGAAGTGCTGGGTGTATCGGAGGTCTCCGAGGATGGGTCGCATGTTTACTTCACTGCCCGAGGGGTGCTGACGAACGTGGCGAACGACTTGGGCGAACGGGCGCAGATGGGTGAGGAAAACTTCTATGTGTGGGAGCGCGATGCGGAATATCCAGCTGGTCATACGGCATTCATCGCGGCGTGCGGTGATACGGGCGACGGGCAGGTCACACCGGACGGCCGGTTCCTTTTGTTCACGACTGCTTGCCATTTGACGGCTGACGATACGGGAAGCGCCCGTCAGGTGTTCCAGTATGACGCCCAGACAGGGAGCATGGTGCGCGTATCGGCCAGCCTTGCGGCCTATGACCACGGCGGGAACGTAGGCGAAGATCCCTCCGGCGAGTTCGACGCGAACATCGTCACGCAGGAAGTCGCTGTCGGTGAGGCTATACGTGGTGGGGCGCTCGCGCGGAGCATGTCTGATGATGGTTCGTACGTGTTCTTCCAGAGCCCATTGGGGTTGACGCCAGGGGCGCTCAACGAGATACGAGTGTTGGAAACAAACGCAGGGATAGGTTACGCCCAGAACGTGTATGAGTTGCATGACGGTCGCCTTTCGCTGATCGGAAGCGACTCCTCGCCTCCTGAACTGCACAACGGAACTCCGGTGTTGATTGGTGTGAGTGCGTCGGGTGGGGATGTGTTCTTCAGGACGGGGGATCAGCTGATCCCGCAGGACGCCGATACCCAGATCGACTTCTACGACGCGCGTGTCGATGGCGGGTTCCCAGCCCCCGTTGTGCCGACTAGGTGTGTGGGGGAGACGTGCCAGGGTTCGCCGTCCGCGCCGCCGGTGTTCAGTGCGCCATCGAGTGCGGTGTTCTCGGGTGACGGGAACCTCACGTCGGCTGGGTCTGTCCCGGCGGTGACGCCGAAGCGGGCATTGACACGTTCGCAGAAGCTCGCACAGGCGTTGAGTGTGTGTTTGAAGGAGCCAAGACAGCGGCGCGCGTTGTGTGAGGCGCGGGCGAGGCGATTGTACGGCCGCGCCTCGCGGACTGTGAAGAGCGATAGGAGGGGCAAGTGATGCTTGGCGTTATCGACAGGTCGCTGGTGCGGGTTATGTGCTTGGCGGTTGTGATGGGATTATTGATAATGTTGGTTGTGTGTGGCGCTGCGGGTGCTGCGGCGCCGGGCCCGGCGTGGTCGGTGCAGTCGATCGCGGAGCCGACGAGCTTCACCCCGGGCGATGGAGAAGAAGATGCACAGATATACAGAGTGTTTGTCACAAATGTCGGCAGTCGTGCGTCGGATGGCAGTCCCATAACGATCACCGATATGTTGCCGCCCGATCTAGGGCAGGAATACTCGAAGCTATTTACAACGGACACTTACCATGGCGCCTTCCCTGCTGTTGAAGGTTGTGGTGATCCGTGTACTTTCAGTACCGTGGTGCAGCCGGGGGGCATGCTGATGCTGGCCTTATCTGTGAGTGTTCCTATATCTGCGCCCGAAGGGCGCATCACGAACACAGTGACGGTCACCGGGGGTGGGGCTGCTCCAGCGTCGGTGAGCTCGGAGAACTTGGTCAGCAGGACCTCGGTGCCGTTTGCGATCGAGGAGTTCGGTTTTGGTATAATGGGCTTGGATGGTGCGTATGACACACAGGCCGGGGCTCACCCCTATGCTCTGAGCACGTCCCTGAGCTTCGCGAACGAAGATATTCCCGAGGATGGCGAAGGGCACGAGACGTCGCAGGGCGTAAAAGATGTCGTGACGGATTTGCCGTTGGGGTTCGCTGGAAGTACGTTGGCGGCCCCTAGATGTCCGCTCGCCAGTCTGGAAATTATTCGCACAACTGTTTCCGTTCCGCAGTTTGCTTGTCCTGCGGATACGCGGATCGGAAATGTCACGCTGGTCACGGCGCTCGAGGCGACCTTGACTTCTTCGACCGCTAACAGCCAGTTTCCTTCGGCGTTGTATAACTTGGTGCCCGAACCTGGTCATGCAGCGGAGTACGGGTTCTTGATTCCCGGCCAGTTCAGCGTGCATCTCTTCGCCAATGTTGTTCATACTGCGGCAGGCTATGTGCTGCGCGTGACGAGCCCGGACGACGCTTCGTCGTTCAACCGCGTCACGCAGAACGGTGGTATTCTGGATGCGATCCTACTGAGGCTGTTTGGGGACCCGGAGGCCGAAGACGGCGGCAGCAGCGCAGCCAACAACGGGGGGAGCAGTCTCCCAGTCCCGTCGTTCACGAACCCGACGACTTGCTCGGGGGTGCCGTTGACGGCGACGGTGCACGTCGATACGTGGCAGCACCCGGGGCAGATCGACGCCGATGGCGAACCGGACTTCAGCGGCCCGAACTGGCTTGAAGCGAAGTCCGAACTTCCGGCGACCACGGGTTGTGAACTGCTGTCCTTCAGCCCGTCAGTGACCGCCTCCACAGAAACCGCCGAGGCGGACACTCCGACGGGGCTGACGACGCACCTGACGATCCCGCAGGCGCCGAATGACGATTTCTCATTGGCGGCCCCCGATCTGAGGAACGCGACGGTCGCGCTTCCTGCGGGTCTGGCGCTCTCGCCCTCTGCGGCGGATGGCCTGCAGGCGTGTAGCGATGCGCAGTTCGCGGAGGAATCGACGCAACCAGCGACGTGCCCGGAAGCCTCCCAGGTCGGGACCGTGGTGGCACACACACCTGTGTTGGGTGAACCTTTGGAAGGCCAGGTGTTCCTGGGGACCCCCAACTGCTCGCCGTGCACCTTGGCGGATGCGCAGAACGGCAACCTGGTGCGGCTGTTCATGCAGCTGCGTGCCCCGAACTCGGGCATCGTGCTGAAGGTCCCGGGCACGACCACGGTGAACCCTGTGACGGGTGCGTTGACGACGTCGTTCCCGGAATCCCCGCAGCAGCCGTTGGAGGATTTGACACTGACGTTGAAGGGCGGCCCAAGGGCGCCGCTTGCGACCCCCCAGTCGTGTGGCACGTTCATGACGAACAGCACCCTGACGCCGTGGTCCGCACCGGAGTCGGGTCCACCCGCCCTGTCGCCGAGCTCGTTTGAAATCGGCAGCAATTGCAACCCCGGGTTCTCGCCGTCCGCGACGTCGGGCACGACGAACAACCAGGCCGGTGCGTTCAGCCCGTTCGTCCTCACGGCCTCCCGCACCGACGGGGAACAGGACCTGAGTCGTGTCAGCGCGACTACACCGCCGGGGCTGCTGGCGATCCTCAAGGGTGTGGAACGCTGCCCCGAACCGCAGGCGTCGCAGGGCGCGTGCGGGGCCGGCAGCCTGATCGGGCACGCCAGCGCGCTCGTGGGCGCGGGGTCGCACCCGTTCTACGCGCAGGGCGGCCAAGTGTTCCTCACGGGCCCGTACAAGGGCGCCCCGTTCGGCCTCAGCGTCGTGGTCCCCGCGGTCGCGGGTCCGTTCAACCTGGGGAACATCGTGGTGCGTGCCGCTGTGAGTGTCGATCCGCACACCGCGCAGATCACGGTCGTGAGCGATCCGCTGCCGAGCATGGTGGATGGCATTCCGTTGCAGGTCAAGACGGTGAACGTCGCGATCGACCGGCAGAACTTCATGTTCAACCCCACCAACTGCGAACCCCTCGCGGTCGGCGGGACGCTCACGAGCACGCAGGGTGCCACGGCGAACGTGTCGAGCCACTTCCAGGCGGCGAACTGTGCCGCGCTGCCGTTCAAGCCTGTGTTCAACGTCTCGACGCAGGCGAAGAGCAGCAAGCAGAACGGCGCGAGCCTGACCGTCAAGGGCACATTCCCCGCGGGCGAGGCGGGCATCCACAGCGTTGCGGTTGTGCTCCCCAAGCAGCTGCCGGCAAGGCTCACGACGATCCAGCAGGCGTGCCCCGAAGCGACGTTCGCCGCCAACCCAGCGTCGTGTCCGGCGGGGTCTGACATCGGGATCGCGACCGCCACGACGCCGATCCTCGCCACGCCCGTGTCGGGACCCGCGTACCTGGTGTCCCACGGCGGTGCGGCGTTCCCGGACGTCGTGGCGATCCTCCAGGGCGAAGGCGTCACGGTGGACCTGGTCGGCAGCGTGAACATCAAGAAGGGCATCACCTCAAGCGATTTCGCGACGGTGCCCGACGCGCCGATCACCTCGTTCCAGCTGACGCTCCCCGAGGGCCCGCACTCCGGTCTGACTGCCGTCCTCCCGGCGAGCGCGAAGGGCAGCCTCTGCGGCACATCGCTGAGCATGCCCTTCACGATCACCGGGCAGAACGGCGCGGTGCTCAAGCAGAACGAGAAGATCGCCGTCACCGGCTGCCCCGCCCCGAAGAAGAAGCCGAAGGCGAAGAAGGCTCGGGCTCGGGCGCGCAAAGCGAGGAAGTAGGCGGGGGCGATGGCGGTGGCATCCAGGAAACCACGGGCCGGGGCAAGAAAGCGCCCCGGCTCGGATGGCCTGCCACGTGAGCACGTCACCGAGATCCAGCGCGTCAGAATCCTCACCGCCATGGCCGAGGTCGCCTCGACCCGGGGGGCCGGTGCGGCGAGCGTCGCGCACGTCGTCTCCCAGGCCGGGGTGTCAAGAAGGACGTTCTACGACCTGTTCGAGGATCGCGAGGATTGCTTCCTGGCGACGTTCGACGAGGCGCTCGCGCAGGCCGCCGCCACGGTGATCCCCGCGTATGAGGCGCAACAGAAGTGGCGGGACCGCATCCGCGCCGCGCTGCTGGCAACCCTCGTCTTCTTCGAAGAACAGCCGGCGCTGGCACGCCTGTGCGTGGTCGAGGCGCTCGCCGCGGGCCCCAAGGCGCTGGAGCGCCGTGCGGAGGTCGTGGAACTGCTCGTCGGTGCGGTGGACGAGGGCCGCAGCGAACACCCCGCGCGCCTGCCCGACCCCCCGCCCCTCGCAGCGGAGGGCGCGGTGGGCGCGGTGCTCGCCGTCATCCACCGCCGCCTGATCGCCGGAGGCCCGGCACCCCTAACCAGCCTCCTGGGTGAGCTCATGAGCGCGATCGTCATGCCCTACCTCGGTGTTCAGGCGGCGCAGAAGGAGCTCAACAAACCGACCCCACAAATCCAAACAAAAAAGCAGAGCACGTATGGGGATCCGCTTGAGGGCCTGGACATGCGCATCACGTACAGGACGGTGAGGGTGCTGATCGCGATCGGCTCGCAGCCCGGTGCCAGCAACCGCGAGATTGCCGCCGCCGCCGGCATCGCCGACCAGGGCCAGGTCTCCAAGCTCCTCACGCGCCTGCATCACATCGGCCTGGTGCAAAACGACGGGATCGGCCACGCCAAGGGCGCCCCCAACGCCTGGGCGCTCACCCCGCGCGGCCTCGAGGTCGAGCGCGCAATCGGGGTGCGCACCGCCGCGCGGCCCGCCGTCGCCGGTGGCGCCCGATAGCGGCGCCGATCAGGGGTTCCGCTGCGAGGGCGGATCGGATGGCTCGGGGCGCGGCGATTCGACGGTCGGATCGAGAATCGTCAGTCCCTCTCGCCGGGCCGCATCGGTGAGCCGCGTATCCAGCACGATCATCTCGATCGAAGCGGGGTCGCCCTCCGAGGCGGCCATCGCCGCCGCCAGCTGCAGCGAGTCGGCTGCCCGCAGGCGATGCGTGCGCAGAAGCCGCCGCGAGGTGGCGCGAATGCTCCTCACGGGCATAATCTCGTTCCACTGTGCCGCGAGCGTGTCCAGCCGCTCGCGAGCCTGGCTGGCGTCAGCTGCGGACAGTTCGCCGTCGCGCTCCAGGCGTGAGAGGGCGGACTCGCACTCCACCTCGCTCGCCCACCACACCAGCATCTGCGGATCGTCCTCCAGGGCGGCTTCGAGCCCCTCCGTCGTCGCCTCGGCCACCAGCAGCGGCACGATCGCCGAGCTGTCCCAGAATCTCAGCGGCCCTCACGCCTTTCCTGAACGAGGGTTCGCACGATGCTTGCGCCACCGCTTGGGCGGGGTGGCCTACCGGCCAGGGGATTCCTGCCTGTGGTGGCGGCCCTGGGCGGGCTCACGATCCCCGCGCGCTGCAGGCGCGCGAGCCGGCCGGCGGACTCGCCGCTTCCGACCGTCGCCGACTCAAGGCGTGCAACCGGCACGCCTCGATCCACGATCAGCACCGACTCTCCGCCTCGCACGCGGTCGATCAGTGCGCTCAGCTGGTTCTTCGCTTCGGTGATGGACGCGACCATGGGGCCAGAATAGCTCAATCGCAATGGCCTTACAACCCCTGAGCGCATTGGCGCTCTACCGGCCCCTCAGATGGCTCGCGCCGGACCGCTGCCGGGTGGCTCGAGCCGCGGCTTGACAGCCCATAGGCGTGCGGGTTTTTCTTTGGGGCTTGGCGCGTGCTCCCGAGCCGCCGCCCCTCGCGGCCGAGGGCGCCGTTGGTGCGGTGCTCGCGGTGATCCACCGGCGGCTGGTCATCGGCGGCTCCGAACCCCTCTCAAACCTCTTGGGTGAGCTGATGAGCGCGATCGTGATGCCCTACCTCGGAGGATCGGCGGCACAGCAGGAACTCAGCAAGCCGGCCCCACAAATCAAAAAAAACAGCCCGCGCTCGCATGCCGATCCACTCGACGGCCTCGACATGCGCATCACCTACCGAACGGTCCGCGTGCTGATCGAGATCGGCCGCGAACCCGGCGCCAGCAACCGCGAGATCGCCGCCGCCGCCGGCATCGCCGACCAGGGCCAGGTCTCCAAACTGCTCACCCGCCTCGAGCACCTCGGCCTGATCCGCAACGACGGCATCGGGCACGCCAAGGGAGCACCCAATGCCTGGCTGCTCACCCCACGCGGACGCGACGTCGAGGGCGCCATCAACGTACGCACGGCCGCGCGGCCCGCGGTTGCCCGCGCCGCTCCTTGATAGCCTCGGGCATGTGCCCGAGCTGAGCCCCGATTACTTCAGCCGCCCCCTCGCCGAGGTCGATCCGGAGGTCGCGGAGGCCGTGCGGGGGGAGCTGCGCCGCCAGCAGGACACGCTGGAGATGATCGCCTCGGAGAACTTCGTGCCGCGCGCGGTGCTGGAGGCCGTGGGATCGGTGCTGACGAACAAGTACGCCGAGGGCTATCCGGGGCGCCGCTACTACGGCGGCTGCGAGCAGGTTGACATCACGGAGCAGCTGGCGATCGACCGCGCGAAGGCGCTGTTCGGGGCCGAGCACGCCAATGTGCAGCCGCACGCGGGGGCGCAGGCGAACACCGCCGTCTACCACGCACTGCTGCAGCCCGGCGAGAAGATCATGGGCCTCTCGCTCGCGCACGGGGGGCACCTGACGCACGGGATGAAGCTCAATGTGTCGGGCAAACTGTATGAGGTCGTCGCGTATGAGACCGACCCGCAGAGCGGGCTCATCGACATGGACGAGGTGGCGCGCCTCGCGCGCGAGCACCGCCCGCAGCTGCTGCTGGCCGGCTGGTCGGCGTACCCGCGCCAGCTCGACTTCGCGCGCTTCCGCGAGATCGCGGATGAAGTCAAAGCGCCGCTGATGGTGGACATGGCGCACTTCGCCGGCCTCGTCGCCGCGGGCCTGCACCCCAGCCCGGTGCCCTACGCGGACGTTGTCACCACCACCACCCACAAGACGCTCGGCGGCCCGCGCGCCGGGCTGATCCTCTGCAAGGAGGAGCTGCGCAAGAAGATCGACTCGGCCGTCTTCCCCGGGCAGCAGGGCGGACCGCTGCAGCACGTGATCGCCGCCAAGGCCGTCGCGCTGCGTATCGCGGGCACGGAGCTGTTCCGCGAGCGCCAACAGCGCACGCTTGAGGGCGCCAAGGCCGTGGCCGAGCAGCTGCTGAGCGAGGAAGCCAGCGCGCACGGCATCCGCCTGCTGACCGGCGGCACCGACGTGCACCTGCTGCTCGCCGACCTACGCCAGATCGCCCCCGAGCTGAGCGGCCGCGGCGCCGAGGACCGCCTGCACGAGATCGGCATCACCGTCAACCGCAACGCGATCCCCTTCGACCCGCGCCCGCCCATGGAAGCCTCCGGGATCCGCATCGGCACGCCGGCGCTGGCCACGCGCGGGTTGCAGCGCGAGGACTTCACCGAGGTCGGTGCGGTCATTGCGGTTGCGCTCACGGGCGAGTTCGAGTCCAGGCGCGAGGAGCTGGCCGAGCGGGTGCAGGCCATCGTGCAGCGCTATCCGTTGTACGAGGACTCGCCGGTAAGGCAGCATGCTGGCATCGCGACCTAGGTGAGGCTCGTGCCATCCATGTCGAGCTCGATCACGTGCGCGACTCGGTCCATGTCCGCATCGTAGGCCAGCAGCGTCGCCCCGTGGCGTTGAGCGACTGCGGCGATCATGCAGTCGATCATTCCGCGTGGGGTGACGCCGGCTGCGCGGCAGCGGCGATAGATGCGCGCGGCGCCGTCGAAATCGATCGCCGCATCGAAGCTCAGCAGCTGGAAGCGCTGCAGCAGCCTGCGCAGTTCGCTCTCGCGGGGGTCATCCCGTGCACCGGCAAGCACCTCCATGAGCACGGGCTCGGTGACCCCCACAGGCGCTTCGCTCTCGATCAGCTCGGTGAGGCGACGACCGACGGGGCTGCCGGTTCCGCGGTCGTACTCGACCCAGGCGGAGGTGTCAGGGAGGATCACGACACTGCGCGTGGGAGTCACAACGCCGCGCGCGGCGGGACGTCTTCGGGGATCTCCGCGATGGCGTGCGCACCGCGCATCGCCCGTGCTTCAGCGAGCGTCATGGGCTGCCCGGCGAGGTGCCGCAGGGCGAGATCCACGGCCGCCGTCTTGGTACGTACGCCGTAGCGCTCCATGATCGCACGCACGTAGTCGTCCTCGATCTCTATGTTTGTGCGTACCGCTGCCATACACCAATCATACACGGTGCAGGCCGCCGTGCAGTGCCAGTCTCTTGTCCGAGGACGTGCCTGTAGGCGTGTAAGAATGGGGGGATGCGGCGCCCGCCAAGCGTGGCCATTGGGGTGCTCAGCGTGCTGGTCCTCGTCGTCGTGGCGTTTGGCGCGCTCGCTTTGCTGTGGTCGCGCACTGCCATCGTCACCGACGCGACCGCGCTCGCGCGCGTCGATACGCCGCTGACGGGCGGCACGATCCAGAGCGTCACGGCGACCGGGCCGGGCGGGCGGCCGATCCCGATCTCCGTGCAGGGCGGGCGGTTGTGGCCCGAGCACCACCTCGCGCCGGGCGAGCCGGTTTCGATCGAAGTCGTCACGCACCGCCCCGGCTGGATCGGCTGGCTGGCGGGCAGCACCGACCACGCGACGTTGACACTGCGCACGCCCAGCGCGCACGTCTTGCAGCGCTACGTCACGCTCGCCGCGCACTCGCCGTTGCAGCTGGCCTTCAACCAGCCGGTGGCCGCGCTCGCATACGGGGTGCCCGAACACCTGCACCACCGCGCGCTGGCGGAACCGCAGAGCCAGGTCACGCTCGCGCGCGACGGCGAAGCGGGCTCGATCGAAGTGGCCGCCGCGCCGCGCACGTGGGAGCGCTTGCCGCACCCCTCGGTCGTCAGCTGGTTCCCGGTGGGCGCGCAGGCCAGCGCCGTGGTGAGCCCCAGTCCGGGCGCCCGCATCACGCCCACCACGCCGCTGTACGTGACGTTCTCGCAGCCCGTGGCGAACGTCCTCGGCGGTGAGCACCCGCGCGTGTCGCCCGCCGCGGAGGGCACGTGGGAGGGGGTTGACAGCCACACGATCGTATTTCGCCCGCACGGCTACGGCTACGGCCTGGACACGCCCGTGACGCTCGCGCTGCCGAGCAGCGTGCGGTTGGTGGGCGGGCAGGACGACGGCTCCTCAAGCGTCGCCGGCTGGACCGTGCCGGGCGGCTCGATCCTGCGCGTGCAGCAGATCCTCGCGCAGCTCGGCTACCTGCCACTCGACTTCAGCGCCGAGCACGAAGCGCCGCTCACGGCGGCCTCGCAGGAGAAGGCCGCGATCGATCCGCCGCACGGCAGCTTCAGCTGGCACTACTCCAACACGCCGGGCGCGCTTGAGGGCCTGTGGCAGCCGGGCACCGCCAACGTGGTCACGCGCGGCGCGCTGATGGCGTTTGAGAACGCGCACGAAATGACCACCGACGGGGAAGCCGGCCCCGCGGTGTGGCACGCGCTGATGCACGCGATGGACGCGCGCGAACACAGCACCGCCGCGGGATACACGTTCGTGATGGTGAGCGAGGGCTCGGAGAGCCTGCAGCTGTGGCACGACGGCTCGATCCGCCTGAGCACGCCCGTGAACACCGGCATCGCCTCGGCGCCCACCGAACTGGGGACGTTCCCGGTGTACGAGCACATCGCCTCGGGCACGATGAGCGGCACCAACCCGGACGGCAGCCACTACGAAGACCCGGGCATCCCGTGGATCAGCTACTTCAACGGCGGCGACGCGCTGCACGGCTTCCTGCGCGCGTCCTACGGCTCGCCGCAGAGCTTGGGCTGCGTGGAGATGCCGTACGCCACGGCAGGCCGCGTGTGGCCGTATACGCCGATCGGCACGCTGGTGCACATCGCATAGGCACACACGTGACCCCCGCGCCTGCGATGCTGTGAGGCGGTTCGATGGCGCACGTGAGCGAGCTTGACGCCTTCTGGGCGTTCCTGACGGCGGCGGCGGTGACCGCGCTGCTGACCCCAGCCACGATGCGCCTCGCGCGCGCGGTGGGCGCGGTGGACGTGCCGCGCGAGCGGGGGCTCTCCGACAAGGCGACGCCGCTGCTCGGGGGGCTGGCGATCTTCGCGGGGGCACTTGTGGCGGGGCTGTTGTGGCTGCCCGACGACGGCGCCACGGGGCGGCTGTGGCACGGGGTGCTGCTGGGCGCCGCCTTCATCACCGTGGTGGGGGCCGTGGACGATCGCTTTGACCTGCACTGGGCGGTGAAGCTCGGCGGGCAGGTGGTGGCGGCGCTGATCGTCGTGCACTACGGCGTGGTCGTGCACCTGATCACGCTGCCGTTTCTGGGTCGCCTCAGCTTCCCTAACGCGGGCGGGGCGGTGACGGTGGTGGGGCTGGTGGCGCTGATGAACGTGGTGAACTTCTCCGACGGCGTCGACGGCCTGGCGGCGGGCGTCTGCACGATCGTGGCCGCAGCGCTCGCGATCATCGCGTTCGACCTCGGCCGCAACGCCCCGGGGGTGCTCGCGGCGCTCACGGCGGGCGCGGCGCTCGGCTTCCTGGTGCACAACTTCCCGCCGGCGTCGAGCTTCATGGGCGACTGCGGCTCGAACCTGCTGGGGCTGTTGATGGGCTGCGTGATGGTCGAGGGCTCGGTGAAGACATCCGCCGTGGTGAGCTTCGTGCTGCCCTTGATCCTGCTGACGGTGCCGTTCCTGGACACGACCTTCGTGCTGCTCAAGCGCGCGAAGTACAAGCGGCCGCTGTATGAGTCGGACAGCGAGCACTTCCACCACCGCATGGCGCGCATCGGCTTCAGCCCGCGGCGCACGATCGCCTACCTGTACGTGTGGACGCTGATGCTCGCGGGGCTGGCCCTGGCCCTGCGCTTCGTCCCCTACAGCGACCACCACGGCCACCTGCACACCGGCTGGACGCTCGTGATGTGCGCGCTGGGGCTAATCGTGGTGGCGGCCAGCGTGTATCTGGTGTACGTGCTGGAGATCCTGAAGTCCCGCCGCCTTGACAGCACGCTGGGGCGGATTGTCGTTGCGCGGCGGGCTGAGCAGGGGCTTGGCGAGCGGCAGGTGGATGAGCAGGGCATACGCGCAGAAGACGAGCGTGGCCACGCGCAGGCGGCGGCTGGCGCCGAGCGCCGCTAGCGGCAGCGCCCAGATCGCGTACCACGGCAACAGCCACGCGGTGGCGAGCAGCAGCGCGAGCGTCGCCCAGCCGGCCTGCGCGCGCCAGTCGGCGCCGCGCCATGTGCGCAGCAGCGTGAGCGCGAGCACGAGCAGGAAGCCCCCCAGGTAGACGTTGCGCCACCACGTGGGGGTGCCCGTGAGGCCGAGGAGGCGGGCGGTCTCGGCGGGGATGCTGTGCGTGGCGACCATCTGCTGCTGGCCGTGCAGCGCGCCGAGGAAGCCGAGCGCGTCGCCACCGAAGCCGATCGCCCCGATCAGGGCAACGAGCGCGAGGCTCGCGATCGCGACGGCCAGCAAGCGCGCACGGCCGCGCACGCGCGGGGGGGAGAGCACCAGGTAGGGGAGCACGAGGCCAGCCGAGGCCTTGACGCCGACAGCCGCGACGAGGGAGACGGTCGCGAGGTTGTTGTGGGGAGGGGAGGGGGTCGCGCTGTTCGCGGCGGCGCGCTGTGGGGATGCGGACTGCAGTGGCCCACGGGTGCGCGGGGCGCGCGCGGTGCCTACTGCGCTGGCGGTGAGGGCGAGCGCGAGAGCCAGCAGCAGCATGACGAGCGTGTCGTTGTGCGCGCCGCCGACGGCCAGCTCCAGCAGGACGGGGTTCAGCCCGACGAATGCGACCGCGAAGCGCGGGTCGCTGCCCATGCGCTTCGCCGCGATGCCCACGAGCGCCACCGCGCCGAGGCTCGACAGCACGGCGACGGTCTTGAACGCCCACAGCGCGCCCGCGACGCCAAGGGGGGCGGTTGCGTAGCTGCCGAGCGTGAACAGCGGCCCGTAGGGAGAGTGCTGGTAGGGCCAGCCGAGGAAGTGGAAGACCGGGTCGGTGGGCGCCTGCGCGGGGAAGGAGGTGTAGGGGTTCAGGCCGTGCAGCGCGCCCAGGCGCGCGTAGCCGATATAGCCGAACACGTCCTGGGAGATCAGCGGCGGCCCTAGCAGCAGGATGACGTTTGCGCCGAGGATCGCGAATGCCAGCGTCCGCAGCGGCAGCACACGCGCGCTCGCCAGCGCTGCCAGGTAGCCGCCGGCCATGATCAGCGTGAGCGTCTGAAAGCCGCTCTGGTCGAGCTCCAGGCCGATGTTGCGCAGCGGGCCGGCCATCCATCCTGGCCAGCCGCCGCTGCGGCCGGGGACGTAGATCCAGGGGGCCTGGGCGGCGCCCGCACACAGCCAGAAGAGGCTTACGAGCACGCAGACGAGGCCAAGGAACCCGAGCGCGCGCAGAGAAGTACGCGAGGAGATGCTGCCGCCGTGCCTTCGCGTCGCGCCGCTGTCGTGCTTCCGCGTCGCGCTGCCGTGCTCCCTCGTTGGCGTCGCCGCCGTGCATACGTTCGATGTGCCCAGTACGCTGTTGCTCACGTCATCGTCTCCCGGAGGCCCTCCCAGCGGCGTCGCCGCGTCGCGCATCGCGCGCGGGAGCAGAGATTGACGCACACATGAGACGCCATCACAGCACACCCCCAGCGGCCGCGGACGCACGACCCGCGGACGCGACCCCGCCGTCCGCCGAGAGGCCGTCCCCGCAGCGCGTGCTGATCCTCTCCGCCGACGTGGGCGAGGGGCACGCCGCCGCCGCGCGCGCGCTGGCGCAGCAGATCGAGGCATCGCCGCACGACGCGCAGGTGACGGTCATCGACGGGCTGTCCGCGATGGGGCGGCCGGTCAGGCAAGTGGTGCAGGACGGCTACCGCGTGCAGCTGCGTTTCCTGCCTTGGACTTACTCGCTGGTGTACTGGATGCTGGAGAAGGTCGCGCCGGTGCGCTTCCTCTCGCGCCAGATGCTGTGCCTGTTCGGCTCGCGCTCGCTGGCGCGGCGGATCGCCGAGCACAGGCCGGATGTGATCGTCTCGACCTACCCGGCGGTGACGGTTGTGCTCGCACGCCTGCGGCGCACGCATCAGGTGGATTGCCCGACGGTGGCCACGATCACCGACCTGACGGGGCTGTTCTTCTGGGCGCAGCCGGGGATCGATATGCACCTCGTGATGTATGGCGAGTCGCTGCACTCGGTCGAAAGCATCGCGGGCGCGGGCAGCGTGCAGCTCGTGCGCCCGCTGATCAGCGCCGAGTTTCTGCAGCCGCACTGCCCGATCGAGGCGCGCGAGGGACTGGGGCTGCCCGCGGAGGGGCGCCTGGTGGTCGTCTCCGGCGGCGGTTGGGGCGTGGGCGACGTGCAGGGCGCCGTGCGGGAGCTTTGCAAGGTGCCCGACATCTCCAGCATCGTTTGCCTGGCGGGGCGCAACGAGCAGCTGCAGGAGCGCCTGGGGGAGGTGTTCGCGGGCGAGCCGCGCGTGCACGTGTGGGGCTTCACCGACCGCATGCCGCAGCTGCTGGCCGCCGCCGACGCGCTGGTGCACTCCACGGGCGGCGTGACCTGCCTGGAGGCGCAGGCGGCGGGTACGCCCGTCGTGTCCTATGGGCTGCCGGTGGGCCATGCGCGGCTGAACACGCGCGCGATGGCGGAACTGGATCTGCTGCGTCTGGCCAACGACACGCGCGAGCTGCGCGAGCATGTGACGGCGTCGATGCAGGAGGCCGCCAAGGGGTCCGCCAGGGTGGCGGCCGAGGGGGCCGCGCCGACGGGGACCACGCTGGGCGAGTCTGCCGCGGGGGTGGCTGCGTCGCTGCCTGCGGCGGCCGCCGCAGTGGGCCTCCAGGCCGTTGACCTCGTGCTGGGAGCACCCCGCCGCGTGCGGCCGATCCCCAAGTGGCGCCTGCGCGCGATGGCGGTCGGCGCGCAACTGGTGCTGCTGCTGGGGGTGGGCATGTGGACGATGTCCACCGACGAGATCACGGGGCTGGCCTCGGCGATGCTGCGCGTGCACCCGCTCAAGCACGTCGCCACCGACGACCCCAATGTGGGCGTGATCGTGCGCGCGCCCGAGGGCGACCTCACGGCCGTGGCCGCAGCGCTGGCGGCGAGCGGCATCCACGTGTCCTTTGCCGATGACAGCGGCGTGCCCGCACCGGCGACGATCGCCACGATGGTGGGCCTGCACGACGAGCTGATGCCCGAAGCGCCCGGCAACAGCCTGCTGCGCTGGATGCGCACGCGCGGCGCGCTGCGCTCGCAGGCGCGCGCGCTGGGGCTGGGGCACCGGCGGCACTTCTACTTCCTGCAGCCGCGCGGCGGCTTGACGGTGGGGCAGCTGGTGCTGGCGCGCACGACGGGCGCGACGCCCGTGGCGGGCGAGGCGCAGTGGAACGCGAGCACTACGGACGCGCTGCCTCAGCGGCCCTTGCGCGCGGGGGATGTCGTGGTCGTGAGTATGTCCGGCTCCGCCACGTCGGTGCTCGGCGTGGAGCGCTTGGCGTCCTCGCTGCGCGCCAGGGGGCTGGGCGTGGAGTCGCTGGCCTCGCTTGAGGGCTGAGCGCCGTCGGGGGGCGCCTCGGCGTGGTCCCCGGGGTGCTCGTCCTTCGGAGCGTCGCTCATCAGCGCCAGCAGCACGGGCGAGCGCGCGAGCACGGCGGCGCCTGCCACCACGAGCAGCAGCGCGAGCACGAGCGGCACGCCGCCGTAGGGGGTGGAGGCGAAGCTCTCGCCGAACAGCAGCGGCGCGAGCGTCACGGGCACAATCGTCTGCGTGACGAACACGACGGGCGCGACGAGGATCGCGGGGCGCGACTGCAGCGCGCTCATCTCGCTGAGCGCGGCGATCGCGGAGGCCCCGGCGGTGGACAGGCCCCAGGCGATCGCGACGAGCAGGTAGCCGCGCGCGAGGTCGTCGGAGGCGAGCTTGGTGGCCACGCCGCTCCAGGCGAATGCGAAACCGGCGCCGATCATCGTGACCGAGGCCCAGGTGCGGCCCATGCGCAGCAGGATGTAGGGGAGCAGGCTGGCGAGCGCGAGCAGGCTGAGCACGAGCGCGAGCGTGCTCCAGTGCGCGTGCGTATCCGAGCGCGCGGGGGCGCAGAGGCCCGCGACGACGACGCCCAGCACGATCGCGCCCACGGCCAGGTGCTCGCGCGGTCCGGCGCGCTCGCCGAGCATGCGCTCGGCGAGGATCATCAGCACGGGCAGGCCGAGCGCCAGCGCGGGCTGCACGACGACCAGCGGCGCGAGGCTCAGGGCGAGCACCTGCAGCGGCCAGCCGAGCACCGAGATGGCGGTGCCGCTCAGCCAGCGCACCCTGCGGACGAGGCCCCAGGCGAGCGCCAGGCGCAGGTGCTCCTCCTGCGGCGCCTCGCGAGCGTCCATCGCCTGCAGCGCAAAGCCTAGGCTGTATAGCGTCGCGGAGGCCACCGCGGCCAGGATGCCGAGAGGGAGTTCGAGCACGTGATGAACGATGATCGCAGTCCGGGGGTTCGTTTCGCCAGTGGAATGGCCGCAGCGGCCACCCTCTCCTACTTTCTCCCTGCCCTGGCGCCGCACCTGCCTGCGCTGTGCGGGCCGTTGGGGATCGAGGACCGCACGGCCTCGGGGGAGGGCTATGCGCTGACCTTCGATGACGGGCCGCATCCGCAGGGCACCCCGGCGGTGCTGGAGATCCTGGCGGAGGCAGAGGTGTCGGCGACCTTCTTCCTCGTGGGCGAGCAGGTGCGCCGCGATCCGACGCTCGCGCGGGAGATCGCCGCCGCCGGGCACACAGTGGGGCTGCACTGCGATCGTCACCGCAGCCTGCTGCGGTTGACGCCGCGGCAGTTGCGCGCGGATGTGGATCGTGCGCAGGCGACGATCGAGGACGCCACGGGCGCGGCGATCGGGCTGTACCGCCCGCCGTACGGTGCGATCAGCCCGCCCGCGCTGCGATTGGCGCGGCGGCGTGGGTGGCGCACTTTGCTGTGGAGCCACTGGGGGCGCGACTGGGAGAAGCGCGCGACACCGGAGTCGATCGCGGCGCGCGTTACGGACGGCGTGGGGGCGGGCGCGGTGCTGCTGCTGCACGACGCCGACGACTACAGCGCGGCGGATTCGTGGCGGCGCACGGTGGCGGCGCTGCCGCGGGTGCTCGACACGATGTCAACGCACGGGCTGCGGCCGGTGGCTCCCTGAGCGATCCTCGCGAGCAGGCGCCTGGCTGCGCGGGGTCCGGGCTGCGGCCGGTCGCTCCGTAGAATCCCTGAATGGCTTCGATCGGTCCTACGGACACGGGCAGCGAATGGGCGGTCGCGCTGCCCGACCCGCTGATCGACGGCACGCAGGCCAAGAGTCGTGCGCTGGCCGCTGTGCGTGCGCGCCCGCGCTGGTGGGTCGAGCTGTTGATCGTGGGCTGGCTTTTGTGGGTGTACGACATCGTCAACAACCTCGCGCACCTGCGCTACAGCGTCGCGATCGCCCACGCCACGGACGTGTTGCGGTTGGAGCAGACGCTGCACATCGACCCCGAGCGCACGCTCAACCGCTGGATGGCACACCACCACACGCTGGGCGCGGTGTCCTCCTACTACTACGACAACGCGCACTTCGTGGTCACCTTCGGCCTGCTCGCGTGGCTGTGGTGGCGGCGGGCGGACATCTACCGGCCGATGCGCTCAGCGCTCGTGCTGATGAACCTGATCGGGCTGGCCGTCTTCTGGCTGTATCCGGTGGCTCCGCCGCGGATGCTGGTGGGCTTCAGCGACGTCGTCGCCAACACGGGCGCGGTGGGCTCGTGGCACACGGGGCCGCTGGCGCACGACGCCAACCAGCTCGCGGCGATGCCCTCGCTGCACATGGCCTGGGCGGCGTGGTGCGCGCTGGTCATCTGGCAGCTTTCCGAGCGGGTGTGGGTCAGGGCGCTGGCGGTGCTCTACCCGTGCGTCACCTGCCTGGCGGTGCTCGGCACCGGCAACCACTTCATGCTGGACATTCTCGCCGGCTTGGCTACCGCGGCGCTCGCGTTTGCGCTCGTGCGGCCGGTCGCCGCACTGGGTGGCGCGTGTCACAAACTTGTCACGAAGTCCCCGATCGGGTAGACTCGGCAGCGCTGCCGCACCACCGCTGGCAGCCAACTAAATAAGTCCGCGGCGAGACAGCGCGCGGGCTTTCGCGTCTGTAGGGTCCCCCGAGCCATGACCACAATCTTCCTGCGTTATCTCGACGTGTGCCTGGTCCTTGCCACGGCACCGTTCGTGCTGGCCGCCGGTATGCCCGTGCTGGGCTACGCGATCGGCACCGCTGCGTGGCTGCTCACGCGCGTTGGCGCCGCCTGGGCGCAGGGGCGCGCGGCGGGCTCCAGGGACGTGCGCGTGCGCGCGGGGTTGCAGGTGGGCACGATGATGGCGCGCGTTTGGATCGTCGCTGCGGCCGTGGTCGCCGCGCGCTACGCGGGCGGCAAGGACGACGGGATCATGGCTGCCGTGGTCGTGCTGGCGGCGTTCACGGTGTACTTCGTGCTGAACATCGTCACGCGTGGCGGCCAGCTGCCGGGGAGCCCCCGTCCCTCGCCGAGGATCCCGGATACCCCTCGCGGGAGGCCGAGCACATCATGAGCGCCGTCGCCGCACAGGGTGCGTCCGGCGCGCCTGCGAGCCTGGAGGGCGGCGCCAAAAAGCAGCCGCGTTTCAGCACCAAGCAGAAGCTGCTCGGGCTGCTCGCGATCTACATCCTCGGCCTGGTCGTGATTGTGATCGCCACCGGCGTCAGCGGCACGCGCAACACCGCCTTCGAACCGCAGAACGAGTTCAAGCTCGAAACGTGGATCAACCTCGGGGTGCTCTCGATCAACAAGGCCGTCATGTACCTGTTCATCGCGGCGATCCTCACGTGCGTGACGATGATCTGGATCGCGCGGCGCATGCAGCAGCGGCCCAACAAGGTGCAGACCGCCGTGGAGACCATTTACCAGCTGATGCGCCACAACATCACCGCCGGCAACCTCGACGCGAAGATGGCCGCGCGCTGGTTTCCCTTCATCGGCACCCTTTTCCTCTTCATCTTCTTCTCCAACATCATCGGCTACATCCCGCTGCCCACCAACACCGAGCACACGATCGACGTCTTTGGTTTGCACCTGCCGTCCTTCTCGCTGTATGCGGCCACGGCCAACCTGTCGATTCCGCTGGCGCTTGCGTTCGTCGTGTTCATCTCTTACACCTTCGAAGGCGTGCGCGCCAAGGGTCCCGTCGGCTATCTCAAGGGCCTCATACCTGCGGGCGTCACCGGGAAGATGGTCCCGGCCATCTTCGTGCTGGAGGTCATCTCCAACTTCATGCGGCTGATATCGCTCTCCATTCGCCTGTTTGCCAATATCCTCGCAGGCCACCTGATCATCCTGTTCATGGCCGGCGCGCTGGCCGTCCTGTTGGGCATCGCCGTGATCGGCTGGGTCACCCTGCCGCTCGGCATCGCCCTGTTCGCCTTCGAGGTCGGCCTCGTGGCCGCGTTGCAGGCGTTCATCTTCGCCACTCTTACCGCGATCTACCTCGGCGGCGCCGTCGCCGACCATCACTAATCAAAAACAAGGAGTAGCACTGTGCACATGGCACTAATCACCCTGCTGGCGGTGACCGAAGAAGTCGCCAAGGCGGGCAAGTCGATCGGCCTCGGTGTGGGCGGAGGTCTCGGCGCAGTGGGCGCCGGCGTGGGCATCGGCATCATCTTCGGCAAGGTCATCGAGGGGATCACGCGCCAGCCGGAGATGCGCGACGAGATCACGTCGATCCAGTGGCTCGGCTTCGCGTTGACGGAGGCGTGCTTCTTCTACGGCCTCGTCGCCGGCCTGCTGGCGGCATTCATCGTCTAGGAAGCCGCGATGCTCGCCTCCCACCTACTGCTGGCATCGAGCGGCAACTTTCTCGTCAAGCCCGGCATCGGCCTGATGATCTGGACGCTGCTCGTCTTCGGTATCACCATGCTGCTGCTCGCGCGCCTGGCCTTCCCGCGCATCTCCGAGGCGCTCGACAAGCGTCAGAAGGCGATCGAAGAGTCGATCGACTCGGCGCAGCGCACCCGCGAGGAGGCCGACCGGCTCCTCGCCGAGTACCGCGAACGCCTGGCCGAGGCGCGCACGCAGGCCGATGAGATCGTGCAGCGCGCCCGCGCGGCCGGCGAGGCGCACGAGCGCGAGGCCAAGGAGCACGCCGGCGTGCTGGCCGAGGAGCAGGCGCAGCGCGCGCAGCGCGATATCGAGGCCGCCACGCGCAAGGCGCTGCAGGAACTGCGCCAGGAGGTGGCCGACCTGACGATCATGGCCACGGAGAAGGTCACGCGCAAGACGCTCGACGGGGCCGACCAGAAGCGGTTGGTGGAGGAAGCGCTGGGCGAGCTCGATCTGACGAGCCTGGGGGCGAGCCAGAACTGATGAATAGATTAAGAATTAACCGTGGGCGCCTGGAATGGACAGGCTCTCCGAGCCATCTTGGGGTGGTCCGCTGATGGAGGAGCTGGCCCAGGTATATGCACGCTCCCTGTTCGAGGTGGCGATGGAGCAGGGCAAGCTCGATGAGCTGCGCGAGCAGCTTGGGCAGTTCGCCGAGGCGCTGCGGGGCAACCGCGAGCTGCGCATCTTCTTCTTCTCGCCCTACTTCTCCACGCAGGAGCAGCAGCAGGCGCTGGCCGGGCTGCTCGTGGGCGCCGACGAGCAGTTCGTCAACTTCTTGAAGCTGCTCATCGAAAACCACCGCATGCCGGTGATCTTCCGCTTGCGCAAGGCCTTCGAGCAGATGTGGGAGCAGGAGAACCGGCTGCTGCCTGTGGAGATCACCAGCGCGATCGAGCTCGACGAGAGCACGACCGGCAGCGTCGTAGCGCGCATCGGCGAGAGCACCGGGCGGCGCGTCACGCTCACCACGCGCGTGGATCCCTCGATCATCGGCGGCATCGTCGTGCGCGTGGGCAATTCCATTCTTGATGCCTCGATCCGTAATCGACTGGAGCAGCTGCGCAGGCAGGTTGCCCAAGGAGCCTTCTAGGAACTAACTCATGCAGATCAACCCAGACGAGATAACAAGCATCCTCAAGAGCCGTATCGAGGGCCTCAGCGCCGGCGAGGCCGAGCTGACGGAGGTCGGCACCGTCCTGTCCGTGGCCGACGGCATCGCGCGCCTGCACGGCCTGGAGAACTGCATGTCCTTTGAGATGCTCGAACTGCCGCACGGCGTCACGGGCCTCGCGCTCAACCTCGAGTCCGACAACGTCGGCGCCGTGCTGTTCGGCGAATGGGAGCGCATCGGCGAGGGCGACACCGTCAAGCGCACCGGCCATCTGCTGGAGATCCCCGTGGGCGAGGCCCTGCTCGGGCGCATCGTCGATCCGCTCGGCCGCCCGCTCGACGGCAAGGGCGACATCGCCACCACCGAGCTGCGCCCCGCCGAGTTCAAGGCGCCCGGCGTCGTGCAGCGCCAGCCCGTGACCGAACCGATGCAGATCGGCCTGAAGGCGATCGACGCGATGATCCCGATCGGCCGCGGCCAGCGCGAGCTGATCATCGGCGACCGCCAGACCGGCAAGACGGCGATCGCGATCGACGCGATCATCAACAACCGCGACACCGGCGTCGTCTCGGTGTACGTGGCCGTCGGCCAGCGCATGTCCACGGTGGTGGCGCTCGCGCAGATCCTCGACGAACACAATGCGCTTGACAACACGATCATCGTGGCCGCCTCCGCCGATGAGGCCGCGCCGATCAAGTTCATGGCGCCCTACGCGGGCTGCGCGATGGGCGAGTACTTCCTCTACAACGGCAAGCACGCGCTGTGCGTGTACGACGACTTGACCAAGCACGCCTACGCCTACCGGCAGATGTCGCTCCTGCTGCGCCGCCCGCCCGGCCGCGAGGCGTACCCCGGCGATGTCTTCTACCTGCATTCGCGCCTGCTGGAGCGCGCGGTCAAGCTCAACGAGGACCTCGGCGGCGGCTCCTTGACCGCGTTGCCGATCATCGAGACGCAGGCCGGCGACGTGTCCGCCTACATCCCGACGAACGTCATCTCGATCACCGACGGGCAGATCTTCCTTGAGCCCAAGCTGTTCTACTCCGGCGTGCGGCCCGCGATCAACGTCGGCATCTCCGTCTCGCGCGTGGGGGGCAACGCGCAGATCGGGCCGATGAAGAAGGTCGCCGGCCGCATCAAGCTCGAGCTCTCGCAGTACCGGGACCTGGAGGCCTTCGCGCAGTTCGGCTCGGACCTCGACCAGGACACGCAGCGCACGCTCGCGCGCGGCGAGCGCCTGGTGAAGACGCTCAACCAGGGCGAGCGCCAGCCGCTCGCTGTCGAGGATCAGGTCACGCAGATCTTTGCCGCCACCAACGGCTACGTCGATCGCGTGCTCGCCGCGAAGGTGCCCGAGTTCATGCAGGAGCTGGTCGAACGGATGCACGCCCAGCACTCGGACGTGCGCGAGAAGATCGCCTCGGGGGACTGGTCGAAGGAGACGCAGACGGCGCTTGATGAGGCCGTCGCGCAGTTTGCCTTCGACTTCGGCGTCGATCTCGACGAGGAAGGCCATCCGCTGGAGGACGGCGCGGTGCCCGTGGCGGAGACGGCCGCCGCGTAAGAGGCAGATCATGGCCAGCCAGCGCGACGTCAAGAACCGGATCTCCTCGGTGAAGAACATCCAGAAGATCACCCGTGCGATGGAGATGGTCGCCGCCGCGCGCCTGCGCCGCGCCGAGCAGCGCATCTCCGCGCTGCGGCCCTACGCGAAGGCGCTGCGGCGCATGACCCACCAGGCCGCGGGTGCGGCGGGCGCCGAGGTGGTCTCGCTGCCGCTGCTGCGGGAGCATGACTCAGAGCGCAACGTCGGGCTTTTGCTGGTCACGGGCGATCGCGGCCTCGCCGGCGGCTTTAACTCGCAGATCATCCGCGCCGGCATTCGCGCCGGCACCGAGCTTGCCGAGGACGGCCGCACGCCTGTGTGGTTCGCGACGGGGCGCCGCGGCGTCTCCTCGCTCACGTTCCGCGGGCGCGATCTGGCCGGCAGCTACACCGGCTTCACCGACCGCCCCGCCTACGCCGACGCGCGCGCTGTGGCGAAGGACCTGATGGAGAGCTACATCGAGGGGAACGTCGATCGCGTGGACATCCTCTACAACGCCTACGTCTCCCCGCTCACCCAGGAAGTCACGCGCGAGACGTTGCTGCCGCTCTCGGAGGCCGTGTTGGAGGGGGAGGACGAGGAGGAGGAGAAGCCGGCGGGCCCCAAGGCGCTCGTCGAGTACGAGCCCGAGCCCGACCGCCTGCTCCAGCAGCTGATCCCCGACTACGTCGAGATTTCGATCTACCGCGCCCTGATCGAGTCATCCGCCGGCTTCTTCGGCGCGCAGATGACAGCGATGCGCAACGCCTCCGAGAACGCGGGGACGCTGATCGAGGAATACACATTGCAGATGAACCGCGCCCGTCAGGCCGAGATCACCCAGGAGATCATGGAGGTCGTCGCTGGGGCCGAGGGACTGTCTTAGGAAAACTTCAATCGAGCCGTGAAATACAAGGAGACTTAGGAACCAAAATGCCACCGAGCACCATCACACAGCCCGCCGCCTCCGGCGATGCCACTTCGACGCGCAACGTGGGGCGCATCGAGGAGATTCAGGGCGTCGTCATCGAGGCCGTCTTCCCCGAGCGGCTGCCCGAGATCAACCACGCCATCACGATCGCACGGCCCGTCGCGGCCGCGGAGGAGGAGCCCGAGGGCATCAGCCCCGCCGGCGGCGACGGCCTGCTCGTGTGCGAGGTGCAGCAGCACCTGGGCGACGATCGTGTGCGCGCGGTGGCGATGGACACCACCGACGGCCTCGCGCGCGGCCTTGAGGTGGTGGATACCGGCGGGCCGATCACGGTGCCCGTCGGCGAGGCGACGCTCGGGCGGATCTTCAACCTGCTCGGCGAGCCGATCGACCTCGGCGCGGAGCTGCCCAAGGACACCCAGCGCCGCGGCATCCACCAGCCCGCGCCGCAGGTCGAGGACCTGACGCCCACCACTGAGATGTTCGAGACCGGCATCAAGGTCGTCGATCTGCTCGCGCCCTACGCCAAGGGCGGCAAGGTCGGCCTGTTCGGCGGCGCCGGCGTGGGCAAGACGGTGCTGATCCAGGAGCTGATCCACAACCTCGCCAAGGAGCACGGCGGGCTGTCCGCCTTCTGCGGGGTGGGCGAGCGCTCGCGCGAGGGCAACGACCTGTGGCTCGAGATGAAGGAGTCGGGCGTCATCGACAAGACGATGCTCGTCTTCGGGCAGATGAACGAGCCGCCCGGCGCGCGCATGCGCGTCGCGCTGTCGGGCTTGACGATGGCCGAATACTTCCGCGATCAGGGGCAGGACGTGCTGTTGTTCATCGACAACATCTTCCGCTTCGTGCAGGCCGGCTCCGAGGTTTCCGCGCTGTTGGGACGGATGCCCTCGCAGGTGGGCTACCAGCCGACGCTGGAGACCGAGATGGGCCAGCTGCAGGAGCGCATCACCTCTACGCGCACCGGGTCGGTGACGAGCGTGCAGGCGATCTACGTGCCCGCCGACGACTTGACCGACCCCGCCCCGGCGTCGGTGTTCGCGCACCTGAATGCCACGACCGTGCTCTCCAGGGCGATCAGCGAGAAGGGCATCTACCCGGCTGTCGATCCGCTGGACTCGACGTCGACCATTCTGAAGCCCGACATCCTCGGCGAGGACCACTTCCGCGTGGCGAACCGCGTCAAGGAGATCCTGCAGCGCTACAAGGAGCTGCAGGACATCATCGCGATCCTCGGCATCGACGAGCTCTCCGACGAGGACAAGGTGATTGTGCAGCGCGCGCGCAAGGTCGAGCGCTTCCTCTCACAGCCGTTCTTCGTGGCCGAACAGTTCACCGGCACACCCGGCGCGTATGTGCCGATCGCCGAGACCATCCGGGGCTTCCAGGAGATCATCGAGGGCAAGCACGACGAGGTGCCCGAGCGAGCGTTCTTCTTGAAGGGGACCATCGAGCAGGTGCTCGAGGACGCGAAGTAGCCATGGCACGTGCAACATTCCCAGTCGAGGTCCTCACCCCCGAGGGCGAGGTCTTCAGTGGGGACGTCGAAATGCTGGTTACGCGCACGACCGTTGGCACCATCGGCCTGCTCGCCAACCATGAGCCGATGCTGGCGATGGTGAAGCCCACGGAGCTGCGGCTGCACCGCTCCGAGAATGACATCGTGCGCTTCGCGCAGGACGAGGGTTACCTGCAGTTCGCCGAGAATCGCGCTTTGCTGCTGCTCAAGGAAGCAACCCCGGTCAACGGTGGCTGAGTCCGGGCGCGATGGCACCTGCGACTGAGCGTCAGCCGATCGGCGTCATCGGCACCGGCTACGTCGGTCTCGTCACCGCCGCCGGCTTTGCCGAGCTGGGCAGCGAGGTGTGGTGCATCGACATCGACGCGGAGAAGATCGCCCGCCTGCAGAAGGGTGAGGTGCCGATCTACGAGCCGGGCTTGGAGGATCTGCTTGCGCGCAACTCAGCGCGCCTGCACTTCTCCACCGAGCTGGGCGACGTGCTGGAGCACGCGCGGCTGCTGTTCGTCGCGGTCGGCACCCCGCCGACGCACTCCGGTGACGCCGACCTGTCAGCGGTGCACGCCGTCGTCGAGGCAATCCCCGCCTCCGATCGTCATGCGCTCGTGATGAAGTCCACCGTGCCGTGCGGCACCGGCGCTGCCATCCAGCGTGTCCTGGGCGAGCAGGGAAAGGAGCGGCTGGCCTATGTCTCCTGCCCCGAGTTTCTCAAGGAGGGCTCCGCGGTTCAGGACTTCCTGCACCCCGATCGTGTGGTCGTGGGCGACAACGGCGACTGGGCCGGCGATGCGGTTGTTGAGTTGTATGCGCCGCTGAACGCTCCTCTGGTGCGCACCGACATCGCCAGCGCCGAGATGATCAAGCTGGCCGCCAATGCCTTCCTGGCGACCAAGATCTCGTTCATCAACGAGATCGCCAACGTGTGCGAGCAGGTCGGAGCGGATGTGGTTGAGGTTTCGCGGGGCATGGGCCTCGACGCGAGGATCGGACCCAAGTTCCTGCAGGCCGGTCTGGGCTATGGCGGCAGTTGCTTCACGAAGGATGTCAGTGCGCTGAAGCTGCTGGCCGGCAACTCCGGCTACCACTTCCAGCTGCTCAACGCCGTGATCGAGGTCAACGAGATGCAGAAGCGGCGGGTCGTCGCCAAACTGGAACGGCACGTGGGGAAGCTTGCGGGCAAGCGCATAGGGCTGCTCGGGCTCGCGTTCAAGCCCAACACCGACGACATGCGCGGGGCGTCCTCGCTGGTGCTGGCGGCGCGCCTGCAGGCGGAGGGCGCGCACGTGCGCGCATTTGATCCGATCGCCGAGGTGCAGGCACGCAAGCTGATGCCGCAGCTCGACTATGCCGATGCTGCCATGGATACGGCCGAGGGTGCCGATGCGCTGATCCTCGTCACCGAGTGGCCGCAGTTCCTCGAGCTCGACTGGGGTATGGTCGCGCAGGCCATGAGCGGGAACCTCATCATCGACGGGCGCAACGCGCTCGACGCGGAGGCCATCGAGGCCGCCGGCTTGGTCTACGAGGGGATCGGCCGGGGCTGATGGTCGCGCACGGTGTCATGTGGGGTTCGCGCGAGCGCCATCGGGGTCTTTTGCACGACGCGGACGGGCGGGGCTGATGCAGGCTGTGATCCTCGTGGGCGGCGAGGGCACGCGCCTGCGGCCGCTCACCTCCACCGTGCCCAAGCCAGTTGTGCCGCTGGTGGACCGGCCGTTCATCTCGTTCATGCTCGAATGGCTGGGCCAGCACGGCATCGACGACGTGATCATGTCCTGCGGCTTCCTCGCCACCAGCGTGCGCAACGTGCTCGGCGACGGCTCGAGCGTGGGTGTGCGCCTGCGCTTCGTGGAGGAGCCCGACCCGCGCGGCACAGCGGGGGCCTTGAAGTTCGCCGAGTCGATGCTCGACGAGCGCTTCTTGATGCTGAATGGGGATGTGCTGACGGACATCGATCTGTCCGCGCAGATCGCCCAGCACGAGCGCACCGGCGCCACCGCCACGCTGGCCCTGGTGCCTGTGCCTGATCCCACCGCGTACGGGCTCGTGCACCTCGCGGAGGATCGCTCCGTCAACGATTTCGTCGAGAAGCCCTCTTCCGATCAAATCGATACCAACCTCATCAGCGCCGGCGCGTACGTGCTCCAGCGCGAGGTCCTGGAGTTGGTGCCTGCCGATCGCAACGTCTCAATCGAGCGCGAAGTGTGGCCGCTATTGATCGGAAACGGCCTCTACGGCTACCCCTCCGACAGCTACTGGCTGGACATCGGCACGCCTGAACGCTACCTGCAGGGCACCTTCGACATCATCGAGGGCAACGTCAAAACGGCGGTGCAGGAGCGCCTGGGCAGCGGCTATCTCGCTGTCGCCGACCGTGACGCGATCGCGGGGCGCGTGGTCCCGCCCGCCGTGATCGAGCGCGACGTGCAGATCGATGCCAGCGCGCACGTCGGCAGTCTCGTCGTGCTCGGGCAGGGCGTCACGATCGGCGCGGGCACCACCGTCGAGCGCTCCGTCATCTGGGGCGGCTCGGATATCGGCGCCGGCTGCACCCTGCGCGACTGCATCGTCGCCGCCGGCTGTCACGTCGGCGAGGGCACCAAGATCCTCGGCGGCGCCGTGCTCGGCGAGGGGGTCACGGTGGGAGCGGAGAACATCATCGACCGCGGTGCGCGTATCTTTCCGGGGGTCACCCTGCCCGACGGGGCGCTCAGGTTCTGAGTCCTCGCGGCGCGCACTGCGCCATCGACACAGCCAGCTACGCCGCTTCAGCCCGTGATCCGCCAAGCCGCCACCAACCTCAAGCCCAGGAGCCCCGCATGCCCGAGGACCTGATGACCCTCTCGCGCGAGAGCATCGCCCAGATCGACCCCACGGGTCAGCTGGATGAGGTGCTGGGCCTGCCCGAGCACCTGCGCGACGCCCTATGGCGCGTGGAGAGCGCGATCATGAACGAGTGGGACTCGCCCGGCGGGCTGGTCGTGGCCGGCATGGGCGGCTCGGCGATCGGCGGGGCTTTGGCGCGCGCGGCGCTGGGCGATCACTCCTCGCGGCCGATCTTCGTCACGCGCGCCTACGGGCTGCCGCCGTGGACGACGCCCGACACGACGGTGCTGTGCGCGAGCTATTCGGGCAACACCGAGGAGACGCTCGCCTGCTACGAGTCCGCCGGCGCGCTCGGTGCACAGCGTGTCGTCGTCACCACCGGCGGGCGCCTCGCGGAGATGGCGCGCGAGGACGGCGTGCCCGTGATCCCGCTGCCCGGCGGCTTTCAACCGCGCGCGGCCGTCGCCTACATGACCGTCGCCGCGCTGGAGGTCGCCGCCATGTCCGGCGCGGGGCCGCGCTTGACCTCGGAGATCGACGTCGCCGCCTCGCACGCCGAGCAGCTCGTCGCCGAGTGGGGACCCGACGCGCCGGAGGACTCGCTCGCCAAGGAGATCGCGCGCGGGTTGGCGGGGACCGCGCCGGTGATCTACGGGGCGGGGCTGACGGCGCCGATCGCCTATCGCTGGAAGACGCAGATCAACGAGAACGCCAAGCAGCCGGCGTTCGCACACGAACTGCCCGAGCTCGATCACAACGAGCTGGTCGGCTGGGAGGGCGCGCCCGACGTCGGGCGCTTCTCCGCCGTGTTCCTCGACGACTGCGACGCGCACCCGCGCGTGAAGGCGCGCATGGAGCTGACCGAGCGACTGATCGCCGACTCCGCCGCCGCGAGCTTCCGGTTGGAGACGCGCGGGGAGACCACCGTGGAGCGCGTCTTCTCGCTGGTCCTGCTCGGGGATCTCGTATCGATCTACCTCGCCGCGCTGCGCGGGATCGATCCCGAGCCAGTCAGGCTGATCGAGCAGCTCAAGGCAGAGCTGGCAGAGCAGTAGGACGGCCGGCGGGGCGACAAGGCGCGGGCCGGCGGCACGGTAGACTTGGCCCCCTCGATTCCCGCCAGGAGACCAATACACATGACGCCAACCGCCACCGCCACCAAAGACGACTTCAAGGTCGCCGACCTCGCGCTCGCCGACTTCGGCCGCAAGGAGATAAGGCTCGCCGAGCACGAGATGCCCGGCCTGATGGCCGTCCGCGCCGAGTACGCCACGCGCCAGCCGCTGAAGGGCGCGCGCATCACCGGCTCGCTGCACATGACGATCCAGACCGCCGTGCTGATCGAGACGCTGACGGCGCTCGGCGCGCAGGTGCGCTGGTGCAGCTGCAACATCTTCTCCACACAGGACCACGCCGCCGCGGCGATCGCCGTCGGCCCCGACGGGACGCCCGATGATCCACAGGGGGTGCCGGTGTATGCGTGGAAGGGCGAGACGCTGGAGGAGTACTGGTGGTGCACCGACCAGGCGCTGCGCTGGCCCGGGGAGGACGGAACGCCGGGGGCGAGTGGACCCAACATGATCTTGGACGATGGCGGCGACGCCACGCTGCTCGTGCATAAGGGCACCGAGTATGAGGCCGCCGGGGCGGTGCCCGATCCGGCAGGAGGGGAATCGGAGGAGTTCGCCGTGATCCTCTCGCTGCTCACGCGTTCGCTGGAGGAGGACCCGCAGCGCTGGACACGGATCGGCCAGGGCATCCAGGGGGTCACCGAGGAGACCACCACGGGCGTGCACCGCCTGTATGAGATGACCGAGGCGGGCACCCTGCTGTTCCCGGCGATCAACGTCAACGACTCCGTGACGAAGTCCAAGTTCGACAACCTCTACGGCTGCCGCCATTCGCTGGTGGACGGCATCAACCGCGCCACCGACGTGATGATCGCCGGCAAGATGGCCGTCATCTGCGGCTTCGGCGACGTCGGCAAGGGCTGCGCGGAATCGCTGCGCGGGCAGGGCGCGCGCGTGGTCGTCACCGAGATCGACCCGATCTGCGCGCTGCAGGCGGCGATGCAGGGCTACACCGTGCGCACGCTCGATGAAGTGATCGGCGAAGGCGACATCTTCGTGACGTGCACCGGCAACAAGGACATCATCCGCGCCGAGCACATGGCGCGCATGAAGCACCAGGCGATCGTCGGCAACATCGGCCACTTCGACAACGAGATCGACATCGCCGGGCTCACGAAGATCCCCGGGGTCGAGCGCATCAACATCAAGCCGCAGGTGGACGAGTGGGTCTTCCCCGACGGCCACGCCATCATCCTGCTCTCCGAGGGACGCCTGCTGAACCTCGGCAACGCCACGGGGCACCCGAGCTTCGTGATGAGCAACTCCTTCACCAACCAGACGATCGCGCAGATCGAGCTCTTCACGAAGAACGACGAGTACGAGAAGCGCGTGTACGTGCTGCCCAAGCATCTCGACGAGAAGGTCGCGCGGCTGCACCTCGACGCGCTGGCGGTGAAGCTCACGAAGCTCAGCGAGGAGCAGGCCGCCTACATCGGCGTCTCCGTGGACGGGCCGTACAAGCCGGACCACTATCGCTACTGATCGCATGAAAGCCATGGTCCTCGCGGCCGGCCTCGGCACGCGCCTGCGCCCGCTCACCTACGAGATCACCAAACCGATGGTGCCGGTGCTCGACCGGCCCGTGATGGCGCACATCCTCGATCTGCTCGACCGCCACGGCTTCGAGGATGTGATCGCCAACCTGCATTACTTCCCCGACTCGATCCGCGAGCACTTCGGCGAGCGCCTGGAGTACCGCTACGAGCAGGAGCTGCTGGGCACCGCCGGAGGGGTGCGCGCCTGCGCCGACTTCTTCGGTGGGGAAGCCTTCCTGATCATCTCCGGCGACGCGCTCACCGACATCGACCTGGGCGCCTTCGTCGCGCGCCACCGCGCAGCTGGGGGGATCGCCACGCTCGCCGTCAAGCAGGTCTCCGATACGCGCGAGTACGGCGTCGTGCTGCACGACGCCGAGGGTCGCATCACCGGCTTTCAGGAGAAGCCCGAGCCCGACGAAGCACTCTCGGACCTGGGCAACTGCGGGATCTACATCTTCGAGCCCGCGATCTTCGACTGGTTTCCCGAGCGCCCGTTTGCGGACTGGGCGCAGGACGTGTTCCCGGCGCTTTTGGCCAACGACGTCCCTTTCCACATCCACCAGATCCGCGACTACTGGAACGATGTGGGCTCGCTGGCGGAGCTGCGCCAAGGCACCTTCGACGCGCTGCGCGGCGAGCTGCAGCTGCACGTGCAGGGACGGGAGGTGCGTCCCGGCGTGACCCTCTCCGGTGACGAGCAGGCGCTGCCCGAGGATCTGGAGATCGACGGGCAGGTGTGGATCGGGCACGACGTCCAGATCGGCCGGGGCGTGCGCCTGATGGGCCCGCTCGTGCTCGGCGACGGCGCGCGCATTGGCAACGGCGTGCAGCTACGCGACTCGATCGTCTTCCCGGGGACCGAGGTCGCGGCGGGCGCGATCCTGATCGGCGCGATCGTCGGGCACGCGGGGATCCTGGAGAGCCTGCGGGCGCGCTGAAAAGGGGAGCTCGCCGAAACGGGCTCCCCGAGCGGCACTCCGACTACTGTCATAGTAGCCACTGCTCAGGCCAGTTCGTAGCGCTCCTTGCGCCGCTGCTCGCGCTCGGACTCCGTGAGCATGCGCATGAACAGGATCGCCAGCGCGAGGCCCATCACGATCGACTGCTCGACGGCCATCACGATGCCGGCGATCGACTGGTCTTCCACGGCGGAGACGCCCCACACGCGGGCGTGGTGCACGTAGTAGGGGTAGAGGGCCGCGGGGGCGAAGGCCAGGCCCATACCGAGCACGCCGACGAACAGCTTCGTGGTGCCCATGTAGGCGATCGGGCCCATGCCGTTCAGGCGCATGCGCGCACGGATCGGCGAGAGCACGTGCCACCAGTACAGCGAGCCGGCCACCACGAAGCTCGTGTGCTCCAGCACGTGCACCACCGGGTGGCCCAGGGCCAGGTCATAGGCGGCGGGGATGTGCCAGGCCCAGATCACGCTCACGTACAGCAGCACGGCGAAGGCCGGGTGGGCCAGCGGGCCGGCCTGGCGCTCCATGTCGGAGATCACGCGCGTCACCGGGCGCAGGATCACCTTCGTCAGGCCGAGGATCGCCAGGATCGGCACGAGATCCAGCAGCAGCATGTGCTGCACCATGTGCATGAAGAAGAGATCGTCGGCGAGGGAGTCCACGGGGGAGACCAGCGCGATCAGCGCCACCAGCAGCGAGCCCGCGAAGCAGCACAACCGCCACACCGGGGCGTCCTTTGCGGGGTGGTCGGAAACACGGCGCACAGCCAGCCAGCGCCGCAGATAGACGCCCCCGATGAGCGTCGCTCCGATCAGCACCCCGGGCTGCAGCGTCCAGACGATGTGGGGAGCCATTCGCCGATAAGGGTAGACAACCGCCGATAGGCGGCGTAGCATCGATACCAGCCAGAGAAGGCACAGCCCATGAGGGGGCACATAGCGCTCACGAGGGGCACCTATAGGGATCGACCACGAAAGGAGTCCTGATGCAGATCGACATCAAGGGCCGCAACGTTCCCGTTAGCAACGCGCTGAGGCATCACGCCGAGCGCCGGCTGGGCAAGGTCTCGCGCCAGGTATCGCCGCTGGCGCGCCTGGAGCTTGAGATATTTGCCGAGCGCAACCCGCGCGTGGCCGACTCGCAAGTGGCGGAGGCCACGCTGTATCTGAAGGGGGTCACGCTGCGCGCGCGCGACGCCTCCCCGAACATGCTGCATTCGCTCAATCTCGTGGTTGAGGAGCTGTCCAGGCAGGTCAAGCGCCACCGCGACAAGCGGCGCAAGCGGCGCGAGTCTCGCGCCGCACGGGCGAGGACGTTGCCGCAGTCTTCGTCCGGGCTGTCGGCGACCGGCTGAGCTCATCATCGGCAACATCGAGGTTGCTCGGAATGAGCTTCCAGGCGATACCCTGAGGGCATGTCCCTCCTGGATCGCGCGCTCAACGTCGGCGAGGCGAAGAAGTTCAAGTCTTATGAGAAGCGCGTCGCGCTGATCGGCGCCTTCGAGCCCGAGCTCGAACACGACACCGATGAGGAGCTGCGCGAGCGCATGGACGATCTGCGTGAGCGCGCGCGGCAGGGCGAGCCGCTGGATGCGCTCTTGCCCGAGTGCTTCGCGGTCGTGCGCGAGACCGGCAAGCGCGTCATGGGGATGCGCCACTTCGACGTGCAGCTGATCGGCGCGATGGCGCTCAACGACGGCTGCATCGCCGAGATGAAGACCGGCGAGGGCAAGACGCTCACAGGTACCCTCGCGGTCGCGCTCAACGCGCTCGCGGTCTGGGATGAGAAGTCTCGTGATAGGGATTCCCACCCACCCCAGCGCAAGGGCGTGCACGTGGTCACCGTCAACGACTATCTCGCTCGCCGCGACGCTGAATGGATGAGCCCGATCTACGACGCGCTCGGCGTCACCGTGGGGATCCTGCAGAACCAGCAGCCCTACGAGGACAAGCAGCAGGCCTACGCCTGCGACGTCGTCTACGGCACCAACTCCGAGTTCGGCTTCGACTACCTGCGTGACAACATGGCCAAGGAGCTCTCCGAAAAAGTGCAGCGCGGGCATCCCTTCGCGGTCGTGGACGAGGTCGACAACATCCTCATCGACGAGGCACGCACGCCGCTGATCATCTCTGGCGCGCCCGAACAGGCGGCGGACCTGTACGCGCAGTTCGCGCGCCTCGCACCACGCATGGTGCCCGGCAAAACCCCCGAAGGCATGGACCCCGGCACCAAGAAGAAGTTCACCGCCGACTTCGACTACGAATTCGACGAGAAGTACAAGACGGTGTCGGTCACCGAGCAGGGCGTCGCCAAGGCCGAGCGCTTCCTCGGCGTGGACCACCTCTACCGCGCCGAGAACGGCCATCTGGTCAACCACCTCAACCAGGCGCTGCGCGCCGAGTCGCTGTACAAGCGCGACGTCGACTACGCCGTGATCGAAGGCGAAGTGAAGATCATCGACGAGTTCACCGGGCGCATCCTCGATGGGCGGCGCTGGTCGGAGGGCCTGCACCAGGCGGTGGAGGCCAAGGAGGGCGTGCGCGTGCAGGAGGAGAACCAGACGCTCGCCACGATCACCTACCAGAACTACTTCCGTCTCTACGACAAGCTCGCCGGCATGACCGGCACGGCGCTCACCGAGGCGACCGAGTTCATGAAGATCTATCAGCTGCCCGTCGTGCAGATCCCCACCAACATGCCGATGGTGCGCGAGGACAACAACGATCAGGTCTACAAGACCAAAGAGGGCAAGTGGAGCGCCGTCATCCGCGAAATCGCCGCGCGCCACGCAAACGGGCAGCCGGCGCTCGTGGGCACGATCTCCGTCGAGGTCTCAGAGCTGCTCGGCGAGCGCCTGAAGAAGCGCGGCATCGCCCACACCGTGCTCAACGCCAAGCCCGAGCACGCCGCGCGCGAGGCCGAGATCGTCGCCGAGGCCGGCCAGCCGGGGGCAGTGACGATCGCCACCAACATGGCCGGCCGCGGCGTGGACATCAAGCTGGGCGGCAACGCCGAGCACCTCGCCCGCCAGGAGCTCGCGCGGCAGGGTCTCAAACCGCAGGACGACGGCTACAAGGAGCGCATGAAGGACCTGGAGGAGCAGTTCGACGCGCAGGTGCTCGCCCAGCGCGAACAGGTCGTCGCGGCCGGCGGGTTGTTCATCTGCGGCACCGAGCGCCACGAGTCGCGACGCATCGACAACCAGCTGCGCGGGCGCTCCGGGCGCCAGGGCGACCCCGGTGAGTCGCGCTTCTTTCTCTCCGCCGAGGACGATCTCGTGCGCCTGTTCGCGGGCGATCGCATCTACAAAATCCTCGACCGCCTCGGCGGCACCGATGAGGAGGGCAACGAGGAACCGATCGAGGCCGGCATGCTCTCCAAGCAGATCGAGAAGGCACAGAAGAAGGTCGAGGAACAGAACTTCCTGATCCGCAAGCGCGTGCTCGAGTACGACGACGTGATGAACGAGCAGCGGCGCATCATCTACGCCTACCGCGACAGCGTGCTCGAGGGCAAGGCGATGGGCGAGGAGGCGCGCGAAGAGCTCGGCAACGTGATCGAGCGTACCGTCGCGCAGTACACGCCCGGAGACTTCATGGAGGACTGGGACCTGAATGGGCTCTTCACCGCGCTGGGACAGTTCTTCCCGCTCGATCTCAGTCCGCAGGAGCTCGACCCCGAGACGATCGATCGCACAGCGCTCACCGAACGGGTGAGCGAACTGGCCATGCAGCGCTACGAGCTGCGCGAAAAAGAGCTCGGCGCCGAGCTGATGGGCCAGCTCGAGCGCTACCTGCTGCTGCAGATCATCGACGAGCGCTGGCGCGAGCACCTGTATGACATGGACTATCTGCGCGAGGGCATCCACCTGCGCGGCTTCGCGCAGATCGACCCGCTCGTGGCCTACAAGAACGAGGCCTTCACGCTGTTCGGCGACCTCATGAACAGCATCTGGGCCGACTTCGCGCGCCTGGTCTTCAACGTGCAGGTCGCCGTGGAAGGCGCGAACGCAGCAGGTGGCGGTGGCGGCGTCGCGCTTCCCTCGTTCGCCGCGGCCGGCAACTCCACGCGCACGGGACGCGTCTCCTATTCGGGTGGCACCAGCGTCACCGGGGTTGGTGCGCTGGCCGCGGCTGCCGCGGCCGCCGGGCCGGGCGGGGGGATGGAATACGCCGACGGGGGCAACGGGCAGATGGGGGCAGGCGAGAGCGTGATGCCAGTCGTCGAGCAGCGCATCGTCGATGAGGAGCGCCAGGTGGGGCGCAACGACCCGTGTTGGTGCGGGTCAGGTAAGAAGTTCAAGAAGTGTCATGGTGCATAGGACGATGGCTGCCACCGCACCCACAGAATCCACATCGCAGCGCCTCGCTGCGATCCGCGGCCAGTTGAAACTGCTCGCGGACTATCTTTGACCCCGCTTCGCTGAATGAGCGCGTCGGGGCGCTCGAAGGGGAGATGGGACAGGCCGGCTTCTGGGACGACTCCGAGCACGCCGCCCGGGTCTCCGCCGAGCACTCCTCGCTCGCGCGGCGCCTGCAGACCTTCCGCGCGCTGGAGCGCGACGTCGAGGACCTGGAGCCGCTCGTGGAGATGGCCGACGAGGACGAGTCGCTGCAGGACGAAGTCGAAGAGCAGCTTGCCTCCGTGGAGGGGCGCCTGGCCGAGCTTGAGGAGCAGCGGCTCTTCTCCGGGCCCTATGACTCCGGCGATGCGCTCGTCAGCGTCAACGCCGGTGCCGGCGGCACCGACGCGCAGGACTGGGCCGAGATGGTGCTGCGCATGCTGATGCGCTGGGCCGAGCGGCGTGGCTTTCAGGTCGAACTGCTGGAGGTGAGCGCCGGCGAGGAAGCCGGCATCAAGTCCGCCACCTTCCGTGTCGCCGGCGAGAACGCCTACGGGCTCCTCGGCGCCGAGCGCGGCGTGCATCGCCTGGTGCGCCTCTCTCCGTTCGACTCCGCGCACCGCCGCCAGACGAGCTTCGCGGGCGTCGAGGTCGCGCCCGTGGTGGCCGACAGCGGCGACGTGGAGATCGTCGAGGACGACCTGCAGGTGGACACCTACCGCGCCAGCGGCGCCGGCGGCCAGCACGTCAACAAGACCGACTCGGCGGTGCGCATCACCCACCGCCCCTCCGGCATCGTCGTGCAGTGCCAGAACGAGCGCTCGCAGTCCTCCAACCGCGCCACCGCGATGGCGATGCTGCGCGCCAAGCTGCTTGAGAAGCAGGAGCGCGAACGCGCCGAGGAGATCGCACGCGAGAAGGGCGAGGCGCAGGACGTGAACTTCGGCTCGCAGATCCGCTCCTACGTCCTGCACCCCTACACGATGGTTAAGGACCACCGTACGAACCACGAGATGGGCGATGTGCAGCGGGTTTTGGATGGGGATTTGGATGGGTTTGTGCGCGCGTATCTGCTGCGCGCGGCGGCGGCGCCGAAGCGGTGAGCGCACACGATTTGACGGCGCTTGTGCGCAGCGGGCTAGCCGAGGACGTGGGACCTGGAGACGTCACGACGGAAGCGACGGTATCCGCCGATGCGCGCGCGCGGGCGCTCGTCACGCAGAAGGCGCCCGGGGCGATCTACGGGCTCGAAGTGGCCGAAACGACCTTTGTGCTGCTCGATCCCGAGGCACGCTGCGAACGCCTTGTGGCGGAGGGGGAGTGGCGCGAGCAGGGCGGAGCGGTGCTCACCGTCGAGGGTTCCGCGCGCGCGCTGCTGACAGCCGAGCGTACGGCGCTCAATTTTCTCGGACATCTCTCAGGTGTCGCCACGATGGCCGCCCGTGCCGCCCGCGCCGTTCAGGGGACGGGGGCTGTCGTGCTCGACACGCGCAAGACCACGCCCGGCCTGCGCGCGCTGGAGAAGGCCGCGGTGGCGGCAGGAGGGGCACGTAACCATCGCTTGGGGCTCTTCGACGCGATTCTCATCAAGGAGAACCACATCGCCGCCGCCGGTGGCATTGCCCAGGCGATCGAGCTGGCGCATGCGCGTGCGCCCGAGCTGGCCGGCACGCTCGAGGTGGAGGTGCGCAATCCGCAGGAGATCGAGCAGGCGCTCGCCGCCGGCGCTCCGCGGCTGCTGCTCGACAACATGAGCCTCGCCGAGCTGGCGGCAGCGGTTGAGCAGGTGGCGGGTCGCGCGCTCTTGGAGGCCAGCGGGGGGGTGACGATCGAGACGCTGCTCGATTATGCGGACACGGGTGTGGACTTCATCTCGCTCGGCGCGCTCACGCACTCGGCGCCGGCGCTCGATCTCTCGATGATCCTCAGCTGATCCGTCTATCTCGCGCCTGGCGCTGCACGACGAACGCATCCGCAGCTTCCGCGCTCAGGAATGGCGTGAGGATCGTGCGCACCATCTCCGGCAGCAGGGTGGGAATGGTCCGCGGGCCTTCGCGCACGATGTGCTCGTGCAGCATGCCGAACACCGCGTTGGCGACGGCTTCGTCGGTCAGCCGGTGCGAGGACTTCAGTTCGGGAGCCAGCTCGTAGCCGGGCTTGAGGAACATCGCGAACATGTCCATCAACGAGGTCAGCAGATCGAGCCCTGCTTCGCCCGCCATCAGCATTCCCACCAGCCCCAGCTCCGCGAAGGTGGGCTCGCTGACCATGCATTCGAGCATCACCTCCGTCGTATCCCAGATCGCCTCCGGCCAGCTTTGAGCGGCCTTGAAGGTTTCGCGCAGCTCCTCCATCACCTGATCCACCGCCGCTTCCAGCGCCGAGATGGCTGCCGCCTGCTTGTCCGAGAAGTGTTCGTGGAATACCTCCTCCGAGACGGATGCCTCCGCGCAGATGGCCGGCACTGCAGTTGCCTCGTAGCCGTACGCGGCGATCGCCCTGGCCGTGGCTGCCTGGATGCGCTCGTGCGGGCTGCTCGCCACGAATTCGCGCTTCTGATTGCCTGGACCCTGTGGCCGGCGCCCCGACGGCTCCGGCGCGGCCGGGCCGTTTGTAGGGGCGGAGCCTGACATCCAGACACTTGACGATAGACGATCACAGGACATCAAGGAATGTCAGGCCGCCGCCGAGCGGGCTCGTGCACTGGGCGGGTGCGGCCTCAATCGCGCCCGTGTGCGCCGCTATCCTGGATACATGGAGCTGCCGATGGCCCCGACGCAGACCGTCCCTGCGCCCCCCTCCGCGGAGGAGATCGACGCGCTGAAGGCGGAGGTCCGCACGCTCGCAGCCGAGCGCGGCGCGGTGATCCTGGCGCACAACTACCAGGTGCCCGAGGTGCAGGATGTCGCCGACTACGTCGGCGATTCGCTCGGCCTCTCACGCAAGGCCGCTGCTGCCGAGGGCGAGGTGATCGCCTTCTGCGGCGTGCACTTCATGGCCGAGACCGCCTCGGTCCTGTGCCCCGAGAAGACCGTCCTGATCCCCGATCTGGACGCGGGCTGCTCACTTGCGGCATCGATCGATGCCGAGCAGCTGGCCGACTGGCGCGCCACCTACCCGGAGGGCGTGGTCGTGATGTACGTCAACACCACCGCCGAGGTGAAGGCGCTCACCGACTACTGCTGCACCTCCGCCAACGCGGTCGATGTGGTGCGCCACATCTACGACACCCACGGCGATGACACCGAGATCCTGTTCGGCCCCGACATGTGGCTGGGGGCGTTCGTGGAGAAGGAGCTCGGCAGGCGCATGCACGTGTGGGACGGCGAGTGCCACGTGCACGCCGGCATCCGTCCGCAGGACATCGAGGCCACGCGCGCGGCGCACCCGGGCGCCGACTTCCTGATTCACCCCGAGTGCGGCTGCACCACCAGCGTGATGGAGTACGTCGCCGCCGGCGACATCTCCGCCGAGGGCGTGCACATGCTCTCCACGGGGGGGATGCTGAAGTACGCGGACGAGCTGGAGCGCGGGGCGCGGGCGGGCGACGGCCAGGCGGGCGATGGCAACGCCGGAGAGGGTCATGCTGGGGAGGATCACGCTCTCGCTCGGCGCGAGGCGGTCGTGGCCACAGAGATAGGGATGCTATATCCACTTGAAATGGCTGCGCCCGATGTCAACTTCATCCCCGCCAACGCCGAGGCCAGCTGCCAGTACATGAAGATGATCACGCTGCCCAAGCTACGCGACGCGCTGCGCGACATGAAGTATGAGGTGCGCGTGCCGCCGGAGATAGCCGAGCGCGCGCGGGTGCCGATCGACCGCATGGTTGCCATCGGCTAAGACTGTTTGCCAGAGTTGCGGCTGGCTAGAACTCCTCTGCCGTGTGCGGTCCCACACAGGCGATTGCGAGATTGTCCGCCACGCCCGCAGCCACCTCTCTGACCTGCTCGAAAGTCACCGCATCCAGCGCCGCGATTGCCTTGTCGGGGTCGATGTCCTCGTCGAACACGATCGCGCGCGTGGCGCCGTAGCGGGCCACGGCGCCGGTGTTCTCGAACGCCAGCACCAGCCTCCCCGCGGCGTATGCGCGGGCGCGCTCGACCTCCTCGGGTGTGGGGCCATCGTCGCGCAGCTCATCCACGATCTCGCGCATGCGCGTGTATGCCTCGATGCACTTCGCCGAGTCCAAGCCCGAGCCCAGCTGCAGGATCGGCACGTCCGCGAAGGCGTGGTCGATCGCGTACACCGAGTAGCACAGCCCCCGCTTCTCGCGGATCTCGTCGAACAGCCGTGAGCCCATCGAGCCGCCAAGGAGGGTCGAGTAGATCGAGAGGGCCGCGCGCTGCGCGATGTCGCGCACGGCCACCGCGGGCCGGTAGATCATCCGCAGGTGGCTCTGGTTGGTGTCCTTCTGCTCCACCAAGGTCTTCGGCGCGAACGCCGGCGCCGGCAGGTAGGGCTCGGGCTGCGGCAGCGAGGGGAAGCGGGCGAACAGGTCGTGCAGCTCCGCATCTGTCGGGAGATGATCGAGGTTGCCCGCCAGGAACGCTCCCCCGCGCGCGCCGGCCCAGCGGCGCTGGCGGAAGGCCACGATCGCCTCGCGTGTGAACGTGCGCAGGTTCTCCTCCGGCCCGAGCACCGTGCGGCCCAGCGGGTGCTGCTCGCCGAAGGCCGCCCTGTCGATCAGGTACTCCGCCACCGTCGAGGGCTGGTCATACGCGCGGTTGATCTCCTGGATCACCACGCCACGCTCGCGGTCGAGCTCCTCCGCGTCCAGCTTTGGACGCGCTACGAAGTCCGAGAGCAAGTCGATCGCCTTTGCTGCCGACTCAGCGCGCACGGTGATGTGGAAGGCCACCAGATCGTGGCTCGTGTAGGCGTTCAGCACGCCGCCCATGCGCTCCGCCGTCTCGTTCACGTCGCGGTAAGTGGGGTAGGACTCGCCGCCCTTGAACACGAGGTGCTCAAGGAAGTGCGCCATCCCGTTCTCCTCGCTGCGCTCCGTGCGCGCCCCCGCGTCGAACGCAACCAGCGCCGTGAGCGCGCGCGTGCCGGGGATCGCGATGCGGTGCACCGGCAGTTCGTTGGTGGGCACCACCGTGCTTGTGACCTGTGCCATCAGCCCCACCTTATTGGGTCAGAGGCGCATCGTCCGGGACTCGTCGGGAGGGGCGATATGCGGGGTGGCGGGCGCTTCTCCGGAGGGAGGCCCGGGAGGAGCAATGTTTGGGTCGCGTGCGAGGTCCCAGAAGCGTTTCTGCAAATCCTTTTGCATGCAGGGAAAAGTTCACCCCGCTGGGCGCGGCGGCGCTACGCTGCGCTTCCTCGATGGCTCGGCTCTCTCCCAACGACACCGTCGTCCTCGGCCGCCCCGGTGGCGCGCGGCGCAGGCGCGCTCCCGCACGTGCCCCGGAGCCGCCGGTGTTGGCACCCAAGAGGGTCGTTCCCGCCGCGGACACCGTCGTCGAGTTCCGCCGCGTCTCCAAGCTCTACGGCCCCGGCGGCATCGGCCTGGAGCGCGCCACCTTCAGCGTCGCCCGCCAGGAGTTCCTGTTCCTCGTCGGCAGCACCGGCTCGGGCAAGTCCACGCTCATGCGCCTGCTGATCAAGGAGCTAGAGCCCAGCGAGGGCGTCATCCGCGTCGCCGGTCGCTCGCTCGCGGAGATCGAGCGCAAGCGCATCCCCTACTACCGGCGCAACGTCGGCGTCGTCTTCCAGGACTTCAAGCTGCTGCCCACGCGCACCGTCTACGACAACATCGCCTACGCGCTGCAGGTCACGGGTGCCAGCCGCCGCCAGATCCGCGCGAAGCTGCCCGACATCCTACGGCTCACGGGGCTCTCCACGAAACTGCACAACTACCCGCACCAGCTGTCCGGAGGGGAGCAGCAGCGCGTCGCCGTCGCGCGCGCGTTCGCCGGGCATCCACCGCTCTTGCTCGCCGATGAGCCCACCGGCAACCTCGACCCCGAGACCTCGATCGGCATCATGCAGCTGCTCTACCGCATCAACCGCGCCGGCACCACCGTGCTCGTCGCCACCCACGACAATGCGATGGTCGATCGCATGCGCCGCCGCGTGATCGAGCTGCGCAAGGGGCGCATCGTCCGCGACGAGGCCACCGGGATGTATGGCCCGCAGGATGAGAACACCGCCGAGTTGGGCGCTCGTTTGCGGCGGGGTCTGCTGTGAGCTTGGGCTTCTTCATCAAGGAGTCAACGCGCTCGATGCGCCGCAACGCCGTGCCCTCCTTCGCAGCGCTCGCCTCGATCCTCGTCACCACGCTCGTCCTCGGCGTCTTCATCCCCGTAGTCCAGGCCACCAACGGCGCGGCCAACGACATCCGCGGCAAGGTGCTCGTCGATGTCGATCTGGTGCCCGGCGCCTCGCCCGCCGAAGTCGCGCGCGTGAAGAGCGAGGTCGAACACGCAAAGTACGTGGGCCACACAGAATTCGTCTCCAAGCAGCAGGGCTACGAACAGGAGAAGAAGCTCGATCCGCAGGCCTTCGCGCTGATCGGCTACAACCCGCTGCCCGACATCTTCCGCATCACCCCCAGCAACCCCGATGACGCACAGGCGCTGCGTGAAGAGCTCGACCCCACGAGCCCCGTCGGCAAGCGCCTCGTGAGCGATCCCGCGATCGCCGCCGTGCAGAACCGCCAGGGGGAGACCAACAGCATCCTCTCCGCCACGCGCGTCATCAAGATCACGATGGCATTGCTGGCCGCGCTGCTCATCTTCGCCTCGGTGCTGCTCATCAGCAACACGATCCGCCTCTCGCTGTTCGCGCGCCGGCGCGAGGTCGAGGTGATGAAGCTCGTCGGCGCGACCGACTGGTTCATCCGCTGGCCCTTCGTGCTCGAGGGCCTCTGCCTCGGCGCGCTCGGCGGCGGGGCCGCGATCGCGCTGCTCGCGCTCGCGAAGGTCGCGCTCGTCGATCCGCTCGCCAAGACCGTCGCGCTCGTCTCACAGCCCGACATGATCGCCTTCCCCGTGCTGATCGCCGTGCTGATGGGCTGCGCCATCTCCGTCTCCGCGCTCGGCTCGGGCCTGTCGCTGCGGCGCTTCCTGAAGGTCTGAGCCGTAGGCTCTCAGGGTCCATGGACCCCCGCCGCCTGCTTTCGTATTTCGCGCTCTTCGCCTCGCTGCTCCTCCTGCTGCTAGTCGGCATCTGGCTGGGCGGGCATCCGCGCGAGCTGCCCGGCTTCATGCGTAACGCCTTTGTGCAGAACCACCAGACGCTGGTTGTCAACGAAGCGATCGACCACATCGCCCACGACTACTACCGCCCGATCCCCAAGAGCAACCTCGCCGACGCCTCAATCGCCGGGGCCGTCGCCAGCCTCAACGACCGCTTCTCGCACTACCTCTCGCCGCGGGAATTCCACGGCTTCAACGAACCCGCCAGCTTCACCGGCATCGGCATCGAGGTCGATCCAGCCGCCCAGGCGCAGGGGCTGCGGATCGCCGACGTGTTCGACGCCTCGCCCGCCTCGCGCGCCGGGCTGAAGGCAGGGGACGTGATCGTCTCCGTCAACGGCAAGACCCTGCGCGGCCTACCCGCCGAACGGGACATCGCCCTTATCAAGGGCCCCCCCGACACCACCGTCACCCTGCGCGTGCAGCGGCGCGTGGGCACCCGCATCAAGACTCTCACGGTGTCACCCACGCGAGCCGTCATCTCCGAGCCCGTCGTCGCCTCCTCGCCGCGCACCGTCGGCGGCGTCAAGTTGGGCGTGGTGCGGCTCGCCTCCTTCACCGAGAACTCCCACGCCGAGGTGCGCAACGCCGTCGAATCGCTCCTGCACGCCGGCGCCAAGGGCATCCTCTTCGATCTGCGCGCCAACGGCGGCGGGCTCGTCGAAGAAGCACGTCTGATCGCCTCCATCTTCCTCTCCGAGGGCGCCGTGGTAGTCACCACGCGCGGGCGTACCCAGCCCACGCAGACACTCACCGCCGCCGGCAATCCGATCCCCGCGAGCATCCCCGTGGTGGTGCTCGTGGACAGCGGCACCGCCTCCGCCTCGGAGATCGTCACCGCCGCGCTGCAGGACCACCATCGCGCCACGATCGTCGGCACGCACACCTTTGGCAAGGGCGTCTTCCAGGAGGAGGAGCCGCTATCGAACGGCGGCGCGCTGGACATCACCGTCGGCGAGTACTTCACGCCCAATGGCCGCAATCTCGGCGGCGGCGGCATCAAGGAGGGCGCCGGCATCGACCCCGAAGTGCGCCTGCCCGCCGCCGTGGTGGACACGCCGCAGGGGCTGAATGCTGCGCTCGCCACGCTCGCGGCGAAGACCAAAGGCGCCTAGCCCGATGCCGGTGCGCGCAAGCGTGCGCTCCCGCGGGTGCTCGCAATGAGCCCGCCCCGCCCACGGCGTGAGGACCGCGGCGAGCGCCAAGGCGGATCCCGCGCCAAGCCCCAGGCTCGTCAGGGGCGCGCCGGAGCGCCCCGCGCCCGCTCCGACACCCGCGTGGCCTGGCCGCCCGAGAAGCGCCAGAGCGCCAGCGCTGCGATCGAGGCGATGATGCGCAAGCGCGGTCTCCCACGCCGCTTCGAGAAGCCCGTCGAGCGCGAAGCGCGCCGCGCGAGCGAACGCGGCCTGCAAGCGCACGCCGACCTCGCTGCGCGCCGCGACCTGCGCGCACTGCCCACCTTCACGATCGACCCCGCCTCCGCACGCGACTTCGACGACGCCATCTCCGCCGAAGTGCGGGAGGGAGGGGCCGTGCGGGTGTGGGTGCACATCGCCGATGTCTGCGCCTACGTGCCCTCCGGCTCGCTCATCGACCGCGAGGCACGCCATCGCGCCACCAGCGTCTATGTCCCCGGCGCCGTCGAGCCGATGCTGCCGCAGGCGCTCTCCAACAAGGCCTGCTCGCTGCTGCCCGGTCACGATCGCCTCACCGTCACAGTCGAGATGGATCTGCACGGCGCCGAGGTGCTGCGCACCGCCTTTCACCGTTCGCTGATCCGCTCCGACGCGCGCCTGGACTACGAGCAGGTCGATCGCATCTTCGCCGGCCGGGCAAGGGCCGAAGACCCGTGGGCCCAGGCGCTCGCCGCCGCGCGGCAGGCATCCGCCGCTCTGGCCGCCGCCCGCGCACAGCGCGCCGGTGCGCTCACGCTCGACCAGGCCGAGCCCGAGTTCCTCTTCGACGGCGCGGGCAACATCAGCGAGATCGCGCAGCGCACCGCCACCGAGTCCCACCGCCTCATCGAGCACCTCATGATCGCCGCCAACGAGGCCGTCGCCCGCCACCTCTTCGAGCGGCGCACCCCCTGTCTCTACCGCGTGCACGAGCGCCCCACCGTGGAGAGCGTGCAGCGTCTCATCGAGCAGCTCGCCTCGCTCGACGTGCCCACCCCGCCCGTCCCCAAGCAGATGTCGCGCAGTCAGGCCGGCGAGCTGATGGGTGAGATATCGCTGCGCGTCGAGCGCCACATCGGCACCGTCGCAGCCCGTGCCGCGCGTGGAGATGCGGCCCTCGCGCCATCGGGGGGTCGTCCTGCCCTCACCTCGCTCGTGCTGCGCGCGCTGCAACAGGCCTTCTACTCGCCCAAGAACCTCGGCCACTCGGGCCTGGGATCCGCCTGCTACTGCCATTTCACCTCGCCGATCCGCCGCTACCCAGATCTGGTCGTCCACCGCGCGCTGCTCTCTGCCATCGGCGAGGGCGAGCGCGCTCCGCGCGGCGGCGAACTGCCGGAGTTGGGCGTCTGGAGCTCCGAACGCGAGCGCGAGGCGATGAAGATCGAGCGCACCGGCGATGACATCGCGCGCTGCTTCGTCCTGGAAGACGCCCTGCTGCGCGATGGCTTCGAGCGGTCGTTCGCCGGCGAGGTAGTGGGCATCATCTCCGCCGGCGCCTTCATCGCCTTCGGGCCCACCGCGGGAGACAGCAGTGGCGTGCCGCCGTACGAGGGCATGCTGCCCGTCCGTCGCCTTTCGCTGGGCGAGCGCGACTGGTGGGAGCTCAACCCGGCGGGCACCATCCTGCACGCCCAGCGCTCCGGCCAGACGCTGCGCCTGGGCGACCCCATCGCGGTGGTCGTTGCGCGCGTCAATGCACCAGATGGCCGTGTGGACCTGAGCCGCGCGTCTTGAGATTCGCTACGCGGCCCCCACAAATCCAAAAAAATAGTTAGCCTCGACAGGTGGCAAAGACCAAGGGCAAGCGCAAGATCGGCGCGGGGGACGTCGCGTCCAATCGCTACGCGGGCTACCGCTATGAGCTGATCGAGCGGCTTGAGTGCGGGGTGCAGTTGCAGGGCACTGAGGTCAAGGCGCTGCGCGAGTCCGGGGCGCAGCTCAAGGATGGGTACGTCGCCGTGATCGACGGCGAGCTGTGGCTGCACAGTGTGCACATCCCGCCGTATGCCCCCGCCTCGCGTGAGAACCACGAGCCTGAGCGTCCGCGGCGGCTGCTCGCGCACCGGCGCGAGATCGATCGGCTGATGGGGCAGGTGAAGGAGCGCGGGTTCACGCTCGTGCCCTTGCGTATCTATTTCAAGGACGGCCGCGCCAAGGTGGAGATCGCGCTCGCGCGAGGCAAGGATTTGTATGACAAGCGCCAGACCATCAAGGAGCGCGAGTCCAAGCGAGATATGGAACGCGGGGTTCGCGAAGCGCGGCGCTGAGGGAGACCGGGCGGGTGCCGGACAGTCGGGGAGGTGCGGAGGTCGGAGGTGTTGGGCGGGTCGGGGAGGTCCGGGGGGCGTGCCGGAGGAGGCGTCGCGGACCTCAGGAAATGGTGCGGCTCACGTACGCCGCGTCCATGCCCGCCGCCAGCAGCACGATCAGCCCCACGTACACCGTCGCCACCGCCAGCCGCGCGCGCGGCGAGACGCGGTAGTAGGCCGCCTGCTCGAGCGAGCGTGTCTTGCGCAGCTGCCAGCGGCGCCACAGCTCGCGGGCGCCTAGCAGCAGAATAATCAGGATGATGTAACCATGCGGGAACAGAAACAGCAGCGGCACCATCGCCGCCAGCCCCACGAACCACATCCAGGGCGCCATTGCCGCCATCGCCCGCCCGCCATCCAGGGGCAGCATCGGGATCAGGTTGAAGAGGTTCAGGAAGAAGCCCACGTAAGCGAGCGCGAGGAATAGCTGGCTGCCGGTGCTCTCGCCCACGATCAGGCACGCCAGTGCGCCCAGCGAGCCCAGCACCGGACCCGCCAGCCCCACGCGCGCCTCCGCCAGCGCGTTGTCTCCGAGTGTGCGCGCCGCGATCACCGCGCCCAGGAAGGGGATGAACATCGGCGAGCTTGCCTTCACGCCCTCGCGGCGCAGCGCGAACACGTGCCCCATCTCGTGCACGAGCAGCAGCAGCACGAAGCCAACCGCGAAGCTCCAACCCCAGAACAGCGCGTATGCCGCGACGGATACGAGCGCGGTGCCCGCCGTGGTGAGGAGCTTCAGGTTGGGCAGGGCCAGGAGGCCCGCCTTCAGCGCCGTCGCGAACTTCGCCGCCATCGCCACGATCGCCGCCACCATGCTGCCCAGGCGCTTGCGCAGGGAACGGCGCTCGGTGCCGAACGGGCTCTCGGTGGAGGGGAGGCCGCTGGGTGGGGAGGGCTGAGCGTTGGGCGAGGAGAGCGAGGATGGGGGGGTCAGGGCAGGCGGTGTGCTCAGCCCGGGCGTCGACAGGCTGGGGTAGTCCAAGGCCGGGCCATCGAGAGGCATGTTGGGTTCCATCGCCCTTCCATTGTCGCAGGCCGCATAAGTGGCGCCTAACGGACCGTGAGGGGGCGGCGAGGAGTCGGGGCGGGCGCTCCGGCAGGGCCTGCGCGAAGAATCCGGAGGCTCCCCGCGAGGTTCTCCGGGAGGAAGATCGGGGAAGATAGGGAGGGTCGGGAGGGATTAGGAGGGGCTGCGCGTGGGGCTCGCGCGAGGATCTTTTCGGAGTATGCGGGAACTCTTCGCAGGCGGTATTGACAGGACTTGCGTGCCTCGCTTACATTCGATTTCAGACGCGGTACCGAGCCGCAAAGAGCGAGGCCACCGAGGTGTGAGGCCGCGCCACCCAAGTCGGAAGGCCTTCGCGGGCCGGCCGGGGCGGGTTCCTCAAGCGGCCCGGCTACCGCGTCGCTTTGGTTGGGTCCATCGTCCGCCCGCTCCCGGGCCCAGCTGCGGGCAGCGCGCGCTCACCTGGCGAGCGTCGCGCGCCCGCACGTGCGCCGTGCTGCGCCTCCTGCGCACCGTGAGCGCTTGCCTGCGCGCCGTGCCGTACCCGCGCACGTGGGTCGTCGGCGGTTGCCCAGCGGCGAAGCCGTTGCCGGCGTCTCGTCGGGCATATGTGCGCGCGCTACACTGGCCATAAGCAAGCACTCCCGGGGACGACAGGCTTCGACGCGGTCGGTTCGTGGGGGTGGTCGCGAGCCGAGGTTCCGGGGCGGCCTCGTAAAACACCCCGGAAAACCATAAGTGCGGACTCTCACGAGTACGCCCTCGCTGCCTGACCAATAGTCACGCACGAGGTCTTGGCCCCCATTCGCCTGTGATGGGGATCGCCGGGATCAGATAGCAGGATTACCCCTCCACGGTCGGCTCTCGCCGGGAGGGGGACACTTCAGAGGGCTGGTCCCCCGCAACCCGGCCGGCGAGGCTAGCGGGGGATGAGATCAGAGCGTCGGCTACGCTCGTAGACGCCATCCTTTACGCGACCACGGACGTGGGTTCGATTCCCACCGTCTCCACTCGGATACCCAGCCCGACCGACCTTGCTCCTGCCATCCCGACGTCCTTCCTGCCGGGCCAGACGACCCAGCTTTCAGATCATTTTGACCGCCAAAATGGGGCAGCCCACGGCAAAGGTTTAGGAAATCTTTAGGTCCCGCGCGGACTGACCGCTGTGACCGAGCCCTCTTTCGGGACAGACTTTGGTGCTCGTTCGGCTCGGTATACCCCGTGTCTGAAGAGCTTTGTGGTGGCGGTTTGCCAGCGATCGAGTCCCTCGGTGCTTGAGAAGGGCTGTGACAGATGGCGGTCGAGCGCCGCTTGGAAGAGCAGGGGGCCGAGGTTGACGACGATCGTGTTCAGAACGGTCCACTGCGGGTCGATGTCTGCTCGCAGCAGGCCGTCTTTGGCCAGCTGACTGTCTTCCGTTCTCGTCCATTGTCAGCTCCGCGCAACCACGGCCGCCCGACACGAAAGATGGGCGGGGCTGTGTGTAGCCGATAAGGACTACGTCGACGCGAGCTGAAGGATGAGCACGGTCAAAATCGCTGCTATGCAGGCCAGATGCTGATGCAGGATCGATCTCGCCAGCGCGCTCTGCCGAGAGAGACTGTCTCGCCTGGTGCCGAGGCGGACGGCGCTCGGAACGGTGCGCAGGGCGGCCGTCAGGATCGCGCTGGCGGCAAGAGCGAGCGATACCCACGCGACCCAGCTCGGCGTTTCGCCGTCGAGGATCTCGGCGAGGATGGATGCAAGCGTGCCTAGCATTACCGCGGCGATCAACAGATTCATTGGGCGAGCGGCCGTCGTCACTCGCCGGTAGTAGCTGGAGACCGAGGCAAGCACATCCTCGGACAGCTCGCCCGCTTTGTGCCCGATCGCCTGCATGTCGAACATCAGGTCGAACCACAGCACCGCAAGCAGGAATCCGGTGCCGGCGGTCACGAACGCGATCATGCCCCAGTATCCCAGCATTCGTGAGTGTGGCTATGGACCTTTCGGTCGGTCCGGGCGCTCCGAGTCTCGTTCGCTGTCCGAGAAGTGCGAGCGGAATGGCCGCGACGCCGGACCCCCGGTGCCACGCTCGCGGATCCGGCCAGCAGGAAGCGTTCGCCGGGATTTCGACCAAATCGGAATAGCAGTGCCGACAATTCCGGAATAGCCTGATCTTCAGAAGGGTCGCGCTATCAAGTTCGAGGCCCTCGGGATCTGGAGCAGTAAGATGCTATCTTACGCGCATATGCGCACCACCGTCTCGACAAAGGGCCAGATCGTTCTCCCCGCGGAGTTGCGTGCTACTGATGGCATCAAGGCGGGGGAGGAGTTCGAGGTCGACCGGGTTGGCCCTGATGAGTACCGGCTCATCCGGGTGACGCCGCCGCCGAACCGTGGTTTGGTCGAATGGCTGCGGTCATGTCCGGATGACGGCTGGTTCGCAGAGATCGAATCAGAGTCAACCGACTCGCTGTAACTGATCGCATTGGCGCGCTATCTGGTTGACGCGAACGTGCTCTCGGAGGCGACCAAGCCCGTCCCTGACCAGCGCGTTGTCGATTGGCTTGGGCGCAATGAGCCCGAGCTCGCTGTCGACCCGGTCATCCTGGGGGAGATCCGTTTCGGCATCCTGCTGCTCCCCCGTGGGCGTCGTCGGAGCCGGCTGGAGCGCTGGTTTGAGGGAGGAGCACAGAGGTTGCAGTGCATCCCGTGGGATGCATCGACCGGACTGCGCTGGGCCGAGCTGCTCGCGACGCTTCGCGCGGAAGGGCGCGTGATGCCGATCAAGGACAGCTTCATTGCCGCGACCGCGCTGGCACACGATCTAGCGGTCGCTACCCTCAACCTTCGCGATTTCGATGCTGCAGGCGTGGTCGTCGTAGATCCGGCGACAGAGCCTGGCCACTGATACTCGCTTTTGGCCTGGCGGCAGCACATGAAGGCACCGGCGCGACCCCGGGGCCGCGCACCCTCACCGCTCGTACCGGGCCTGCTCCTCCGCCGTGCGCTCGGCCCACGGGATCGTCTCCAGGCGGGCGTCGGGTATCGGCTCGCCGCTCTCCACGGAGAGGCCGTAGGTGCCCTGTGCGATGCGCGCCTCGGCGCGCTCCACCGCCTCCAGCTCGTCCCGCAGCTGCTCCTCAAGGCCCTCGCCGAGCTCGGCATCGAACAGGTCCGACGCCCCGTCCGCGGCGTCTGAAACGTCGGGCTCGTCCTCGTGTCCGGTCGGTGGCGTCACATCGGCCAGCGCGCGCTCGATGCGGGCGCGCTCACGGGCCAAGAGTGCGCGAGCGTGTCCGGTGTCCATCCAGTCAGTATGAACCCATAGGGCGAGCGCGGGCGTCCTCCCTTTGCGCCGCAGCGGGCGTTCTCCCTTGCGCCGCAGAAAGGCGGTAGTACGCTGAAGGCCCCACGCACAGCGCTCAACACCGAACGGAGGAGCAAGATGCCACGCAAGTACATCGACTGCCGGGAGATGCCCAGCGAGAACAACTGCGATCTGACAATGGCCGGCAGCGACGAGCACGTGCTCAACGCGGCCGTCATCCACGCCGTCAGCGCGCACGGGCACGAGGACACGCCTGAGTTGCGCGAGCAGGTCAAGCAGATGCTCAAGGAGGAGACCCCGGGCGCACTGGCCTAGCGCGCCGGCCTGCTCGCGTCGCGTCCCGGTGCCCTTGCCCGGCGGGCTGGGCGTTTGACTCCCGTCACCCTCCACGGGTTCGACTCGCTTGAGGCGTACCGCGCGCTGCTGCTCGCCGGCTGCACCGGCCGCGGCGGCGGCGTGAGCGAGGCGCCGTATGCGTCGCTCAACCTCGGGTTGCACGTAGGCGACGATCCACGCGCCGTGGGCGAGAACCGGCACCGCGTGGCGCAGGTGCTCGGCGTCGAGCTCTCCGCGTTCGCCGTCGGCCGGCAGGTGCATGGGGGAGAGGTGCGCGTTGTCACCGCTGCCGATCGCGGAGGTGGCGCCCTCACTGCCGACGACGCCTTTCCCGACACCGATGCGCTCGTCACGCGCGAGCGCGGCATCGTTCTGGCTGTGCTGCTCGCCGACTGCGTTCCTGTGATCCTCTTCGACCCGCTCACCCCCGCCATCGGCGTGGTGCATGCCGGATGGAAGGGCACCGTGGCACACATCGTCCGCAACGCCGTTGTCGGGATGCAACGCGAGCTCGGCAGCGATCCCCATTCGCTGCTCGCCGTCATCGGGCCGTCCATCGGACCCGCCAGCTATGAGGTGAGCGCCGATGTGGCCGAACGCGCGCGGGCGGAGTTTCCCGACGAGGGCATCGTGCGACCCCATGGCAGCGGCCACACGCCTGGTAACGACAAGTACCTGCTCGACCTGTGGGGCGCCAACGCCGCGGATCTCCTCGCCGCCGGCGTGCCGCGCGAGCGCATCGAGGTGGCCGGGGTCGACACATTCCAGTGCTCGGGGCAGTTCTTCTCCCATCGGCGCCAGCAGCCCACGGGCCGTTTCATGGCGCTGGCAATGCTGCGCGAGTAACCGCCCCCCGGCCCCCCACGCCCCCGACCCCGCCACGCCCGTCTTGTATCGTCAGCGGCGAGATGCCCGAGCGAGACCTCGACGTAGTCGTCTTCGGCGCCACCGGCGTCACCGGCCGGCAGGTCGCCGCCTACCTCGCGCAGCGCGCCGCCGCCACCGGGGCACGCTGGGCCGCCGCCGGGCGCAGCGCCGCCAAGCTTCAGCGCGTGCTCGCGGAAGTGGGGGCCGGCGACGCGGAGACGATCGCTGCCGACGTCGGCGACCCCGAGTCGCTGCTGGCGATGGCCGCGCGCACGCGCGTGGTGCTCAACCTCGTCGGCCCCTACACCCTCTACGGGCGGCCCGTGATCGAGGCCTGCGTCGCGGGCGGCGCGCACTACGCCGACCTCACGGGCGAGATCCCCTTCGTGCGCGGCATCATCGACGACTTTCACATCCCCGCGGCGCAGGCGCAGGTGAAGCTTGTGCAGGTATGCGGCTTCGAGTGCCTGCCCCCCGACCTCGCCGTGCTGCTCGCCGCCGAGACCGCGCGCGAGCGCTTCGGCGAAGGTCTCGCCGAGGTCGAGCTGCACGCGAGCGTGCGGCCCCCGCCGGGGCTGCCGCGCCTCTCCGACACCATCTCCGGCGGCACCCTGCAGAGCCTCGCGGCCGTCATCGGCGGCGAGAACCCACTCGCGGCGATCGACCCCGCGGCGCTCATCACCGACCCCGTCGCCGCCGCCGAGGTGCGCCGCGTGAGCCCCATCTCCGTGCTGCCCCGTCCGGGCGCCGGGGGTGCCGTGATCGCGCCGATGACTCCCGCGGCGTTTATCAACCCGGCCGTCATCCAGCGCACCAGCGCGCTGCTTACCGGCGAGGACGGCGCGCGCTCGCAGCCCTTCCGCTACCGCGAGGGCATACTGCTCGCCGGCAGCACCCCCACGCTGCCGCTGCGCTACGCCGCCGCCGGCGCGCTCGCCGGGATGCAGGTCGGTTTCGTGGCGCTCGCCCGCGCCCGGCCCGCGCGCAGACAGCGCATCGCCGGCAGGCTCGCCGGCATCCTGCCCGGCTCCGGCTTCGGGCCCGCCGCCGATCGCCTGGAGAACTGGGCCTGGCGGATGTCCGTTGCAGCAAGCACCGCGGGTGGCCACGACGTGGCTGTGGAGCTCGCCGCCGAGGGGCATCCCGGCTACCTCGCAACCGCGCGCATGCTCGGCGAGGCCGGCCTGCTGCTCGCCTCGCCCGAGCTCACCCCCCAGCGCTACGGCTGCCTCACGCCTGCCGCCGCACTCGGCAGCGGCTGCATCGAGCGCATGCAGCACGCGCGGCTGCGCTTTTCCGTGGCGGTATAGTCGCTCCAGGCAGGCTCAGGTCCCCACGCGACGGAGGACAGCATGGCAGGCACAGCAGCGCGGGAGGTCAGGACGGAGGCCCCGATCGAGGCCAACGCCGAGGCGATCCAGGCGTGGGACGGGCCGTTGTATGACCGCTTCGTGCGCTTCCGCGAGATCATGACCACCGGTCTCGGCGCGCACGGCGAAGCGGCGCTCGAGCTGTTCCCACCCAGCGCTGGACAGCGCGTGCTCGATCTCGGCTGCGGGTTTGGCGACACCACGCAGCAGATCGCGCGGCTGGTCGGCGAGCAGGGCCGGGTCGTGGGCGTCGACGCCGCCGCCAACTTCATCGACACCGCCCGCGGGGAGGCCGCGCAGGCCGCGGTTCCGAACGTCAGCTTCGCGGTGGCCGACGTGCAGGCCGCCGAGCTCGGCGGCCCCTACGACATGGCCTTCTCGCGCTTCGGCACGATGTTCTTCGCCAATCCCGTGGCGGCGCTGCGCAACGTTCGCCGCGCCCTGAAGCCCGGTGGGCATCTGGTGATGGTGGTGTGGCGCAGACGCATCGACAACGACTGGCTGTACCGCGCGCAGACGATCGTCGAGGGGATCGTCAGCCGCCCGGAGGAGTACGAGGAGCCCACCTGCGGCCCCGGCCCGTTCTCGATGGCCGACGCCGACACCACCAGCGAGGTGCTGTTGCACGCAGGCTTTCAGGACATCGTGCTGCGTCGCTGCGATCGGCCGATCGCGATCGGCCGGGATGTCGAGGAAGCGATCGACATGGTCATGGCGATCGGCCCCGCCGGCGAGATCCTGCGCCTCGCCGGGGATCGCGCTGCGCACCGGCACGAGGAGGTACGCGATGCGCTGCGTGCCGGCCTCGGCGACTTCGCGGCACCCGACGGCTTCATCCGCGCTCCGGCATCGACGTGGATCGTCTCGGCGCTGGCGCCAGTGGACTGAGCTGAGCTGCCCAGCTGCCGGGGGGCGGACGCACACAAAGCCTATTTCCCATAAATATGATCTAGAATATGCTATATTGCTCCGACGAGATGCTTGTGGACCTGCACCAACACCTCTGGAGCGAGCCGCTGATCGAGGCGCTCACACGGCGCCGTGCGCTGCCCTTCGTGCGCCGCGAGCGTGGTCTCACAGTGCTGCACATGGTGGGTGACCGGCCCTACGTGATCGACCTGGAGGCCGAAGACCCCACACGCCGCGCGGCGCACGTACGCGAGGACGGCATCGAGCGCGCGCTCGTGTGCCTCTCGAGCCCGATCGGCATCGAGGCGCTGCCGCGCGACGAGGCGCAGGAACTGCTCGACGCCTATCACGAGGGCGCGTTCGCGCTGCCACGCGAGTTTGGCGTGTGGGGGGCCGTTGCGCTTGACCGTATCGACCCCGAGGACGTCGATCGCCTGCTCGATCGCGGCTGCCTCGGCATCTCGCTGCCCGCCGGCGCCTTCGCCGGAGTGGAAGCGCTCGCGCACGTGGAGCCCCTGCTCGACCGCCTGGAGCGGCGCGGCGCGCCGCTGCTGGTTCACCCTGGCCCCGCGCCGTGGTGGCGTCCGCTTGAGATCTCCCTCGCCGACCCCCTGTGGTGGCCTGCGCTTACAGGCTACGTCGCGGACATGCAGGCCGCCTGGCTCACCTTTGCCACCGCTGCACGGCGCACGCATCGCGAGCTGCGCGTCGTCTTCGCGATGCTCGCCGGCATCGCGCCGCTGCTGCGCGAGCGGCTCGCCGCGCGCGGTGGCCCCGACGAGGCCGCCAGCAGCGATCGGCTCAGTTTCTACGACACCTCCTCCTTCGGGCCCGACGCCTTGGAGGCGATGGCGCGCTGCGTGGGCGCCGAGCAGCTCGTCTATGGCTCGGACCGTCCGGTGCTTGACCCCTCGTCCGCGGCGCCTTTGGCCGCCAGCCCGTCGGCGGCGAACTCAACGTCTGCGAGCTCGTCTGCCGCGAGCCCGTCGGACGCGAGCCGCGAGCGGCGGGACCTTGCTGCGAACGCCGGGCGCCTGCTGGAGCCCTTGGCGGTGGCGGCATGATCGAGCTGCGCCCCGAGCGCGACATCAAGGACCCCGAGCGCGACCTCAGCGCTCCCGAGCGCGATCTCAGCGGCCCGGAGCTGGCTGCGCTTGTCTCCGCGCTCGCGCGCGATGAGGACATCTGGCGCGGGCGCGTGCGCCACGACCCCGGCGCGCGCGTGTATGAGGAGATCCTGCACAACCCCCACCTCAGCGTATGGCTGATCTGCTGGATGGATGAGCAGGACACGGGCTTTCATGACCACGACCTCTCGCGCGGTGCCGTTGCCGTGGTTGCCGGCAGCGTGCGCGAGGAGCGCCTTGTGCTCGGCGGGCCTCCCGCCGCGAGCACCTTCGCACGCGGGCAGAGCTTCTACTTTGACGCCTCCGCGATCCACCGCGTGCACCACATCGGGCACGAGCTCGCAGTGAGCATCCATGCCTACTCGCCGCCGCTGCAGCGCATGGGCGCCTACAGCGTCGGTCCGCGTGGCGAGCTGGTGCGCGAGATCGTGCCCTACACCGACGAGCTGCGCCCGGTAGAAAAGGCGGATGGCGTCTGCACCGCGATCGCCTAGCGTGAAGCGCAAATGGCCGCCATGCCATCTCCGCCGCAGGCCTCT
>CAWGFQ010000004.1:0-91298 GCA_963821895.1 uncultured Solirubrobacterales bacterium
CTCGCCGATGTGGGCGATCGTCTTGCCCACGGCCAGGGTGTCGCCCTCCTGCGCGACGATCTGCAGCGTGCCCTCCTGATCGGACTCGTAGGTCATGTTGGCCTTGTCGGTCTCGATCTCGACCAGCTCCTCGCCGCGCCGCACGTGCTCGCCGTCTGCCTTCAGCCAGCGCAGGATCGTGCCCTCCTCCATCGTGTCGGACAGGCGCGGCATTACGATCGGCTCGCTCATGCGCTCGCTCCCGCGGGGGCCTTCTGCCCGAGGACTTGCAGCGCCGCCGCCACGATCTGCTGCTCGTGCGGGTAAGCGATGTCCTCCAGCGGCTTGCTGTAGGGCATCGGCACGTCCGCGCCCGATACGCGCTTCACCGGAGCGTCGAGGTCGTCGAAGGCCTGTTCGGATATCAGCGCGGAGAAGTTCGCCCCCACGCCCCCGTGCGGCCAGCCCTCCTCCACCACGACGCAGCGGTTCGTCTTGGCTACCGAGGCGAGGATCGCGTCGAGGTCCAGCGGCCGCAATGTGCGCGGGTCGATCACCTCCGCCTGCACGCCGTGCTCGCCCGCCAGCGTCTCCGCGGCGCGCTGCGCTGTGACGGCCATGCGCGAGATGCCCACGATTGTCACGTCGCTCCCCTCCCGTCGCAGGGCCGCGCGGCCGAAGTCCACCAGATGGTCCGCGTCGTCGGGCACCTCCCCGCGCACGCCATACAGCGACTCGTGCTCGATGAAGATCACGGGGTTCTCGTCACGGATCGCGGTCTTCAAGAGGCCCTTTGCGTCGGCGGGCGTGGAGGGCGTGGCCACGAGCAGCCCGGGCACGTGCAGGAACATCGCCTCCAGGCAGTGCGAGTGCGTCGGACCCAGCTGGTGCCCCGCCCCCTGGGGCATGCGTACGACCAGCGGCACCCTGGCCTGGCCGCCGAACATGTAGTGGATGTGCGCCGCGTGGTTAACGATCTGATCGAACGCGAGCAGCGCGAAGTTGACGGTCATCAGCTCCACCACCGGGCGCAGTCCCGTCATCGCCGCGCCCACGCCCATGCCGACGATCGTGTTCTCGCTGATGGGAGTGTCGCGCACGCGCCGCTCGCCGAACTCCTCGAGCAGCCCGTCGGTGACCTTGAACGCGCCGCCGAACACGCCGATGTCCTCACCCATCAACACCACGCGCTCATCCCGCAGCAGCTCCTCGCGCAGGGCGGCGTTGAGGGCCTCGCGGTAGCGCAGCTCGGCCATCAGTGGTAGCGCCCCTGCGCCTGGCGGTCCAGCACGTACGCGTCTTCGTAAAGAGATAAAGCGGCCGGGAACGGCGACTCCTCGGCGAACTCCACCGCGGCGGCGACGCGCGCGGCCCCCTCCTCCTCCAAAAAATTAAACGCCTCTGCGTCAACGACGCCCTCGCGCTCCAGCCGCGCGGCGAATGCCGGGATCGGGTCGCGCTCGCGCCAGTGCGTGACCTCCTCGCGCGTGCGGTACTCCTCGGGGTCGGCCATCGAATGGCCGCGGAAGCGGTAGGTGATCGCCTCCACCAGCATCGGGCGGCGCTCCGCGCGCACCCGCTCGACGACTTCGCGCAGGACGGCCTGGGTGTCCAGCACGTCCATGCCGTCGCAGCGCGTGCCCGGCACGCCCAGGCTCTCGCCCTTGCGCTGCAGGTCCGTCACGGCGCTGTGGCGCTTGAGCGACGTGCCCATGCCGAACTGGTTGTTCGTCACCATGAACACCACCGGCAGTTTCCACAGCGCCGCCAGGTTGAGCGTCTCGCCGAACGTGCCCTGGTTCGAGGCGCCGTCGCCGAACACGCACAGGGTCACCTCCTCGGTGTCGCGGTAGTCGCTTGAGAGCGCAATGCCCGCGGCGATCGGCAGGTTGCCGCCGACGATGCCGTAGCCGCCCATGAAGCGACGGTCGAAGTCGAACATGTGCATCGAGCCGCCGTGCCCCTTGCAGCAGCCGTCGCGCTTGCCGAACAGCTCCGCCATCACGCGCTCCGGCGGCGTGCCGCGCGCGAGCGCATGACCGTGCGAGCGGTACGTCGCGATCAGGTAGTCATCCGCGCGCAGCGCCCGCGCGGCGCCGACGATCGCGGCCTCCTCGCCGATCGAGAGGTGCAGGAAACCGCCGATCTTCGCCCGCGCGTACATCTCGCCCGCGCGCTCCTCGAAGCGGCGGATCAGCAGCATCTTTGAGAGCCACTCGCGCGCCGCGTCGGGGTCGGGCAGGGGCCGGTCCATCACCCCTCCACGGTATCCCAGCGCGCGATGAACTCCGTGTCTGCGAGGCGGGCGAGGTCCGCGCGCAGGGTCTTGGTGAGGCGCGCCGCCTCCTGCGGCGGGCAGTCCCAGAACAGCACCACCTCGCCGCTGCCGATCTCCACCACCTCGATGTGGTCCACGCGTGCGGGGTCGGCCAGCGCGGCCGGCATCCAGCCGCCGCGGCGCACGATCAGGCGATACGCGCGGTTGGCTCTCATGGGTTGGCCGCCGCCCGGGCGTGCTCCAGCGCGTGCTCGCCCGCGAATACGCGGCTGCCGAGGCGGATCGCGGGCACATCGCTCACGCCCGCCTGCACGGCGCGCGCGGTGGCGGTTGTCAGCTGCGCGCGGATCGAGGCCAGCTCCGCGCCCTTGAGCACTGCCGTCGGGTGCATCTCACACGCGGCGGCGGCGATCAGCACGTTGTCGGTGCTGGCCAGGCTGTGCCCGCCCGCGAACGCCTGACGGAAGGCCGCCTGCGCGAAGGGCACGGTGCGCCCGATCGACTTCGCGTAGGTGGCCACGCGCATCGCGTGCTCGCTGTCGAAGGGGAAGTCGAGGGGCAGGCGCAGGGGCTGCAGGCCCAGCTCGCCCGCGCGCCGTGCGAGATCCTCGCGCAGAGCATCCAGCTCGTTCTCGCAACGCTTGGCGAACGACTCCGCCGCGGGGCCGAGCTCGGTGGCGAGAACGGGCTGCCACTCGATCGGTCCAGGCAGTACGTGCAGGATGCTCTCCGCCGCGAGGTACGCCAGCGGGCTGGCCAGGTCGAAGTAGAAAGCGGCCTCAGCCGTGGATGAGCCAGCCATCCGCTGCGCGACCCGCCTCCATCACGGCCTCCGACAGGGTGGGGTGGCCGTGCACGATGCGCCCCACCTCCGCGTAGCCGCCCTCGAGCAGGCGCACGTTGACGAGCTCCTGGATCAGCTCCGTCGCGCGGGCGCCGACGATGTGCCCGCCGAGCAGCTCCCCGTACTTGCTCTCGCCGACGAGCTTCACCAGTCCGGTGCGGTCGCCGTAGACGGTGCCGCCGCCCACCGCGCCGTAGGGGACCTTGCCCACCACGACGTCATAGCCCTGCTCGCGCGCCTGCTCCTCGGTGAGGCCGAAGGAGCCGACGTTGGGGGTGCAGAAGGTCGCGCGGGGGATGTCGATCAGCGACAGCGGGTGCGTGGGCAGACCGGCGGCGTCCTCCACCGCGATGATGCCCTCGTCCGAGGCCTTGTGCGCGAGCGCCGGACCGGCGACCAGGTCGCCGATTGCGTACACGCCCGCGGCGCTGGTGCGCAGCGCGCCGTCCACCTTGATCAGGCCGTTCTCCGCCAGCTCCACGCCGGCCGCGTCGAGTCCCAGCCCCTCGATGTCGGGGCCGCGGCCGGCGGCGATCACCAGGTAGTCCACCTCGGCCTGCTCGCCGTCGCCATAGCTGAAGCTGACGCCGCTGTCGCTGGTGCTCACATCCTGTATGGGCGTGCCCGTGTGGATCTGGATGCCCTGGCGCTTGAGGCCGCGCTCCACCAGGCGCGAGATGTCGGCGTCCTCGGTGGGCAGCACCCGGTCGAGCATCTCGAACAGCAGCACCTCGCTGCCCAGGCGCGCGTAGCCGGAGGCGATCTCCGCGCCCGATGCGCCTGCGCCGACGACGGCCAGGCGTCCGGGCAGCTCGCTGAGTGCCCAGGCCTCTTCGGTGCCGAGCACGCGTCCGCCGAACTGCACCCCGGGGATCGGTCGCCGGCCGGAGCCGGTGGCGAGGATGATGGTCTGCGCGGCGAGCTCATCCTCGCCGACGCGCACCTTGTCGGCGCCCGTGAGCGTGGCGGATCCCGCGATCGTCTCGATGTTGTTCTTCTTGAACAGGCCGCCGACGCCGCCCACGAGCGTGGCGACGACTTTTTCGCGGCGCGCCTGCACTGCCGGGTAGTCCACCTCCACGCCGCTCACCTTCAAGCCGAAGTCGCCCGCCTCGTTGATCTCGCTCAGCAGATCCGCCGAGCGCAGCACCGCCTTGGCGGGGATGCAGGCGTAGTTGAGGCACCTGCCCCCCAGCTTGTCGCGCTCTATCACCGCTGTCTTCTTGCCAAGCTGCGCCGCGCGGATCGCCGCCACGTAGCCGCCGGGGCCGGCGCCGATCACGATGCAGTCGTAGCTTTGCTCGGGCATCGGGCCGAGCCTATCGCAGGTTCTGCGCCTGGAGGCGGCCCGTGACCTTGACCAGCTTCCAGAAGAGCCAGCCGCTGAGCCCGATGCCAAGCGTGCACACCACGGCGGCGCGCAGCGTGGAGGCGACAACCAGCGCCAGGGAGGTCACGATGATCTGAAACGCCAGCAGCGCCTCGAAGCTCAGCACCGCCCAGTAGCGCTTGCGATACATGCCCCCCGCCAGCGCGAGCAGCACGGCCGCCAGGAACACCGCGCCCGGCAGTGAGCCGCCGCGGCTGCTCAGGTTGTGCACGCTCAGCGCGCCCACGAGCACCGCCGCGGCCAGCAGCACGGCAACGGCGGTCGCCACCAGCAGCGGCCGCGGCCGTGTGTCCTCCTCAAGCGCCTCGCGCAGCGCGCGCGCAGCCCGCTCGGGGTCGGCGGCCTGCGCAATCGCGCGCACCACGGCCACGCGCTTGGCACCCGCCGCGAGCACGTCGTCGATGTTCTCCGCGTCGATGCCGCCGATGGCGAAGAACGGCCTGGGGGCGCGCTGCGCGGCGTAGCGCACGAGCTTCAGGCCGACAGCCGGGCGGCCGGGCTTGGTGGGCGTGGCGTGCACGGGGCCGACGCCCAGGTAGTCGGCCTGCGTCGCTGCGTCGATCTCCTCGGGCGCGTGTGTGGAGAGACCGATCAGCATCTCCTCGCCGATGAGCGCGCGCACCTCGTTCAGCGGCATGTCGTCCTGGCCGACGTGCACGCCGTCGGCTTGCGCGGCCAGTGCGACGTGCGGGCGGTCGTTGACGATCAGCAACGCATCGTGCTCGTGGCACAGCGCCGTCGCCTGTCGCGCGAGCGCGGTGAGCGCCTCGTCGGACATCTGCTTCTCGCGCAGCTGCACGATGTCAGCGCCGCCCGCGAGCGCCGCCTCCAGGACGTCGAGCAAGTCGCGTCCGCCGGGGTGGGCGTCGCACACCAGATACAGGCGCGCCTCCGACAGGCGGGCGCGGCGGTCGAGCGCGGGCATGGCGCCAGTCTGACACCCCACTAGCATCACAGCATGTCCAACGACACAGTCGATGTGGCCATCGTGGGCGGCGGCATCATCGGTCTCGCCTGCGCCTGGCGCGCGCGCGGAGCTGGGCTGTCGGTGACCCTGCTGGAGCGGGGCAATGTCGGCGCAGGCACATCGCACGTGGCCGCCGGGATGCTGGCCCCGGTGTCGGAGGTGGAGTTCGGCGAGGCGGGCAGGCGCGTGCTCGACCTCGGTCTGCGCTCGGCCGCGCTGTGGCCGGAGTTCGCGACTGAGCTGCAGGAGCGCACAGGCTTGGAGGTGGGCCTGCGCCGCACGGGCACGCTGATGGTGGCGCGCGACGAGGACGAGGCGCGCGAGCTGGAGCGCCAGCTGGAGTTCCGCGAGACGCTGGGCTTGCGCGTGCGGCGGCTACTGCCGAGCGCCGCGCGCGAGCTGGAGCCCGCGCTGGCGCCGACCGTGCGCCTGGCGTTGCACGCGCCGGAGGATCACAGCGTCGATCCGCGCCTGGTGCTCGCGGCGCTGCGGCGGGCGTGCGAGCTGGATGGGGTGCTCGTGCGCGAGGACGCGCCCGTGGCGGGGGTCGAGCACGCCGGGGGCCGGGTGCGCGGGGTCGGCCTGCGGGAAGGCGAGCGCGTCGAGGCCGACCATGTCGTGCTGGCGGCGGGCGCGTGGACGTCGGAGCTTGAGCTGCCCTCGGAGGCGTCGATTGCGGTGCGCCCCGTCAAGGGCCAGATCCTGCGCCTGCGCGACCCCGCGGGGGCAGGGCTGCTGAACGGGGTCCTGCGCTACCACGGCGGCTATCTGGTCCCGCGCGGCGACGGGCGCTATGTCCTTGGTGCCACGGTGGAGGAGCGCGGCCACGACCTGCACCCGACGGCGGGCGGCATATACGAGTTGTTGCGAGACGCGCACGAGCTGGTGCCCGGTATCGAGGAGCTGCAGATCGAAGAGCTGAGCGTGGGCCTGCGCCCGAGCACGCCCGACAATGCGCCGGCGATCGGACCGGGTGCCCTGGCGGGCCTCGTGTGGGCAACGGGTCATCACCGCAACGGCATCCTGCTTGCGCCGCTGACGGCGGAGCTGGTGGCACGCGAGCTGACCGGGGCGGTGGCGCTCTCGTGATCTTCCTCAACGGCGCCGAGTCGGAGCTGCGCGCGGGCGACACCGTGGCCGACGTGCTGGCGCGCCTCGGTTTGGCGCCTGACGCGCGCGGCGTCGCGGTGGCCGTGGACGACGACGTGGTGCCGCGCGGGCAGTGGCGGGACTTCGCGCTGGCCGAGGGCGCGCGGGTCGAGGTGCTGACGGCGATGCAGGGCGGATGACCGACGCGCCCTTCCAGATCGCGGGGCGGGAGCTCGCATCCCGGCTGATCCTGGGTACGGGCAGATTTCCCTCGCTGCGGCTGCTGGCCGATGCGATCGCGGCCAGCGGCTCGGAGCTCGTGACGGTGGCGCTGCGGCGCATCGATCCGCAGGCACGCGGCTCGCTGGTGGACGTGCTCGATGAGGCAGGCGTGGGCCTGCTGCCGAACACCGCCGGTTGCCACACGGCGCGCGACGCGGTTCTGACCGCGCGGCTCGCGCGCGAGGCATTCCAGACGGATTGGGTCAAGCTCGAGGTAATCGGCGACGAGGACACGCTGCTGCCCGATGGCCTGGAGTTGCTGCGCGCGGCCGAGCAACTGGTGGACGAGGGCTTCGTCGTGCTCCCCTACACGACCGACGACCCGGTGCTGGCGCGGCGCCTGCAGGACGTGGGCTGCGCCGCGGTGATGCCGCTCGGGGGGCCGATCGGCTCAGGGCAGGGCATCCGCAACCCGTACAACATCGCATTGCTGCGCGAGGCGGTGAGCGTGCCCGTGGTGCTCGACGCCGGCGTGGGTACCGCCTCGGATGCCGCGCTGGCGATGGAGTTGGGCTGCGATGCCGTGATGGTGTCCTCGGCCGTGTCGCGCGCGCAGGACCCCGTGGGCATGGCCGCGGCGATGCGCCACGCGGTGGTGGCGGGGCGGCTGGCGTTCGGCTCGGGGCGCATCCCGCGTCGCGATTACGCCACGCCCTCGACGCCGAGCGAGGGCCGCGCGTTTAGTTGACGACTTCTATCGTCCCGTTCATCGTCGTCGGGTGGTTGGTGCACTCGTAGTGGATCGTACCCGCCTTGGTGACCTTGAACGCAAAGGTCTTGCCTTCGCCGAAGTTGCCGGAGGAGAAACTGGATGGCCCGCCCTTGCTGGTGACGTTGTGCTCGACCGGGTCGTAGTTGGTCCACGTAATCGTGCTGCCGACCTTGACCTTGAGCACATCGGGGTTGATCGCGATGTTGCGGTAGGCGATCTGCACGGCGCCGCTCTGCACGGCTTCGCCCGATGCCGGCGTGCCGTACTTGGGCGTGGTGTCGGTCTGCAGGCCGGTGCTGTGCGGCTGCGTGGCGGTCTTGCCGTTGGTGAGCACGGCGGTGGTGGTCCTGCCGCCGATCGTGACGGTGGTCGTTTCGGTCGTGCCGCTGCTGGCGCTCGAGCCGCAGCCGGCCAGCGCGACCGCTGTGAGCGCCACGGCTGCCGCTGATGTCAAGCTCCCTCGCTTCATCCCACAGCTAACCCTACCTACACTGTCCCCTCCCATGACGCGCCACTTCCTCACCGGAAACGAGCTGAGCGCCGCCGAGCTGGACGCGCTGCTGGCGCGCGCGGCGGCGCTGAAGGCGCAGCCGCTGTCCTCAGGGGCGCTCGCGGGGCGCAGCGTGGCGCTGGTGTTCGAGCGGCCTTCGACGCGCACGCGCGTGTCGTTTGAGGTCGGCGTGCACGAGCTGGGGGGGCTGCCGGTGGTGCTGCGCCCCGATGAGCTGCAGATCTCGCGGGGGGAGTCCCCGCGCGACACCGCGCTCGTGCTCTCGCGCCACGTGGCGGCGGTGGGCGTGCGCACGGGGCCGCACGCGCTGCTGGAGGAACTGGCGCGGTGGGCTTCGGTGCCCGTGTTCAACATGCTCACCTCCGAGCACCACCCCTGCCAGCCGCTGGCCGATCTGCTCACGGTGCGCGAGAGCTTCGGCGCGACAGCAGAACTGAAGCTGGCGTACGTGGGCGACGGCAACAACATGGCGCGCTCGCTGGCGGTGCTGGGCACGCTGGCGGGCATGGACGTGGCGGTCGCCTCGCCCGCGGGCTACGCGCTGGCGCTCGACAGCGTGCCGTTGTCCGCGCAAGCGCGCGGCAAGGTGACCCTGCACGAGGACCCGCGCGAGGCGGCGGCGGGCGCGCACGTTCTGTATACCGATGTGTGGGTCAGCATGGGCGACGAGGACACCGCGCAGGAGCGCCGTCGGCTGCTGGCGCCCTACCGCATCGACGAGCAGCTGCTCGCGCTGGCGGACCCCGCGGCGATCGTGCTGCACTGCCTGCCCGCCCACCCCGGTGAGGAGATCTCCGAGGGGTTGCTCTACGGCGAGCGCCAGCGCATCTGGGATCAGGCGGAGAACCGCCGCCATGCGCAGAAGGCGCTGCTTGAGCTGCTGCTCGCGGATGCCTGAGCGGCGGGCGGGTCGCGGTGCGCCCGGGCGGGGCTTGTGTACGGGGCTCCTGCGCGCGGGCGCGGAGATGCGATAGTGGGCCGATGAGCCCGCTCACCCCCGTGCAGGAGGAGCCCCCCCGCCAAGCGGCGCGCCCCAAGCGCGGCGACGAGCTGGTGCTGACGGTGGACTCGCTCGCCCACGGCGGCGAGGGCGTGGCGCGCTGGGGCCCGGGCGGCTACGTGGTGTTCGTGGCGGGCGCGGTGCCCGGCGACGTGGTGCGCGCGCTCGTGTACAAGCCCAAACGCAGCTACGCGCACGCACGCGCAGTGGAGATAATTGAGCCGAGCGCCGAGCGGATCGCGCCGCGCGCGGCGCACCCGGGCGTGCCCTGGCAGGTGCTCCCCTACGAGCGCCAGCTGCAGATCAAGCAGGAGCAGGTCGGCGACGCGCTGCGCCGCATCGGTCATCTGGAGGGCTTTGAGCTGCAGGACATCGTGCCGGCCCTGGCGCAGTGGCGCTATCGCAACAAACTGGAGTATTCCTTCGGGGACGACGACGGCGCGCTGGCGTGCGGCTTTCACGCTTCGGCGGGGGGCAACCGCGTGATGGCGATCGAGGACTGCCTGCTGGCCTCCGAGCTCGGCAACCGCGCACGCGAGGCCGCCGCGGCGTGGGCGCGCGAGCAGGGCCTGGGCGCGTGGACGCGCGGCGAGGAGCCAACGGGCGAGCCGCTGCTGCGCAACCTGGTCGTGCGCGAGGGGCGGCACACCGGGCAGGTGCAGGTGCGCCTCGTGACGACTCCCGGCGAGGTGGACGTCTACTCCCTGGCCGACGCCCTACGCGGCGCGCTGGGTGAGGAGCACCTCTCAGGCCTGTTGTGGACGCGCAGCAGCCAGATCGCGGAGACGACGATGGGCGGCGAGACCGAGCTGGTGAGCGGCGAGGGCGAGCTGCCCGAGCGCCTGGGCGAGCTGGACCTGCGCATCTCCCACGAGGCGTTCTTTCAGACGAACACCGAGATGACGGAGGTCCTCTACGGCCTCGTCGCCGAATACGCCGCCCTGGAGGGCTGGGAGCGCGTCTTCGACCTGTACTGCGGCATCGGCACGATCGGCCTCACGCTGGCACCGCGCGCGGGCGAGCTGTGGGGCATCGAGCTGATCGAGCAGGCGGTCGCCAACGCGATCGCCGCCGCGCGGCGCAACGAGATCACGAACGCCCACTTCTTCGCGGGCGACATGCGCCTGGCGCTGCCGGAGCTGCTGGCGAAAGCGGGCCGCCCCGACGTGCTGGTGGTGGACCCGCCTCGCGCCGGTCTCTCCGGGAAGGTCGTGCGCCGCATCATCGAAACCTCGCCCAAGCGCATCGTGTACGTCTCCTGCAACCCCACGACGCTGGCGCCGAACGCGGCGCAGCTGGTGGAGGCCGGGTGGACGCTGCGCAAGGTGCGCCCGGTGGACATGTTCCCGCAGACGCATCATGTGGAGTGCGTGGCGTTGTTCGAGCGGACCGGGTCGGGCGCGGGAGCCGCCGGCTCCGCCGCGCAGGCCGGGTCTGCCGCACCCGCCGGCGGGACTGCCCCGCCCGTCGAGTCTGCCCTGCCCGCCTGAACTGCCTGGCGCGCTACGCCGCGACGGCAGCGCCAGCCGGCACGTAGTGCTCGACCGTCAGATCATCGCGGTCCAGGGCAAAACGCACGCCCTCCAGGGCGAGTCTCTGCACCTCGGGGAACGAGTCGGCAACCGCCGTCCAGCGCGGCACCTCGGGTGAGGTTGCCACCCATGTATCTTCATCTTGTCTGTAGAGAATGCGCACGACCATTGCCTCCTTAGCTTAGAGCAGCGTTCGGGCCTCTCTTTCGGGAAGGCCCACTTGATTGCACAGGATGTCCTTCACGGTCGAAGGACGGATCGTCTGGCTGTCGTGGAAGGCGAAGACGATCGCGGGATGGTCGGGAGCTTCCAACTTGCGATGCGAGCCGTTCTGACGAACGATCCGATAGCACAGTGGCTCTGCCTGCAGCAAACGCAGGAGCTTCTTCGCCTTCACGGATGGAAATCGGGTCACGCCAACAACGGTACGCGCCGCCTGAGACGAAACTCTTCGGCGGCCCGAGCTGCACCTCCAGGGCGCGCTAGGCTCCCCGGCGATGCGCGCCGTCACCATCCGCGAGCAGGAGATCGTGATCGAGGAGCACCCGGACCCCGTCCCCGGGGCCGGCGAGGTGCTGGTGCGCGTACGTGGGGCCGGGCTGAACGGGGGCGACATGATGCAGCTGCGGGGGCTGTATCCGGCGCCGCCGGGCTGGCCGCAGGACATTCCCGGGATGGAGCTGGCGGGCGAGGTGGTCGGCCTGGGTCCGCACGCCCCGGGGACGGAGCGCTTCCAGGAAGGCGACCGCGTGATGGCGATCGTCGGCGGTGGCGGGCAGGCCGAGCTGGCCGTCGTGCACGAGCGCCACCTGATGCCCGTGCCCGCGGCGCTCGATTGGCCCGCGGCGGGCGGCCTGCCGGAGGTCTTCATGACTGCGCACGACGCGCTCTTTACGCAGGCGGGCCTGCGCCCGGGCGAGCGCCTGCTCGTGCACGGAGGGGCCGGCGGAGTGGGCACGGCCGCGATCCAGCTGGCGTGCGCGACGGGGGCGCGGGCCGTGGCAACGGTGCGCCGCGAGGAGCTGCGCGAGGCGGTGGCCGCGTTCGGCGCGGAGGTGATCGCCCCCGAGGGCTTTGCCGAGCACGGGCCGTTCGATGTGATCCTGGAGCTGGTGGGCGCGCCGAACCTGGCGGAGAACCTGAACGCGCTCGCGACCGGCGGGCGGATCTGCGTGATCGGCGTCAGCGCGGGCGCGAAGGCCGAGCTGAACCTGCTCGCGCTGATGGGCAGGCGCGCGCGCATCCACGGCTCGACTTTGCGCGCCCGAACGCTTGAGGAGAAGGCCCTTGCGGCCCGTGCGCTGGAGCGCGAGGTGCTGCCGCAGTTGGACTCCGGCGCCGTGCGCGTGCCGATCGCCGAGACCTTCCCGTTGGAGGAGGCCGCCGTGGCCTACGAGCGCTTCGCCGCCGGTGGCAAGCTGGGGAAGATCGTGCTGACGATCTAATACGGCGGTTGTGCGGCGTACCACTCGCCCAGCGCCCGGAACGCATCCCAGAACTCTCGCTTGGCGTCCTGCTCGTCGAGCGACTCGTCGATGTTGGGCACGTAGAGCGCGTCGATTGAGGGGGTGAGCTGCTGGACAACCCCGAGCTGCTCCTGCAGGGCCCGTCCGAGCGGCACGTCGAGATCGTTGAGCGTGGCGAGCGCGTCGCTGCCCATCGCCACGACGATCTTCGGCTGCACGATGGCAATCTCCTCGGAGACCCGCGCTATGCAACCGGGGTCCGCGAGCGCCGCGTCGCTCAGGGGGCATTTGACGCAGAGCGTTCCGTAAACGGCAAGGGGATCGATCGACAGGCGCTTGAGCGATTTCATCAGCGCCCCGCCGGAACGCCCGTAGAAGGCGACCCCCTCCTCGGTCTCCGAGGGCAGGGCCGAGTACTTCAGCAGCATGATGTCGGCCTGCGGGTGCCCGGAGCCGAGCACGGGCATGAGGTTGCCACGGGGGCAGTGCGGGCAGGCCTGCAGCTCGCGTGTGAACGAGTTCAGCTCGCGGATGGCGCGCTCGAGGTACTTCTCCTTGATCTGGTCGTCGGTCACGGGCATGGAGGCCCCCGTGGGTTTAGACGGCTCGCGCTCTTGTCCTTGCGAGTGCATCGACAGTTGCGCCTTGCAAGCTCGCTGGCTTACCTCAAGCCCCGCTCCGGGACCACCGCGATGGCTCGCGTCCCGGCCGCCCGCAAGCAGGCCATTCAGCCACGCCGGCCGTCCGTGGCCCGCCGCACCCGCCGTGCGGCGCGTGCCCGCCGTGCGGGCGCGGGCGTGGCCCTGGTTTCGAGGAACTTGAGCGCCTGCACGTAGAGCAGTGAGGAGGGCCGGGTGACGATGTCGGCGTCGCGCAGCGACTGCAGGAACTCCTGCGGCCCGTCGAAATTGCGCATGCGGATGCGCACCGAGCCGAGGCCCTGGGCGACGTGGGAGTCCGAGCCGGCGCCGGCCACGATGCGGTACTTGGCGGCGAAGCGCACCGCCTCCTCGTTGAAGGCGCCGATCGCCACGCGCGGGTTGAAGACCTCAATTGCGTCGATGTCATCGAGGATCGTTAGCAGGTGCTCGTAGTCGGGGACGGAGTGCATGCGGTCGAAGGGGTGGGGCACGTACACGAGGCCGCCCTGGCGCTTGATCTCGGCGACGGTCTGGGCGAGCGTGAGCCCGCGCGGGATCTTCTCTTTGATGAAGAGCCCGATCACCTCCCCCTGCTCGGCCGTCTTGACCTCCTCGGCGACGATCACCTTCAGGGGTGGGTGGGGACCCAATCTTCGGGCCTGTTCGCTCGCGGCGAGCGCGCCGGAGATCTCGTTGTGGTCGGTGACGGCGATCGCGCCGAGGCCCTGTTCGCGCGCGGTTGCGAGCAGCACCTCCACGGGTGTGGCGCAGTCCGAGGAATGGTCGGTGTGCATGTGCAGATCGACGTCGATCAGCGTGCGACGCGCGAGGCGCTTGCGCAGCGCCGGGTCGCCGACCGGGTCGTGGCGACGCGCGGCCACGGTGCGGTAGATCAGCTCCAGCTCGTCGGTCGCGCCGGGGCCGTCTTTGACGTGGGCATACTCGCCGGGGAAATGGCGCTGCATCAGCTTGGCGGTCGCCTTGAGGCTCGCCGTGCGTGCGTCGAGGCGGCCGAAGAAGGTCGAGACGAAACGCTTGGCGAGCACGGTGGAGAGCAGCCGCTCGGTGGGCGCGTGGAAGCTGCCGATGTTCAGCGCACGCGAGTAGCGCAGTGCGACGCTCGGGGCGCTGGGCGGAAACGGCTCGTGCACGTGCACGAAGTCGAGCTCGATGCTGCCGAGCAGCTCCTGGATCGTGCGCGAGACGTCGATCGGCAGCGAGCCGGTTCCCGGCGAGCCCTGAATGTCCAGCACCTCGCCTACGGCAACGACGCGCGGCGCGCCGCTTTCAGCGTCAGTCAACAGTTGCTGGGGCTCGGCGCGTAGCGCCTTGCGGTCGGCGCGCACTCGCTCGGGCGAGCGCGAGGGCGCGAGAATCAGGACGCGGTGCCCGCGCTCAGACAGCTCGGCAGCCACGCGCGCGATGTGCGCGTTGACGGCGTGCTCGGCCTCCCAGGGGTACGGGCTTACGTGTGCGATTGAGAACGGCGGGTCGGCCATCGACTCACCATTATCACGTCTTCTGAGACACTCTCCGCGTCTTGGCGTCCGCCTTCGCCGCGGCGCCTGCCTTCGCGCCAGTTGTTGCGCTCGTCTTCGCCCGCGGCGTCGTACGTCCCTTGGGCTGTGTGCCCGCCCTGCGCGCGTACTTGCCGATGAACTTCTCGGTATCCGCGCGCGCCTGGTCGTCAGGGCGCTGGTTGTGCGGCGACTTCATCAGGTAGGAGGACGGTCCGTCGAGCTGGCCGGCGACGCCGTGGTTGAGCGCCAGCTTGCAGCAGCGCACGGCGTCGATGACGATGCCGGCGGAGTTGGGCGAGTCCCACACCTCCAGCTTCAACTCCGCGTTGAGCGGCACGTCGCCGAAGGCCTGGCCCTCCAGGCGGATGTGCGCCCACTTGCGATCGGTCAGCCACGGCACGTAGTCCGAGGGCCCCACGTGCACGTCGTCGGCGGGCAGCTCGTCCTCCATGATCGAGGTCACGGCGTTGGTCTTGGAGATCTTCTTGCTCTCCAGGCGCTCGCGCTCGAGCATGTTGTAGAAGTCCATGTTGCCGCCGACGTTCAGCTGCGAGGTGTGGATCAGCTTCACGCCGCGGTCGCCGAACAGGCGCGCCAGCGAGCGGTGCACGATCGTGGCGCCCACCTGCGACTTGATGTCATCGCCCACGATCGGCAGGCCGGCCTGCTTGAAGCGCCTGTCCCAGTAGTCCTCGCGGGCGATGAACACGGGGATGCAGTTGACGAAGCCGCAGCCGGCCTCGAGCACCTGCTCGACGTACCACTTGGTCGCCTGCTCGCTGCCGACGGGCAGGTAGGAGACCACGACGTCGGTATGCGTGTCCTTCAGGATCTTCACGATGTCGGCGGTCTCGCCCGATGCCTTCTCGATCTTCTGCGACAAATATTTGCCCAAGCCGTCGTGCGTCATGCCGCGGTACACCGGCACGCCGAGCTTGGCGGGGACCGCCCGATCGCCCTTGGCGAACTTGATCGTGTTGTTCTGCCCGGCCCAGATCGCCTGGCCGAGGTCCTTGCCGACCTTCGTCTTGTCGATGTCGAAGGCGGCCGTGAATTCGATGTCCTTGATGTGGTAGCCGCCGAGATCGACGTGCATCAAGCCGGGCACGCGCTGGGAGGGGTCGGCGTCGGCGTAGTAGTGCACGCCCTGCACGAAGGCGCTCGCGCAGTTGCCTACGCCGATGATGGCGACGCGGACCTTGTCGGACTGGTAGCGGGCGGCGCCGTTGGTGGCCGCGCCGTTGAGATGAGAAGTGGGTGTCACGGTGGCGATTTCCTTTTGTCTAAGAAGATGGAGAGACTACCCCGCCGATGCGAGGCGGTGACACTCGGTCACGCGATACGCAGGAGCTCGCTGCGCACGTGCCACACGCGCTGTACGACGGTGAAGACGCTGAGCGCGGCGAGCACATACACGGCGGGGGCGAGCAGTTCGAAGCTGCCGAGGCCGGCGCCCCTGGCGAACAGCAGGCCGATGGCGATGATGACGACACGCACGGGTCGCGTGGCGATCCCGACCTTGCACTCTACGCCGAGCGCCTCGGCGCGCGCGCGTGTGTAGGAGACCATCAGCGAGGCGAGCACCGCCACCACGACGGCCGCCACCGCGCCCGCTTCCCCGCGCGTGGCGAAGTACGCCGCCACCGCCGTGAGCACGATCCCCTCCTCGATGCGGTCGAGCGTCGAGTCAAGAAAGGCGCCGAAGGGCGAGCCCTTGCCGGACATGCGCGAGTAGCGCCCGTCGAGCGTGTCGCAGACGGAGCCGACGATGAACGCGACGCCTCCGAGGAAGAAGTATTCCTGCCACACCAGACCCGCGGCCAGCAGGTTCAACGCGAGCCCCGTGAGCGAGATCGCATTGGGCGTGAGGCGCGACTCGATCAGCGCATCGCGCGCGGCGGCGCGCCGCTGGCCCGAGCCGATCGGCCCGCGCGCGGGGCTCCTGGAGCCGCGGTAGGCACGTCGACTGCGTCCCGTCCCGCCCCGCGTCGGTGTGTGTCGAGGAGGCATCGCTACGCCTGTCCGCCTACCTCGCCTGCCCGCCGGCGGCGAGGTCGAGGCCCGCCGCTCCGACCGCGCCGGCCGCTCCGAGCTTGACCGGCGCGGGCCGGGGCTGGACGCCGTCGATCGAGAAGCGCCACACACCCGGCCGCACCCTCGCCAACCGGCGCGCGCCATAGGCGGAGGCACCGGCGGTGAGCGCACCCAGCAGCGCGTCGAAGATGAAGTGGTTGGCGGTGGCAACGATCACGAAGGCCATCAGGAAGGGGTAGAGGAACCACAGCACCTTGACGGCTCGCAGGCGCGCCAGCCGCGCCAGCGGCCAGCCGATCATCAGCGCGAACGCGACGTGCATCGAGGGCACCGCGGCGTAGGGGTTCACGAGCGCGCTCATCGAGGAGCTGGCGTGCGAGAGCCGCACGCCGGTGAAGTCCGAGACCGAGTCGATGAAGCCCCACTCGGGCATGAAGCGCGGGGGGGCCGTGGGGAACACGGCGTAGCCCACGAGCGCGATCACCATGGCGATCATGAACATGTTGCGCACGAAGTAGAAGGAGCTGTTGTGGCGCAGGTACAGGTAGACGAGCGCGCCCACGGTGACGGAGGTCTGCGCGTTGACGTACAGCCAGCTGGAGGCGTCCATCAGGACGTGGCTGCCCGAGGCCCAGGCCTGCACGGAGGGCTCCACGAAGAAGTGCAGCGTGCGCTCCAGCGAGATCAGGTCGCGGGCGTGCTGAAAGGCGGCGGTGGCCTGCCCCTCCACCAGGCCGCGCACGAGCCGGTAGGCGAGGTAGGCGAGGCCGAACAGGAACACCTGGCGCAGCACGTCCAGCCAACCGTTGGGCAGGACCCGCGCCGGCATGAGGCGGAGGCGGGCAACCATCGAACGTGAAGCCTAGCGGGAGGGGGCGCCGAGGACATACAGTCGCCAGTGCGGCGAGCGCCACACTTCGTGCAAATACGGCAGTCCGTGGCGGATCAACGCCCCCTCGGCCTGCCCGGCTTCATCCAGTCGCACGTCGGGCAGCGCCACGTACTGGACGCGGTTTTCGCGCAGCCACACCTGGTAGGCGGCGGCGCTGAGGCCCGGTTTGTAGAAGAGCGCCGCGTAGCGCGTGTCGAGCTGGCGCTCCCAGCCGCGTGCCAGGGCGATGCCGTCATAGCCGGCCAGCTCATCCGCCTCGGAGTGGCTGCCTGTGAGCGGCACCTCCACGATCGTGCGCCGGGGGGGGTGGGTCCCATTCAACCTGCGCAGCTCGGCGCGCAGCGGCGCGTAGTAGGCGGCGTGCACCGAGGGGTCGCCGGCGAGCGCGATCCGGTCGTTGATCGGCGTCTCGATCTGCCAATACAGCAGCAGCGGCGCGAGCAGGCACACGAGCAGGCGGTGGCGATCCCAGGCGACGCCCGCGACCAGCGGACCCGCGAGCAGCGCGCCCAGGCGCGCGGCGTTGCCGCCGACGGGGGTGTGCAGCGCAAAGGAGCCGATCAGCGCCAGCGCGTAGACGCCCGCTCCGATGCGCAGTACGCGCCGCCCGCGCGGCGTGAGCGTGCCCTGTGGCAGCAGCAGCGCGATCAAGAGCACCCCGGCGAGCCCTGGCCAGAAGACCGAGGGCGCGAACGGCTCCCAGCCGCCTTCGGGGAAGGCCAGCGCGAGGACCACGATCGGTGCCAGCGCGGCGGCTGCCAGCGCGAGTCCGCGCCCGGATCCCGCGACCGGGCGACGCACGGCGGCGGCCTCCGACGAGGGCACGGGGCTTTCTTCCCACCCGCCGATGAGCGCATCGGCGACGCCGGCCAGCGCCAGGAAGGCTCCCGCCACCGGACTGGCGCAACTCGTCACGACCGCCAGCCCGAGCGCCGGCGCGGTGCGCCCGCTCAGCAGCGCGAGCACCGAGCCGAGGCCGATGGCAAAGCCGAGGTCATAGGGCACGCGCCCGGAGAGCAGCCCGATGCCGAAGCCCAGCGCGAACCAGCCCGCCGCCACGCGCGCTGCCGCCGGCGAGGAGAAGACCCGCGCGGCGATCAGCCCGAACAGCACGGAGGCAGCCACCGCGGAGAGCCCCAGCACGAGATACACCCCCAGCCACGCCCCCAGCTCGGGCGAAAGCAGCGAGTAGCCGGGGAGATAGTGGCCGTGTGCTGCGTACCAGCCGTTGTCGCGCAGCTCGAAGCCCACGCGCGCGAACAGGTTGCTGCGGTAGATGGCGGCGGCCAGGTCCCCCGCGGGCGGCTGCACGAGCACATAGGCGAGCGCGAGCGGGAAGATCACCGCGAGAGCCACGGCCCACGGTGCCATTGCCAGCCGGGCGTCCACCCGTCGGGCCTTCGTCCCCGGTGCGCGCAGCCGCTCGCTCACGGCGCGGTGAGGAACTGGGCCACCCGCTCGATCGCGTCGGGCCGGTCATACCACCACCAGTGCCCCGCGTCCGGCAGCTCCAGCAGCTCGGCGCCCAGCACTTGCGCGTACTCCTGCGCGAAGCGGGTGGGTATGTAGGGGTCGCGCGCGCCCCACACCACCAGCGAAGGCACGCCCTCAAGCTCCGCCAGCCGCCCCCCCGCTGCCGCCAGCACCTCGCTCGGCGAGCTGCGATACAGGCGCAGGATCGCCCGCTGCGTGCCTTCGTCGAAGTGGGCCAGCACCGAGTCGATCCACGCTGGGGGCAGCGGCCCGGGCGTCGCGTTGGACTCGCGCGTGCTGAGCTCGAGCACCCACCGCCAGGTCGCTCCCATCGCCAGCTCGCCCAGCAGCGGAGTGCGCCACAGCCGGGCTGTGCGGTGCCAGCTGTAGCCGGGCAGCAACGGCACGGCGTTCATCACCACGAGCCGCTCGATGCGCTCCGGTCGGCGCTGTGCAAACGCCAGGCCGACAGCGCCCCAGTCGTGCACGACCATGCGCACGCGCTGCACCCCCAGCTCGTCGAGGAAGCGCTCGATGAAGTCCGCGTACTCATCGATCGTGAACCGCAGATACCCCGGCTTGCCCGAGCGCCCGAAGCCGGGAAGGTCCGGCGCGATGCCGCCGCTGCGTTCCAGGAACCCCAATTCATACGGCGGAGGTTCAAGCCAAATGTCGCCGCTGCGCTTGGGCCTCCACCACCGCTTCCACCATGGCCGCGACCCACGGTGCGCGCCGGGCGCCACCCAGTCGTCTGAACTGGTGGGCACCCCGTGCAGGTACAGCGCCGGAGCGATGTCCGCGGGTGTGCCCTCCGGCGGTGCAGCCTGGCGCCAGAAGACCGTCAGGCCCGCGATCTCGCCGGTGTGTTGGCTCACCTCGGGCACCGCGCGAGGATATAGCGTGGGTTGTGTGCCCCGCTCGCCCTCCGCCTCGGCCGCCCGCCGCGCACCCGCCGCCGCTCCCAAGCTCGCTGCCGCTCGCGAGCGCTCGGCTGCCCAGCAGGCGTGGCGTCCGCCTACGCGTGCCCGTGTGCGACGCATCCGCGACCGCCTGCGCGCGGTGTATGGCATCCCGCGCATGGCGCCGCACGGCCGGCCGCTGGACGAGCTGGTGCTGACGGTGCTCTCGCAGAGCACCAACGACCGCAACCGCGACGTGGCATTCCTGCGCCTGCGCGAGCGTTTCGGGCGCGATGGGATCGACTACCGCGCTGTCCTGGAGGCGCCGGTGGCGCAGATCGAGGAGGCGATCCGTCCCGGCGGCATCTCCAAGGTCAAGTCGGCGCGCATCAAGCAGATCCTCGCGGCGATCGCCGCCGCTGCGGGCGACTCCGAGGACCCACTCTCGCTGGAGTGGATGCGCAACACCCCCGTCGAGCAAAGCCGCGCCTACCTCTGTGCCCTCCCCGGCGTGGGCCGCAAGACGGCGGCCTGCGTGCTGCTCTTCGCCTACGGCCTGCGCGACATCCCGGTGGACACGCACGTCTCGCGCGTGGGCACGCGCCTGGGCCTCTTCCGCCCCGGCGCCCCCTTCGAGGAGCTGCACGACGCGATGCTCGCGCTCACTCCGCCCGGCGAGGAGCTGGAGTTTCACGTCAACCTGCTGCGCCACGGGCGGCGCACCTGCCACGCCCGCTCGCCTGCGTGCAACGAATGCGCGCTCGCGCGCATGTGCCCCAGCCGGGGCCTGTTCGCTTAACCCCGAGGCAGCACCGCGAAGGCGATCACCGCGTAGTGCAACCCCGCGGCGGCGATCACGAGCGCGTGGAAGATCTCGTGGTAGCCGAAGACACGAGGGAACGGGTTGGGCCGTTCGGTGGCGTAGACGATCGCACCGACGGTGTAGAGCAGTCCCCCGAGCGCGAGCCCGGCGAAGCCGAGCCAGCCGATCGCCGCGGGCAGCTCGCCGAAGACCGCCACCGAGGCCCAGCCGAGTGCCAGGTAGACGGCCGCGAACAGCCACTTTGGCGCGTCGATCCAGGCGAGCTTGAAGATCACCCCGGCGAGCGCCCCGACCCACACGGCGATCAGGATCGCGTGCGCGAGCGGACCCGACAGTGCGATGAGCGCCACGGGGGTGTAGGTGCCAGCGATCAGCACGAAGATCATCGAGTGGTCCAGCCGCCGCATCCAGCGCCGCGGCCCCGGCCGCCAGGTGACGCGGTGATAGAGCGCGCTCGTTCCCAGCAGCGCGCTGACGGCCGCCGCATAGATCGTCGCGGCCACGCGCGCGCGTCCGCCGGAGGCCGCGAGGATCAGCCCGACGCCGCAGGCGAGCGAGACGAAGAAGGCGTACTGGTGGGAGACCCCGCGCAGGCGGGGCTTGATTGCGGCGCCCATTCCCCCTGGGTCCATACCCACACACGGTAGCGTCACCGCGCGGGTGCTCGCGCCCTCACACGCCAACGCAGGCATCGCCCCATCTCTCGGGCGGCGCGCCGGGGCCCAACAGGCCGGCCCCCTCCAATCCCCACAAATAACCCTCAATCAAGCCGCCCGCTGAAGGATCGACAGGCGCGTGCTCCCCAACCCTTGACATCCTGAGAAAATCTGCCATACTGCCGCTTAGATTTTTCAAGCCGTCATCAAGGAGTCTCAATGGGCAAGACAATAGGCATCGACCTCGGCACCACCAATTCCTGCATGGCCGTCCTGGAGGGCGGCGAGCCGACCGTGATCGAGAACGCGGAGGGCGGGCGCACGACCCCCTCGGTCGTCGCATTCACCGCCTCCGGCGAGCGCCTCGTTGGCACCGTGGCCAAGCGCCAGGCCGTGACCAACCCGCAGAACACGGTCTTTTCGATCAAGCGCTTCATGGGCCGCAAGGAGGGGGAGGTGCGCGAGGAGGAGTCGATCGTCCCCTACAAGGTCGTCTCCGGCCCCAACGGCGACGCGCGCGTGGAAGTCGGCGACAAAGAGCAGTTCTCCCCCCCGGAGATCAGCGCGATGATCCTGCAGAAGCTGAAGACCGACGCGGAAGCGTATCTGGGCGAATCGGTCGACGGCGCGGTCATCACCGTCCCCGCCTACTTCAACGACGACCAGCGCCAGGCGACCAAGGACGCCGGCAAGATCGCGGGCCTCGACGTCAAGCGCATCATCAACGAGCCCACCGCGGCCTCGCTGGCGTACGGGCTTGACAAGGAGAGCGACCAGACGATTCTCGTGTTCGACCTCGGCGGCGGCACCTTCGACGTGTCGGTGCTGGAGATCGGCGACGGCGTGTTCGAGGTCAAGTCCACGGCCGGCGATAACCACCTGGGCGGCGATAACTTCGACAAGGCGATCGTCGACTGGCTGGTGGGCGAGTTCAAGAAGAGCCAGGGCATCGACCTGGCCGCCGACCCGATGGCGCTGCAGCGGCTGTACGAGGCGGCGGAGAAGGCCAAGATCGAGCTCTCCACCACCCAGGAGACGCAGATCAACCTGCCCTTCATCACCGCCGACTCCAGCGGCCCCAAGCACCTGGACATGCGTCTGACGCGCGCCAAGCTCGGCGAACTGACAGCCGATCTGCTGGACCGCGTCGTGGCCCCCGTCCGCCAGGCGCTGAACGACGCCAAGGACAAGGGCGTCAAGGACGTCGATCACATTGTGCTCGTCGGCGGCATGACGCGCATGCCCGCGGTGCAGGAGAAGGTCAAGGAGCTAACCGGCAAGGAGCCCCACCGCGGTGTGAACCCCGACGAGGTCGTGGCCGTCGGGGCCGCCATCCAGGCGGGCGTGCTGGCGGGCGACGTCAAGGACGTGCTGCTGCTCGACGTCACACCCCTGACGCTCGGCATCGAGACCAAGGGCGGCGTGATGACGAAGCTGATCGAGCGCAACACGACGATTCCCACGCGCAAGGGCGAGGTGTTCTCCACAGCCGAGGACAACCAGCCCTCGGTGGAGATCCACGTGCTGCAGGGCGAGCGCGAGATGGCGGGCTACAACAAGTCGCTGGGCAAGTTCCAGCTGACGGGTATCCCGCCGGCGCCGAGGGGCATCCCGCAGATCGAGGTGGCCTTCGACATCGACGCCAACGGCATCCTCAACGTCTCCGCCAAGGATCTGGGCACCGGCAAGGAGCAGAAGATCGAGATCAAGGCCGGCAGTGGCCTCTCTGAGGAGGAGATCAAGAACATGGTCTCCGACGCGGAGTCCCACGCCGAGGAGGACCGCAAGGCACGCGAGCTGGCGGAGGCGCGCAACGGCGGCGAGAACGCCGCTTACCAGGCCGAGCGCCAGCTCCAGGATCTCGCCGAGCAGGTCGACGCGGACAGCAAGGAGCGCATCGAGGCGGCGATCAAGGAGGTGCGCGACTCGCTGGAGTCAGAGGACCCCGCCGAGATCAACGCCAAGACCGAGGCCCTGCAGAGCGCCTTCCACGCGATCTCCGAGGCGATGTACCAGCGCGCGCAGGAGCAGTCGGCCGCGAGCGGCGCGGCGGACGGCAGCGCGGCGGACGGTAACGGCGCCTCAGCGGACGGTGGCGGTGCGTCCGAGGAGGACGTGGTGGACGCCGAGGTCGTCGACGAGCCGCAGGGCTGATCGATGGCTGACACCGAGCAGGCGATCGAGGACCAGGAGCCCGTCGAGGAGCCGCGCGAAGCGCACTCCCCTGCCCCCGACAAGCCGGGGGCAGATGGGGGGAATGTCCTCGTGGATGAGACCGAGGCCAGCGAGGTCGCGGGGGACATCGACGAGCTCCTGGCCACGGCCGCGCAGCGCGACGAGTACCTGGCGCTCGCGCAGCGCACGCAGGCGGACTTCGAGAACTACCGCAAGCGCGTGGCGCGCGAGGCTGCGCTGGCGCAGGAGCGCGGCGTGGCAAAGCTGGCCAAAGAGCTCCTGCCCGCGCTCGACAGCCTCGACCGCGCGCTGGAGGCCGCGGCGCAGGACGACCCGCTGCTGAACGGCGTGCGTCTCGTGCACTCCGAGCTGATGGCGGCGCTCGCGCGCGTGGGCGTCGAGCCCTTCGCGCCGCTCGGCGAGCAGTTCGACCCCAACACGCAGGAGGCCGTGGCGCAGCAGGCGGTGGCGGGTGCGGAGAGCGGCACCGTGGCGGAGGTCTACCAGAACGGCTACCGCCACCAGAGCGGCACGGTGATCCGCCCCGCGCGCGTGCTGGTGGCGGCATAGGCGGCATAAAGCGAGAGGAAGGCAGGAGCGGATGGCAAGTCGTCCCGACTACTACGCCACCCTGGGGGTGAACAAGAAGGCATCCCAGGATGAGCTGAAAAAGGCTTACCGGAAGCTGGCGCGAAAGTACCACCCGGATCGCAACCCCGACGACAAGCAGTCGGAGTCGCGCTTCAAGGAGATCGCCCAGGCATACGACGTGCTGGGCGACCCGGAGAAGCGAAAGCAGTACGACAGCGGTACGGGCCCGTTCGCGCAGGGCGCGGCGGGCGGCTTCGGCGGCTTTGGCAACTTCGACTTCGACGCCTCCTCGATGGGCGACATCCTCTCGAACCTGTTCGGCGGCAGCGCGAGCGGGCGCAAGGTGCGCACCAAAGCGCGGCCAGAGCGCGGCGCGGACCTTGAAACGCAGGTCAGGATCACCTTCGATCAGGCGATCAGCGGCGCGCAGGTGCCGCTGCAGGTGCCCACCGCATCGACCTGCCCCACGTGCCACGGCACGGGCGCCAAGCCGGGCACGACCCCGCGCGTGTGCCCGCGCTGCGAGGGCCGTGGGATCGAGACGCAGGGCCAGGGCATGTTCTCGATCAGCCAGCCCTGCTCGCAGTGCGGCGGCAGCGGCACGATCATCGAGGACCCCTGCCCTACTTGCCATGGCGCGGGTGCCGTGAGGACGATGAAGCGCTACCGCGTGAACATCCCCGCCGGGGTGAGGGAGGGCTCGCGCATCCGGCTGCCAGGCAAGGGCGAGCCGGGGCGCAACGGCGGGCCGGCCGGAGACCTGTATGTGGTGACGCACGTGGCGCCCTCGCCGGTGTTCAAGCGCAAGGGGGACAACCTCGAAGTGGAGGTGCCGCTGAGCATCCCCGAGGCGCTGCGCGGCGCGGAGGTGCAGGTGCCCACGCTGAGCGGGACCAAGACGCTGCGCGTGAAGCCGGGCACCGCCCACGGCACGGTGCAGCGCCTGCGGGGCGAGGGGCCGCCCAAGGCCGGTAGCGCCGCAAAGGGTTCACCACCGGCGCGCGGCGACATCCACTACCGCTTCACGATTGACGTGCCGCAGGAGCTTAGCAAGGAGCAGGAGAGGGCGGTGGAGCAGCTCGGCAAGGCGCTGAACGGCAACCCGCGGGCGCGGCTGTTCGAGCAGGCCGGGGCGAGTGCAGGCGCAGGTGCGGCAGGTGCCTCTGCCGGGGCCGCGGGTGCAGGTGCCGCTGGCAGCTCTGCCGGGGCCGGCGGCAAAAGCGCGGGCACCGCAGGTTCCGGCGCCTCCGGCAAGGGCGACTCGTGATGGCCCGCAAAGAGGTGACGCGCGTGCGCGTGGCCAGCAACCGGGGGGTGTTCATGATCTCGGTGGCGGCGGAGCTGGCTGAGATGCACCCGCAGACCTTGCGCGTTTACGAGGCGCGCGGTTTAATCGAGCCCAAGCGCTCGGCGAAGGGCACACGGCTGTACTCCCAGGAAGACGTGGAACGGCTGAGGCACATCCAGAGCATGACCGCAGAGCTGGGATTGAACCTGGCGGGGGTCGAGCGCGTGCTCGAGCTGGAGGAGCAGATCGATGCGCTGCACACGCAGATCGAGCAGCTGCAGGTGGCCTCGCTGCGCGCGCAGGTGGAGCTGGCGGAAAAGCTCGAGGAGGTGCGCAAGAGCTTCCGCGCGGAGCTGGTGCCCTACGGCAGCACCGAGCTGGTGCGGGCGGTCGATGCCCGTTCGCCCTTCGGCCCGGCGCGCCGCGGGGGGAGTCGGACCCCATGACCCCCACCGGCCCGCAGGCGGGCGGCCCCCAGGCGGGCGCACCCCAGCAGCAGCCCGAGGAGGAGCAGAGCCCGCTGGAGCGCTTCGGGCGCGACCTCACCGAGCTGGCCGAGCAGGGCAAGCTCGACCCGGTGATCGGCCGCGACGAAGAGATCCGCCGCGTGATCCAGGTGCTCTCGCGGCGCACGAAGAACAACCCGGTGCTGATCGGCGAGCCGGGCGTCGGCAAGACGGCGATCGTCGAGGGCCTGGCCCAGCGGATCGTCAGCGGCGACATCCCCGACTCGCTGCGCGAGCGCCGCGTGATCGCGCTGGACATGGGCGCGCTGATCGCGGGCGCGATGTACCGGGGCGAGTTCGAGGACCGGCTGAAGGGCGTGCTGAAGGAGGTCAGCGATGCGAAGGGCACCGTGATCCTGTTCCTGGATGAGCTGCACACGATCGTCGGCGCGGGCGCGGCGCCGGGCTCGATGGACGCGGCGAACCTGTTCAAGCCGATGCTCGCGCGCGGGGAACTGCGCTGCGTGGGGGCGACGACACTGGATGAGTACCGCAAGTACATCGAGAAGGACGCGGCCCTGGAGCGCCGCTTCCAGCCGGTCGTTGTGGGCGAGCCGAGCGTGCAGGACACGATCGCCATATTGCGCGGGCTGAAGGAGCGCTATGAGGTGCACCACGGCGTGCGCATCCAGGACAGCGCGCTGATCGCCGCGGCGACGCTCAGCCACCGCTACATCGCCGACCGCTTCCTGCCCGACAAGGCGATCGACCTGATCGACGAGGCGGCGAGCAAGCTGCGTATCGAGATCGACTCCCTGCCGCAGGAGATCGACGAGGTGGACCGCCGGGTGATGCAGCTGGAGATCGAGCTCACCTCGTTGCGCAAGGAGAAGGACGAGGCCAGTGCGCAGCGCCGCGAGGCGATCGAAACCGAGCTCACCGAGCTGAAGGCGCGCAGCGCGGAGATGAAGGAGCAGTGGCAGAAGGAGAAGCAGGCGATCCAGGGCGTGCGCGATCTGAAGGTGCGCCTGGAGGAGGCGCGCGTGGAGGCCGAGAAGGCCGAGCGCAGCGCCGATTTGCAGCGGGCCGCCGAGTTGCGCTATGGCGAGATCCCCGGCCTGGAAAAAGAATTGGCTGATTTGGAGGGGGAGGAGGGGGGGCCGCGTGGTGGCCCGGAAGACGCGCAGGGCAGCCCCGAGGGCGCGGCCGATGCCCGCGCGGGTGCAGGTGTGGCGGGCGAGGACGGTGTGGCCTCGCAGGACGGTGCAGCGCCGGCGAAGCCGGTGTTCCTCAAGGAGGAGGTGGACGCCGACGACGTCGCGGAGGTGGTGGCGCGCTGGACCGGCATTCCCGTGAGCCGCCTGCTGGAGGGGGAAGTCGAGAAGCTTGTGCACATGGAGGAACGCCTGCACGAACGCGTGGTTGGCCAGGACGAGGCGATCGAGGCCGTGGCCGCCGCCCTGCGCCGCTCGCGCGCAGGCCTGCAGGACCCGGGCCGCCCGATCGGCACCTTCCTCTTCCTGGGGCCCACCGGCGTGGGCAAGACCGAGCTGGCGCGCGCCCTCGCGGAGTTCATGTTCGACTCGCAGGACGCGATGGTCAGAATCGACATGAGCGAGTACATGGAGAAGCACACCGTCTCGCGCCTGATCGGGGCGCCCCCGGGGTACGTCGGCTACGAGGAGGGAGGCCAGCTGACCGAGGCGGTGCGCCGCAGGCCCTACAGCGTGGTCTTGATGGACGAGATCGAGAAGGCCCACCCCGACGTGTTCAACACGCTCTTGCAGGTGATGGACGACGGCCGCCTGACCGACGGGCAGGGCCGCACGGTGGACTTCAAGAACACCGTGCTGATCATGACCTCCAACATCCCGGTGAGCGAGTCGGCCGAGGAGCCGCAGCTGCGCTCAGAACTGCTGAGCCACTTCAAGCCCGAGTTCGTCAACCGCCTCGACGACATCGTGCGCTTCCACGCACTCACGCGCGAGCAGATCGGCGAGATCGTGGACCTGCAGGTGGCGCAGGTGACCGAGCGCGTGGCGCAGCGCGGTGTGGAGGTGACCCTGACCGACGATGCGCGCACGCTGATCGGCAACCTCGGCTACGACCCCGCCTACGGGGCGCGGCCGTTGCGGCGGGTGATCCAGAAGCAGCTCACCGACCGCCTGGCGCTGGCGCTGTTGCAGGGCGAGCTGCGCGAGGGCGACAGCGTGAGCGTGGATGCCGAGGGCGGCGAACTGGTGCTGAGCCCCAGACAGGCGGCGCTGACCTGAGGGGTTCCGCGCTGACTCGAGGGTCTCGCGTCTTGCGTGGCCGGTCAAGGTGCGTGCAGCAAGATGAGGACTGTCGCCGCAGCGGTGATCGCGGCACACAGGACACCCGCGACCACCCAGCCGTCTCCCAGACACCGCCTGATGGCTGCCTTGCGACGGCGCCTGGCTTCTTCGCGAGCCGCGCCGTCGATTATCGCTTTGAGATCTGGGCGGAGCCCGTTCCGTAGGACGCGCTCGCCTCCTTTCAAAGTGAGCGTGGCCCCCGCCCTGCGGCGAGCTGTGAAGCTCACGACTATCGGCGTTGGGGAGTGCGGGCAGACAAGTTCGACCTCATACCACCGAGCCGATTCCCGGTCACGTCTGGAGAGGGTTGTCAGGATCGCTCGCGGATCACGGAAGGCGTCGTCGAAGCCGTCGATGATGATCTTGACCCGAGGCTCGCTTTGGGTGGCGCGGCTGACGAGTGCGACCATCTGCTCGGTAAGCGTTGGCACGCTCTCGAGGCGCACCCGCAAGCGTCGCCATTTGACAGGTGGTGTCGTCCTGTCTCCTTCCGGCAGGTGCGACGGTTCATCGGCGGGGTCGTTGGGGGGTGGCTGGTCGAGCAGCATGGCTAGGACCGAGCTTTTTCCGGGGTTGGGCCGGTCGTCGGACCGAACACGACGGCCCTTTCCCAGACGATCTCAACATGTGGTTTGTGCAGACAGCGAGGGAGGAGCGCAAGGATCACCACGCTCCCCTCGCTGGAGCCGGCCTTGTCGGTGCAGCGCGCCAGTACGCCCTGCACGTCCTCGCGCTGGTCGGCAACGGCCATGGCGAGGCGCATCGCCCTGCGGTTCTCACCCACCAGCGCCGAGGGAGGAAGGCCGCATACGGCCAAGGCTCGGGGGTCGACCAGGTCGATGACCGAGAGGTCCACCCTGAGCTGGACCAGTAGTCGCTGCACGACCAAGTCGCCGGCGATCCCGCGCATCGGCAGCTCTAGGGCGTCGGCGGCTCTCGTCGCTGTGTAGAGGGGAAGGGCCGCGCCTGGCGAATGGGCGCGGCCCCCGCATTTGCTGTTGCCGGGATCCAATGGCTCGCCACGGAGGTCGGCTGAGCGGTAGACCATCGTGCAAAGGCGCTGAGAGGGAAGGTCGTGGAGGGCTCGCTCGCTGGGTACCCCTGCTGCTTGCGTCATTGGTTGACTCCTCTGTGGTCGGCGGACAGAGTTCAGGACTTAGTATAGGCTATCTGGCCAGCTAGCCAACCGGCGATTCTATCGGACTTTGGTCTATAGTGGCGGGCGTAGGTTGATACTCGCACGAGGTGACCAAAGAAAGGGAGCATGATGACCAGAGATGCTTTGTTGAAACAGCACCGACGCATGAGATCCAGAGGAGTGCTGCTGCGGATGTGCCTGGGGCTGCTGCTGGCGGTGTCTGTGCTGGACGCCGTTTTGGCGTGGGGAAGCGGGTTCCGCGACGCCTGCAGCGCGCGGTTCTCGGCGCGTTCGTCGGGACCTGAAATGCGGCACGACAAAAGCCCAACGGCAGGGGAACTCGAGTCAAAAAAAGAAAACATCACATCAACTCGGAAAGTGGACAGGCGAGGACTCGAAGTCGGATCCGCGTACCTGTTCAGTCCGAGCCTCCGTCCCGGGCGCACATCATTGGCGATCGCCCGAACGCCAGCGCTGGGGTTGAGCTAGCTTGACGCGGAGCATCAACCCCCGCGAGCCAGTGGCTTGGCCGCTGGGAAAGTTCGCGACGGGCCGGGGCGCGTTAAGCTCGGTCTGTCCGATCGATCATGAGGTGTTTATGCCTGGATCCGAAGCTCGCGCGACGCTTGTTTCGCGCAACGACGAAGGAGAGGAGGTCCTACCGGAGTACGCAGCGCCCGAGGAAGTCATCCGAGCGCTGCTTCACAGACACGAGCTGACCCAGGACGAGCTGGCGAGGATGATCGGAGTTGACGAACGTTCGATCCGGCGTTGGGCGACCAACGGCGAGTCGGTTTCCGTGCAGGCAAGGCACACGGAGGCGATTGACGACCTTCGCCATCTCCAGTCTGTCCTCAGCCCCAGCTTGCGAGGGGTCCAGTTCGCGCGCTGGCTTCGAGCTCGCAGTCGCCAACTGGGCGACGAGCGACCGATGGACCTGATCGCTGATGGCCGCTACGAAGAGGTGCTGGAGGCCGCCAAGGCTTTGGCTGACGGCATCTACATCTAGCGGCGTCTTGGTGCGGCGCCGGTTCGCGGTGCGTGCCGGCGCCCACCACCACCTGCTAACGGACACACACTGCGCTAGGATTGGACATATGGCCACGATGGCATTGCTGGCGGAGGAGATGGGCATAAACGACCGGACTCTGCGGCGGGCGGTTGCTGAAGGGACGTTGCGGGGGACGCGGCGCTCGCCGCGGAAGTTGGAGCTGTCACTGGCCGAGCGACAGTATGTGCGGCGTTCATGGCGACTGCTGGCGGCGCTGCGTGGCGCGCTACGCACGGAGCAGAACGTTCGCTTCGCGCTGCTGTTCGGGTCGGTGGCGGTGGGCACGGATACGGCGGATAGCGATATCGATGTGCTGGTCGATCTGCGCGACGGGAGCCTTGAGCGGGTGACGGACCTCAACGCCAAGCTGTCGGCTGCCACGGGACGGAGCGTGGATGTGGTGCGGCTCGAAGATGCCGAAGGCGAGCCTTCGTTCCTTGCCGATGTACTGGCCTACGGCCGGGTGCTGGTCGATCGCGAGGGACTGCGGCCACGGCTGCGCATGCGTGAAGCGCAGTTGGATCGGCTCGGCCGGCAGGACGATGCGCGGCGCACACAGGCTGCATTGGCCGGTATCGACGGGCTGATCGGCGCCTGAAGGTTCTCCATGACACGCAAGGCCGAGGGCAAACGCTGGCGGCGCGACATCGTCGGGCACCTGCAGCAGTTCCCACGGCAGTACGCGGCGCTTGAGAGTGCGATGGCGGCGTTCGGTGGAGACTTCGACCTGAAGGAGTTCAAGGCGGCGTTCGACACGACGAAAGACATGGAGGCATACAACCGCGTGCAGGCACTTGAGCGCGCGGTTGGGCGTGTACAGAACTTCGTCGCCGAGCTTGCGGAGGACGGCGTGAAGCTGGCGCAGTTGCCGCCGCTCTCAAAAGGGGTGGGGGGATCGGCGGCACGAGCCTTCGAGGCGCTGCGCGAGGCCGATGTGATCGACGGCAGCCTCTGTCGCCGGCTGGTGCGGGCGCAGATCGCGCGGGCGAGGATAGAGCACGGCTACCTTCAGGTCGCTGCCGGGGACGTGCATCGCGCAGCCGAGCTTGTGCACGACGCGGCGCGCGACTTCATCGGGCGCTACCGGATCTGGATCGAGCCCCATCTCGAAGACGGTGCTCCTGCGCGTTGAGGAGAAGTACGCGGCATTGCAAGTGACTCGGCAAGACAGGAAACCCCTGGTGCTCAAGGCCTCCGGCAAGCGGAAGGCATGGGGTCTAATCTGTCTGAACAGGCACACCATCCGACCCGAGGAGGCCCATGATGCCGACCTACATAATGCTCGCCAACCTCACACCTGACGGCGTGCAGACGGTGAAGAACAACCCGCAGCGCATTCGTGAGGTGAACAAGGAGGTGGAACAGCTGGGGGCGACCGTCAAGGCGCAGTGGGCGACGCTGGGACGCTTCGACTTCGTGAACATCGTGGAGGCGCCGGACGAGCAGACGATGGCGCGCGTGTCGCTTGAGCTGGGGTCGCGCGGGACCGTCAGCTATGAGACGCTCGCAGCGATACCGGTGGACGACTTCATTGCTTCTCTGTAGGAGGGTTCGATGAAGATCCTGGTCGTCGGTGGTGGTGGACGTGAGCATGCGATCGTACGCGCATTGAAGCGCTCCGCGGGAGTGAGCGAGCTGCTGTGCGCGCCGGGAAACGCTGGCATCGCACGGGACGCGCGGCTGCTCGACATCGCCGCCGACGACGTTGAGGGGATCGTGGCCGCGGTGGAGCGCGAGGGCATCCACTTCACAGTGGTGGGTCCCGAGGCGCCGCTTGTGGCGGGTTTGGTAGACGCGCTCGATGCTCGCGGGCATCTGGCGTTCGGCCCGACCGCGGCCGCGGCGCGACTGGAGGGCTCCAAGGCGTACGCCAAGCGAGTGATGGAAGAGGCCCAGGTGCCCACTGCGCGCTGGCGGCACGTGCACTCGCTGGAGGAGGGGCTCCAGGCGGTGCGCGAGCTGGCGAGCCCCGGCGTCGTCGTCAAGGCCGACGGCTTGGCGGCGGGCAAGGGGGTGACGGTGGCCGACACGCCGGAGCAGGCGCGGCTGGCGCTGGAGGAGATCTTTATCGAGGGCCGCTTTGGCGGTGCTCAGGCGAGCGCTCTCGTGGAGGAGCGCCTGGTGGGCAGAGAGGTGTCGCTGATGTCGGTGTGCGACGGCACGAGGGCGGTGCCGCTGCGAGCAGCCCAGGATTACAAGCGTATCTTCGACGGCGACCTCGGCCCCAACACGGGTGGCATGGGCGCGTTCGTGGACGGCGCAAGCGACTACGAGGACGAGGACGAATTCTACGTTGGACTCGAAGCCCCCGAGCGCATCCTTGACGTGATGCGAAGACGCGGAACGCCCTTTCACGGGGTCCTCTACATCGGTGCCATGCTCACCGACGATGGCGCGAACGTGCTGGAGTTCAACGTGCGCTTCGGCGACCCGGAGATACAGACGCTGCTGCCGCTGCTCGAGTGGGATCTGCTGGAGCTGCTGCTGCACGCGGCGCGTTACGACGGCCTTTCTGCCGACGACTATTGGGGACGCGCCCTTGAGGGACCGTTTTGGTCTGGGCAGTCGGCCGTGACGGTGGTGCTGGCGAGCGCCGGCTACCCGGAGTCGTCCTCCAGCGGCGATCTCATCGAGGGTCTGGATGACGTGCCCGAGGACGTTGAGGTGACCCACGCAGGCACGGCGGCAGCCGATGGCGGGTTCGTGACCGCTGGGGGGCGCGTATTGGGCGTCACGGCCCTCGGCGATGACCTGCGATCCGCCCGAGAGGCAGCGTATGCTGCGGCAGGGAAGATCTCCTTTGAGGGCATGCAGATCCGCGCAGACATAGCATCCGATACGTCCCAGACGCCACCTTCGGCGGCTGACCGGCCTCCTGCCGCGAGCCCGGCTGGGAATGCTTGAAGCATGGGCGACGTCTCCCCCATCTCAACCCCCCTCACCGAGGTCGAGTCGGCCCTGTCGGAGATCGACGTGAACGGGCCGCTGGTGGGCATCGTGATGGGCTCCAAGAGCGACATGGAGGCGATGGAAAAGGCCGCGGCGGAGCTGCAGGAGCGCGACATCATGCACGAGCTGCGCGTCATGTCAGCCCACCGCGAGCCCGACATGGTGGCCGAATACTCCAAGAACGCCCGGATGCGCGGCCTGCGCGTGATCATCGCCGGGGCGGGCATCAGCGCGGCGCTGCCGGGGGCGGTGGCGGCGCACACGGATCTGCCTGTGATCGGCGTGCCGCTCACAAGCCGCCTCAGCGCGGCGGGGGGACTGGATGCGATCCTCTCGATCGTGCAGATGCCGCCGGGGGTGCCGGTGGCGTGCGTGGGGCTTGACAACCCGCGCAATGCCGCGATCCTCGCGGCGCGTATCCTGGGTGCGTGATCCCCCGCTACTCACGCCCCGAGCTGGCGGCGCTGTGGACCGACGAGGCGCGCATGGAGCGCTGGCGCCGCGTGGAGGTCGCTGCTGCCGAGGAGCTGCCGGCCCTGCTCGGCAAGGGCAACGGACCCACCACTGCGGAGCTCGACGCGATCCGCAAGGCCACCTTCACCGTGGCGGCTGTGAACGAGCGCGAGCAGACCACCGACCACGACGTGGCGGCGTTCGTGGATGTGCTCGCGCAGTCCGCCGGTGAGGCGGGGCGCTGGGTGCACTTCGGCCTGACCTCCTCCGACGTCCTCGACACGGCGCTCGCGCTGCAGTTGCGCGCGGCCGGCGAGCTCGTCCTGGCGGGCGCGCACGAGCTGACGGCCGCACTGGTGGCACGCGCGCGCGAGCACGCCGACACCCTGTGCGTAGGTCGCACGCACGGCATCCACGCCGAGCCCACCACCTTCGGCGTGAAGCTCGCGGGCTTCGCGTTTGAGGCGCACCGCAACGCGCAGCGCCTGGAGCGCGCGTTCGCGCAGGCCGCGGTGGGCGCGGTGAGCGGGGCGGTGGGCACCTACGCGGCGACCTCGCCGCGCTTTGAGGCGCGCGTGCTGGAGCGGCTGGGCCTGCAGCGCGAGCCGGTCTCAACTCAGGTCGTCGCGCGCGACCGCCACGCGGAGCTGCTGCAGGCGATTGCCCTCGCGGGGGCGGGCATGGAGCGGCTGGCCACGGAGATACGGCACCTGCAGCGCACGGAGGTGGGCGAGGTGCAGGAGCCTTTCCGCGGCGGGCAGAAGGGGTCGAGCGCGATGCCGCACAAGCGCAACCCGATCAAGAGCGAGCAGATCGCAGGCCTCGCGCGCGTCTTGCGTGGCAACGCGCAGGCTGCGCTGGAGAACGTGGCGCTGTGGCACGAGCGCGACATCTCGCACTCCTCGGTGGAGCGCGTGATTCTGCCCGACTCGAGCACGCTGATCGACTACCTGCAGCACCGCGCGCTCGCGCTCGTGGAGGGCATGACGGTGGATGCGGAGCGTATGCGCGAGAACCTCGAGTTGACCTACGGCGCGCTCTTTTCGCAGCGCCTCTTGCTAGCGCTGGTCGAGAGCGGCATGAGCCGCGACGATGCCTATTACGGCGTGCAGCGCGTGGCGCAGCAGGCGTGGGACACGCGTACGCCGTTGCGCGAGCTGCTGGCCGTCGATCCGGTCGGCAGCGAGCTCGACCTCGGGGCGATCTTTGACTACGGTCATTACACGCGCTACGCCGCGGAGATCGTGGCGCGGCTGGATGAGATCGCCTGACGCGCTGGTAGCATCGCGCCGCGTGAGCGCCACCCTTGCCGACCTGCCTCTTATCGCCAGCGGGAAGGTGCGCGAGATGTACGCCCTAGAGGGTGGCGCAGCCGGCCAAGGGCCGGCGAGCCGGGCCCCTCTTGCTCGGCCGGACGGCTCGGTGGATGGACCGGAGGGGCGGCTGCTGATGGTCGCCAGCGACCGCATCTCCACCTACGACGTCGTTCACCCGACGCCGATCCCGGACAAGGGCAAGGTGCTGACAGGGCTGTCGGTGTTCTGGTTCCAGAAGACCCAGCACATCGTGAGCAACCACCTGATATCGGCAACCGAGGGCGTACCGACGGAGGCCCTCGGCCGGGGGCTCGTCGTGCGGCGCCTGCAAATGCTCCCCGTCGAGTGCGTGGTGCGCGGCTACATCACCGGCTCGGGCTGGAAGGACTACACCGCCACGGGCGCCGTGTCGGGTATCGCGCTGCCGCCGGGGCTGCGCGAGTCCGAGCAACTGCCGGAGCCGATCTTCACCCCAAGCACGAAGGCCGAGGTGGGGCACGACGAGGCGATCGACTTCGAGCGCTCCGCCGAGCTGGTGGGCGACCGTGAGCTGATGGCGCGAGTGCGGGAAGTGTCGATCGAGCTGTACTCCTTCGCGGCCGCCCACGCGCGCGAGTGCGGGGTGATCCTCGCCGACACGAAGTTCGAGTTCGGGCTCGATGCCGGCGGCGAGCTGGTGGTGGGCGATGAGGTGCTGACGCCCGACTCCTCGCGCTACTGGCCGCTCGACGGCTACGCGGGGGGCAAGGGGCAGCCGAGCTTCGACAAGCAGTACGTGCGCGACTGGGCCGCCGGCAGCGGCTGGGACAAGAAGCCGCCCGCCCCGGCGATCCCGCAGGACGTGATCGATGGCACGAGGGCGCGCTATGTCGAGGCATACGAGCGCATCGCCGGCGAGCCGTTCGGGGTGTGGCTGGAGCGCACCGCGGCCTGATGCGCGCCCGCGTACTGATCCGCCCCAAGGCCGGCATCCTCGACCCCCAGGGCGAGGCCGTGCAGCGCGCGCTGCCCGCGCTCGGCTTCGCCGGCGCCAGCAACGTGCACATCGGGCGGCTGGTGGAGCTGGACGTGGACGACCCCGAGGAGCTGGAGGCGATGTGCGAGAAGCTGCTCGCCAACCCGCTGATCGAGGACTATGAGGTCCAGTTGCTAGGTCCCACCGACAGCGACTGAAGTGCGCTTCGGAGTCCTCCAGTTCCCTGGTTCGTGCGACGAGGTGGATGCGCTGCACGCCTGCGAGCGCGTGGGCGAGGCACAGCTGCTGTGGCACGGCGAGCGCGACCTGCAGGGGGTCGATGCGGTGGTCGTGCCGGGGGGCTTCTCCTACGGCGACTACCTGCGCGCGGGTGTGATCGCGCGCTTCGCGCCGGCGATGGAGGCGGTCAGCGAGTTCGCCCACGACGGCGGCCTGGTGTTGGGTATCTGCAACGGCTTTCAGGTGCTCTGCGAGGCGCACCTGCTGCCGGGCGCCCTGCTGCCCAACGCCAACCGGCGCTTCACTTTTCGCCAGGTGCAGCTGGACGTCGTGCAGGGGGGCACCAGATTCACGAGCGCATGTCCGCCAACGCTGAGCATCCCCGCGAAGCACTCGTGGGGCCGCTACTACGCGGATGAGACCACGCTCGATGAGCTCGAAGGCAACGGGCAGGTCGTGCTGCGCTACGCCGCCGGAGAGAACTTCAACGGCTCGCTGCGCGACATCGCCGGCGTGCGCAACGCGGGGGGGAACGTCTTCGGCCTGATGCCCCATCCGGAGCACGCCGTCGATCCGCTGACGGGTTCCACCGACGGCCTGTGCATCTTCGAGTCGATGCGCTTGGCGATTGAGAGCGGCGCCCATGTCTGATGACAGGCCATCGTCGGGGAAGGCGAGGAGCAGTTCTCCCTCAGTCTCTGACGCGCTCGCGCTGGGGCTGACGCGCGCGGAGTACGAACTGGTCTGCGAGAAGCAGGGGGGGGCGCCCAACCAGGTGGAGCTGGCGATGTACTCGCTGCTGTGGAGTGAGCACTGCGCTTACAAGCACTCAAAGAAGCTGTTGCGCACGCTCCCCACGGAGGGCCCGCACGTGGTGATGGGGCCGGGCGAGAACGCCGGCGCGGTGGACGTCGGGGGTGGCCTCGTGTGCGCGTTCAAGGTGGAGTCCCACAACCACCCCAGTGCTGTCGAGCCCTTCCAGGGCGCAGCAACCGGCGTGGGGGGCATCCTGCGGGACATCTTCGCGATCGGCGCGCGCCCGATCGCGGTGCTCGACTCGCTGCGTTTCGGCGAGATCGACGGCACGCCCCAGCACGGTTTTGAGGGGGAGGAGGGGGGGCCGCGCGCGGCAACTTCGGCGGAGCGTCAGCGGAGCCCCTCAAAACATTCACGCTATCTGCTGGATGGCGCGGTGGCCGGCATCGCGCACTACGGGAACTCGATCGGCGTGCCGACGATCGGCGGGGAGGTGTATTTCGAGGGGCCCTACGAGCACAACTGCCTCGTCAACGCGATGGCGCTCGGGCTCGCGCCACGCGCGCGCTTGGTGCGCAGCGCCGCCGCCGGGGCCGGCAACGTGCTTGTGTTGTTCGGGGCCTCCACGGGGCGGGACGGGATCGGGGGGGCGTCGGTGCTGGCCTCGGCCGAGCTGGGCGTGGGGGACGACAAGCGCCCTAGCGTGCAGGTGGGCGATCCCTTCGAGGAGAAGAAGCTGCTGGAGTGCTCGCTTGAGCTGCTGGAGCGCGGGCTGCTCGTGGCGTTGCAGGATCTGGGCGCGGCGGGGCTGACGTCTTCGGCGGCGGAGATGGCCAGCAAGGGCGAGGTGGGGCTTGACATCGACGTCGCGCGCGTGCCCCTGCGTCAGGCCGGCCTGGAGCCGTTTGAGATCATGGTGAGCGAGTCTCAGGAGCGCATGCTCTGCGTGGTGGCGCCCGCGAACGTGGAAGCGGTGCTGGAGCTGTGCGCGAAGTGGGAGGTGAACGGCACCGCCATCGGCGCCGTCACGGACTCGGGGCGGCTGCGTGTGTTCGCCGGGGAGGATCTGGTGGGAGACATGCCCGTGCGCGCGCTGGTGGACGACTGCCCGCTGTATGACCTGTCGCCGAGCCGCCCTGTGGTGGCGATCTACCCCGCGCCCGCGGCGGTGCTCGCGCAGGACGCCTCGCCCACGCAGGCGCTGCTGGCGCTCTTGGGTTCCTCCAATATCGCTTCGCGCCGGCCGCTGTTCGAGCACTACGACGCGATCGTGCAGTCGCGCACGGTGCGCCGCCCCGAGCAGGCCGACGCGGCGGTTCTGCAGCTGCCCGACGGATCGGCGCTGGCGGTGTCGATCGACTGCAACGGGCGGCGCGTGGCCGCCGATCCCTACCGGGGCACGGTGGCGGCGGTGCTCGAGTGCGCCTCCAACCTCGCTTGCGTGGGGGCGGAGCCGCTGGGCACGACGAACAACCTCAACTTCGGCAACCCCGAGAAGCCGCACATCGCCTGGCAGCTGGGCGAGTGCGTGCGCGGCCTGGGCGACGCCTGCCGGGCGCTGGAGGCACCGATCGTGGGGGGCAACGTCTCGCTCTACAACGAGGGGCCCTCGGGGCCGATCTACCCGACGCCGGTGATCGGCATGGTCGGACGGCTGCCCCTTGCCGCGCGCGCGGGGCGACTGGGGTGGGCGCAAGCGGGAGACGCGATCGCGCTCGTCGGGGCCTTCGCGCCGGCGCTGGCGGCGAGCGAGCTGGCGAAGCTGCGCGGCGAAGAGCTGCCGACCCGGCTGCCCGCGATCGACGTCGGTGCGGTGCGCGCGGCGCAGTTCGCCGTGCGGGGGGCTGTGCGCGTGGGCGGCTTGGCGAGCGCGCACGATATCGCCGAGGGCGGCCTAACGGTGGCGCTCGCCGAGTGCTGTCTCGCGGGGGGGCTGGGGGCGCGGGTGGAGCTGGAGCTGCCGGGTCTCGGCGCGGGGAGCCGGTCCGATTCGGGCCCCGGCGGCGAGGGAGATCCCAGCGGCGAGGGCGATCCGGCGGGTGAGGGCGATCCCGACCCCTTCGAGGCGCTCTTCGGCGAGTGCCCGGGCGGCTTCCTCGTGAGCGGCACACCCACGGGCGTCAGCTCGCTGGGTCGACGCACTCCGCTGCACCTGATCGGCACCGTCGGTGGCGATTCGCTGCGCATCGCCGTAGGCGGCGAGCGTCTGGACGTCGCGCTCGACGAACTGGTCGAGGCCCATGGCGCGCTGGCCCGGCTGTTCTTATGACTGCGACTGCTAGCTTGTGGGGGTGAGGCCTGTGCCCCCGCGCGCAGAGGATCGCGATGGACCGCGCGACGAGTGCGGTGTGTTTGGCGTATACGCACCCGGCCACGACGTCGCGCGCCTCTCCTACTTCGCCCTCTATGCCCTGCAGCACCGCGGGCAGGAGTCCGCGGGCATTGCCTCGGCCGAACGCGGCGGGCACATCATCACGCGCCGCGAGCTGGGGCTCGTCAACCAGGTGTTCAGCAGCGACAACGACCTGCGCACGCTCGCGGGCGACCTGGCGATCGGACACGTGCGCTACTCCACCACTGGCTCGAACGCCTGGGAGAACTCGCAGCCGGTGCAGCGCAGCGCCGGGCGCAACGGCACCTCGCGCGAGCTGGCGCTGGCGCACAACGGCAACCTGATCAACGCCGTGGAGCTGCACGACGAGCTGCTGGAGCGCGGCGTCACCTTCAGCTCGACGTCGGACTCGGAGATCATCGCCGCACTGCTGGCCACCCATCCCGCGGAGCGCATCGAGGACGCGATCGCCGACGTGCTGCCGCGCCTGCGCGGGGCCTTCTCGATCGTGGTGATGACGAAGGATCGCGTGGTGGCCTTCCGCGACCCGCACGGCCTGCGCCCGCTGGCGCTGGGTGCGCTCCAGCCGACCGGGGCGGGCGACGGCCCGGGCGGGGATGGCGATCGGGTGGGGGGCGGGGCTGGAGACGGAGACGGGGATGGCGTTGTGCGCCACTGCGTGGCGAGCGAGTCCTGCGCGCTTGACATCATCGGCGCGCGGCACCTGCGCGACGTGCAGCCGGGCGAGGTGGTGACGCTCAGCGAGGAGGGCGTGCAGAGCACGATGGTCTCCCCCGACGAGCGCAAGGCCTTCTGCGTGTTCGAGTACATCTACTTCGCCCGGCCCGACTCGCGCATGCACGGCCAGGTGCTGCAGGTCGCACGCGCGCGCATGGGCGAGATCCTGTGGCACGAGGCGCCGGTGGAGGCGGATCTGGTGATCGCGGTGCCCGACTCCGGCAACGCCGCCGCGCGCGGATTGGCCCGCGCCAGCGGCATCCCCCAGGACGACGGCTTCGTCAAGAACCGCTACGTGGCACGCACCTTCATCCAGCCCGGGCAGGAGCTGCGCAAGCACGGCTTGCGCTTGAAGTTCAACCCCCTGCCCGAGGTGATCGCTGGTAAGCGGCTGGTGGTGGTGGACGATTCGATCGTGCGCGGCAACACGACGCGCCAGATCGTGCAGATGCTGCGCGACGCGGGGGCAAGCGAGGTGCACATGCGCATCAGCGCGCCGCCCATCAAGCACCCTTGCCACTACGGGATCGACATGAGCACGCGCGAGGAGATGATCGCGCACGGGCGCAACACCGAGGAGGTCGCCGCCGAGCTGGGCTGCGACTCGCTGCATTATTTATCTCTGGAGGGCGTGTATGAGGCCGTCGGCGCCACGCGCGCCACGCACTGCGACGCCTGCTTCACTGGGCAGTACCCGCTCGATCGCACGGGCGAGGCGGGTGGGAAGTATGCGCTGGAGGAGGGCGTGCTGCCGTTGGTGCGGGCTTGAGCTGCACATGTGCAGGCGTGGCTGTGTATGTGCTAATGTAGGGGTATGGTTCCTCCCTCGCTGTCGCTGAACCGTCGAACCCAACTGTTGCTCGATGACGAGCTGCACCGGCGCCTGCGCGAGACCGCCGCGCAGCGAGGCATCTCGATGGGGGCTTTGATCCGCGAGGCGGTTGAGGAGAAGCTGGCCAGCGTCCAGGACGCTCGCGCCCAGGCGATCCGGCAGTTGCTCGACGCGGAGCCCATGCCCGTGGAGGACTGGCCGGTCATGAAGCGACAGATGATCGAAGACATGAACGCCGACACGTTCGATTGACGCACGGGTGCGGCGCTTCCTTTTTGACACCGGGGTCTTCGTCTACGCGCTGGGAGGCGAGCACCACTACCGCGAGCCGTGCCGAGCGATCCTGCATGAAGTGGAGAGCAGACACCTCGCGGCGGAGGCCAGCGTGGAGCTGATCCATGAGTTTGCCTATGTCCGGCTGCGCCGGGTGGGCAGTCGAGCCGATGTGGTGCGCGCGGCGCGCGCGATCACCCGCGCCGTGTCGCTGCACACTGTGGAGCCAAGCGACATGGATCGCGCTCTGGAGCTTTGGGCCGAGCACGAGCGGCTGGACGTGCGCGACGCGATCTTCGCGGCGCAGGCGCTCAATCGCGGGATCGACGCAATCCTCAGCCCCGACGGCGACTTCGACGGGATCCCCAGACTTCAACGCATCGACCCGGCGGACAGTGAGGCCGTCGCGACACTGAGATGACCGGAGGGCTGGCGGCAGATCTGGATGCGATCGGGCGGCGTTGTGCCGCCCTCCCGGTGCTTGACGCACGCTCTGAGGGGGAGATTCTTGGCTACGGTGGCGACATGGTCGATCCTCTGCCAATCGCAATACTCGCCTCCGGCGCAGGCACCAACTTGCAGGCGCTGCTTGACGCCGTGCACGGGCGCGAGACCGAGGTCGTGGCGGTGGCATCGAACGTGGTTGGCACCCCCGCTCTTGAGCGGGCACGCGGGCGCGGAGTGGCCACGGCTGTCTTCCTCCGCGCGGACTACCCCGACCGCACCGCGCGCGACGGGGCGATGGCCGGTTGGCTGATCGAGCGAGGCACGCGGCTGGTCGTGCTTGCCGGCTACATGGAGCTGCTCAGTCCAGCCTTCCTCGACCGTTTCCCCGAGGCCGTGATCAACGTGCACCCCTCGCTGCTGCCGGCCTTCCCGGGCTTGCATGCGATCGAGCAGGCGCTGGCGTACGGAGTGAAGGTATTCGGGGTGACGGTGCACTTCGTCGACGCGGGCCTGGACAGTGGGCCGGTGATTTTGCAACAGGCGATCGAGCTGCCCGATGCGCGCGAGCCCGAGGAGGTGCTGGCGGCATTGCGCCCGCTGGAGCACACACTGCTGCCGCAGGCGGTGCGGCTGTTTGCGCGGGATGCCCTGAGCCGCGATCCGGCGAACGCGCGCAGGGTGCTCGTCGCGCCCGAGTAGCGTTCCTTCGCGGTTCGTCGCGGTTCGGGGCACCCGTCACGGTCGCCCTGATGCGGCCCTCGCCGCCGCGGGAGGCAGCCGGCGGATAGGCTCCGGGCCAGTGACCCCTGGCGATCCGCACCCGAGCGACCCCCACGCAGGACTGGAGCGCGCGGAGCCTGGCCAGGTGCACGTGCGTCGCGCGCTGCTGTCCGTCTCGGACAAGGCGGGGATCGTGGACTTCGCGCGAGGCCTGAGCGAGCTGGGGGTCGAGATTATCTCCACCGGCGGCACCTCGCGCACGCTTGCCGAGGCGGGCATCGCGGTGCGCTCGATCGAGGACTTCACCGGTTTCCCCGAGATCATGGACGGGCGCGTGAAGACGCTGCACCCGCGGTTGTACGCAGGCTTGCTGGCGCGGCGCGACGACGTCGAGCACCTGCGCGCCGCCACAGAGCAGGGCATCGAGCCGGTCGATCTGGTGTGCGTGAACTTGTATCCCTTCGAGCAGACGGTCGCGCGCGCGGACGCCTCGGATGAGGACGTGATCGAGAACATCGACATCGGCGGCCCCACGATGATCAGGGCGGCCGCCAAGAACCACCTGTTCGCCGCCGTGGTCGTGGACCCGGCCGACTACGAGCGCGTGCTGGGCGAGCTGCGCGAGTCCGGCGGACACCTCTCTCCCTCCACGCGCGAGCATCTGGCGGCGGAGGCGTTCGCCACGACGGCGCGCTACGACGCCGCTATCTCGACGTGGTTTGGACGGCGCACCGGCGAGGGCTTTCCGCCGCACTGGCGCGACGCCTATGAGAAGGTCATGGATCTGCGCTACGGCGAGAACCCGCACCAGCAGGCGGCCTTCTATGCGCGCGTGGGCTCTCCCACGCATTTGCTCGAGGGCGTGGCGCAGCTGCACGGCAAGGAGCTGTCGTTCAACAACCTGCTCGATTTGTCGAGCGCGCGGGAGCTGGTGGAGGATCTCTCCGAGTTGACGCTCGGAGCGACGCCTTCGCCCACGGACCCCGGGCCGGCCGCGTGCGCGATCGTCAAGCACAACAACCCCTGCGGCTGCGCCGTGGGCGAGAGCATCCTCGACGCCTACACACGCGCCTTTGCCTGCGACCCGCAGAGCGCCTACGGCGGGGTGATCGCGCTCAACCGGCGCGTCGACTTGGAGTGCGCGCGGGCGCTCGCGGGGCAGTTCATCGAGGTGCTGCTGGCGCCGGGCTTCGACGCGGATGCACTTGCGGTGCTGAGTGAGAAGAAGAACGTGCGCCTGCTGGAGTTGGCCGAGTGGCCGGCGAGGAGCCACGAGGTCGAGGGCAAGCCTGTGCTCGGTGGGCAACTCGTGCAGACGCGCGACATTGTCAGCGAGACGCGCGAGCAGATGCAGGTGATGGGCAGCGCGACGCCCAGCGAGGAGCAGTGGCAGGACATGCTGTTTGCCTGGCGCGTGTGCCGGCACGTGCGCTCCAACGCGATCGTGATTGCGCGCGGGGGCGCGACGATTGGCATCGGCGCGGGGCAGATGAGCCGCGTGGATGCGGTGCGGATCGCGATCGAGAAGGCGCAGGACGCGCAGCCGGATCTTTTGGCGGGCGCATCGCTGGCCAGCGATGCCTTCTTCCCCTTCCCCGATGGCCCGGAACTGGCGTTGCGGGCGGGCGTCGCGGCGATTGTGCAGCCGGGCGGCTCGGTGCGCGACGAGTCAGTTGTAGCTGCGGCCGACGCGGCCGGCGCCGCTATGGTGGCTACTGGTGTTCGACACTTCCGCCACTGAGCCCCGCCGGAATCCTCCTCTCACCAACGGCCCTGCCCACACGGACGGCTCCGGCCCCGACGGTGGCTCCCCAACCGCCATCTCGGTTAATGGTCTCGTAAAGTGCTTCGGCGACTTCGAAGCGGTGCGGGGCATCGAGTTCGAGGTGGCCACGGGCGAAACGTTTGGCTTCCTCGGGCCCAATGGGGCGGGCAAGTCGACCACCATCAACATGCTCTGCACGCTGATGAAGCCCAGCGGCGGCGCCGCATTCGTGGCGGGTCACAACGTGATGAGCGAACGCGACCAGGTGCGGCGCAACATCGGACTCGTCTTCCAGGACAGCACGGTCGACGGCTACCTGACGGCCGAGCAGAACCTGCGCCTGCACGCGGAGCTGTATGGGGTGCCGCGCGAGCAGGTGGCGCCGCGCATGCAGCAGGTGATGGAGATGGTGGGGCTGTGGGAGCGGCGGGGCAGTCTCGTGAACACCTTCTCGGGGGGTATGAAGCGGCGCCTGGAGATCGCGCGGGGGCTCTTGCACTCACCGCGCGTGCTGTTCCTGGACGAGCCGACGATCGGCCTCGATCCGCAGACGCGCAGCTCGATCTGGAGCTACATCGCCGAGCTCGGCCAGGCTGAGGACATCACGATCTTCCTCACCACCCATTACATGGACGAGGCCGAGTACTGCGAGCGCATCGCAATCATGGACCAGGGGCGCATCATCGCGCTGGACAGTCCGCAGGCGCTGAAGGAAAGCGTCGGGCAGGACCGCGTGCAGATCCACACCGACGATGACTCCGCGGCGATCGCGGCGCTGCAGGAGCACTTCGGGATCGAGGCGCAGATGTCCGAGGAACTGATTACATTCGGTGTGCCGCTCGGCGAGGAGTTCGTGCCGCGCCTGTTCGATGAATGGGATCCCACCCACCCGCCGATCAAGTCGGTGAGCGTCTCGCGGCCCTCGCTGGACGACGTCTTCATGTCCTACACCGGCTCCACCATCCGCGACGCCGAGGCCACCTCCACGGATCGCATGCGCAACGTCGCAAGGATCATGGGGCGCTGATGGCTGCCACCGCCGCCAACCCAACCGCGGTCCCGCAGCTGCACGTCCCCGCGCGCTCGCTGCGCAGCGAGCTGCGCGCGATCAAGGTCGTGTGGCGGCGCGAGCTGATCCGCTTCAGCCGCGACCGCCTGCGCATCGTCACCGCGCTGGTGCAGCCGTTCCTGTTCCTGTTCGTGCTCGGCACCGGCCTCTCGACGATCGCCTCCGCCGGCACGCACGGGATCAACTTCAGGACCTTCATCTACCCGGGGGTGCTGTGCATGGCGGTGCTGTTCACCGCGATGTTCAGTGCGGCGTCGATCGTGTGGGACCGCGAGTTCGGCTTCCTGCGCGAGATGATGGTCGCCCCCGTGCGCCGCTCCTCGCTGGTGATCGGCAAGTGTCTGGGGGGCGCCACGGTGGCCACCTTCGAGGGGTTGATCGTGATGTCGATCGCCGGGCTCGTAGGTGTCCCCTACAGCCTCTCGCTGATGCTGGAGATCTTCGCCCTGTTGTTGCTGCTCGCCTTTGCGATCACCGCCTTCGGGGCGATGGCAGCCGCGCGCGTCACGCAGATGCAGTCGTTTATGGCGCTCACGCAGATGGTGATCATGCCGATGTTCTTCCTCTCCGGTGCGTTGTTCCCAGTGACCCACCTGCCGCGCTGGCTGGCGATTCTCAACCGCCTGGACCCGCTCACCTACGCGGTGGACCCGATGCGCCGCGCGATCTTTGCGCACCTCGACATCTCCCCCGCCGCCCGCGCCGCGCTTACCCCAGGCGTCACGTGGTGGGGCTGGCACGTGCCCGGGCTGCTGGAGGCCGGGGTTGTTGCGCTGTTGGGTATGGCGATGCTACTCATCGCCATCGTCGAGTTCTCGCAGGCGGAATAAAGTCAGAGCGCCTTCGCGGCGACGCCGAGCAAAGGGTCTTCCTCGGAGACCTGCCCGGATGCGGGGTCGGCCAGGCGCATGCTCCCCGTCAGGGCTGCCGGATCGGACATCGTCTGCCGTTCGACGATCGGCTGCACCACACCGCGCAGCGCAAGGATCGGGCCGACCCAGCGCGGCGCCCACACGCGCGCGCTGCGGCGCTCCACCCCTCGCTCGATCGCGTCCACTGCATGCGAGACGGGCACGGGCTTGCTGAGGAAGCCGGGCGCGCGATCCCGGGCCGAGCTGTTGGCGGCCTGGGCAAAGCTGGCGCGCACGAGGTCGGTGTCGATGAAACCGAAGTACGCGCAGCCGACGCGCGCGCCGCTGGGGGCGGTCTCCTGGCGCAGCGAGTTGGTGAGCGCCTCCACGCCGGCCTTGCTCGCGGCATAGGGGCCCATCAGCGGGGCGTGCGTGGCTGCGGCCAGCGAGGCGATGTTCAGCAGATAGCCCTTGCGCTCCACGATCTGGTCGATGACGGCGCGGTCGGTGCGCCAGACGCCGAGGAAATTGACGGCGAGCGTGCGCTCCACCTGCTCGACCGGCGCGGTGGCGAGCGTGCCCGTGAACTGGATGCCGGCGTTGGCGATCGCCACGTCGAGCGGGCCAAAGCGCTCGTTGGTGGCGCGCACGGCACGCTGCAACGCATCGTAGTCGCTGACGTCGGCCTCGAAGGCGGCGGCGCGGTCGCCGAGGCGGGCGGCGAGGGCCTGCAGGCGCTCGGGCTCGAGGCCGACCAGGGCGACGTTCGCGCCCTTGGCGTGCAGGCGCTCGGCGGTGGCTGCGCCGATGCCACGTGCGGCGCCGGTGATGAGGACGGTGCGGCCGTTGACGTCGAAGGGTGCGGCGGGGGTGCGACGGCTCATCGGGTGTACCTCCAGTTGGCTTGCTTGGAGCAGGCTATCGGTCTGTCACGGGCATCGACCCCTAACGCCGGCCACCGATGGGCGCAGCGCGTCGGCCGCGTTCTCAGGGTCGGCGACTCGTATAGAGCCGTATCCTCACGGTCGGCGGCTCGTGTAGAGCGCTGTGAGGAACGCTCGCTCGACGCGCCCGCCAAATGACTCCTCGGCAATCTGCGCGAGTCCATCCAGGATCCGCTCGCGCTCGTCAGCGGGCAGGCGCGCGAGCGGCGAGAAGGTCGAGTAGAGGGCGCGGATCTGTGCTACGTCCAGGGAGATGGTCCAGGGGATGACCTCGAACTCGACATCCTCGAAGCCGGCTCGGAGCAGGTCGTGCGTGCGAGCCTCCACATCGAGCACGAACGCCGGCCGGCCTTGCTCGCCCATCGTCGGGCTTCGCGCGAGCGGGCGCATCAGCGGGGTGGTGGCCTCTTGGAAGGCGTCGCGGCGGGCGGGGTCGTGGAAGTGGTTCCACCACATCGTCCACCAACCGCCTGGAGCCAGTAGCGAGTGTGCCTTGCGCAACCCGGCGGCCTGCTCGACCCAGTGGAAGGACGTCGCGGCGACACCGAGGTCGAAGGACGCGGCGGGCAGTTGCGCGTCCTCGAAGCTCGCCGCATGGATGTCCACTTCGAAGTCCGCCTGGGCGGCGGCCGTATGCAGGTGCTCGGCCAGCGCCGCGTCGGGCTCGATCGCGGACACGCTCGCGCCGGCTTGCAGCAGGCGCAGCGTCACCTGTCCTGGGCCGGGTCCGACCTCGAACACGCGCTTTGTCGCCAGCGGACCGCAGCGCGCGGCGAGGACCTCGTACACCCGCTCGGGATACTCGGGGCGGGCGGCGCGGTAGAGCGCCGGATCGGCTCCGAACAGGCGCCGGCCCTCGGTGCGGTCGATGGTTGGTGGCATGGGCGTTGTCAACTATTGCCGGAGCGGGCAGTCGTATCGCGGACGCGCGAGCATGGGGTTGCCCAGCACGACGTAGAGGCCGGTGCCGTCCGGGAAGCGCCCGCAGGGCGGAGGCCCGTCCTGCGGGATCGGCTTGCGCAGCAGGTATGCGTCGCCTGACGTGAGCTGCTGCGGCGCGAGCTCGGGAGGGATGGGTAGCTGGGCGAGCTCCGCGAGGCGTTCGAGTCCGGGGGGCTGGAAGAACAGCGTGTCGGCGGAAGCGCGATCGAACTCCATCGCCCTCACGCCTTGGCGGTGTAGCGCGAGCAGGACCTCCAGCAGCATCGCACGGGTGGCGCCGGTGATTTCGGGGTGTATCTGGATCTGCGTTTCCAGAGACAGCGGAGCGGTCCGTTGATAGATCGCGGGGTGGCGCGATGGGCAGATGAGCGTGTATGTCTCGAATGGTTTGAGCGGGTCGCCGAGCTCGACGTACACACCGCTGCCATCGTTCAGGCGCTGGCATGGCGGGGCGTCCCCTGACTGAACGAAATGACGCAGCATGAAGGCGTCGTGCGGCCCGAGCGCGCTGAGATTGTAGATAGCCGTTGGAGTCAGGCCGGCCTGGACCGCACGCACTTGCAATCCATATGTCGTGAAGTCCGGGACATCGGTGCTGCCGGCGTCGAAGGTGATCGTCTGCACGCCGGCCCGCTTCAGTTCTCGCATCAGTGCGAGGATGTCGCCGTCGTGCTCGGGTCCACCGCGCAGGTAGCCTTCCGGCGCGTAGAGCGCGAACTGCCGTGTCCGTGGGGCGCCGTTGAATGCGCCGGGCAGGTCGATGCGCACGGCATGACCGATGCCAACTGAGATGCCGAGGAAGTTGACGGCCAGGATCGCCACCAGCACAGCCGTGGCGGCGAGGCGCAGGCGCGGCCGTGCGAGCACGATCCAGCCCGTCGCGAGCACCGCAATATAGATCAGGGCTGGCAGCGTGAAGCGCATGTCCTTGTGCCTGATCAGCGTGATCCCCAGCCACGAGACGAAGGCGCCGCCCAGGAGCTCGGGGCCGAGATTCTCGGGTGTCCAGCGCCGGACGCAGTCGCGCACCGTCAGCACGACCCCGATGAGCAGAAAGATCAGCAGCGGCATCAGGATCTGGACATTGGCCGCGGCCCAGAAGTACCAGAGCAGACTCGCGCGCGAGAGCAGGGGCGGAGCCGATTCGGCCGTGGGAGCCGCTCCAGTGCCCCCCTGGCCTTCGACGAGCCCGTGGAGCTCGGCCATGTGATGGATGTACCACGGCAGCGAGATCGCTGCTGCGATCGCAAAGAACATGAACAGGCCGCGCCAATTGCGCCAGCCACCACGCAAGATCGCGACAGCCACAAGCCCCGCCAGGAAGATGATGCTCGTCTGCTTCGTCATCATCGCCAGCCCGACCGCAACGCCGGCGAGCACAGCGATCCCGATGCGCGCAAAGCGCTCGGAGGCGAGGATCGCCCACACGCTCGCGGCGACCATGGCCGCCTCCGGTGGATCGATCATGAACACGTGCATCTGCGAAACAAAGATCGGCGTCCCCAGTGCGAACAGTCCCGCCAAAAGTCCGGCGCGTGGACCGTGGGTCAACCGTCCGACGCCATAGCAGCTGGCTGCGAGCAGCGGCACGAAGACGATGTTCGAGGCGATGATCACCGCCATCGGGCTCTTGCCGGCCACGAACACCGCCATGGCGCCGACCATGTGTACCAGAGGCGGGTAGGTGTTGAATTCGGTAAACCAGCCGGTCAGGTTGCCGCTGGCGAGCTGATCGTGAATCCCGAAGGCAAGCAGCGTATGCAAGCCATTGTCCCATTCCTGGACCCTGTCGTCCTGTGTCAGCCACCAGACGGTGACCGCGACAAACACCAGCACGCTGGCAGCGAGCAGCCACGCCTCGCGCGAGACGCCGCCACGATGATCGCCACGGGATGTTCCAACTGCTCTCGTCCGTGGAATGTCTGTCGGCGGGGGAGCGATGCCCACCCGCCGTACCCTACCGACCGCGGCAGGCGGGTGCCGGAGCAACAGAATGGCGGCCGGCGCTGGTGGGTCAGACTGACGTGACTTCCACGTTGGGAGGCGAAGCAAACCTCTCGCGTTCGAGCGCCGCGACGATCCGCTCGGAGGAGAGCTTAGGCGGCACGCTTGAGGATCAGTGGGCGAACCTCTGCTGCCTCGACCGGCACGGCGTCGCTCACCGGAGCATCCTCGAAGTACAACTCCAATGCCCTCCTGGAGGCTTGCAAGCGCCTCGGCCTCGTTATCGCCGAAGCTCGACACATCGACGTTGGGTCGTTCGGTATGACTCAGTCGATCGAACCTGGCTTTGCGATCCACACGCTTTCGATCCCGAGCACTCGGCAAAGAGGATCGAAGTGGTGGTCGTAGTGCAGCACGCCTGCGCTGCGCCCAGCCGCGGCGGCGGCGATCAGGTAGTCGGCCGCAGGCAGGCGCCGCTCGCCTCGCAAGTCACGTGAGGCACCGATGGCCGCTGCGCTGGCGCTGCGCGTCACCGGAGCTGCGGGCAGGGCCGTCAGGGTTCGATCGAGCTCGGCGAACTTCTCGTCATTACGAGCGCTTGCGAGCAGCTCGAGCGCGACCACGGGACATACAGCGAGCAGGTCGGATTCCGCAGTAGTGAGCCAGCGGTTAAGCACGACCGGGTCTCGCTGGCGGTTCCAGGCCGAGGTGTCGAATACGAGCAGCCCGCCGGAGCCATAGGGCTCAGCGGGAGGCATGAAGCTGCTCTGAGACGACGAAGTCGTAGCCGTCGTCCTCGCCGGCCGCGATCCGCCGCAGGTGCTCGAGTGCGTCGCGCCCGCCGGCTCGCTCCGCACGGATCGCCTCTGCGCCGCGCAGCGCAAGGTCGCGCACGGCGCGTGAGCGCGGCTCCGTGCCGCCGAACTCTGCCACGGCGGCGGCCAGTTCGGCGTCAAGCGTGACCTGGATGCGGGGCTTGGTAGGAGGCACAGAGCGTAGTGTACCACAGACCTGGTACACCAAATCTGCCTGCCTGGAGGACCTGCTTCCCCAAGCGACCGCTGGGGAAATCCCCGCGTCGTCGGAGGGCGCCACAAAGCGCTGACCGCCCCGTCAACCTATTGTGTAGACGAGGCTTCGGGCGAAATGCGCCGCCAGGGACTCGAACCCTGCCCGCCGGATTAAAAGTCCGGTGCTCTACCCGATGAGCTAGCGGCGCGCGAGCGGCACCAGTCTGGCAGATGTGCGCACGGTTGTGGCGACGCGCAAGGTCGGGCGACGCCACGCGCTCGGCAGGGCGACGCGAGCTGCAAGGTTCCGGCGACGGCGACGTGAGGCTCGGCGCTCGGTGCGGTGGTGCTCCCACGCAGCTGCCGAGGCCCCACATGTGGCCCCGGCAATGCGCGTGTGAGGGAAGGCAGCGCTAGGCGAACGGGATGGTCACGGCGACCCGGGAGGCGGCGCCCTTCAGCGGCTTGAAGGTGGCCTTCAGGCGCACCCTCAGCCTCCGGTGGCCGCGCAGGAGCGCGGCCATGCGCGCCTTCGCGAGCGTGGCCGTGAGCGTGACCGTGCCGCCTTTGCGCAGGTGCGCGGTGGTGGTCTTCACGCCGGCGCCGCTCAGCGTGAGCGTGCCCGCTCCGGGTGTCTGCAGCACGATCGTGGCTACGCGGCCGCGACGGCGCCAGCGTAGAAGCTTGAACTTGCCGCTCCTGCCGCTCACAGCGCTGCGGGAAGCGCTCCCGGGGGCCCCGGGTGTAGGGGGCAGCAGCAGCGTTACCGTCACGCCGCCTTCGCCGCCGCTGTTGTTGGCGCTGCCCTTGCTGCCGCCGTTAGCGCCGCTGCCACCGGCGCCCGGGTTGCCAGTGCCCGAGCCTCCGGCGCCCGCGCCGCTGCTGGAGCCGCCGCCTGCCCCACCTCCGGCACCCGAGCCGGAGCCAGAGCCGCCGCTGCCGGAGCCGCTGCCCCCTGAGCCCGAGCCGCCGCTCCCGCCACCGCCGGCGCCTTCTTCCGGTTCGCCTCCCAGCAGCCCCATGGCAAGACCGCGCGCGCGGTCCACCAGGCTCATCACCTGTCCACTGTCGCCGAGCGCGCCGCTCACGACCGGCAGTGTGGAGAAGCCACCCTGCGCGGATTCGCCGAGGCTGCCCGCGAGCGTTTCCAACGGCACCCCCAACGCGCCCGCGAGCGATCCGGCGGTGCCAGCACCCCAGCTGAGTTCGCCGAGCAGATCGGCCACGACGGGTTGTAGCTGCGTGGGCGTGGCCGAGGCGAACAGGCCCACCACCGTTTCGGCCAACTGCGCCGGGGTGAGCTGCGCGAGCTCGGTGGGGCTCAGGCCCGTGGGTAGCGCGCGCAGATCTTCGCGCAGCTTGGTGAGGCCTTCGCCCGAGAGCGCGCCCGTGAGCGCACCCACGATGCTCTTCAGCGCCGCGAGCTGTTCGCCGCCCAGGCTGCCCCCCGCGAGGCTTGCGAGCACCTGCTCGACTTCGCCCGCGCCAGCGTCCGCGGTGAAGTTCGTGAGCAGCGTCTGCAGCTGTTCGCTGCTGAGCCCTCCGATTAGCTGCTCGGCCGAGAGGTTGCTGCCCAGCAATAGGTGCAGCACGGGGTTGCTGTTGATGGCCCCCGCGAGCTGGCCGAGCGTTGCCTGCGAGTCGCCGCCCAGCAGCGTCCCCACCAGCGTCGTGAGCGTTCCCGATTGTCCGGCAAGCGCGCCGCCGCCGAGACCCGAGAGCAGCGTGCCGAGCTGGCCGTTGCTCAGGCCGAGCTCGCTCACCGGCACTCCCGAGAGCACATTGGTGAGGCCCCCTGTGGGGACTTCGATGACGGCAGCGTGCACGCCGCTGGCCAGTGGTGCGGCGGTGCGGGCCGATGCGATTGCGGCTGGCAGCAATGTTGTGAGCAGCGCGATGAGCGCCAGAGGCAGCGCCGCCATACTCCGACGGCGCCGCCCACGGCGCATCGCACCGCACTCGTTGAAACGCGTGCGCATGATCTTCTCCCCATGACTTGTTTATGACGTGTGTGACGCCCTGGGTCTGTAACGACAAACCTAGCGAGCCGTTTCATCTATATCGAATCCATTCGACATATATAGGATTTGATCAAGACAAATCCTTCGCTTATGACATAACAGGCGGCGGGTCCGCGGGGACGGCGTGTGCCCGGTGCTGAGATGGAACGGGGGCTCAGGACGCTACTGGCCGCTGCTCGGCGGCGACCTGCAGCATCTCCTCGATCCGCGTCAGCTTCACGCGCGGGCGGCCCTGCGGCTCGCCCCGCCCCTGCTCGTGGCGGTCGATCTCAAGCCAACCCTCGTGTGTCACGAGCTGCGGCACGCGGGCGCGCAGCAGCTCCTCGATTGCCGTGGGGTCGGGATCGGCGGGCTCCAGCAGGGCGCCCCGTGCGACATCCGCGAGCAGTGCATCGACGGTCTCCTGGGCGTCCTTCTTGTTCGTGCCGATCACACCCGAGGGCCCGCGCTTGATCCAGCCAACGGCGTACTCGCCGACACGCACGCCGGCGCCGTCGCCGTGCTGTTCCTCGCGCACGCGGCCGCCCTCGTTGGGGATCACGCCGCCCTGCTCGTCGAAGGGCACGTCGGGCAGGGGCGTACCGCGATAGCCCACCGCACGCAGCACCAGCCCCGCCTCGATCGTCTCCTGCTCCTCGCCCGCGACGGGCCGCGCGCGCAGGTTGCCCTCGGCGTCGGCGACGAGCTCGTTGCGCACCAGGCGCACACCGCGCACCCCCCCCTCGCCATCGGCGAGGATCTCCGCGGGAGAGAGCAGGAAGCGAAGCACGATGCGCCGCGGCGGGGTCTCCGAGCTGACCCCGTCCGTGCCGGCCCCGCCGCCCGAGCCGGCCTCACTCGAGCCGTCCTCACTCGAGCCGTCGGATTCTCCGGCCGCGCGTGCGGCGGTGCGCTGCGCATACTCGCGCAGCACCTTCACGTTGCGTTCACTCGTTGGGTCCAGGTTGGGGTCATCCACGGCCAGCGCGCGCTCGAGCTCATCCGCCTGGACGACCACGTCCACGCCCTGCATCTCCCCCAGCTCGAGCAGCTCGGGGTTGGTGAAGGCGGCCTGCGCCGGCCCGCGGCGCCCCACCACCACCACCTCGCGCACGGCGCTCGCGCGCAATGCTTCAAGCGCATGGTCGGCGACGTCGGTGCCCGCCAGCTCCTCGTGCGCAAGCGTGAGCATGCGTGCCACATCGAGCGCGACGTTGCCGTTGCCGATCACCACCGCACGCTCGCTACCTAGGTCGAACTCCCAGTCGCAGTGGTCGGGGTGCCCGTTGTACCAACCGACGAAATCGGTCGCCGCCCAGCTCCCGCGCAGCTCCTCGCCCTGAATCCCCAGCGGCCGATCGCCGGCGGCGCCGACGGCGTAGACGATCGCGTGGTAGTGCCGGCGCAGCTCCGCCACCTCGATGTCGCTCCCCAGCTGCACATTGCCGAAGAAGCGAAAGCGCGGGTGCAGGGCGGTCTTCTCATAGACGCGCGTGACGGTCTTGATCTTCGGATGATCCGGCGCCACGCCCGAGCGCACAAGACCGTGCGGCGTGGGCAGTCGCTCGAACATGTCCACCTCGACATGGCTTTCCTTGAGCAGATGCCCGGCGGCGTAGAAACCGGCTGGACCGCTTCCCACCACAGCGATCCGCACGGGCGTGTTCTCGGTGAAGTTCATCTGGCTTTTGTTTTAGGGATTTGAGGGGGCCGCAGCACGGCATTCCGGCTGCGCTTTCGGGTTTGCATGGGCGCGGCCCGACTCGAACGGGCGACCCCCTCGGTGTAAACGAGGTGCTCTGGCCAGCTGAGCTACGCGCCCCGGCGCGGGGGCCTCCAAGCCTAGCGTGGCCGCTGAGACTCGCCAACCGAGCACCATGCTGCGGCCCCAACAAATCCCCCCAAAGCAACCTTCCTCTAACCTCCACGCCTCGGTGTCGGAGCGTGCCATGCTTGGGGTGCAATGAGGGTGAAGCGAGGCAAGGGCGTGAAGAGCGGGCTGGCGGTCGGGGGCATCCTCGTGGTGGCGCTCGTGCTCGCGCAGCTGCTGCTGCCCGCGGTGGCCACGCACAGGCTGCGCTCGCGTGTGGGACGGTACGGGCCGGTGCTGAGCGCGCACGTGCACGCGGTGCCCGCCGTGCAGCTGCTGTGGGGCCATGCGCAGTCGGCGAGCGTGCAGACGGGGGCGCTCAGCATGAGCGTGGCGCAGGGCGTGGAGCTGCTGCGCGAAGCCGACGGCGTGGGCACCGTGCAGGCGAGCTCCGCCAGCGTGCAGGCGGGGCCTTGGCAGCTGGACGAAGTGCGGTTGAGCAAGCACGGGAGCGAAGTGCAGCTGCAGGCTAGCGTCACCGAGGCAGGCCTGCGCGCGGTGCTGCCCGCGAATGTGCAGGTGCAGGGGGTGAGCATCGGGCCGGAAGGGCAGCCGGAAGTGACGGTCGCCGGGGAACTGTTCGGCGTGAGCGCCTCGGTGGTGGCCGTCGTGGCGCCTTGGCAGGGCGAGTTGGTGGCCGAACCGCGCGGGCTGCTCTCGCTCGGCGGGCTTGCGCGGGTGACGGTCTTCTCCGACCCGCACCTGCACGTGCAGACGTTCACGCTCGCGCCTTTGCCGGGGGGCGGCGCCTGGCAGCTGCATATGAGCGCCACCTTGAACTGAGGCGCGGGTGGCGGCTCAGGCGGCGATCGGCGTCGCCACACCGGGCGTGCGGCCCGCTGGGGTGCGCTCGTGCACGCGCATTGGCAGCCCCTGCTTGGGGCTGATCGTGGGCATCTGGCGGATGCTCAGCTCGAATGTGTCGGGCAGCTGCAGGGTGCAGTGGCGCAGGAGCATCGTGGCGATCGTGCGCACCTCCAGCTGGCCGAAGCGCATGCCGATGCACGTGCGCGAGCCGCCGCCGAAGGGGATGTAGGCGCCCTTGGGCAGGGCAGCCTTGGCCTGGGGCGCAAAGCGCTCGGGGCGGAACTCCTGCGGCTCGGGGAAGACACCCGGGAGGTAGTGGCTGGCCCACGAGCAGTAGTTCACGAAGGCGTCGCCGGGCACGGTGTGGCCCATGAACTCGAAGTCATCCACGCTGCGCCTCGGGCCGATCCAGGCTGGGGGGTACTTGCGCAGGGTCTCCTCCAGCACCATCTCGAGCTCGGGCAGCTCGCCTCCCATCAGCTGGCCCGCCGTGGGCGCACTATTGCCGGCGAGGACCTCGTCCTGCTCGCGCTGCATACGCGCGGCGATCTCCGGCTGGTGGCTGAGCTCGTAGAACATGAACGCCACCGTCGATGTCGTGGTGTCGTGGCCGGCGAACAGCAGGGTCATGACCTCGTCGCGGATCTGCAGATCGCTGAGCGTGTTGCCCTCGTCGTCGCTGGCGTCGAGCAGCAGGCTGAGGACATCCATGCCGCGCTCTCCCGTGCGCCGGCGGCGAGCGATCTCCGCGTAGATGATCCCGTCGAGCGCGCGCGCTGCGCGCTGCTGGCGCTGCCACGGGGTGCCGGGCCCGCGCAGCATGCGCGTCCAGAATTCGGTGGCGTAGAAGCCGAGCGCCGTCTCGAACAGGCCGGCGGCGTCGACCCTGCGCGCCTCGGCGCCGTCGGGGTCCAGGCCGAAAAGGGCCTTCATGGCGATGCGCAGCGCCAGCTTGCGTGTCCACGCATACAGGTCGATGCTGGCACCGGGGCGCAGCTCGCGCAGCGCGAGGTCGGTCTCCTCGATCATCGTGTCGATGCTCGCGGCGATGCGCTCGCGGTGGAAGGCCGGCAGCATCGCCTGGCGCGAGCGGCGGTGGTAGTCCCCGTCGGTCGTGAGCAGCCCGTCGCCGAGGAATGAGAGCAGTTCGCGGAAGTGGCCTTCGCGCCAGTGGAAGTTGGCGGCGTGGCTGACGGTGATGTAGTGGTTGGCCTCGGGGCCCAGCATGAAAACGACGCGCCCGTGGAAGAGGCGCAGCGTGAAGATCGGGCCGTGCTTTTCGTAGGACTCCAGCAGCAGCGGCAGGGGGTCGTCTGCAAAGCGCCGGGTGCGGGGGATGCTGAAGTTGGTATCGCCCGGCGGGAACGGCACCATCGCGCCGCGCTCGGCCTGAAGATCCTTGACTACGGTGAGCCAAGGGCTCATCGTGCGCAGGGGGGGTGGGCTGGCGATGGGCATCCTGGCTAAGCCTACACGAGCTACTGGCTGGCTGGCCAGCCTTGGGTGGGCGCCCGTCTTGGCGGGCGGGCCTGGCATACTCTTCGACAGGGCGCGTCGGAGTGGCTAGGCTTTCCTCGCGCGCGCTTAAACGCGGGGGCGTAGCTCAGCTGGTTAGAGCGCCGGCCTGTCACGCCGGAGGTCGCGGGTTCGAGTCCCGTCGCTCCCGTAGTAAGAAAGCCCTGGAAATCGGGGCTTTTTCTTTGGGTGGTGGCTCTGATATTTGGGCCGTTTCCACGTTGAGTACCGCTCTTGAGTACCGCATAGGGCCTTGTTTTGTAAGGGCTCGGCGTAGGGTCCGGTTTGCAGGCCGGAGGTTGGGGTTGCGATGGGGGTCCGAGGCAGGTCAACGCGGTCCTCGGCGGACGGCTTGTGAGCCGGCTGTGAGGCGCTCTGGCACTGAGGTGCATCTGGTCTGTGTCGCCTTTTGCCGTTCGGCTGGCGGCCTGCGCGGTGTCTCGGGAAGCGGGGTGGGGCACCAGGCGGGGAGCGCAGCGCGTCAGCTGAGCAAGCCGACCGAAGGGAGGCGCTTCAACGCGGTCTCGGCCTGCGTGCTGACTCGGGGTAGCGGGGCCGTCTGAGAATTCGTTGGCCGGTCGGGCGGTTTGAGGGTCCGTAACCCGCATGGCTCTTCGATTGCATCCTTGCCCGTGAGAGGCTCCGCCCCCAGCCCACAGCGCCGGCCGCTCACGCGGGAGGACGTTCTCGACGGCCGCGCTGTCGCCGAGCTGCTGCACCTGCCGATCTCGACGGTGCTCGAATACGCTCGGCGTGGGCTGCTGCCTGGGCACAAGCTCGGGCGTCGGTGGGTATTCCTGCGGGATGAGGTCGAGGCGGCCGTGCGAGGCCGGTCGATGGGCGAATGGTGAGCGCGGGGTGGTCGCTGTCCTCGAAGAGGCTCCCTTCTCGTAGGTCGCGCTACTGTGGTCGCGTGTTCGACGAGGCCCTGATAGCCGAGGCTGGTCGGCGGCTGTCTGAGGCTGCCCCAGAGGCGCATGTGGTCCTGTTCGGCTCCCACGCGCGGGGCGACGCCGGCCCTCACAGCGATCTTGACTTCTTGGTGGTCGAGCCGTCGGTTGACGACCCGACTGGAGAGTCGGTCAGGCTGCGGAGGACCCTGCGAGGACTCGGCCTGTTCGCCGATGTCATCGTTGTGAGCGAGCATGAAGCTGAGAGGTGGGGCGACGTGCGCGGGAGCCTGATTCACGCCGCGCTGTCCGAGGGTCGTCCCCTGGCCGCCTGATGTCCGACGACGCCGACGATGATGTTCCGCAGGTGCTGCTCGGACTCGCTCGCGACGATGAGCTTGCCGCGAAATCGTTGCTGTCAGTCGAGGGCGTCACCGACGCCATTCTTGGCTTCCACGCCCAACAGGCGGTCGAGAAGTCGTTGAAGGCGGTGCTGGCGTTTCGGGAGGTCGAGTTCCCGTTCACGCACGATCTCGATGGACTGCTTGAGCTATGCCAGGGCCACGGCATCGATGTGCCGGAGGAGCTTTCCGACGTGGACAGCCTCTCGCCCTACGGCGTTCAGCTCCGCTACGGCGCAATCCAGCCGAGCGTTCTTGATCGCGACGAGGCGCTGCGCTGGGCCGCGTCGGCCATCGATTGGGCGACGAGCATCATCGACCAGCCGACCGAAAGCTGAGTATGGCTGGTCGTGGCGGTCATGCCCTCTCGGGCTGATGCGTTGTGGCAGCGCGAAATGCGAGATTGACCCGCTCGACATCCTCGGGCCGCGCCTTGGCGTGCATGTAGCGCTCCGTGGTCGTGATCCGCGAGTGCCCAAGGAACTCCTGGACAAAGCGCGCGTCGGCGTGCCGCGCGATGAGGCTCCCGGCGGCGTGGCGCAGCGCGTGGAAGCGCAGGGGGCGGAGGCCGATGGCATCGCGGGCGCCCTTGAAGCGGCGGCGGACCGCTGACGGATCGAGGCGCCGGCCGAGGCGCGAGCAGAAGACATAGTCCTCGCGCGCTGTGTAGTCGATGCGGGCCTGCAGGCGCACGAACGCGTCGGCGGCAGGGTCGGCGAGTGGGATGAAGCGGGCCTGCCAGCTCTTGGTCGGCCCCTCGACGCCGGCTGAGACGGCGCGGTGGACGATCAGGCGGCAAGCCTCAAGGTCGATGTCCTCCCAGCGCAGTGCGAGCAGCTCGCCGAGGCGCAGGCCGGTGTAGGCGGCGAGGCGGAACATCTCGGCGTCCTGCAGGTCCTCGCGTCGCCTCCAGGCGATCTCCTCGTCGTCCACGTGAGCAGGCAGCGGGCCGTGGTGCCACCCATCGGCGGCGGCCTGCGCAAGCGCCTCGATCTCCTCGGGCTCGTAGAAGTCGAGCACGGCGGGCGGGGGCTCGCGGCGCTTTGTGGTTGCTTCAACGGGGTTGGCCTGCAGGCTGTGGGTGTCCGCTCGCCGCCCGTAGTTGAAGATCGCGGAGAGCATCTGGCGGTACTTGTTGACGGTGCGCGGCGAGACGCCAGAGCCATCGAGTTCGCGCAGGAACGCCGATACCTCGCGCGTGGTGACCTTCGCGGCGGGTCGGTCGCCGAGCGCGGCCATGACGTGACCGGGGCTCTTGCCCTTGCCGCGGCGGTGGGGCGTGCCGGGCTCGGCGAGCATGTAGCGGTAGTCGCTGAGTGTGGATGGCTTCGCGCCGCGTTCGCGCTCCAGGTACTCCAGCCACTCGGCAGCCAGCTCGCGGAGGGTGACGCCGCGCTCCTGGCGCTCGCGCTCGCCCGCTTCGATCTCGCGCTCCCGCTGCTCGTGTTCGGCGATCAGCTCGGCCATGCGCACGGTGGCACGCTTCTCGTCCAGGTATCCCTCCGGCATCCGTCCACGGCGCGGGCGCCAGTCCTCGCCCGGCGCCTCGCGTTCAAGCCAAGCCGGCCCGACGCGACGCTTCACCTGCCTGCCACGGCGGCGCCACTTTGCCTCGTACACGGGTCCCTCGCGGCGCTTTACGACGACCAGCGCGCCCGTCGGATCGGTGCCGCCCAGTTTGTCGTCAATCTGCATCGATTATGGAGAGTACCACACGAGTACCGCGTAACCGCGAGTACCGCTTTGAGTACCGCACGGGCCAGAAAAGCCAGTTATAACGCCATTTCGAGCAACTCTAAGCCCCCGAAAACACTGGCCTCAGTACGTCCGCCCCGGCCTGTCACGCCGGAGGTCGCGGGTTCGAGTCCCGTCGCTCCCGCTTTTAGTCACCCCGCTTTTCGAGCCGGCCTTCGGGGCTGGGGCTTGGTTTGATCGAGCGCCGTAAAGGTAGGCGGCGAACGCGGCGCGTGGTTTGACGGCGGCGAGCGTGCCGCCTATCCACTGGCGCCGGCCAGGATGCCCTCGATATACGGAGTGAACAAACGCGAGATCGCCTCGGCGCTCAGCCCCGAAGGGCTGTCGGGCAAGGCAGCCAGGCTGATGGCGAGCCGCACCATGCACTCGGCGAAGGATTCGGCCTCGGCCCGATCGACCTGGGGCCATCCGTCGAGCAGGATCTGGCCAAGCCGTTGCACCGCTCGACGCAGAACCGGACTGGCCTGCGTGGTGAACAGCCGCAGGAACTCGTCTGCGCCTTCGCCGGCGAGGATTCTCTGCACGAGCGGGTGCGAGGCAGCCGCCGCGAGGAACAGCTCCAGCGCGGCCGTGATCGCGGCGCTCGGGTCCTCAGCGTGCTCGGCGATCGACGCGGCGACTGGGTTGATGAAGCGATCGACTTCGCGCAGGACGAGCGCCTGCACCAGCGAGCCACGCGAGCCGAACTCTTTGTAGAGGGTCTGGCGGCTGACCCCTGCGGCCGCGGCTATATCGGCCATTGCCACCCGTGCCCACGCGTGCTCTTCGAGTTGCGCGAGCGCGGCATCGAGCAGCGAGTTGCGCAGCAGTTCTCGTGCGGCAACCGGATACGGGGTGGGGCTGCTCACAGCGGGGATGATCGCAAACCGTGATCGCCCAGGACCAAACCCGCGATCGAGCGCGCGTTGTGTCGGCCTTGATCGCGTGCGGGACGCATCGCTGTTATCGCGCGGGGAACGGTCGCTCTGATCGCACGGGAGCCAACGCCTGATCGCGCGTGATCCCAAGCCGTAATCGCGCGGGCCTACACCACAGTCGCGCGGGACTAGACCACAGCGTGGACAGCTGCAACCACCGAGGCCGCGCGGTGTACATTAGCTGCAGCACTGTTGCCATTGCATACAGCTACCCTATGATTGTCGATCGACAAAATGCCCGGCCCAGAAGGAGCGTCCAGAATGTCCGCCAACCGTCAGCTCTCAGCCACCTCAACTTCGGTTCCTATCGCAGTCGGCGTCGGCGTCGGCGTCGGCGATGGCGCTGCCTCCAGCACCGCCGCCGAGCGCGGCGAGGTCAAGTGGCGTGACCCCAAGCGCTACGCGTGGCTGCTTGGCGCGATGGTGCCGCTTCTGCCTTTCGCCGGGTGGGGGCTCGCGGAAGCGACCGGCGCCGGGGTGTTCTGGTTCTTCGGCCCCGCGCTCGTGTTCATCGTGTTCCCGATCCTCGATGTCGTCATCGGCCTGGACCCGTCCAACCCGCCCGACAGCGTGCTGAAGTGGCTCGAGCACGACCGCTACTACCGCTACTGCACGTATCTGTTCCTGCCCCTGCTGTACGCGGCGCTCGTGTTCGCGTGCTGGATGTGGGCCTACGGCGACCTCACGGTCTTCGACAAGATCGGGCTTGCGGTCACGCTCGGGATGGTGAGCGGCATCGCGATCGCCGACGCGCACGAGCTCGGTCACAAGCGCGCCAGCCTCGAGCGCTGGCTCTCGAAGGTCGCGCTGGCGCCAACCGGCTACGGCCACTTCTATATCGAGCACAATCGCGGCCATCACGTTCGCGTCTCAACACCCGAGGACCCCGCGAGCGCGCGCATGGGAGAGAGCTTCTACGCGTTCCTGCCGCGCACGGTGTTCGGCAGCCTGCGCTCGGCGTGGGGGCTGGAGAAGGTGCGCTTTGAGCGTATGCAGCAGTCGCGGTGGTCGCTCGAAAACGACCTGCTGAACGCCTGGCTGATGAGCATCGTGCTCTACGGAGCGCTGATAGGGGTCTTCGGGGTGACGGTCGTTCCCTACCTGCTGCTGCAGGGGGTGCTCGGTTTCTCGCTGCTGGAGGTCGTCAACTACCTCGAGCACTACGGCCTCCTGCGCCAGCGTCGCGAGGACGGTCGCTACGAGCGCTGCCGCCCGACGCACAGCTGGAACTCGAACAATGTCGCCTCCAATGTGCTGCTCTACCACCTGCAGCGCCACTCCGACCATCACGCAAACCCGGTTCGTCGCTACCAGGCATTGCGTCACCTCGAAGAGGCGCCGCAGCTGCCCACCGGCTACGCCGGCATGATCGTGCTGGCGACAGTCCCCCCGCTGTGGAGGCGGGTGATGGACCCTCGACTGCTCGAGCATTACGAGGGCGACGTTACTCGCGCGAACATCGACCCGCGCCGGCGCAAACGGGTTCTCGCGCACCATGGTGTGGTTGAGTCCGTGGGGGCGCCCGACCCAGACGGGATGAGCCCGGAGACTCGATGAGCCCGTACGCGATGAAGCGATACGCCTGCCCGGGATGTGGCTACGTCTACGACGAGGCAAAGGGCCATCCGCGCGAGGGCTTTCCGCCGAGTACCCCGTGGAGCGAGGTTCCCGACGACTGGCCGTGCCCGGATTGCGGTGTGCGTGAGAAGGTCGACTTCGAGCCGACGCGCCAGTAGCCGAACTGCTCGCCCGGTCTGCTGCCGGCCGCGTCTTCCTCGCGCCCCGCCGGCCCGCATCCCCTCGCATTCCCTCCGCACGCGCGCAACGGGGTTCACGTGTCGATTCCGGCACTGCCCGTTCGTCTCTAAGCTCGACCGTGCACACCGGGTCGATGCGGCCCACGACTTCAGGAGCGACCATGACCGGCTCTTCCACCGAAGGAATCAAGACCGTGCTGCATCCCGTGTCCGACATGGCGGCGGCCAAGGCGGTGTATACCGCTCTGCTCGGCATGCCGCCCCAGACCGACGCGCCCTACTACGTGGGCTTCGAGGCCGAGGGCCAGCAGATCGGACTGGTGCCGGGCGGTGGACCGCAGGGCATGACCTCGCCGGTGGCCTACTGGCACGTGCCGGACATCGAGGCGAAGCTGGCCGAGGTGACCGCCGCGGGCGCCACCGTGCAGGAGCCCGCACACGACGTGGGCGGCGGCCGCCTGGTGGCCACCTTCGCCGATCCGGATGGCAACATCCTCGGGCTGCTTCAGGACCCATGAGAGCAACCAGGGGTTGCTCTGTGAGCGGCGACAGCCACGACTCGATCCGCGTGCACGGCGCGCGTGTGAACAACCTCAAGGACGTGAGTGTCGAGATCCCCAAGCGCCGGCTGACGGTGTTCACCGGCGTCTCCGGCTCGGGCAAGAGCTCGCTGGTGTTTGACACGATCGCGGCGGAGTCCCAGCGGCTGATCAACGAGACCTACAGCGCCTTCGTGCAGGGCTTCATGCCGACGCTCGCGCGGCCCGAGGTCGACGTGCTCGAAGGGCTGACAACGGCGATTGTCGTCGATCAGCAGCGGATGGGCTCCGGCGCGGGCGGGGATCCTCGCTCCACGGTCGGCACCGCCACCGACGCGGGCGCGATGCTGCGCATCCTCTTCAGCCGGCTCGGGCAGCCGCACATCGGCTCGCCGGGCGCGTTCGCCTTCAACGTCCCCTCGGTCCGGGCGAGCGGTGCAATCACGATTGAACGCGGCAACAAGAAGACGGTACGGGCGACGTTCAACCGCCTGGGCGGAATGTGTGCGCGCTGCGAGGGCCGGGGGGCGGTCAACGATATCGACCTGACCCAGCTCTATGACGAGCGCAAGTCGCTCAGCGAGGGTGCGTTGACGATCCCCGGCTACAGCATGGACGGCTGGTACGGGCGGATCTTCAAGGGTTGCGGCTTCTTCGACCCGGACAAGCCCATCGAGAAGTTCACCAAGAAGGAGCTCAACGATCTCCTCTACAGGGAGGCGACCAGGATCAAGGTCGATGGTGTCAACCTGACCTACGAGGGCCTGATCCCGCGGATCCAGAAGTCGATGCTCGCCAAGGACGTCGACTCGCTGCAGCCGCATGTCCGCGCCTTCGTGGAGCAGGCGGTCACTTTCACGACGTGCCCCGAGTGCGACGGCACCCGGCTCAGCGCCGAGGCCCGATCCTCAAAAATCAACGGGATCAACATCGCCGACGCGTGCGCGATGCAGATCAGCGACCTCGCCGCCTGGGTAACCGAGCTCGACGACGACGAGCCGTCTGTGGCGCCGCTCGCGCAGGCACTGGGGGCGAACCTCGACTCGTTCGTGGACATCGGGCTCGGCTACCTCTCGCTTGAGCGGCCCTCGGGCACGCTCTCAGGCGGCGAGGCGCAGCGCGTCAAGATGGTCCGGCATCTCGGCTCCGCGCTCACCGACGTCACCTATGTTTTTGACGAGCCGACGATCGGGCTGCACCCCCACGACATCCAGCGGATGAACGAGCTGCTGCTGGCGCTGCGCGCCAAGGGCAACACCGTGCTGGTCGTGGAGCACAAGCCGGAGGCGATCGCGATCGCCGAGCACGTCGTCGACCTCGGCCCGGGTGCCGGCGCCGGTGGCGGTGAGGTGGTGTTCGAGGGTACCCTCGCGGGGCTGCGCGCGAGCGGCACGCTGACAGGGCGCCACCTCGATGACCGCGCCGCCCCGAAGTCCTCGGTGCGCACGCCGGAAGGGGTGCTGGAGGTGCGCGGCGCCGCCACCAACAACCTGCAAAACGTCGACGTCAACATCCCGCTCGGCGTGCTGGTGCTCGTCACCGGCGTGGCTGGCTCGGGCAAGAGCTCGCTGATCGGCGGCTCGATTGTCAATGCCCGCCCGCCCCGCGACGGTGTCATCTCGGTCGATCAGGCGGCGATCAAGGGCTCGCGGCGCAGCAACCCCGCGACCTACACGGGCATGCTCGACCCGATCCGCAAGGCGTTTGCAAAGGCCAATGGCGTCAAGCCGGCGCTGTTCAGCGCCAACTCCGAGGGCGCCTGCCCGAGCTGCAACGGCGCCGGTGTCATCTACACCGACCTGGCGATGATGGCCGGTGTCGCCACCACCTGCGAGGAGTGCGAAGGCAGGCGCTTCGGAGCCGAGGTGCTCGAGTACGAGCTCGGCGGCAAGAACATCAGCGAGGTGCTCGCGATGCCGGTAGCGGAGGCAACCGAGTTCTTCGGTGCCGGCGAGGCGCACACGCCGGCAGCGCACAGGATCCTCGAACGCCTCGCCGATGTCGGGCTCGGCTACCTCAGCCTCGGCCAGCCGCTCACCACGCTCTCCGGCGGCGAGCGCCAGCGGCTCAAGCTGGCCACGCAAATGGTGGACAAAGGATCCCGCCGGGTAGGCGGGACCGACGGGGTGGGCGGGGACTCCATCTTTATCCTCGACGAGCCGACCACCGGCCTGCATCTCGCCGACGTCGAGCAGCTCCTCGGCCTGCTCGACCGGCTCGTGGACTCCGGCAAGTCGGTGATCGTCATCGAGCACCACCAGGCGGTCATGGCGCACGCCGACTGGATCATCGACCTCGGCCCCGGTGCCGGCCACGAAGGCGGGCAGATCGTCTTCGAGGGCACGCCCGCCGAGCTCGTCGCCGGGTGGGAGAAAACCCCATCCCTCACCGGCAAGCACCTCGCGGCCTACGTCGGCAGCTGACCCCAAGGTTCTACAGCTGAATCATCGATGTCGAGGCGCGCGGTCTGGCGGTGCGGCCGCGCGGTCGCCGCGCGGCAGTTGAATGGTTGTGCTGCCGATCAAACTTCGAGTGCGCGGAACCGGTGGCTCACGAGACACCCCTGTCGATGAGGGTCCGCGCGGCGAGCGCGAGCTGCAGCTTACGAAGCCCCCGTGAGACGCGTGCACGAGCGGCCTGCTCAGACACGCCGAGGCGGCGCGCGACCTCCTCGTAGGGCATCTCTTCGACGACCCGTAACTGAGCGCCTCGCGCTGCTCACATGCCCCAGTTCGACCCTCAGTCCGAGGCGCACATCACCCAGACCAGCCGCCTCCTCGATCGCGGCCAGATCGTCTTCGTGCACGCTCGGCGTGCGGATGCCGAGTCGCCGAACCGCCCTGCGCTGTGCTCGGCCCCGCCGCAGATAGCGAGCGAGCTGGCGATTGGCGATCGTGAATAGCCATGCGCGCATCTCCTCGCGGCTGTCCTCGCGGACTCGGGACCAGCCGCGCCATGCCTGTGCGAACGTCTCCGCCGTCAGATCGAGCGCCACCTCTCCGTCAAGCGTGCGCCGCGTCAGGAACATGAGCACTGCCTCGGCCTCCTGTCGGTAGAAGGGGACAAAGCCATCGGGGTCAGCGATCACTCCTAGATTGCCGGTACGACGATTTCTGTGACGCAATACGCGCGTCGCCAGGGTCCGGAGGGACGGGCGCCAGACGCCCCGGCCGACTGCTGGAGGCCAGTCGGCGCGTTGTGAGACCATGCGGTCTGTGATCGCGAAGCGCAGTGCATCGGGCTACGCCGAGACGGTGAGCCTGCTCGCTGAGGCGATCGAGCGGCGCGGCCTGACGGTGTTCGCCCGGATCGACCACGCCGCGGGTGCCCGTCAGGTCGGGATGGAGTTGGCAGACGAGCAGGTGCTGCTGTTCGGGAGCCCACGCAGCGGCACGCCGCTGATGCAGGGCGATCCGCGGATCGGGATCGAGCTGCCCCTGCGTGTGCTGGTCTGGCGTGAAGCAGAGGGCGTGCTGGTCGCCTACAACGACCCGCGCGAGTTGAGCGACTCATATGATGTCGCTGAGCATCGCTCGACCCTGGAGCAGATGGGGGCGCTGCTGCAGGAGCTGGCGAGCGAGGCGACATCGTAGCGGCAACCGACCGGGGAGCAGCCAAGAAATGAGCCAGAAGACATATGTGATCGGCGTGGGCATGACCAAGTTCGACAAGCCCGGCAGCAAGGAGGGCGACTACCCCGACTGGGCGTATGAGGCCGGCACGAAGGCCCTGGCCGACGCGGGCATCGCCTATGACCTCGTGGAGCAGGCCTTCGCCGGCTACTGCTACGGCGACTCCACCTACGGCCAGCGCGCCGTTTACGGCCTCGGCCTCACGGGCATCCCGGTGGTAAACGTAAACAACAACTGCTCGACGGGCTCAAGCGCCCTGTGGCTCGCGCGCCAGGCCGTCAAGGGCGGCCTGATCGACTGCGCCCTGGCGATCGGCTTCGAGAAGATGGAGAAGGGCTCCCTGGGCATGAAGTACACCGACCGCACGCCGGCGCTCGACAAGCACATGCAGCGCATGATCGAGCTGCGCGAGCTGGAGCAGTCGCCGTTCGCGCCGCAGATGTTCGGCAACGCCGGGCGCGACCACATGCAGCGCTATGGCTCCACCCCCGAGCATTACGCCTGGATCGGCTACAAGAACCACAAGCACTCGGTCAACAACCCCTACGCGCAGTTCCAGCAGGAATACACGTTGCAGGACATCAAGGACGCGCGCATGATCCACGACCCGCTGACAAAGCTGCAGTGCTCGCCGACCAGCGATGGCGCCGCTGCGGCGCTCGTGGCGAGCGAGCGCTTCGTGGACGAGCACGGCCTGTGGGAGCAGGCGATCGAGATCGCGGGGCAGTCGATGGTGACCGACCTTTCATCGACGTTCGACGAGACGGCGGACTGCATCAAGATCGTCGGCGCGGACATGACGCGAAAGGCCGCGCAGCAGGCGTATGAGGAAGCGGGCCTGGGACCTGAAGACATCCAGGTGATCGAGCTGCACGACTGCTTCAGCGCGAACGAGCTGATCACGTATGAGGCGCTCGGGTTGTGCGGCGAGGGCGAGGGGCACAAGCTCGTCGAGGACGAGCAGACCACCTACGGCGGGCAGTGGGTCGTGAACCCCTCGGGTGGTCTGATCTCCAAGGGGCACCCGCTCGGGGCGACCGGGCTGGCGCAGTGCTCGGAGCTGACCTGGCAGCTGCGCGGCTCCTCCGAGAAGCGCCAGGTGGAGGGCGCGACGGCCGCGCTGCAGCACAACATCGGCCTTGGCGGCGCGGCCGTCGTGACGGTGTACCGGCCGCCGGCCGCATGAGGCGAGGGGCTACCGGCCGCCGGCCGCATGAGACGAGGGGCCAGGCGATGAGCGTTTCCCTCGGGGCATCGGCCAGCGGTGCCAGCAAGCACTCGCCCTCACCGTGAAGCGGACAATCTTCCAGGCCGAGCACCGCGACTACCGCGAGACGGTCCGCGCGTTCCTCGCCGCCGAGGTGGCGCCCCACCACGAGCAGTGGGAGCGCGAGGGGATCGTGCCGCGCGAGCTGTTCGCCAAGGCCGCCCGGCAGGGGTTGCTCGCGATGAGCGTCCCCGCGGCCTACGGCGGGGCGGGCGTCGGCGACTTCCGCTTCAACCAGATCGTCGTGGAGGAGGTCGCCTACGCAGGGGTCGCGGGCAGCGGCCTGGGGATCACCTTGCACAACGACATCTGCCTGCCCTATTTCCTCGCCTACTGCAACGAGGAGCAGCGTGCGCGTTGGCTGCCGGGCATCGCCGACGGTTCGCTGATCACGGCGCTGGCGATGACCGAGCCGGGCATCGGCTCCGATCTGGCCTCGATGAGCGCGAGCGCTCTGCGTGCGCGGAACGGCAGCGAAGAAGACCACTACGTGGTCAACGGCGCGAAGACATTCATCACCAATGGCATCAACGCGGACCTGGTGATCGTGGCGCTCAAGACCGATCCCAGCGAGCGCCACCGCGGCATCTCGCTGCTTGTCATCGAGCGCGGCATGGAGGGCTTTGAGCGCGGGCGCAACCTGGCGAAGGTTGGGATGCACGCGCAGGACACCGCGGAGCTGTTCTTCGCCGACGTGCACGTGCCCGTCGCTAACCGGCTGAGCGAGGAGGGGAAGGGCTTTCAGTACCTCGTCGCGAACCTCGCGCAGGAGCGCCTGTCGATCGCGATCGCCGGTGTCGCCGCTGCGCAGGCCGCCCTCGATTGGACGCTCGCCTACGTCAAGGAGCGCACCGCCTTTGGCCGGCCGCTGGGGTCCTTCCAGGCCTCGCGCTTCGCGCTGGCGGAGATGAAGACCGAGATCGAGCTCGCGACCGCTTACACCGACCAGGCGGTGGTGGCGCTCGGCCGCGGTGAGCTCAGCGCGGAGGACGCGGCGATGGCCAAGTGGTGGTGCACGGAGCTTCAGGGTCGCGTGGTGGACCGCTGCGTGCAGCTGCACGGCGGCTACGGCTACATGCTCGAGTACCCGATCGCGCGTGCTTACGCGGACGCGCGCGTGACGCGCATCTACGGCGGCAGCAACGAGATCATGAAGGAGATCGTGGGGCGCTCGCTGGGGGTGTGAGCGGGCAAGCGAGTAAGGTCCTCAGACTGGATTTCTTCGACCGGGGGGTTGGTTGTGCGTACGCGGATAGCAATGATCGGCATGGCAGCATGTATCGCTGCGGCGACGATGGCCTGCACGGCGTCGGCTTTGACATTGGGAACGACGACGTTTCCGGCCGGAGCTGCTCCCGGGCCGTGCGTGACCGGTTACGCATTCGAGCAGCGCACGACGGACGGCACGTATCAGTACAGGGTCCCGGTCAACGGCGGGCAGATCAGCTCGTGGAGCGTCAACACGGCAGGCGACGTCGCCGAAACCCCGCTGACATTCCTTCTGCTGCGAGGGGGGCGGCAGTGAATTCAATGTCGTCGACTTCGACCGCGAGACGCTGCCCAACCCGCTGCCGGCGAGTGGGGTGGCGACATTTCAGCTGCCCGCCCCTTGGAAGGTGAGCGGCGGAGATCAGCTCGGCCTGTACGGCCCTGGGACAGGGGTCGCCTGCTACTACAGCGGCGGTGGCTCGATCTCGACCCATCGACGTGCTCGCTTACGATACGACCGCCTCCCCTCCGAGCGTTGGCGCCAACTATCTGATGAACGCTCCGCCGGCGAACGGCTATCTGATGAACGTCGCCGCCGAACTGGAACAGAGCCTGGATGCCGGCATCGCCGGCTCGGCGACCCCGGCGACGATCACCGCGGGTGGCGCCTCGGAGTACGCCTTCACGGTTTCCAACAGCGGCGTCTCAACTGCGCCGGTGACGTTCACGGACGGAGTGCCGGCAGGTCTGACGATCCTCTCCGCGGTGGCAGGGGGCGGAGCCTGCTCGACGGCCGGCCAGACGGTGAGCTGCACGATCACCAACCTGGAAGGGGGCCAGAGCGTACCGGTGTCGATCATCGTGTCGGCGTCAGGCGCGGGCAGCTACAGCGACACGGCCACGGTCTCACCGGTCTCAGCCTCGCTAACCGACACGAACCCGGGCAACAACACGGCCTCTGCGACGCTCAACGTGAATGCCCCGGCGCTGACGCCCGTCGCCCCCGCGCCGGCCCTGCAGTGCAAGGTCGTGCAGCTGGCGGGAGCGCCGCTGTCGGTCGCCAAGCTCGTGATCGAAGCGTTGAACTGCAAGGTCGGCAAGGTCACGAGCAAGGCGTCGAAGAGCGTGCGCAAGGGGTATGTGATCTCCACGACGCCCCGTGCGGGCACGTTGGCGGCGGGCAGCGCGGTGAGCATCGTCACCTCCTCGGGTCCACCGAAGAAGCGCAGCGGCAAGAGGAAGCACTGAGTCTCGGAGGAGGCGCGGGCGGCCCCAAGCCGGCTCCGCCATCGCGGGCGTTGATAATGCCGCAGGCATGACCCGGCAGATCGCACTGTTGCGCGGCATCAACGTGGGTGGCCACAATCGCGTGGCGATGGCCGACCTGCGCGCGCTGCTCGCCGACGCGGGCTACGGCGAGGTGCTGACGCTCGGCGTGAGCGGCAACGTGGTGCTGAGCACGAAGACCACGCCCGAGCGTCTCGCCCCCGAGCTGGAGGACCGGATCGCGCAGGGCCTGGGCCTGCGACCCCGTGTGCTGGTGCGCACACGCGAGGAGCTGGCGGCAGTGGTGGCGCACGACCCGCTGGGGGTGCTCGCCGCCGCGCAACCCAAGCGCTACCAGGTGAACTTCCTCTCGGCGGAGCCCGACCCGCAGGCCCTGCGTGCGATCGCGGCGATCGACCTGGCCCCGGAGCGCTGGGTGCACAGGGACCGCGAGATCTACGCCTGGCACGCGCCCGGCATCCACAACTCGCCGCTGGCAAAGCTCCTGACCGAGAAGCGCCTGGGCGTAGCGGTGACGGCACGCAACTGGAACACGGTTACGAAGCTGCTGGCGCTGGCCGGCGCCGAGCCTTCGTAGGATGAAGGGCGATGAGCGAAACCGAGCAGGCAATTAGCGAAGCCCAGCGCCCCCTGACCGAAGCCCAGCGCCCCCCGACCGAGGCCCCCTACGCCCCGAGCGAAGCCCCGCGCGCCCCGAGTCAAGCCGCGCACGACCCGAGCGAAGCCGCGCGCGAGCATCCGCCTATGAGCGAGCGCAGCCGCTGGATCGCCCTGTACGTGCTGTGCGTGGGCATGCTGATGATCGTCCTCGACGCAACCGTCGTCAACGTGGCGTTGCCCTCGATCCAGACCGACCTGCACTTCACGCAGTCGAGCCTGGCGTGGGTCATAAACGCCTACCTGATCGCCTTCGGCGGCCTGCTCCTTTTGGCGGGGCGCTTCGGCGACTTGATCGGGCGCAAGACGATCTTCATGATCGGACTGGCCGTCTTCACGCTGGCCTCGCTCGCCTGCGGGCTGGCGCAGAGCCAGGAGATGCTGGTGGCGGCGCGCTTTGTGCAGGGGGTTGGCGGGGCGCTGACATCGGCGGTGATCCTGGGCATGATCGTGACGATGTTCCCGCAGCCGCGCGAGCAGGCGAAGGCGATCGGCGTGTACGGGTTCGTGGCGAGCGCGGGGGGCTCGGTGGGGCTGCTGGCGGGCGGGATTATCACGCAGTCGATCGACTGGCACTGGATCTTCTTTGTGAACGTGCCGATCGGCATCGTCACGGCCTTCCTCGCGATACGCCTGCTCGACAGTGACAAGGGCATCGGCCTGCGCGCGGGCGCGGACGTGCCGGGTGCGCTGCTGATCACGAGCGCCTTGATGCTTGGCGTGTACACGATCGTCAAGCCTGCGGCGGAGCACGGCTGGGGCTCAGCCGAAGCGCTGGGCCTGGGGGCAATCTCGGTGGCGCTGCTGGTGGCCTTCATCGTGCGCGAGGCAAAGGCAGCCAACCCGCTGATGCCGCTGCGCATCTTCCGTTCGCGCAACGTGGCGGGCGCGAACACGGTGCAGGCGCTGCTGGTGGCGGGCATGTTCGGGATGTTCTTCCTGGGCGCGCTCTACCTGCAGCGGGTGCTCGGCTACGACGCGCTGCAGATCGGCCTGGCGTTCCTGCCGGCGACGATCGTGATGGGGATCCTCAGCCTGCGCTTCAGCGAGCGGCTGATCATGACCTTCGGCCCCAAGCGCACGCTGCTGCCTGGGCTGGTGCTGCTGACGATCGGCCTGCTGCTGTTCGCGCGCGTGCCGGTGAAGGGCAACTACATCACCGACATTCTCCCATCGATGATCCTGCTGGGATTGGGCGCCGGCGGCAGCTTCCCGGCGCTGATGACGCTGGCGATGTCGGGCGCGACGCGCGAGGACGCGGGGTTGGCGTCGGGCCTGGTGAACACGGCGGCACAGGTGGGCGGGGCGCTGGGGTTGGCGGTGCTGGCGACGCTGAGCGCGACGCGCACGGCGAGCCTGCTGGCGAGCGGCAAGCCCGAGGCGGTGGCGCTGACGAGCGGCTACCACCTGGCCTTCCTGATCGGCGCGGTGCTGATGCTGATCGCGATCGCGGTCGCGGCGCTGGCACTGCGGGCACAGGCGCTGCCGGCGATGGCCGCGCAGCATGGCTCGGGCGGCGCTGAGCCGGCCTATGGCGAGGCATGACACGTCGCACTCCCGATGAGAGAGGATTTTTTTGAGGAGAAGTTGTCGCGTTGTGGCGTAATGAGGCGCGGTTGGCCTCGCCCGCACAGCCCCATACAGGCGGTTTGGTTGCTTGGCCAGTTTTCTGTCACCCTGTGGGGGTGAGCACGAGCACGATGACTTCAACGCTGCCACCCGGCCCGAGCGAGCCGCCGCTGGTGCAGACGCTGCGCTGGCTGAACCGGCCGGTGGCGTTCATGGAGTCCGGCAGGCGGCGCTACGGCGATAACTTCAGCGTGAACTTCCTGGGCTTCAGGAACCCGACGGTGATGCTGTCCGATCCGGAGGCGATCAGGGCGTTGTATACGGAGCACAAGCACGGCCTGCCGCCGGGGCGCAGCGTGGCGCTTGAGCCGGTGATGGGTGCCAGTTCGGTGCTGCTGCTGGAGGGCGCGGAGCACATGGCGCGGCGCAAGGCGATGCTGCCGGCCTTCCACGGCGAGCGCATGCGTTCTTACGAGGGCGTGATGCGCGAGGTGGCGGAACGCGAGATCGAGAGCTGGCCGCAGGGTGAGCCGTTTGCGGTGCATCCGCGCATGCAGGCGGTGACGCTTGAGGTGATCCTGCGGGCGGTGTTTGGCGTTAGCGACAGCGCGCGGGCGCAGCGGTTGCGCGAACTGCTGCCCGGTCTGCTCGGCCAGAGCGGATCGGCGGGCTTGCAGTTCCGGGTGCTGCTGTCCTCGCGCCTTCAGCGCGGCGACCCGATGGCGGAGATGCGCAGGCTCACCGGCGAGATCGACGAGGTGCTGCTGGCGGAGATCGCGGAGCGCCGCCTGGACCCGGCGCTGGCCGAGCGCGAGGACGTCTTGTCGCTCATGATGGGCGCCCGCATGGAGGACGGCGAGGGGATGAGCGACAGGGAGCTGCGCGATCAGCTGGTGACGTTGCTGTTGGCGGGACACGAGACGACGGCGACGGCACTCGCCTGGACGCTCGATCTGCTGCTGCACAACGGGCACGCGCTGGCGCGGCTGCAGAGCGAGGTGGACGACGAGGGCGCGGGCGATGAGTACCTGCGCGCGGTGATCTCCGAGTCGCTGCGCCTGCGCCCGGTGGTGCCGCTGGCAGGCAGGCGCCTGGCGGTGGATCTGGATGCAGGCGATCTGCATCTGCCGGCGGGCACGGACGTGAGCCCGGCGATCTGGCTGACGCACACCCGCCCCGATGTGTATCCCGAGCCGTACGCGTTCCGGCCGGAGCGCTTCCTGGAGGACCCGCCGACGACGTACGCGTGGGTGCCGTTCGGCGGCGGTGTGCGCCGCTGCCTGGGCGCGACTTTCGCCGAATTCGAGATGCGGGTGGTGCTTCAGACGGTGCTGCGGATGTCCTCGCTGGAGGCGGTGAGCGGGAGGCAGGAACGCATCATGCGCCGCAACGTGACGTTCTCGCCGCGCGAGGGCATGCGCTTGCGCGCGCGGCGGCGCGCGGGGACGAGCACCACCGCCCCGGCGCGGGCCGCTCCGGCGCAGCCTGTCGCGGCGTAACCCTGTCGTTATGCCGTGAGGACGGTCTTGATGCCGCCGCCGAGGAAGTGCTCGCGCAGTACGGCGGGGGCGTCGTCGAGCGGGGCCACCGTGGTGGTGACCAGCTCGGGCGCGAGGCGTCCGTCGCGCATCAGCTCAAGCACCTGAGGAATGAGCGTGCGCGCGTGCGTGCGCCCGACGTGCAACGTGACGTTGCGCACGTACATGCCTAGGATCGGCACGCTGGTGCTGTGGTTGAAGCTGCCGGAGCTCGTGCAGATGCCGTCGGGGGCGGTGTGCGAGAGCGCGAGGCCGAGCCGATCGACGGTGATGTCGACGACCAGCGGTGCGCGATGGCCCCGGCGCAGCCGGCGCGGACTCAACGCCTGCAGGCCGAGCAGCTCGGCGTGGGCGCGCACGTGGGGGCGGGCGTCTACGAGCACGACGTTGCGTGCGCCGAGCGCGCGCGCGATGAGGCCCGCATACAGCGGGTTGCTGGCGCTGAAGAGGGCCTTGGGGGTCATCGCAGCGAGGATCAGCACCTCGCTGTCGGGATCGGTGGCTAGCAGGGCGGGCAGGTGGGGGGCGATGTGGCGGTGGGCGTCGCAGACGTTGTCGGCGAGGCTGGCGGCGGCCGCGGGGTCGATGCCGGCCGGCAGCGGCACCAGCATCGCATCGGCGTAGGGCACGGCTAGCTGATCGGAGAGGGCGCCGCCGTAGTGTCCGGTGGCCAGGCCCATGCCGTAGGCGGCGGCGGGCACGACGGCGGTGCAGCTGGCGGTGCGACCGGCCTGGCAGGGCGGGCACTCACCGCAGCTGATCTGGAAGGGCACGATCACACGGTCGCCGACCTTGACGCTTTCGACCTGCTCGCCGATGCTGAGCACCTCGGCTACGCATTCGTGCCCGAGGTGCAGGGGCAGCGGAAACTGTGTGGCGCCGAGTGCGATCGGGCAGTCGATGTCGCAGGTGGAGGCGGCGATGGGGTGCACGATCGCCCCCAGCGGGCCGGGGGGCGCGGGAGCGGCCACGTCGCGCCAGCGCAGCCGCATGCCCGGCGTCGCCTGCAAGGCGCGCATGCGCGGGCGCGTGGGCCGGCGCCGCTGGGCGGCGCGGTCGCCGACGGTCCCTGCCAGGCGACGCAGTCGCAGCGATGCGTCGCGTTCGAGCAGGACGGGCATCGCGGCGGCGGCGCCGGGCGACAGGAAGCCGGCGTAGTGGCGCAGCCACCCGTTGGGGCGCTGGCGGCGGGACGGATCGACTTTCGACATGACGCTCCTTCGTGGGGGTGGCCAGGTCGGGTGATGTGTTGGTCCGGGCGGAGGGAACTCTACCCCGAGGGCCGCCGCGGGGGAAGCCGTGCCTTGCGGAGGAGGCGCGCCGGCCGCCGGACCGTCAGTCGATCTCGACGTCGAAGTCCCAGGCGACGAGCGAGCGCCCGCGCGGGGGGCCGCCGGCGGGCGACCACGCGAGGCTGCCGTTGCCGGTGGGCAGCACGTCGTAGAGAGTCAGCGAAAGCGGGCGGCCCGGGAGGATCCACGCCGGGGGCGGCCCGCCGCCCATGGCAGTGACGCGCGGGTGGCGGACGTGCCCAAGCTCGTCGATGAGCGTAAACGCAGCGGCGTTGAGTGGGATGGCCCCGGAGACGTGTGCGAAGGTGAGAACGAACGTGCAGGCGCTCGTCGTGGGCACGGGGAAGCGGCCCTCCTCGGGCACTTCCGGGCCGACGACCGTGGCCAGCACATGCCCGCTTGGGAGATCGACGGAGACGCTGTCGCCCTGGATCGCGAGCACCGGATGGGCACCACTGGCGTGTTGCAGGCGTCCTACCGGCACGGTGGGACGGGGCAGCCATCTGGGGAGTCCGCCGTACCTGGCCGCGGATCGCGTGGTGGCGCTCGAGCCGCCCCTCGCCGCGGATCGATTCCTGGCGGCAGACCGCACGGTGGCGCTCCGCGTGGCGGTGCTCGAACCGCGGATGGCCGCCGAGGGGCTGTGCCCGGCCAGCAGCACGCCGGCCAGGGCGGCGAGCAGGACGACGGCCAGGACGGCACCGGCGCGGCGGACGCCGCGGTGGGAGCCGAACAACGTCGCTCGGCTCCCACCGTCCACTTGCTCTTGCGGCGGAGAAGGCGGGATCAGTGTCCTCCCCAGCCGTGCGGGCCCTCGGGGTTGTTGAACACGTCGGGGCCGAACGGCGCGAGGCCGAGCTGCGCGGCGTAGCCGATGTGGCCCTCGTGGTCGAGCCCGGGGGAGGCGTGGCCCACGTCGAACAGGTCCTCCATCGTGCGCAGCCAGCTGTAGTGGTTGTAGTAGACCGTGCTCACGCTGCCCGGACGGATGAAGGGGCTGATGAGCACGCTGCCGGTGTCGCCGCCGCCGGTGGTGGCGTCGGTGGCGTCATACAGCGGGTCGCTCGCGGGGGTACGTGCGCCGAGCACGATCCCGCTCACCGCGGCCGTGGTGCTGAGCGGTTCGCGGGCGGCGTTGACCAGCGTGAAGGAGCCGGTGTCGACGAAGCCGCCGCTCTGGCTGGGCGCGGTGGCGGTGGTGGGCGTGTCGGTGACCTGCCCGACGAAGGCGCCTTCGGGGATGCCGACGCCGCTGACCGAGCGTCCGGCGTCGGTGGCGAGGATCGCGTTGTCGGCGATCGTCGAGCTGCCGGTCGCTGCGGTTGCACCCGCGTCGGTGCGGGCGCCTGGTACGGAGCTGCCACCGCCCAGCAGACAGGTGCCGGCGGGCTGGGCGGGGATCGTTTGGGCGACGCAGTCGCTGGGTCGATCGAGGAACGCGTTATCACCCGGCCCGGGATACAGCTCTTCGCCGGCGGCGTTCTTCTGCAGCGGCGTGTTGGGACCGGTGGGCTCGTAGTGCAGGCCGAACCCGAACAGCGTCTCGGCGGCCGAGTCGTCTTGCACCGAGGTGGCTGCGTCGGGGGCGACGATGGTGGAGTTGGCGAAGCTGTTGCCGGTGTAGGTGAAGGGCGGGAAGCCCTCGTCGAAGGTGATGTCGATCAAGCCGCCTTCCTTGAAGGCCGGCGACTGCTCGATCTCGGGGATGACGTGCTGCAGGAACAGGTCGGCCGAGTACAGGCCGCCGGTGTAGTTGACGGGTTCATCGGGCGTGTTCGGGCCGGAGAAGCCGCCGGAGAGGTTGTTGCCGTGACAGACGGCGTCGTGGCCGTCGCTGCAGTTGTTTGGCGAGATCCAGCTGAAGGCGGGAGTGCTGGACGCGCTCTGCAGGTCGTGGTAGAGGCCGTTGCTCGAATCGAACAGGTTGGCGATGTGCTGGGAGTTGCAGTCACCGGCTTGGCGGATCGATTCAAACCAGGGGAAGGGGAAGTGCTTGGGCACGTACTGGTCGGTGGCGTTGGCGCTGCCGGGGTTGGGCTGCGCGGTGCTACCGGTTTCACCGGGTGTGCCGTAGGGAGCGCCGCAGTATTCCGTGCCCGCATCGTGCGCCGGTCCGCTCGCATCCGCGTTACCGAGGTCCTGCGCGTAGCCTTTCCAGCTGACGTGGGCAGCATCGAGCTGGTTGAAGAGCGTGGGCACGCTCGCGGGGTAGACGCAGCCATTTGAGCCCGCGGCGGCGTTGGGACCCTGCGCGGAGGCGACCTGGCCGTAGTTGGGGTTGGTGAGGAGCGAGCCGCTCGTGTTGATGGCGCCCGAGAACTTGTCGTAGTACGGACAGTCGGCCTGCGTGTCGGGCTGGGTCGCTTGGCCGCTGACCAGCGAGACGTAGTTGTCGAGGCTGAAGTGTCCGGTGCCGTAGTAGTTCTTCAGGAGCACTCCCTGGGCGGGCAGCGTCTGCCACAGGTAGGTGTTGTTGTTGAGGCCCGTGAAGGTGGCGTCGTAGGACTTGTTCTCGAGGATGATCAGCCAGACGTGCTTGACCTTGCCCGACTGGACGCCGAGGCCGTCCTGGCTGGGGAACCAGTCGCTGGCGCTCGCCCGGGGGGAGGAGGCGCCGGCGGAGACGATCGGCACGGCAGCCGCGCAGAGGACGGCCGCGAGCGCGAGGCCGATCAGGGCCAGGCGAGTACGTCGGACCGATCGGCGCGAGACGGTGGGGGGTCCGCTCGGGCGCTGCGAGCCACCGGCGCCGCTCGGGTCGTGCGAGCCCGCCGCGGATTTACGGTGAAGGACGAGGCGTGCAATACGGCCGGGGGGACTGGTGTTCATCACGAGAGCTCATCTCCTTTGCGCACAAGGTGTCCGGGGACGATATGGGTACAACTTTCCGACTCGACCGGGCGCCTGAAGTGTCCATTTCGTGATCCTGTGGTGAAGGAATCGAGAACGTTCTGTCCAGCCGCGACGTGGAGAGCCTTTGTCGAGATCTCCCGGCCGCAAGGCTGTTCGCAGCAACGGCTAGCGGGCCAGCCTCTGTCGGGTAGTCACGCGCTCGCGGCCAGCCGCGTTGATCATCTGGCTCACGACTGCCGTAGGCGACACGATCGGCGCACGAATGATCAAAGAGCGCCGCCTCGACTGACAGCCCGTCTCAGCTTGACGTAGCGGTACAGCTTTAACGTAGCGGTACAAATTGGGGAGAGCCGACGGCCGGGATCGAACCGGCGACCTCATCTTTACGAGAGATGCGCTCTACCAACTGAGCTACGTCGGCGGGCCCTGAATCCTAGCGCCGCTGGCCCACACGGGTCGGCGCGCTCGCCATCGTGCACTCGACGGGACGAACCGAGCCGACGTCGGCAGCTGCACGCCTCCGAGCCCTCGGAGACGCCCGGAGGCGGCGCCTACAGCCACCTTGTGATGGGCCTCTGGCCGTCAATTCTCCCGCAAGAGCTCGCGGCCGCGCTAGCCTAGAGCGATGATCACTCAGGCAGATCGCGCGGCCGAGCGCCGACGCGTGAAGCTGGAGGAGCTCCGGCGACAGGTCAAGGACGGCTCGCTGAGGATCCTGGCGCCCGAGGAGCGCTGGCGCTATACCGCCATGCCGGCTAGGGCGCGGCGCAAGTGACGAGCTTCTTCGTGGCCGGCATCAAGTCGGACGGAGCGCGCACCGAGGAGGCCTACAGCGAGTTGCGCATGCGTTCGCTGTCCGCCGCCGGCTGCCCTGCGCGATCGCGGCGGATCTTCAAGCTGAACTGTCGCTTCGATGGGCAGGACCGGGAGATCGAGGTCGGCAGACCACTGTCCAAGGGTGGCGATGTCGTGGTCGCGATCCTCGACCACGGGCGCTTCGAGGGCTTCTGCGTGCATACCGACGGCGGCGGCGAGAGCGCCCCGGCGCGCGTCGGTCGCCCCGTCTACTCGGTGACGGAGTTCTCGTGAGCGCAGAGAACGGGACCGAGCCGCGGACCCCGTTGCGCTTCGTGCTGCCGGCCGCGCACTGGCCTAAAGCGCTGCGCGGGACGGCGGCCGACGGAGCCGGTTCGCGCTTGCCAGCGAGTGCTCATCCGGCTGCTGCTACGGTTGATTGATCAGGTTGGGCATATTCACCCAACATCGCAGTGCCAGCGCTCGTAGCCTTTGCTCAGCAATCTCCGCGTTCGCAGCACTACCAACGCGGAGGAAATAAAATGGCTACTGGAACCGTAAAGTGGTTCAGCGACGACAAGGGCTTCGGGTTCATCACGCCCGATGATCAGTCGAAGGATCTGTTCGTCCATCACAGCGCAATCGTCGGTGAGGGCTATCGCTCGCTCGCCGAGGGCGCAAAGGTCTCCTACGACACCGAGACGAGCGACAAGGGCCCCAAGGCTGGGAATGTTCAGCTGGCGTAGCGCTCTTCGGGCCTGCCGACCGTAATCGGTTGCAGGTCGCAGGGAACGCCAAAGTTGGTTCCACGGCGACTTGGTATTTCGGGTCCATACACCCGATGACCCTGCCGTGGATGCGCTCGTACTTCACAACAAGGAGCTGACAGACATGGCCTCAAGCGGCAAGCAGAAGACCACGATGGCAAAGCTCACCCGCGAAAGCCGGCTCCGCGAGCGTCGGCTGGACAAGCAGGCCAAGAAGGACTCGCGGAAGCTGGCGCCGCCACATCATTCAGACTGGCCCGGCGATACAGTTGACGCGACGACCGGCGACACAGCTGACGCGACGACCGGTGAATCATCCCAGACGGGCGCCGGGCTGCCTGCTCTGAAAACAGTCGCTTCGTGAGGAGCGCCCGTGAGTGCTGTGGCTGCCGGGTCTGAAGGTGGGTCGCCCCGCTGGTCTTCAGCACGCTCGCTGAAGCGTCCCGGGGCTGCGAAGTCCTTCCGACGGGCCGGAGTGCCGCTGCATGTCGCGATGCTGGCTCCGCCCTGGATCTCGGTCCCCCCGCCGGGGTATGGGGGCGTGGAGTCGGTGGTCAGCGTCCTCACCGAGGCGCTCGTGCGGCGGGGGAACGCGGTGACGCTCTTCTGCGCTCCAGGCTCTGCGTCGAGCGCGAGCGTGGTGAGCCTGCTCCACGAATCCCACCCCAATGAGATTGAGCGTTCGCTCTACGAGGTCGATCACGTCGCCAGGGCGTTCCAGGAGATCGACCTCGCCCCTGGCGATGGTCGCTTCGATGTCGTTCATGACCACTGCGGCTTCACTGCACTCGCAATGGCGGACCGTCTCGACACGCCGCTGGTGCACACCCTGCACGGCCAGTTCACCGCCAGTACCGCCGCCTTCTACGCCCACCATGCCCACAAGGCGGCCCTCGTGGGCATCAGTCAGGCGCAGCTCGCCTCCGCCCCGGCCGGCATAGACGCGGTTGATGCGATTCCCAACCCCATCGATCTGCAGGACTGGCCGCTGCGAGAGCACAAGGACGATTACCTGCTGTGGATCGGCAGGATGACTGCCGAGAAGGGCCCCCATCGTGCGATCGCCGCCGCCCGTGCGGCAGGTGTGCCGCTCATCCTCGCCGGGGTTATCCAGCCCGGCCAGCAGGCCTTCTTCGACCGCGAGGTGGCGCCACACCTCGATGGCGAGCGCGTGCGCTTCGTCGGTGAGGTGGGTGGCTCTGTCAAGCGTTCGCTCTTCGCGTGCGCTCGTGCGCTGCTCATGCCGATTCGCTGGGAGGAGCCCTTTGGGATGGTCATGATCGAGGCGCTGGCCTGCGGAACCCCTGTGATCGCCTTCCCCGAAGGTGCAGCCCGCGAGCTCGTCCTGCACAGGCAGACCGGTTTCCTCGTCGCGGACGAGCAGGCGATGGCCACTGCTGTTGGTGAGCTTCCCGGCATCGCCGCGCGGGATTGCCGCGCCTGGGTCGCTGAGCACTGCGACATGGATGTGGTCGCCGCCGCCTATGAGGCGACCTACCGCTCGATGATGTGCGAGCCCACAGGAACACTCGCCCTTGTCTGAACGCACCCTGAGCGTCCTTGACGGCTCCACCTTCGTCGTCAGTGACCGCCTTGGTGACGTGTGCGCCGAGGAGAGTCGAGAGCACGGCTTCTTTTGCGAGGACACCCGCTTTCTCTCGCGCTGGGTCTTGCACGTCGGGGAGGTGCCGTTGGAGTTGCTCGGCCTTGACCAGAGCATGCACTTCGCTGCTCAGTTCTTTCTGACTCCCCGTGTTGGGCCGGACGAGCAGGCGCCGTGCTCAATCATTCGTCGGCGGCTCGTCGACCGCGTGTGGATGGAGGAGGTCGCGCTGACCAACCACCGCCACGAGCGCAGCGAGATGCTGGTAGTGCTGACCCTGGACACCGACTTTGCCGATTTGTTCGAGGTCAAGGACGGCGTGGTGGCTGCGCGGGAGATCGTCTGCAGCCACGACGATGGAACCCTCACGCTGGCCTACGCGTGCGCGGGCCTGGAGCGCTCGGTCACAATCTCCGCCAGCCGCACCGCGGAGGTCACTCCTGGAGGCTTCGCCTACCTGTTAGCGCTCGAGCCCGGCGAGCAGTGGGCGACCACCTTCACGGTAACGCCCCATGCCGCACAGCCGGGAATCGCCTTCGCGCCACGCGAGCCGCGGGGCACCCTGGCGCAGCTGGGCGTCTCCAAGGCTGCCGAGTTGCAGGAGTGGCTGGCGCGGGCCCCGGTACTGCAGGCACAGGACACCGCGCTGATGCACACCTACCGCGCCAGCCTCAGCGACCTCGGCGCGCTGCGGATGCACCCCGATCCCGCGGAGGGCGCGACCCTTCCCGCGGCGGGGCTGCCGTGGTTCATGGCGCTCTTCGGCCGCGACAGCCTGATCGCGAGCTTCCAGGCGCTGCCCTACCTGCCCGGTCTGGCCGCGACCACCCTGCGCGTGCTCGCGGCCCGCCAGGCCGAGGTGCGTGAGGACTTCCACGAGCAGGAGCCGGGCAAGATCCTGCACGAGCTGCGCTTCGGCGAGCTCACCGCGCGCGGCGAGCGCCCACACTCGCCGTACTTCGGGACCGCCGACGCCACGCCTCTGTTCCTCGTCCTCCTGGACGAGTACCACCGTTGGTCAGGCGATGAGGAGCTCGTCCGCGCCCTGGAGCCCAACGCTCGGGCCGCCCTGGCCTGGATCGATGACAGCGGGGACGCCGATGGCGATGGGTACGTCGAGTATGCCTGCCGCAACCCGTCTACCGGCCTGGTCAACCAGTGCTGGAAGGACAGCTGGGATGCGATCCAGTTCGCCGACGGCACGCTGGCCCGAGGGCCGATCGCGACGTGTGAGATCCAGGGTTATGTGTACGACGCGCGGCGTCGCTGCGCCCGTCTGGCACGCGAGGTGTGGGGCGATGACGCGCTCGCCGCGCGCCTGGAGCGCCAGGCCGCCGACCTGCGCGAGTGCTTTCGCCGCGACTTCTGGATCCCGGAGCGCGGCTGCCACGCGCTCGCGTTGGACGGCGAGAAGCGCCAGGTTGACAGTTTGACCTCCAACATCGGTCATCTGCTGTGGTCGGGCATACTCGACGAGGGCGAGGCAGCCGCGACTGCGGAGCGGCTTCTCGACGAGCAGCTCTACTCAGGCTGGGGAGTGCGGACGCTCGGCGCCCACGAGGCCGGCTACAACCCACTCGGCTACCACACAGGGACCGTCTGGCCGCACGAGAATTCGCTGATCGCCGCCGGCCTGGCGCGCTACGGCCACCGCGAGGCGGCGAGCACCATCGCCTCCTCGATCCTGCGCGCAGCGCCGTACTTCGAGCACCGCCTGCCCGAGGTCTTCGCCGGCTACCCCGCGGCGATAACGTCGGTTCCCGTGGCGTTCCCGACAGCCTCGCGTCCCCAGGCGTGGGCTGCGGGGACCCCGTTGCTCCTGCTGAGCACGCTGCTTGACCTCCACCCCGGGCGCAACGATACGGACGTCGAGGTCCCGTGCGGCATAGGGCACGTCTCGTTGCGCTCCCGGAGAGGCTAGTGTGGGTGCAGTGGACGACGATGCGATTCGTATCCTGGTGACGAGGTTGGCGCGTCCTCACCCCTCCGGGGGCGAGGTCATCGAGCGCGCGGCGATCCTCGCCGAGGGCACCGACTCAGCGGCGATCATGGCGTGGATCGCCGCCCACGCTGGGACTCCCGAGGCGACGGTTCCCTCAGCCTCCAGACACGGCCTGCACGGTCCTCGGCTCAACGAAAGCGACAGAGCAGGACCACGGACACCGCTTCGCTTCGTGCTGCCGGCCGGCGTCCTGACCTGAGCCTTCTCGACGGCCTCGAAGAGCTCCCGATCATAAACGGAGCCTTGCAGTGGACCCGTCTGACGGCCAAGGACTCTAGAAACCCAACTCCATCAAACCCGGGGCAGATCACCGAGCCCACAGAACCGGGGGCAGATCACCCTAGATTGGCACAGCATTTTGGCAGGCATTGTCTGCATTTGTCCGCGTCACGATGTGGCGCTCGCGGGAGGATTCGGGGTCTGCCCTTCCAGCTCTGCTGGGGCGCCGTGGGTCGCGTCGCCCAGCTCCCCCAGCGCGCGCAGCAGCGACTCGCCGTGCTTCTCGCAGAAGGCCGGCCCGATGCCGCGGATGCTCAGCAGCTCCTCCTGGGTGGTGGGGCGGCAGCGCAGCGCTTCCTCCAGGGCGGCGTTGGTGGCGACGGTGTAGGCGGGCTTGCCTTCGCTGCGCGCCAGGCGCCAGGCCTTGAGCACCTCCCACTGCGCCTCATCCACGGGCTCGAGCGGCTCCCCCTCGTCTTCGGCCCGGCGCGGGTCGCTGCCCGTCGCCCCACCCGCCCCGGCTCCGTGCATGCTTCCCGCCCTCCCGCCGGCACTCCCCCGCGCCAGCGCTCCTCCGCGTCGGCTCGCGGCGCGTGGCTTCTCCAGCGCGCGTTCCACAGCCGTGGCCAGCTCCGTGTCGGTTTCGCAAACGTCGCAGCAGCGCCCCGTCGGGCGGCCCTCCTCGTGGTCGCCGAAATGGTCCAGGATCTGGCGACGGCGGCACTGTTGCCCGTTTGCGATGAAGCGCTCGATCGCCCGGTAGGACTCCCAGCCGCGGTCCTTTGCGGCCTTGATCGCTGCGTATGCCGTGCGCGGGTCGCCCCGTCCCGTGAGGCGCACACGCAGCGCGCCGCCGTTGCCGGGCTCCAGCTCCACCGCGCCCGCGCGCTCGGCGATCGACAGCAGCATGCGCTCGCGCTCGTCGGGCAGCGCCGGCGCGGCGGGCGCCCCCTCGGGGTTCTCGCCCCCGTGCCAGCTGGGGGTGAGCGTCGCCACCCCATCCCGTGCATGCCCGCGCAAAGCACCCACATAAGCGCGCACGTCCGCCACGGTCGTATCGCGCTCGGTGTTGAAGCGGATCAAGCGCCCCAGGTCCATGCGCGCCGCAAGCAGCAGCGCGCGCGCCGGCCGCCCATCGCGCCCGCCCCGTCCTGCCTCCTGGTAGTAGGCCTCAAGGCTCGTCGGCAGCGCCCAGTGCGCCACCGTGCGCACGTCCGCCTTGTCCACGCCCATGCCAAACGCGTTCGTCGCCACCACCACCTCCGCCTCGCCACGCATGAACGCCTCCTGGCTTGAGCGCCGCTCGCGCGGGGCCATTCCCGCGTGGTAGGCCACCGTGCGCACCCCCTCCCCGCTCAGCAGCCGCTGCACCTCATCAGTGTCCTTGCGCGTCCCGCAGTAGACGATCGCCGGTCGCGCCTGCGGCCTGCCCAGCACGTGCAGCAGCGCCGCGCGCTTGCGTGCCACCGCGCCCTTGCCCTCGACGCTCACCACGTCGAACACCAGGTTCGGCCGGTCAAAGCCGCTGCGCACGCTGACCCAGTCGCGCAACCCCAGGCGCTGCGCGATCTCCTGCGCCACGCGCGGCGTCGCCGTCGCCGTCGCCGCCATCACCGGCGGACGGCCCAGGCCCTCGATCGCTCCCTGCAGGCGCAGGTAATCTGGGCGGAAGTCGTGCCCCCACTCGCTCACGCAGTGCGCCTCATCCACCACGAACAGCGCCACCTTCCGCCGCGCAAGCGCCGCGCGGAAGGCAGGCGAGGCAAAGCGCTCAGGGGCCGCCAGCACCAGCTGGCTTGCGCCCGATTCGATCTCCGCCAGTCCGCGCGCGTTGTGCCCCTCCTCCATGCCGCTCGCCAGCATCGTTGCGTGCACGCCGCTGTCCTGCAACCGCCGCCATTGGTCGGCCATCAGCGCGATCAGCGGGCTCACCACGAGCACCAGCCCCTGCCCCGCCAGCGCCGGCAGCTGATAGCAGAGCGATTTGCCCCCGCCTGTCGGCATCACCACGAGCGTGTCGCGCCCTGCCAGCGCCGCCGCCACCGCCTCGCGCTGTCCCGGGCGGAAGGCGCGCAGGCCGAAACGATGCAGCAGCGCCTCGGGAGCGTCGTTCTCGGACTCCCCCGGGCGGGGCTCGCCCGGGATCGGGTCTGCGCTCAGCAGTTCGGCAGTGGAGATCGCGCTCACCCCACACAAGCTAGTGCGCGCTTCGGTCCCCTCTCGCCCATGCACCCGATCCGCCGCATTCCGTGCAGCTGCGTGCGCGATGGCTCTCTCGCACCCACGTATCGAGCGGTCCGAGCTCCGGCCACTGCGCGGCCCCCCTCAAATCCTCCCTCTCAACTACGCCCGTCCCCGCCGCGTACGCTCTTGGCGCAGCGCGCGCGTCAGGCGTCGCTGGGCGCGCTCCACCTCGGCGTCGCTCAGGCGCGCCGGCTGGCGGCGCAGGTGCTCCACGAGCATCGCCGCCGGCATCACACGCACGCCCTTGCGCCGCGCCAGCGGGCGGTCCACCCACGCGCGGCTGTACACGACGAGCGGCTCGACGCCGCCCACGCCCGTGGCCTGCTCCACCAGGCGACGCTCCGCCTGGGCCTGCGCGAGCACCGAGCCGTGCACCTTGCCCACGCGCACCGGTCCCGGGTGGCTCTTCGTCTCCACCGTGAACACGCCCGCCGGGCCGATCGCGATGTGATCGACGTTGCCGTGCCCGAGGTTCGCGTCGTGCACGATGTGCCACCGGCGGTTATCCCCCGCGCGGTTGCCCTGCCGCGCGAGATCGTCGAGCAGGCCGCCCACGCGCTCTTCCCCCCGCGCCCCGCGGTCGTGGCGGTCCACCAGCGGTAGCACCCAGCGATACACCGCGAGGATCGCCAGCAGCACGATCACGTCGCTGCCCATGAACACGGGGTTGTGCCAGCCGAAGCCGCGGCCGAGCAGCGCGGTGGCGATGCCCAGCACCCCCAGCGCCACCAGCGTGCGCAGACGCAGGCGCTGCACGATCCCCCGCGAGTGCTCTCCGGGTGCGCGCGCCGTGGGGTCGTAGCCGTAGCTGAAGCTCATCGCCGATTCCTCTAACGACATCGGCCGCTTGGGGGATTGTTCTTTAGCCGTCTATACGAGTGTCCGCACGCACGGCGGTCCGCAAAGTGCTGGGAAATGCGCTCATGCGAGCGCCTTCGCCTAAAGCAAGCGGGGGTCTTGGCCGAGGCGATGGGCAGAGGGCGTATCTTCCCCGGCGCCCGCCTCCTTGGCATGTGCGATCGCTTTTCACACCCCCTCCCTGTCACCCCGCCAGAGGTCTCGCTACTGCTGCGCGCGCACGCCGAGCAGCGCTGGCTGAGCCGCGAGGTGGCGCCCGTCGCGCAGCAGATCGAGACGGGCCGGTGCCCGCACACCGGCGCACTGCTGCCCGCCGAGCAGCTGCCCGCGGCGCTCGCCTATCTGGAGGTCGCCTGGCTGCAGGCCGCGCAGCGCGCGGGCGAGAGTGACGGGGCGCTCACGTGCCTGGATCTAGCGCTGCCCGGTGCCGGCTCCCCCGAGGCGCGGGCACTGGCGACCCGTGCGCGGCGCTATCACGCCACGGTGCTCGCGCTGCGCGAATCGCTCGCGCGTCGCGTGGCGTTGCTGCTGGCACCACCCGGCGCCAGGGTTCCGGTCGGCGCCGAGCCCGGCAGCTCTTCCAAGCGGTAGGCCAGCGACTCCAGCGCCAGCTCCTCACCCACGTTCAGTGTCAGGCGCCGACGCGTTGCGCCCACCAGCTCCACCCCCGTGCGCAGCCGTGCGGGAGCGCCGGCGGCGGCGGCGTCCTCGCGCAGCTCCTGTATGCGGTCCACCGCATACACCAGCTCGGGTGCCTGCATCGCGATGCACCAAGCGTCGCGCAGCCACAGCTCGGCCAGGCGCAGCGCCGCATCCAGCGTACGCGTGCGCTCGCGCCGTTCGATCCGCCGCTGCGCCTCGGTGGCTTCGCGCCGGGCGCGTGCGCGCTCCTTGGTGGGCAGCAGCTCGAGCTCGCCCTCGCTGTGCGCAAGCATCTGCTCGCCTGCTCTGGCCGCGGCGCCCTTGGCCTGCTCCAGCATGCCCAGCCAAGCGCGTTCGCCCGTGCGCTCGTGCAGCGCGTCGCGTACGAATGCCTGCGCGTGCGTGCGCAGTGTCTGCCCCTGCGCGCCGGCCAGCCACACGGCCATGTCGGCGTCGCCGAGCGCGAGCCCCGCGCAGGCCTGCGCCTGCAGTGCATCCACGACCGCCACGCCCTCGGGCGCCGGCAAGCCTTGGGCCGCCCCCGCGCTGAGGCGCTCCGTGATGCGCGCCGTGCTGAGCGGGTCAAAGCGCACCTGCTGGCAGCGCGAGGCGATCGTCGGCAGCACATCGCGCGGGTGGTGCGCGAGCAAGATCAAGTGCGCCCAGGCCGGTGGCTCCTCCAGCGTCTTGAGCAGCCGGTTGGCGACCTGATCGCTCATCGTCTGCGCGGCCTCGATCACGAACACGCGGCGCTTGCTCTCGAAGGGAGTGCGCGCGATGGCCGCCACCACCGCCTGCTCGACGTCGCTCACGAGCATCTCATTCGCCCCCGAAGGCACCACCCAAGTGAGGTCCGGGTGGGCGTCGCGCAGCACGCGCGCGTGCGCCGCGGCGGGATCGGCCGCGTCGTCGGAAAGGAGAGCCGCCGCGAAGGCCCGCGCTGTGGCGCGCTTGCCGCTGCCCGCGGGGCCGTGGAAGAGGTAGGCGTGCGAGGCCGCTCCCGTGGGGGGCCACGCGGGTGCGAGCACCGCGCGTGCGTGGGGGTGATCCTCGAGGCCTGGCGGCGGCTCCATTGCGTTGCATCCTAGACGCCCGTTAGCGTGGTGTTTGCGGTGGCCACGGGCAAGCTCATCACGATCGAGGGCCTGGACGGGGCCGGCAAGAGCACGCTCGCCGAGGGCCTGCTCGGTGCGCTGCGCGGGCGCCTGGATGCCGGCGCGCCGGGAGTCCATCCGGCGGATGCCGGCCCAATGCCGGATGCCCGTCCAGCGGCGGATGCCGCCCCAACGGCCGATGCGGGACGCCCGGCGCAAGTCGAGCTGCTGCGCGAGCCCGGCGGCGTGGCGCTCTCCGAGCAGCTGCGCACGCTGGTCAAGGATCCCGCGCTGCGAGTGGGCGCACGCACGGAGGCATTGCTCTACGCAGCTGCGCGCGCGCAGCTCGTGGAGGAGCGCCTGAGGCCGCTGCTCGCGCAGGGCACACTCGTCGTGCTCGACCGCTTCGTGGACTCCTCACTGGCCTACCAGGGCGCCGGCCGCGGCCTGGGCGTCGAGCAGGTGCGCGCGATCAACCTGTTTGCCACCGGCGGCCTGACTCCCGATCGCACGCTGCTGCTGCGCGTGGACCCACAGACCGGCCGCGAGCGCCAGCGCGAGCGCGCGCAGGAGCCCGATCGTCTGGAGCGCGAGGGGGAGGGCTTCTTCAGTGCGATCGCGGCGGCGTACGAGGAGCTGGCGCGCGCCGAGCCAGGGCGCGTTCGAGCGATCGACGCCGGGCAGCCTCCGCAGGAGGTTCTGCGCCAGGCGGTGGCGGCGGTCGAGGACCTTCTTTAGAGTCTGCTGCAAGAGCATGCGTCAGGTCCTGCAGATCCACAGCCAGCAGCTGGCTCACACCGCCGGCACCTCCCCCGGAGCCGGTGGAGGCCTGTCGAGCGGCGCGATCGCCGCGGTGGTGGTGGCAGCCGTGCTGATCCTGCTGTGCGCCGCCTGGGGCCTGGCCCGCTGGTGGGCGTATGAACCGCGCTGGCTCGCGCCCGCACGCCACGCCTGTGCGGAGGCCGGCCTGCGGTTGTCCGCTGGCTGGGGCGAGCTGCGCGACTGGATGCGCCTGGGGCACTGAGGCTCCTGGGCTCGGGCGCCGAGGTCTCGGGCTTGGGCGCTGCAGGTCCTGGGCCGCCTCTGGGCTTAAGCCCTGCAATCGCCTAAAATAGGTAGTTCCGTCTGGACGGGCTGAGACCATGTTCGACCCCCCACGAACAGAGTCGAACAGGCGCCGAAACCGGCGGCGGACGGAAGGAGCAGGACCATGCAGAAGACCCCGCAGCCCACCACGATCGAGCAGCCCACGGCAGGCCAGGCGCTGTCGATAGAGCGCTTGTTCACGACCCCCGGCGAGCACCCCTTCGACGCGATCGAGTGGGAGCTGCGCGACGCGCGCATCGGCCACGGCGACCGCGTCGCCTTCGAGCAGCGCGATGTCGAGTTCCCCAAGAGCTGGTCGCAGAATGCGACTAATATCGTCAGTCAGAAGTACTTCCGCGGCCTGCTCGACAGCCCGGCGCGCGAGCACTCCGTCAAGCAGATGATCGGCCGTGTGGCCGGCACGATCGCGGCGTGGGGCCGCGAGCGCGGCTACTTCGCCACCGAGCAGGACGGCGACGCCTTCGAGGACGAGCTCACGCACATCCTGCTGCACCAGATGGCGGCGTTCAATTCGCCGGTGTGGTTCAACGTGGGCTTCGAGGAGCAGCCGCAGTGCAGTGCATGCCAGCCCTACCACGCCCTGGTGTCGACGCCACAGGGCATGGTCCCGATCGGGGAGTTGGTCGAAGGCGATCAGGTCGGTCATGAGGTCTATGACGCCAACGGCGTGACCACGGTTGTGGCAACGAAGGCAAATGGCCGCAAGCGTGTCCTGCGTGCCCGTCTGCGCAACGGCAGCTTTGTTGAAGCGACGCCTGACCATGTTGTCAAGGCGGTCGCCGAGCGTCGTACGCAGCCCTCATGGCTGAGGATGGATCAGCTGGAGGTGGGGATGCGGATGCACCTGCATCCCCATCGCGCAAAGGTTTCCGACCCTATCCGCGTAGCCGTTGGTGCGGGAAGCGCTGAGTCTCTCCTGGAGGAGCTCACGGAGGCCGATCGGGTCGATGTCGCCGAGGCGGCGCTGGCCGGATGGCTGCAGGCAGATGGCTTCGTCGGTCGCTACGAGGGCACCAATCGCTCGCTGACCATCGAGTTCCAGGTGGCCAACGATGACGAGTACGACTGGGTGATGGAGAACCTCGACGTCGTCTTTCCCAGTGTGCACCGCAAGGTCCGCGATGCTGACACCCAGCACGTACGCGTGCAGCGCATCCGTCTGTACGGCGAGGTCCTGCGCGAGTTTGTCGAGCGTTGGGGTCTGCTGGTACGCGACCGAGATGCGTGTACCGCCCCGACTCTTCACTGCCTCTCACGACGAGATCGTGGCCTACCTCCGCAGCCTCTTTCAGGCAGACGGCTACGTATCCGTTCGCCAAGAGCGCAACGAAAGCGCTCGCATTGGATTCGCGGTTATCGGTGAGCGCTGGACGGAGGACGTGCAGATGCTCCTTGGGGTGCTCGGCATCTACTCGAGACGGAACCACAAGAAGGAGAAGCGCGAGGATCGCCACGACATGCACGAGGTGATGATCTCCATCGGCTCCGAGCGTGCGCGCTTCGCCGAGTTGATTGGCTTCATAGGGCATGAGAAGTCGGAGAAGCTGCTGCGCTCACTTCAGCTGCGTAATCCAAAGCGCTGCCCCGACCTGCGCGAGGAGGAGATCGTCGCGATCGAAGATCTCGGCGAGATGGAGGTCTATGACATCCAGACCGAGTCGGG
>CAWGFQ010000005.1:0-65053 GCA_963821895.1 uncultured Solirubrobacterales bacterium
TTTGCTCCATTCGCCCAGATTGGATGGGCTCGTTTTGATTGTCTCGCTGCCTTTCGCGGTGAATTTGCCCACCAGTACGCCGCAGGCGGAGCCCGTGAAGGTGATGGTGGTAAATTCTGTTTCCGGCAGTCCCACGGCTCCTTCGCTCAGTTCGCTGCCGAGACCGACGCCGGCTGGCCCTTGGTGCAGCGGGGCTGCTTCTTCCAGCTGTTTTGTCGTGCCATCCCATTTCCAGGCGAGATGGCCAACGACGGTTCCCGTGTCGTTTTTACCGAATTTTACTTCGCATCCTGGCAGGTTTGGCTTGGTCAGCGTAACTTCGTGGAACTTCAATTCCATTTTCAATTGACCTTGGAGGCTGTTGTTATAGATGACGCCTTTGATTTGCACGCTCTTGGCCACGCCTTCCACTTCGACGCCCGAGATCTTGCTGGCCGCTTTCTGTTGGCCGCCTTCACCTTGGAACTGTTCGGGAGCGTTTTCTGGGATCTTCACGCCTTTGCCTTTTTCGCCGATCGCTCGGTGGTAGGCGAAGGGGCCGGCTGCTGCGTACGACGTTGCCGCTGCAAACGAGCTCGCTGCCAGCAGCAACGTCAACGCGCCAAGCAGCACGGCCCTGGCTCTCGATCTCAACATCGGGTCTCTCCTTTCACCCCAGCGCACCGGGGTATGGGTGGACGCCCCATCTACGCTTATTGCTACATATATGTCAAATTATTCCGGTAGGGCGCGTCTAGGGGCCTGGTCAGCGGGGGTGCCGGCTGGCGGACTGTCTCCGACTCGGCTCTAGCGCTGCCGCTCGCGCGGACTCGGCTCTAGCGTTGCCGCTCGCTCGCGCGTCGTCGCTCGCGCGCGTACTGCGCGGCGAAGGCCGCCACGAAGCGCGGGTTGTAGCGCGCGTAGCGCCGCCACAGCCGCCGCGGCTCGCGTACCAGGCGATAAACCCACTCAAGCCCGTTGCGCTGCATCCAGCCCGGCGCCTGTGCGAGCAGGCCCGCGTGGAAGTCGAAGGCCGCCCCCACGCCCACCAGCAGCGGTGCCTGCAGGTGCGGGCGCATGCGGTGCATCCACAACTCCTGCTTGGGCTGGCCGATGCCCACCCACACCACCCGCGCGCCGCTCGCGTCGATGTCGGCCGCCACCTGCTCCTCCTCCTGCGGGTTCAGCGCGCGGAACGGGGGGGAGTGGCCGCCGGCGATGCGCAGGCCCGGGAAGCGCTCTCGCAGGCGCCCTTCCAGCAGCGCGAGCGCTGCTTTATCGCGTCCGCCATACAGATACATCGGGATCCCCTCCGCCGCCGCCTTCGCGCAGAAGTGCAGCATCAAATCCGGCCCATACACGCGCGTCGCCCGCCCGTGTCCGAGCGCGCGCAGAGCCCATACCAGTGGCATCCCGTCGGGCACCGCGAGCGTCGCGCCCAGCACCGCCTCAAGCGTCCGCGCGTCCTCGTGCGCGCTCATCACCAGGTTCACCGCGGCAGCCGTCAAGTAGCCGCGCGCATCGGCCTCGATCATCGCCCCCATCCAGCGCACGACCTCCGCGTAGTCGCTCACCGCCAGCGGGATGCCCACGACCTCCACGCGTGGCGGGGAAGTCGGCCCTGGCATCAGATTCGAGGCGGCGTGGATCGCGTGAAGATACCGCTCGGACATTCGTCGAGCGGCCTTCCAACAGATCGCAGAAGTCTCCTAGCTCGTGAGTACGCTGTCGATTCATGAGTCCCGTGACCCTGCGTCGCTACCGCGCCGAACGTCTCCTTCGGCGCGACTTCCACGCGCTGCGCGAGCGCGTGCTCGCTGGTGTACGTGCCAATCTCGGGGCGCGCCGCATCGCGCTCGACACAGCCGATCTCGAGGAGTGCTACGCCCAGGCCTGGCAAGGTCTGTACACGGCCCTCCTGGAAGGTCAGCAGATCGAGAACCCCGCCGGCTGGCTCGCAAAGGTCTGCTATCGCCGCGCGATCGACGAGTACCGCACACGCCGGCCCGAGCAACATGGCATCGACGGCGACCCCAGCGTGCTCCAAGGCCATGTCGAGCCCGACCTCGCAGGCGCACTCGACGATCGCGTGAAGCTGCGCCAGACCTTCGAGGGCCTGCGCCAGTGTCTTTCAAAGCGCGAGCAGCAGGCCGCGGCCCTCTGCTACCTGCAGGGCCTCTCGCGCGAGCAGGCCGCCGCGCGCATGGGCATCTCTCCGGCGCGTATGCGCAAACTGATGGAGGGGCAGGGATCCGCGCGCCCCGGTGTCGCCGCCAAGATGGACGAGCTGCTGCGCACCGTCGCCGGCGGCGGCTGGTGCGAGCAGCAGGCATCGCTGATGCGCGGCTTCGCCTACGGCGTGCACGATCCGGACGGCGAGCGCTACCGCCTCGCGCGGCTGCACCAGCGCGAGTGCCCCGCCTGCCGCGCCTACGTGATCTCGCTGCGCGGGCTCGCCGCCGTGCTGCCGCCGCTCGTACTGCCCCTGGGTTCCGGCGGCGTGGCCGGGCTCGGTGGGGCGTTCGGGGGCGGAGCCGCGGTCGGCGGTGGCGCCGGAGGATCGGTGCCGCTCGGCTCCCTCGGCGTCAAACTCGCCGCCGGCTGTGCCCTGGCTCTCGGCGTGGGCGGAGGTTGTGTGGTGCTCGTAAGCGGGCTGCCTCAGCGCCATTCCCCCTCGCATGCCCTTCCCCATCAGCCGGCCGTGCTCCGCGGTCAGGCCGGCGTGCCGAGTGCGCGGGGTATCGCGGCGGTGATCCCGAGCTCCGCGGGCGGGCGCGTCTCACATTCGCCCCGCTCTGCCGGTGCGAGCGCGCATGCGCACTTCGGCGCCGTCGGGGCCGCGCAGCGCGAGCTGGGCTTTGAACGTCCACCCCAGCCGACCGCGCAAGCGGCACGGGCCGCGGCGGGCCACGCGCGGCCCCCCCTCTCCCCCTCCCAAACAAGCGCGGCTCCGCCCTCCGCCACCGCACCCGAACGCGGCGCCCGGAGCGAGTTCGGGATCGGATAACTACGCGGAAGGTTTCCCCCTGCGCTCGGGTATGTGAAACTCAAGCTCGTGTCCAGTGGGCAGCAGCCGAAGGTCGCCGTCGTGGGCCACGTGGAGTGGGTTGAGTTCGCGCGCGTGGCGCAGATGCCGTGGCCCGGGGAGATCGTCGAGGGCGGCGATCTCTTCCAGGAGCCAGCCGGAGGCGGCGCTGTGGCGGCCGTGCAGATGGCGCGCCTGTGCGGCGGTGCCACGCTCTACACGGCGCTGGGCGACGATGAGCTCGGGCGGCTCGCGCGCATCCGCCTCGCGGAGCTGGGCGTGCGCGTGCAGGCTCTCACCTGCGCCGCGCCCACGCGCCGGGCGCTCACGCTGGTGGATGAAACCAGCGAGCACGAGCGCACGATCGTCACGCTCGGCGAGCGTCTGGAGCCCTCCGGCGCGGATGACGGCCTGCCCTGGGAGGAGCTCGCCGAGATGGATGCGATCTATTTCACCGCCGGCGACCTAGCCGCGCTGCGCGCCGCGCGCCGCGCGCGGCGCCTGGTTGCCAGCCCGCGGGCCTGGGACGCGCTCGGGCACGGCATCCAGCTCGACGCGCTCGTGATGAGCTGGGCCGACGCCTCCGAGCAGGCCGGCTTCCTGCGCGTGCACGAAGACGCCCGCTTGATCGTGCGCACCGAAGGTGCGCGCGGGGGCAGCTGGTTCGCGGGCGATGCGCGCTCGCAGAGGTGGCCGGCCGCGCAGCCGCCCGGACCGCTCGTGGATACCTACGGCTGTGGCGACTCCTTCGCCGCCGGCTTCACCTGCGGCCTGGCCATGGGCTTGGAGGTGTCCGTGGCGCTCGCGCTCGGCGCGCGCTGCGGCTCCGTCTGCCTCACCGGACGCGGGCCCTATCAGCACCAGCTCGGCGCCGCAGACCTCAGCCCTGCAGATCTCAACCCCGCGGGAATGCCTTCGTGAGCGAGCGCAGCGCCAGCGGGTTGCCGCGTGGGCGCATCCTGCCCGTCGCGATCGCGCGCACCGGGTTCAGACGGTTGCCGATCACGTCCACGAAGTCCTGATAGCTGACGCGCAGGCGCAGGTCCGGGTTGGGCGCCGCGCCTTCGCTCGCCTCACTTGAGCCGTTGTTCACCGTCACGTGCCACGTCGGCACGTCCGGGTCGGTGAACTCCCACTGGAAGGTCGTCGGCTTGCGGAAACCGTGCTTGGGGTTGACCGCGCGCACGATGCTGTCGAACAGCAGCCGCAGCGTCTCCGGGTCGCGCTTGCTGGGTCCCTCGCGCACGCCGAGGATGCCGGCCATCGACAGCTCGCGCCCCACCCGTGACACCTCCTCGGGAGACAGTCCCGGCGGGATCACCGCCGGGCCGGGCAGGCTGTCGTGGGGCATGCCCGCGGAGCGCAGCTTCGTCTGTAGCGAGATAACGCCTTCGCCGCCGATGCGCTCGAAGGTGTAGCCGAAGCAGGTCAGATAGCGTTCGTCCCACCCCGGCGGCTGCAGCACCTGGCCTGTGTAGGGCAGGATCTCGCGCAGCAGCTTCGCCACCGCCGCCGGCACGCGCGAATCTTCGCGGTTCAGATCGCACAGCAGCTTCACGCCGAAGCCGATGTGGCGCTGCTCGTCGAGCGCCACGTTCTCCATGCCCTGCCTAAAGGCCGGCAGCAGATTGCGCTCCTCCAGATAGGTCGTGATCATGTGCTGGCCTGTCTGCGCGAGCCCCGCCTCGATCACGATGTGGTACAGCGCGACGGCAGCCGCCAGACGCGGGCGGCTGCGATCGGCGCGCAGTTCGATAGCCATTTTGTCCAGGCGCCCGAAGACCTTGCGAAAGCCGGGGGTCAGTTCGTGCTCGATCGCGTTCAGGCCGCTCGCCATGCTGCCGTCGCCCAGGCCGCACACCTCCTGCATGAAGCGCTTGAAGAACACCGCGTGGCGTGCCTCGTCCACCTGCTGCGTGGCCAGGAAGTACTTCTGCTCCTCGCGCGGGGCCGCGTCGATGAAGGGGCTCAGGTTGTCGGCCACCGCGTCCTCGCCCCAGAAGAACAGCGCGTAGTTCCACAGCGCCGCCGTGCGCTCGAACTCGGTGAACTCCTCGCGCCACTGGCGTGCGTCCTCGGTGAAGTCGAGCTCGGTGGCGCTCCAGTTGCCGCGCTCCCAGCGCGCGTACAGGTCCTCGTAGGAGATCGCATCCGCCGGCAGGCTCGCGATGCCGTTGCTGGCGGCCGGGCCGGATGCCGCGTTGGGGGCGGATGTCGCGGTCGGACCGGACGTCGCCGTCGGGCCGTTTGCCGCGGTCGGGGAGGGGCCGCCTGCGGGGGGCGTGGTGGTTGTGGCCATTTTCTCTGCTCTCCTGTTCGCGCTGCGCGGTCGTTGATCGTCCCAAAGGGTGGTTTGGCTGTCTGGCCAGTCCTGAAGACTAGCGCACGCGGGGGAGGGCGTCCACCGGTACGCACAGGCAGGCGTAGTGCACCGTGAACAGGCGCCTCGCCAGCGGCGGCGCCGCGCCGTGCAGGCTCGTGCGCACGGCCCACTTCAGGCTCGCGCCCGCCTTGGCGGTGGGGCCCTGCGCGAAGAAGGTCTGCGCCCGCCGTGGCAGCGCGTCCTCCAACTCGCCCGCGACCCGTAGGCCCGCCTGCGCGACGATCGCACGCATCGCCCTGCGCGAGAGGCGCTGCAGGTGGCCCACCTCGGCGGCGTGCCCGCGCTTGCTCAGGCGGCGCGCCGAGAGGTTGTCCTCCAGCGGCACCTCCACCACCACCGCCGCGCACACGCGCGCCACCTCGCGCAGCAGCCGCGCGGGGTCGTGCACGTGCTCGAGCACGTGCGAGAGGACGCCCAGGTCGTAGGCAGCCGGCTCGCGGGCGCCCAGCCCGTGGGCGCGCCCCACGTCTGGCAGTCGCTCGCCGTCATACAGCGCCACCGCGTCGATCTCCGGGCGCGCGCGGGCGATCTCCACGGCGGCCGGTGCGATCTCCACGCCCTCCAGACGGCCGCCGAAGGCGCGGTGGCGCAGCTCGCACAGCAGCGCGCCATCGCCGCAGCCCACGTCCAACGTGCTCCGCGGTTCCAGCCCCGCGCGCTTGCACAGGGCGATCGCGTGCTCGGCCTTGCCCACGGCGCTCAGCTTGCGCCACCGCGAGTAGCACTCCGCCTCGGCGGGGTCGCTCGTATATGCCTCCTCGTAGAAGCCCGCCAAAGAGTCGGCCACGACGGGGATTATCGTGCCCCCCATGAAGAGGAGCCTCACGGGGAGCGACGGGGGGTCTGGCTCGTCGGCCCTGGGCGATCTGGCCGAGAGCCTGCGCCAGGCGCCCACCACGCTGCCCGCGCTGGTGGCGATCGCGGGGATGGTGGTTTGGGCCACGAGTCAGGGGGGCTACCCGCTCACGCACTGGGCGCCCGGCGGCCTCGTCGCGCTGGCGCTACTGGGGATCGCGCTCGCCGCGGTGCCGCTGCGCGTCGCGGAGATTCCGCTCTCGGTCCGCGTCGCGGTGCTGTGCCTGGCGGCCTACACGGCGCTCAGCTTCCTCTCGATCCTGTGGGCAGCCGTGCCGGGGGAAGCGTGGGAAGGGGCCGATCGCACGCTGCTCTACCTGCTCGTGTTCCTGCTGTTCGCGCTCTGGCGCCAGCGCGGGGCGAGCGCCGCATTGCTGCTGGTGGTGTGGACGCTCGCCCTGATCGGTCTCGCGGCGTTCACGGTGCTGCACATCGACGGCGGCGCCTTTGCGACCCTGCTGCCAGGGGGCCGTCTGAGCTATCCCACGGGCTACCCCAACGCCAACGCGGCGCAATGGCTGATGGCCTTCTGGCCGGCGCTGCTGCTGGCGCGCAGTGAGCGTCTGTGGTGGGGGCTGCGCGGGGTGCTCGCGGGTGGCGCCGTGCTGCTGGCGGCGGTGGCGCTGCTCAGCCAGAGCCGCGGCGCGCTGTATGCCACGCCGGTGGTGCTCGTGCTGGTGTTCGCGCTGCTGCCCGGCCGCGCGCGCACCTTCGCGCTGCTGCTGCCGGTGGTGGCGGGCATCGGGGCGATCACGCCCACGGTGCTGCGCGTGGGCGAACGCCTGGAACACGGCGGCGACGCGCGCGCGGCCATGCACAGCGCGGCCGTGGCGATGTTCGCGGCCGCGTTCGCCGTGGGCCTCGTGGTGGCCGCGGGCGCGGCGATCGAGGGCCGCGCCGCGCTCTCGCCGCCGGCGGGCACGCGCGTGCGCCGGGCTGTGGGTGCGCTGGGCGTGCTCACGCTCGTGGCGGTCCTCGCGGGCGGCTGGGCTGCCGCGGGCGATCCGCTGGTGCGCCTGGAACACGGCTGGCAGAGCTTCAAGAGTCCGCAGGCGTACGCGGCGGACAACCCCAGCAGCGGCAGCCGCCTGACGAGCGGGCTGGGCAGCAACCGCTATGACTTCTACCGCGTCGCGCTCGATGAATTCGCGGCGCATCCGCTGCTGGGGATCGGCGTGGACAACTACACCCAGCAGTATCTGCGCCACGGCCGCAGCCTGGAGACCCCGCACTATCCGCACAGCGTGGAGCTACGCACGCTCAGCCAAACGGGGATCGTGGGGGGGCTGCTGGCGTTGATGGGGCTCGCAGCCGCGCTGGTGGCCGCGATGCGCGCGATGCGCCCGCCGCCCGAGCTGGGCCCGGCTGGGGAGGGGGAGGGAGAAGCTGGAGAGAGGGAGGGAGAAGGAGAGGGGCCAACGGGGACGGACGCGATCGGCGGATCGCCTGATGATTCCCTCGGCCGCTACGTGGCCGCGGCGGCGCTGGCGGGCTTCGGCTACTGGGCCGTGCACGGCTCGGTGGACTGGTTCTGGGAGTTCGCCGGCCTCGGGGCGCCGGCGTTTGCGTTGCTCGGGCTGGCCTGTGCGCTGACGCCGCGGAGGGCCGCCCTCGAGGGCGCTTCCGAGGGCGCCCCCCGCGCACGTGTCCGCCGTGTTGCCCTGGCAGTGGGGATGCTCGCCCTCGCGGCTGTGGTCGCGGCGTCCCTGGTCGCCCCCTGGCTGAGCCAGCTGGAGGTGCAGAGCGCGGCGCGGGTGTGGCCGGCAGCGCCCGCGAAGGCGTATGCGCGCCTGCACGACGCGGCGAATCTGAACCCATTGAGCGACGAGCCCGATCTCCTGGCGGGCAGCATCGCGCTGCGCCTGGGCGAAGTCAGCCGGGCGGATCGCTACTTCGCGCTGGCCTTGCAGCGCGTGCCAAACGACGCCTACGCTGCGCTCGAGCGCGGTGCGATCGCCTCCACGCGCGGGCAGCGCGCACGGGCGCTTGTGCTGCTCACGCAGGCCGCTGCGCTCGACCCGCGGGACGCGCTCACGGCCGCGGCGCTGGCGTTGGTGCGACGGGGAGAACGCGTGGATGTCGAGGAACTGAACCGCTCAATCCTGCGCGAAGCTCAGCAACTCTCCTAAAAGCGCGGCTCTATCTCGTGAAAAGCTTGCATCTCGTCGGCTTAATACCTATACATTGGGAACAAGCTTCGATAGCGTGTGAGAGGAAGGCCTGGCTGATTCGCTGGTTCTGGCACCTGGGAGCGGGACCCCGCGACCCCACATAGGCGCGGCGGCGATGACGGGCACACGGCATGGAAAGTGGTCCGCAGAGCCGCTTGAGCCGATTCGAAACCCAAGGTAGGGAAATGAAAAGCCATCACTCCAGCTCCAGCCCCAGCTTCAACCCCCTGAGAGTGCCCTCAGCGGTCTCGCTCGCGCGCCTCGCAGCGCTCGTGCGCTTCGCAACGCTAGTGCGCTTCGCAACGCCGACCGCGGCGCTCGCGGCGCTCGCTTTGGCGATGGCACCGGCGAGCGCGATGGCGGGATCGCTGCTGAGCGGCTACGGCGGCCCCGGCAGCGGTACGCAAGCGCTGCTCGGCTCAACGCTCGTGGGCGGAGCCGGCACGCCGGGAGGCGGCTCCTCGACCGGCGGTGGCGGCGGCGGCTCGGCCACGGCGCCCGGCGGCGCCACCGGTATCGGCGCGGGCGGCGCGGGCGGGAGCACGGGCAGCGGCGGGCAGGCCAGCAGTGGCGGGCAGTCGGGCGGCGGATTGCGGGCGGGCGGGCACGGCAGCGGCGCGAGCAGCAGCGGCTCTCGTGGTGGCGCTGGCACCTCCGGTGCATCCGCTGGCGGCTCAGCTACGTACACACCCTCTGGGTACCCGCGCGCCACGGCAGGATTTGCCGCGGCCGACGACACGGGCCTGCTCGGCCTCAACGGCACCGATGTGCTGCTGTTTGTGCTGATGCTGGGCGTGCTGGCTCTCACGGCAGGCATGACGAGACGATTGGCAGGGCCGCAGCACTAGCAAGGCGACTGGCCGCCGACTCGGCACATTTGGCCAGGGACGCGGCACTGGAAGCAAAAAGGAACGAGACTGAAAGCGAAACGGGACAAGGATGCCCCCCACACCACCCCCAACAGATACCCCCATGCGCATCACCCAGCAGACCTCCACAAGTATCCCGCTCAGCGGCGGCGCGCTGGCGCCGGCACGCGATGCGCCCCGCTACGAGCCCGCCCACTGGGACAGCTTCAGCGGGCCGCTGCAATGGTTGCTGGAGGGCCCCGGCTGGGGCATCCTGCGCCCGACGGTGGACCTGGTGCTGCTGTATGTGGCGGTATTCGCTGCTCTGGGCGGCGTGCAGGCGACGCTGAACGTGCCGGCGATGCAGGCGCCGCTGTTGGCGTTGCCGCCGCTGGTGCTCGCGCTGCTGTATCTGCGTGGGCTGTATCGCACGCGCCTGCGCGCGCTGGTGCTCGATGGGGTCGTGCCGGTGATGAGTGCCGTCTCGGTGGCGGCGATGGGCGTGGCGATGCTCGGCATCCTCTTCAACAACAGCATCCCCAATCAGGGCGAGTGGGTGCGCGCGTGGGCCTTTGCGCTGGTGGCTGTGGGCCTCGGCCGCGTGACGCTCGCGCTGGCGCAGCGCTGGGCGCGCAGCGCGCGGCGCGTGGGCAAGCCCGTGCTGATCATGGGCGCGGGGCTGGTGGGCTCTCAGGTCGCGCGGCGCCTGGACAGTCACCCCGAGTACGGCCTGCACCCGGTGGGCTTCCTCGACGACGATCCGCGCTCGATCGCCGAGGTGGGCGGGCGCGACGTGCCCGTGCTCGGCACCGTCGAGGATCTCGATGAAATCGTGCGCCACACCGGCGTGGGGCATTTGATCGTGGCCTTCTCCTCGGTGGCCGACGCGCGCGTGAGCCGCCTCATTCAGCGCTGCCAGGAGCTCGGCATCGAGGTGTCGGTGGTGCCGCGCATGTTCGACACGATCAACAACCGCGTGGGCTACGACACGGTGGGTGGGCTGCCGCTGATGTCCTTCTCAAGCGTCAACCCCAAGGGCATCCAGTTCACCCTCAAGCACGCCTTCGACCGCGTGTTCGCGGTGCTGCTGCTGGTGGTGCTCTCGCCGGTGATCCTTTTGACGGCGCTGCTTGTGCGCGTCAGCTCGCCCGGGCCGGTGCTCTTCCGCCAGCGCCGCGTGGGGCGCGACGGCACGGTCTTCGATCTGTACAAGTTTCGCTCGATGCGCATCGAGCCGGCGCCGGCTCACGCGAGCGCGCGAGCCGCTCCGGTGTTGGTCCCGGCGGGCGCGCAGGCGACCGTCGGTGTCGCTGCCGTCTCCGCCTCGACCGGTGCCGGCGGTTCACCGAGCTTTGTGCCGGAGGCGGACACTGCGCCCGGCGGCGTCGAGGGCCAGGACCGCCGCACGCGCCTGGGTCGCCTCATGCGCCGCACCTCGCTCGATGAGCTGCCCCAGCTCTTCAACGTGCTCAAGGGCGAGATGAGCATCATCGGTCCGCGCCCGGAGCGCCCCGAGTTCGTCGAACTGTTTGGCCGCGACATTGCCCGCTACGGCGACCGCCACCGCGTCAAATCGGGCATCACCGGCTGGGCGCAGGTGCACGGTCTGCGTGGGCAGACCTCGCTCGCGGAGCGCGTGGAGTGGGACAACTACTACATCGCCCACTGGTCGCTCGGCTTGGACATGAAGATCCTCGCCCTCACGTTTGTTGCTCTGTTCCGCAACGCGGAGTAAGGGTTTGAGGGCCGGCCTTTGAGGGCTGGCCAAGTTGTGTGGTGCAGTGTCGGCGTTATGTATCGGCAGGTGCGCTCGGAGTGATCACGGAGTGATCAGATACTGCGCTGGGCGGCCTGGCCGAGCCCGGCCCAGTACTGAAAGACGCGCACACGCAGCCCATGCGTGCCGAGTGCCCTTGGCAATGTGAGCGTGTAGCGGTTGAAGCGGTCGAGCGTGAAGAGCGCCTTGTAGTGCAGCGTGGCGCCCTGGAAAGCCTGTAGGCCCATGTAGTCGCCTACGGGCCCCGAGCCGCTGGCAACGATGCGCCCGCGGCGCACGCGCAGCGTGAGCGTCACCGGGCTGGGCCGCCCGACGGTGGGGGCCGTGAGCACCTGCGCGAGCGGACCCCACGCGGGTTTGCGCGTGCCGTTGGCGTTCAGCACGCCGAAGTCTTCGCGGGTGGTGCCCTGCAGCTTGTAGTCCACGACGGCGGCCACCCACGGGGTGCGCGCCAGCGCGCGGTAGGTGTTGGCAAGATTGGCGCCCTGCACCTGCGGTGTCACGCACGCCTGTTCCTGCTGCGTGCGCTGGCGCGGCCAGCAGGAGCTCCAGCCGAACTCGTCAAGCCATAGCGGCGTGCTGTCGCCGTTGGCGAGCTGTGTTTCGTGGATGGCGCGCAGCGAGGCCAGCACGAGCGTGTAGTAGTGCACCGCCAGCCCGTCGTAGTAGCCCTTGATCCCTGCTTCATACAGTGCTTTCAGGAACAGGCCGTTGGAGCCGACGAGCGAGCCCGCGAGCACCTTCACGGCAGGGGCGGCCTGCTTGATCGCCGGATAGGCGGCGCGCAGGATCGCGGCGTAGTGCTGGGGCTTTTCGGGGCCCGCCAGGTACTGTTCGTTGGCCTGGTCGGGCTCGTTCCACACCTCGATCGCCGCGAGCTTTGCGCCGTAGCGCCGCGCGAGGAAGGCCGTGAAGGCTCCGTAGGGCGCGGGATCGCGCGGCGGCCACGCGTTGGCGATGGTGGCCTGCGCGGGGGTGCAGCGGCTCAGCAGCGCGGGCGGCGCGGTGGAGTCCCAGCAGGGGGTGCTGTCGGCGATGGCGATCACCTTGATGCCCGACGCCGCGGCGTCGCTGAAGAGGCGGTCGGAGAGCGCCAGCGCTTGCGGGCTGATAGCTCCCTGGCGGCTCGGTTCAAGGCCCGACCACGGGATCTCCACGCGCAGCACCTTCGCGTGCAGCGCCTTCGCCTCCTTCACGGAGCTGTCGATGCCGGCGAGCGTGGCGCTGGGGCCGACGCTGCCGGCGTTCACGCCGCCAAGGGGGGTGGCCACGGCGGTGGCGGCGCCGAGGGCGGCAGCGGCGCACAGCAGGGCGAGCGGCAGGAGCAGTTGCGGGAGCAGGCGTTGTCGCATTACCCACACAGTAGGCTGTTTGGAGTGTCACCCACGTGGATCTGGATGCAGGCGGCGATCGTCGTGTTCGTGCTCATCGGAATGGTGATCGCCATCGTGAGGCTCGCTTGAGCGGCGTCGCCATTGGTGGGCGGGGCGGGACCTGGCCACCATCGAGCACCGCCGCGGGCACTTCCCGCGTCAGCCACTCGTTCAGCTCCTGAAGACCTGCCTCCTTCAACTCGGCGGCCATGCCCGGGGGGCGGCGCTGCGGGTCGTGCGTGTCGGAGGCCACGTTGTGCACCAGCTCATCGCGCACCAGTTGCATCGCGAAGCGCTGCACGGTGCTCCCGAAGCTGCCCACGAGCGAGCCGGCGGTGATCGACGTAAGCACGCCCTCGCGCACGAGCGTCTCCAGCGGGCGGCGATCGCGCTGGAAGGCCGGGCAGCGCTCGGGGTGGGCGAGCACGATGCGATGCCCCTTACGTTGGAGGTCGAGCACGAGCGCGTCCATACCGGTGGCCACCGGGGTGAAGGGGCACTCGATCAGCAGCCACTCCCCGCCGCCCAGGCGCAGGCGCAGAAGCTCCTCCGGGGTCAGCTCCGCGGCGCGCGTCATCGCGATCTCCGCCCCGGGGCGCACCTGCAGTGGGATCGCCTCCGCCAGCAGGCGCGCGTTCAGATCATCCACCAGCCGCGCGATCGTGCCGGCCTCGTTGGGGTAGTGCCAGCTAACGTGCGGGGTCGCCACGAGCGTCGTGGTCCCCGCCTGCACGGCAGCGCGCGCGAGCGCCAGCGAGCCCTCGATCGCGTCGGGGCCGTCGTCGATGCCGGGCAGCACATGGCTGTGCAGGTCGATCACGGGCTCAACGTTAAGGCCTCGCTCGCCGGGGCGGCGCCGTGAAGGGGTTCCCCGTCAGCCGCGTAAGGCTTGCTCGCCTGAGCGATGCCGTGTCGAGGGTCGCCCGTGGGAGCGACATTGGTTTCAGCCGTTCGCGCGTTGCGCCAGACCCAGCGCGTATTCCGGCCACCATGCGCCCGCGGCCGGCCCGCCGTTGCAGGTGCCATCGGAGGCGCCCGGTGTCTTCACCCACAGGTAGGCGTCGAGGAGCGAGTTGCCCGTGCTCGCCGTCGGGTTCGCGCCCAGGCCGCGCCCGGGGGGATTGCACCAGGCGCCTTCCGGCGGCGCGCCCTGCCCGTTGCGGCTGGTGTCGATCACGAAGTGCGCGCCCGTGCCCAGCGCCTTGGCGATCGCTTCGCCGTAGCTCGTCTCCGAGGCGGTGGCGTCAAAGTTCGAGACGTTCAGCGAGAAGCCGCGCGCCCCGGCGACGTCGGCCTTGCGCAGGCGCGTGGCCATCGTCGCGGCGGACTGCCAGTGGGCGTTACCCGCGTCGAGGTACACAGCCGTCGAGGAGCTCTTGCCCAGATGGCTCACGGCGAAGCTCAGCAGCGAGTAGTAGGTGGCCTGCTTTTCGGCCGACAGGCATTCCAGCTCGGCGAGTGCATCGGGCTCGACGATCACCACGGCGCGGCGTCCGCCGATGCCCTGCACGATGCCTTCGATGAACTGTTCGTATGCCTGTGCACTCGCGGCCCCGCCCGAGGAGTACTGGCTGCAATCGCGCCAGGGGATGTCATAGGCCACGAGCACCGGCAGCTTGCCCGCGGCGGTGGCGGCACTCACCCACCAGTTGACGTCTCCCGCGGTGCTGCCGTGGCCGTCGGACCAGTTGCCGAACCACTTGGCGATCGGCTGCGAGGCGACCTTGCCGATCTGCGCCGCTTCGGCCGAGCGGCCCGCCTTGGTCCATTCGGCCTGCGTCTGGTCGGCCGGCGAGTTGGGTTCGACGTAGAGGTGCGCTCCGGCGAACGGGTCCGGGGAGGGAGGGGGAGGAGTGGAGGTAGTCGCTGCTGCGGTGGTGGTCGTTGTGGCCGTGGTGGTCGTGGCTGTCGTCGTTGTGGTGGTGGTGCTCGTCGCGGCGGTGGCGGTGGTGGATGTGGAGGTCTGGGTGGTGGTGGGCGGTTCTTCGACGGGTGGTTCGCTCGAATCAGGCGGTTCGCTCGAGCTCGGTGGATCGTCCGTGGGCTGGTTGGGCGCTTCGCCCCCGGGCGACGCTTCCGCGGGGGGAGTGCTGAGATTGGGCGCGCTCGCTGCAGGGACGCCGGCGGAAGCGGGCTTGTGGCCCGGCGCCGCCGGGTGGCTGCGGTGTGTGGCGCGACGCTTACGCGAGGGATGCGAGGGATGCGAGTGATGCGGGTGAGGCTTGTGTGCGGCATCTGCGTGCTGCTGCTGGCGGTGCTGGGAGTGCCGCGCTCCGGCCGCAGCTCCCGCGTCGCTGCCGATCGGCGGCTGCCCCGCGAGCGAAGCGAGCGCGAGGGCGAGCACCACGGCCAGCAGACGAAGGCCCGTGGCGCGCATACGGCGGGTGGGAAGCAGGCGCTGCACCGCCCTGTGGATCGACGCCCCGGCAAGGATGCTTGAGCGTGGGCGGATATCTGCGGACGAGCCGCAGGTCGCCTCCATGGAGGGCGCATGCGCGGCGTGGAAAAGCCGCGATCCCATCCGTCCGGGGCACCACTGGACCCTTCAAATCATGTGCGGTTTGCGACGCACTCCCTAACCCACTTCTCGGGATACCGACCTATGGAGAGGTTTGACATGATCTGAGCTGGGTTGATGACGTATAGTTTCCTTTCGCGACGCACGGAAGAGGATCGATGAGCAACACACGGATGTGGGTATGTCGACTGACGCTGCACTGACAGGGCAAGAGCCCGAGCAGCGCCTGAGGTACACGATGCTGGCGGGCGAGCTGAGCGAGCCGCCGCCAGACGGTGTCCCGTACAAGGTGCGCTATCGCAGCCTGCTGGGTCAGGAGCGTCGCCATCCCCTGCGCACCTTCCTGATAACGGGCGTGTGCATGCTCGTCGAGATTGCCTTCGTGGTGTGGCTGCTGCAGCCCGGCCACTTCCCCGAACTCGACGGCAAACCCCTGCTGAACGTCGCCAACGTGTTCGTCGTCGCCTCGATCGGCCTGATGGAGCTGCTGCGCATGGTCAACGTCATCTCCCTCGGCCTGGCCTCGCTGGCCGTGCGCAATCCCACGCCCGTCCGCGCGCAGAGCGACTTGCGCGTCGCGTTCGCCACTACGATCGTGCCCAGCAAGGAGCCGCTGCAGGTGGTGCGCCGCACGCTCGAAGCGGCACGCGCGATGCGCTACGAGGGCACGCTGCATATCTGGTTGCTCGACGAGGGTGATGATCCTTCGGTCAAGCGCGTGTGCGCGGAACTGGGTGTGCGGCACTTCACGCGCAAGCACATGGAGAAGTGGAATCAACCCTCCGGCCCATACAAGGCGCGCAGCAAGCACGGCAACTACAACGCCTGGCTGGCCGCGCACGGCGAGGACTACGACGTGCTCGCCTCGGTGGACCCCGACCACGTGCCGATGCCCAACTTCCTGGAGCGGCTACTCGGCTACTTCCGCGACCCGGACGTCGCCTACGTGGTCGGTCCCCAGAACTACGCCAACTGCGACAACTTCGTGACGATGGCCGCGGAGTCTCAGCAGTTCCCCTTCCACAGCGTCATCCAGCGCGCCGCCAACTTCCACGACTGCGCGATGCTCGTGGGCACCAACAACGCCCTGCGTATCTCCGCGCTGAAGGCGATCGGCGGCCTGCGCGACTCGGTCACCGAGGACATGGCCACCGGTCTGGCCTTTCACACCAGCCGCAACCCGCAGGGGGGTGCGCGTTGGAAGTCGGTCTACACGCCCGACGTGCTCGCCCACGGCGAGGGCCCGAACACCTGGACGGACTACTTCAGCCAGCAGATGCGCTGGTCGCGCGGCACCTTCGAGGTGTTGCGCCACGACTTCTGGCGCTGCTTCTGGCGCCTGCGCCCGCGCCAGCTCCTGCACTACGGGCTGATCATGACCTTCTACCCGACGATGGCGCTCGCCTGGATCCTGGGGGCGATCAACGCCGTGCTCTACCTCGGCGTGGGCGCCAGCGGCATCCACGTGCCGATCAACATCTGGCTGGCGCTGTATGTGGACACGGTGGTGCTGCAGTTCGGCCTCTACGTCTGGAACCGCCGCTACAACGTGAGCCCCTACGAGGTCGAGGGCTCATTTGGCGTGGTCGGCATGTTGATGAGCGTGCTCGCCTCGCCGTTGTATGCCTCGGCGTTGATCAGCTCCGTTCTGAGTCGCCCGGCGCGCTTCGTGATCACGCCCAAGGGCACGGCGGCCAACGCCGATCAGCTGATGACCTTCCGCCGTCATCTGCAGTGGGGCGCGCTGCTCGGCGGCGCGCTGATCGCCGCCGTGGCGCTGCATCATCTGAGTCTCGCCACATGCTTCTGGCCGCTGCTGGCGTTCTCGGTATGCATGATGCCGATGCTGATCTGGCGTGGCGGGCTGCGCAGGGCGCGCCGCGCGACGCGTAGGGCGCCCCCGCGGCCGGTTGCGGTGCCAACGGCGCCCGCTGGGCAGGTGGCGCCCGCCGGCGGCCTCTCGCCCGCCCAGGCCGCGCTGTCGGTCAATCTGATGGCGCGCGCGGCCGACGCCCGCGGGCACCCTGGAGGCACGGGCGCGGATACCTCTGCGGGACTTGAGTTGAGGCGCTCGGCATGAGGTTCGCACGGCGTTCCTCACGCAGGGGAGATGCGGGCGCGAAGCGGCGCCGACGCAGGGTCCGTCTGCCGGTGATGACCGTCGTGGTGGTGGTGCTCGCGGCCGGCAACGGCCCGGTCCTCGCGCAGTTCATCTCCGGCAAGATCCACCAGTACGAAGTCAGCCGTCCGGCCTACGAGGCCAAGTACGGCCACTGGCAGACGATCGAACTACCCCCCGGCGTGCGGGTGAGCGCCGTGCACACGGCGCTCTTGCAAACGGGCAAGCTGCTGATCATCGCGGGCAGCGGCAACAACCAGCAGTACTTCGAAGCCGGCACCTTCAAGACGCTCGTGTGGGACCCCGTGACGGGCAAGGCCAAGCTGATCCCCACGCCCTCGGATATGTTCTGCGGCGGCCATGCCTTCCTGCCCGACGGCAAGCTGCTCGTCGCCGGTGGCACCGCGCGCTACGAGCAGCTGCCCAATGCTGTGAAGAGTGCCGGCGGGCCGATGCGCATCGCCAATGACTCGCTCACGAGCTCCAGTACGCTGCCCAAGGAAACCGTCTTCGTCTCGCCGGGCGGTCAATTCTACAAGAGCGACATCGCGATCACCGTGGCCCCCGCGCGCCGCATCCAGATCGCGGGCGGCCGCTTCAAACTTATCCCCGGCCAGAGCGAAGTGTGGGTCGATGCGCTCAACAACGGGCGTGCCGGCCTGGCCTACGGGGGAGTCGTGTACCACATCGCCGGCCCACAGGGCGGCGGCGCGCAGGGCGCTGGCTTGCAGGGCGTCGGCTTGCAGGGTGGCGGCGCGCAGAGCGCCACCGCGCAGGGCAGCGACTACGAGAACCTGCACGCCGTCGGGCGCGCGATGTCGCTAGCCAAGGAGGAGTTCCAGGGCACCAACGCCGCCTATCTCTTCAATCCCTACACCGAACGCTACGAGTTCGTGCCGCCGATGCCGCACAAGCGCTGGTATCCCACGGTGGCGACGCTCGCCAACGGCAACCTGCTGGCGGTGTCGGGTCTAAACGGCGTGGGGCAGGTGGTGCCGGGCGAAACCGATCTGTTCAACGTCAAGACACTGAAGTGGAGCGACGGCCCTTTCCGCTACTTCCCGACCTACCCGGCGCTGTTCTTGACAGAGAGCGGCAGGCTCTTCTTCAGCGGTGGGAGCACCGGCTACGGCCCCGCCAACAAGGGCCGCACGCCGGGTCTGTGGGACGTGCGGAACGACACCTTCCAGGCTGTCCCGGGGCTGCCCGAACCACAGGACGCGGAGACCAGCGCCTCGGTCCTGCTGCCGCCCGCGCAGGCGCAGAAGTTCATGATCTTCGGCGGCGGCGGCGTCGGGGAATCGAAGCTCGTGACCTCACGCACCGCGATCGCGGACGTAGCCGCGCCCCACCCCGTCTACACCCGTGGCCCCAACCTGGCGATTCCCACTCGTTATCCGGAGTCGGTGATTCTGCCCGACGACACCGTATTCGTGACCGGCGGCTCCGGTCAGTACCGCGGCGAGCATGAAAGCGACAATCACATCGCGCGCATCTACCACCCGCAGACGAACACCTTCACGAAGGCCGCCTCGCCGGAAATCGGGCGCGACTACCACTCCGAGGCGGTGCTGCTGCCCGACGGTCGTGTCGTGACGCTCGGCTCCAACCCGCTGTTCGGCAACGGCGAAGACAGCAAGCCCGGGTTCTTCGAGCAGCGCATCGAGATCTACTCTCCCCCCTATCTCTTCCACGGCCCGCGGCCGAGCATCACCGGCGGAGCACAGCAGGTGCCGCTCGGTGGCTCGGCCACCTTTACCACATCCAATCCGGCGGACATAACCAAAGTGCGCCTGATGCACCCGAGCGCCGCCACGCACGTCACCGACCTGCAGCAACGCTCGATCGCGCTCACCTACACGCGCACCGCAAATGGCATCCGCGTGAGCATCCCCCCGCAGCAGACGCTCGTGCCGCTGGGTTGGTACATGCTGTTCGTGGATAACACCAAAGGCGTACCGTCAGTGGCGCGCTGGGTGCAGGTTACGCAGTGAGCCTCGCCGGGCACTAAAGTCCGTCTATGAGGAATGAGTGTGGTCGCGTCGCTGCCGTATGTCTCGCGGTGGCGGCCGCGTCAGCGCTTGCCGTCTCGCTCGGGGGCTGCGGCGCTGGATCGGCGCAGAGCGATGCGGCCCCGCCTCCGCAGCTGACGCCGGCCACCCTGAGCGCCGTGCGCCGCGGCGCCAACCCGCTGGCGGGACAGACGCTCTACGTCGATCCCCAGTCCCCCGCGGCCGCCGAAGCCCGCTCGTTGCAGGCTATGGGCGATAGCCATGACGCCGAACTGCTCCAGCGCATCGCTGCCCAGCCTGCGGCGACGTGGTTTGCCAACAGCTCCTCGCAGGTACACACCGGCGTGAGCGCCCTTCTCGCCGCCGCAGCCGCCGCGAAGCAGACGCCCGTGCTCGTGGCCTACGACATCCCCGCGCGCGACTGCGCCGGTGGCTACTCCGCGGGGGGCGCCGCCACGCCGGCGGCCTATCTGGAATGGATCGCCGGCTTCGCCGCCGGCCTGGGTGCCAACCGCGCGGTCGTGATCCTCGAGCCCGATGCCGTGCCCGACGCGCTCAGCGGCTGCCTGGCCGCCGACGCCGTGCGGACCCGCCTGGAACTGCTGAGCAAGGCCGTGGGCATCCTTGCGCGCGACCCGCACGTGGCCGTGTACATCGATGCCGGCAACGCCAGCTGGATCGCCCAGCTGCACCGACTGGCCGACGCCCTGCGCAGCGCCGGCATCGCGCGGACGGCGGGCTTTGCGCTGAACGTGGCCAACTTCCAGACGACAGCCGCCAGCGTCGCCTATGGGCAGCGGCTCTCGCGCCTGCTGCACGGCGTGCACTTCGTGATCGACACGGGGCGCAACGGCAATGGGCCCGACAGCAACCCAGCGGACGCGCCGAACTGGTGCAACCCACCCGGCCGCGCGCTCGGTCACGCGCCCACCACCAACACGGGGCAGCCGCGCGTGGACGCGTACCTGTGGGTGAAGACCCCGGGCGAGTCCGACGGCAGCTGCCGCGTCGGCGCGCCGTCCGCCGGGCAGTGGTGGCCGCAGTACGCGCTGGCGCTGGCCGCGGCCACGCCCTGAGCGGAATCGACCGGATTCTGCTCGGCCGATCCACGGCCGCGTGCGCTGTCGCACGCATGGGCAGTCCGCGCGGGGATATCATCTGGGCGCCTCGGCCGGCCCGGCCGGACAGACCACGCCGCCAAGGGAGGGATCATGTTCAGATCGATCGTTGTGGGGACCGACGGATCGGACACCGCCACCCAGGCCGTGCGCCAGGCGGCCGACCTCGCGGGTGCCGTGGGCGCGACGCTTGAGATCGTCAGCGCCTATGAGCCCGTGCCCACCCAGCGCCTGCGCGAAGAGCGCCGCGACACGCCCGAGGAACTGGAATGGGCGATCAACCCGCGCGAGGACGTGGATGCGACGCTGGAAGTGGCCGCCGAGGTGGCGCGCAAGGCGGGCGTCGAGGTCAACACCTACCCGCGCCAGGGCGATCCCGCCGACGCCATCCTCGATGTCGCCGAGGAGCGCGAGGCCGATCTGATCGTCGTGGGCAACAAGGGTATGACCGGCGCCAAGCGCTTCCTGCTGGGCTCGGTGCCCAACAAGGTCTCCCACCACGCGCCCTGCTCGGTGCTGATCATCCGCACGACCTGAGCGCCCGGAGCTGTGTCCGTGGGCACAGCGCGGGGCAGCCCGCGCCCCGCCGCCTCCGTGCGCCCCCGCCGCCTCCGGGCGGTGTTCAGGCGAGGCAGCCTCGCGGACCGGCTCAGGTCGTCATCCACCACTGCCCGTCGAGGTGCGTCAGCAGCGCGTGCCCGGAGGTGAGCGCCCCGAGCAGTTCGCTGTTGGCGCTGTGCACGAGCGAGCGTGGGCTGAAGCGGAACATTGCTCCGCGGTTGGCGAGCGCGGCGAGCAGGTGCGCCTCGACCCGGCCGTGCACGGCCCCGCCGCCGTGGCGGGCCGCGTGTGCGAAGAGGCTCTCCAGCACCACCCCGGCGTGGCGGTCTCGCGCGGTGATCTGCATGACGTGGCAGGCCTCGCCGGGCAGCAGGTAGTACACGTACCAGCCGAGTACGCGTCCGCCGCCGTCGCGCACCAGCCGTGCCTGCGGCGTGCCCCAGGTGTGGCTCTGGGGCAGCTCGGCGAACAACCAGCGCAGGAAAGGCAGGTCGTAGTCGGGGATCAGCCGCAGCGAGCGCGTGAGGTGCGGCAGGTGCTCCAGCATCAGCTCGGGCGTCAGTGGCTCGTCGCTGCTGTCGGTGGGCTGTGGAGTACGGAAGTAGCGGATCGTCTTGGCCGTCGGGCTGTCGAGCAGCGGCAGCGGCTTGCGCGCCCACGGCTTGACGCGGTGGCGCACGTGCACGTTGGCGTGCAGTATGCGGTTGCCCATGTAGCTCCAGGGGCGCAGCACGCGCGCCCATACGATGCTGCTGGGGTGCATCATCTGCCCGCCGATCAACTCGTAGATCTGGCGCATCTCTTCGGAGGCGCTGTCGGTCGTCGTGAGGTCCTGCGCGCCCGCGAAGTGGCGGCGGCATAGCAGCGCTCCCACGCCGCGGCCGCGTACGCGGGGGTGGGCGGCAAGCGGGCCGGTCACGGCGATCCGCACGGATTCGCCGTCGAAGCGCATGCGTCGCACGTGCGAGGCGATGAAGCCCATGATCTCCCCGGAGTCGTCCACGTAGACGAGGCTCGGTATCTCCGGATCGAACCACGGGTGTTCGAAGAGCACGCGCTTCAGCCACGACGGTACGTCGGCCGCCGGGATGCGCCAGTCGCTGTTGTTCACCAGTCGGTAGAGGTCGGCCACCTCGTCGATATCCTGCGGTCGCATCGGCCTGATCTCACTCATGGTGTGGTCGCTTTTGTTGGTCGCTCATCGTGTGGTCGCCTTTGGCCAGCAGCTGCGCGATACCCGTGAGGCTGCGGAAGTCGTCGATGTCCAGCGACTCGAGCGGGATTTGCAGGCCGAACTCCTGCTCGACCTCGAACAGCAGGGTCACGAGCGCTAGCGAGTCGAGTAGCCCTGTCTCGATGATGTCCTCATGCGGCGCGGGCGCGGGCAGGCTTAGCGACTCCTCGAAGATGCGCGCCAAGCGCGCGAGGACTTCTTGGCTGGGACCCTCCTCCGAGCCATCCCCCGGTTCGGACACGATCCCTAACCCTTTGCAAACGTCTCTTTGAGCAGGCGCCGGTCGATTTTGCCGCTCACGTTCTTGGGCAGTTGCTCGTAGCGCAGCCAGCGCGCGGGGAGCATGTAGGAGGGCAGCTTCTCAGTGAGCGCCTTACGGAGCTTGGGGGGGTCGAGGTCATCGGCGTCCACCTGTGCGGTCCACGCGCAGCAGATCGCTGTGCCCTCAAAGCCTTCGCTGGGGACGGCGACGACGGCGCATTCCGCGACGCCCGCCACGGCGCTCAGCGCCGTCTCGATCTCGCCCAGCTCGATGCGGTAGCCGCGGCTTTTGATCTGCGAGTCCGCGCGGCCCACGTAGTGCAGGACCCCGTCCTCGTCATAGCGGGCGAGGTCTCCCGTGCGGTAGCGGCGCCGGCCGCTGCGAGGGTCCGTGAGGAAAGCCGCACGTGTCTTCTGCTCGTCCTGCCAGTAGCCTGGGCTCAGGCCGGCGCCCTCGATGTAGAGCTCGCCGATCTCGCCGGGGGCGACTGCTGCGAGCTGCTCGTCGAGCACCACGATGTCCTCGCCGGTGCAGGGTCTGCCGATCGGGATCGGCGCGTTGGTGTCGCGCGGGGGCTCATCGACGGTGTGGAAGCTCGAGGCGATGGTCGCCTCGGTGGGCCCATAGAGATTGGTGTAGCTGGGCCGTGGGACGCGCTTCATCCAGTGCAGCAGCACGGCTGGGGGCAGTACCTCCCCGCACCAGAGGATGCGCTCGAGCGAGGGGAAGTCGTCCTGCCCAATCGCGTTGCCGCGCACCATGTAGGCGAACGTGGAGGGAACCGAGAACCACTGTGTGAGCTCGGCCTCGCGGATGAAGCGCGCCAGCTGGGCGGGCAGCATGACGTCTGGGCCCACGAGGTGCAGCTCGCCGCCGCTTGAGAGGGTGCCGTAGATGTCGAACGTCGAGAGGTCGAAGTGCAGTGGCGGGTGCCCGGAGATGCGATCTCCCGGGCGATGGCCGAAGTAGGGCAGCGCCCAGTCCAGGAAGGCGGCGACCATCGCGTGGGTGATCACAACGCCCTTGGGGGTGCCCGTGGAGCCGGAGGTGAAGAGGATGTGCGCCGGCGCGTGCGCCGAGTCCCGCGCGGCAGAGGCGACGCGCGCGAGCGGGCCGTCGTCGAGCGCCTGCGTGTCCGCCGGCTGAAAGGCTGCCCGCTCGAGCGCCCCTTCGACCGAGCCGAGCTTGGCGCGCGCCTGCACGCTGCCGAGCCGCGCGCCGCCCACGAGCAGGCTCTGCGTGAGCGCCCCGGCTGCTTCGCACGCCAACACAGCGCATGGCTTGGCGGAGTCGAGGATCATCTGCACGCGCGCCGCCGGGCTTGCAACGTCGATCGGCACGTACACGCCGCCGGTCTTCAACGTGGCCAGCATGCTCACGATCGCCGCCGGCGTCTTGGGTTGGAGCAGGCAGACGCGCTCGCCGGGCTTTACGCCCTGTGCGATCAACATGCGGGCGAGGCGATTGCTCGCCTGCTCGAGCTCTTCGTAGCTGAGTCGCTGCGAACCCATCACTACGGCCGTCTCGGTCGCCCACGCTTCGCAGGCGGCGGAGACTCGCTCGTGCAGCAGCGGCGCTGTGCTCGGGGCTGCGCTCGTGCGTGTTCGGGTGTGGACGGTCGTGCCCATGAGATCGGGAGTGCTCACGAGACGCTCGCGCGGATGCGGTCGAAGACGACGCGGATGTGCTGGAGCTCCTCCTCGGAGGGCGGGATATCGAGGATGAAGCAGCGGAAGCCCAGGTCGATGTAGCGCCGTAGCTCCTGCGCGACCCGCTCGTAGCTGCCCACGAGATAGGGGCAGAAGGTCGCGTAGTTCTCAAACGGCCACAGCCAGTAGGGATCGGCGTCGGGCTCTTCGGGGCGCTCCTGCCTGTCCTCGTCCTTGGCCATGTCCGCCAGCTGGCGGTGCCAGTGCGAGTCCGAGACCTTCATTGCCAGTTTCTGCGTGAGCTGGCCCTTGCGGTCCTCGGGGAAGCGCTCGTGCGCCACCGCCCAGGCGTCCTCATGGCTCTCGCGCGTGACGATCCCCACGCGGATGCCGGAGCCCTCATCCGCCTGATCGACCTCTTCGGAAGTCCGCTTGGGGTACTTGACCGCCGTCGCGCCGATGCGCTGTGCGGCATCCAGGCCAGCGGGCGAGGAGCCCGAGATGAGGAAGCCCGGCCGCAGCTCCTGCGGCAGCGTCGGCGCGAGGCTGAGGTTGGAGACCGAGTAGTGGCTGCCCTTGTATGTGACGTTCTCGCCGGCAACGAGCCCCGAGACGATCTGCGTGTACTCGATCGTGCGCTCGTAGCGCTCGTCGTGCGGCGTGGGATCGTCAAGCGCGAGCAGGTCGGTGCGAAAGCCGCCGGCGAGCATGTTCAGGTAGAGCCGCCGCCCGTGCAGGTAGGCGAGCGTGGCCACTTGCTTGGCGGCCCAGTAGGGGTGCATGTAGGCAGGCTGCACGGCGATCAGCGGCGCCAGCCGCTCGGTGCTCTGGAGGATCAGCTGGGAGACGAGCCACGGATCGACGATGCCGTTGTCGGTGTAGACGAGGATTCCCTCGCACCCGGCAGCCTCGCTCCAGCGCGCCACGTTGGCGACGCTGGCTGCGTACTCATCACTCGGCATGTTCCGCGATTGCGGACATGTCGAGAAGATCGTGAACTGCTCACCAGACATAGCACCTCCCATCCTTAGGCTCCATCCCATCCATGGGCTCCTCCTCGTGCGTAGATTCTACATGGATTCATCGCTTGCGCACAAGAGTGTTCTCCAGAAACAGCACACCGATGCCAGTTGCCAGGAAGGTCTCGATCGCCTCGCTCGGTGTGTTGACGATCGCCTGGCCCTTCACGTTGAAGCTCGTGTTCAGCACCATCTCCCTGCCCGTGTGCCGTCCCACGGCTCGCAACAGCTCGTGGAACTCGGCGTTGTCCTGGCTTGAGACGGTCTGCACGCGGGCCGAGCCGTTGACGTGCGTGATCGCCGGCAGGCCCGCGCGGTGCTCTGGGCGCACGTCGACGTTGACGGTCATGTAGGGAAGCTCGGTGTTGGGAGCCACCTCGAACCAGCGATCGACCTCCTGCAGCGACACCGCCGGCGCGAATGGCCGGAAGGCCTCGCGCATCTTCACCAGCGCGTTCACGCGGTCGCGCATCTCGGGTAGCCCCGGGTCGGCGAGGATGCTGCGGTGTCCGAGCGCTCGTGGCCCGAACTCCATGCGCCCCCGGTACCAGGCGATCACTTCCCCCGCGGCGATCAGCCGCGCCGCAGCCTCGCAGGCCTCCGCCAGGGAGTCCAGACGCGTCGCCTCGACGCTCGCTTCGTGTGCGCGCAGCGCCTCCTCGATCCGCTCCGCCGGATGCGCGGGGCCATAGAAAGGCGTGGGCGAGCGACGGTTGGCGATCTCGCCGGCCAGCGCCGCGCGGTGCAGGGCCGCGCCTAGCGCCGAGCCGTCGTCGGCGGCCGCGGGCTGCACGTAGATGTCGTCGAAGGCGCCCGCTGCGAGCAGCTTGCCGTTGGCAGTTGTGTTGAGCGCTACGCCGCCGGCGAGCGCCAGGCGGCGCATTCCCAAGCGCTCGCCGAAGTGCGTACACAGATGCAGGATCGCGCGATCCAGACAGGCCTGCAGTCCGGCCGCCACGTCCTTGTGCTCGGCGGTGATCTCGCTGTCGGGCTCGCGCGCGGCGATCAGGCACTCCTGTATATGGTGGCGCGTAGCGAGGTGGTTCTCGCGCTCCTCGCGCGTGCCACCCAGCCGCAGCGGCGCGATCTCCCAGCCGCCGTCGGGACGCAGGACCACCGACTCGTCGAAGAAGTCGCGGAAGCGCTCAGCGTCGCCGTAGGGTGCAAGACCCATGATCTTGTACTCGTCGGAGTTGAAGTCGAACCCCAGATGCAACGTGAGCACCGAGTAGAAGATCCCGATCGAGTCGGCGGCTGAGATGCGGTGAACTGGCTCCAGGCCGCCATCGCCAGCGCGATAGACGCTCGCGCCGTGGGCCTCGCCCATGCCGTCGATCACCACCACCATGCAGTCCTCCCAGCCAGAGGTGAAATAGGCGGAGGCGGCGTGGGCGAGGTGGTGCTCGACGTGGTGGACCCCCGCGCTCGGGAACCCCGGCAGCGCCTGCTGCACGCGCGCGAGGAACGCCTCTGGCGAAAGCACCTCGCGGTAGAGCTCGCTGGAGATCGGCTCGAGCGCGTAGAGGGCCTTGTATGGCGCGTAGTCGAAGGCGTGGACGATCTCATCGATTTCATCGAGCTCCAGACCGGCCTGTGCCAGGCAGGCATCGATCGCGCCGAGCGGGAAGTCGCCCGTGTGCTTGCGCCGGCCGATCCGCTCCTCGGCCACGCCGGCTATGAACTCTCCGTCGAGGACGAGCGCGGCTGCGGAGTCGTGGCCCTGGGAGATGCGGTATTCGCGCTCGTCCAAGTCGGGCCAGTGCTGGCGCTTGAACGGGATTGTGCCCTCTATGCCGCTGATACCGAGGATCTTCATTTCGATGAGCGGATGGCGCCGCGGAGTTTCTGCGTGGCGATCCAGCCGTCGTCCTTGACCCGCCGCCCGAGCCCTGTGCCGGCGACGTTGAAGCGCTGCGCGAACCGCTTTGGCTCGGCTAGATCCCTGCGCAGGCGACGCATGCGGCCGCTGCGAACCTCACGGGCGGTGCGGCGCAGGCTCAGACCCTTCTCGGAGGGCAGGTGCCAAAGGCCGAGAGAGAGCGGGTCCTCGACCTTGGCGGCGCGGTCGCGGGCTCCGGTTCCGACCCTTCTCGCCACCTCCGAGAGCTCACGGAAGTTGGCTAGTCCCATCGCTCCGACGAGCGTCAGGATCTGCTCCTCGGTCGGCAGCATCTTGCCTTCCGCGGCCAACGCGGCGTCGAGCTCCTCGCAGGCACCCACCAGCTCGCACAGGTCGCTCGCGCTTCCACACAACAGCTCTCCGCCGACCCAGGGAGGAGGCTCCTGGTCCTCGGCCGCGAGTGTGCCGGTGGCCCCCGTGGCGGTGGTCCGTGTGCCGGCGGTCCCCGTGCCGGTTGTTCCTGTGCCGGTTGTCCCAGTGCCAGCGGCCCCTGTGGCGGTGGCATCGTTTTCGAGGCCACCAGTGTCGGCTGCCTTCGCATCGCCGATAGCGGCTCCCTGCAGGTTGGCCGCCAGTGCTCCGATCGCCCTGCGTGTGAGCCCATCGGTTCCGAAGCCCACGGTGTCCCAGTCCGGTCCGTAGCCGATGTAGACGCAACCGATCTCCGACGGAGGTGGGCCGTTTGCGAAGGCCAACCCAGGATTGACCCATACGCAGTCGAGATCGGTCAGCCACAGCTGGCGCTCTGGCGGTTGCCCAGCGGCGGCTGAGAGGATAGCGTCGAGCACGTAGCGCGAGGACACGTAGTTCTTGGTGTCCCCGCCGGGGCGATGGCGGTACTCGGTGGGCAGGATGCGGACGCCGAGGTCCTCGAGCCTGTCCATCAGCTCCGCGCCGGTGGGGCCGAGCGCGCCGCGCTCGTGGATGTTCGTGGCGAACACCAACTCACAGCGTACCTCTCTCAGTTGCAGGGTCGCAGCCTGGGTGAGGGCGCACTCCAGGTAGCGCACAGCCACCCCCTCGACCGAGGACACGGCGCGTACCTGTGGGTAGAAGAACGCCTCCCCCTGCTCGTGCACATACAGGTATTGAACGACCATTGGGACCGGAGCGCTGTCCACGGCCGGACATTCTGTCACGCGGGCGCGCTGCTAACTTGCCTCATCCCCCATGGCGGTCTCCGCGGATCTTGCGCGCAATATGCGGCTGCACCTCGGCGAGTCGGCCGCGCTGGACGCTGGTGTCCCGGTGCCGAAGGTGCTCGTCCCCGCGCCAGTGCCATCGATCGTGCTGCGCTCGGCGCAGCGATTGGCGATGAAGCTGGGGCGCCTGGAGTGGGAGCGTGCGTGGTTAGCGCCGCTGATGGCAGCTCGGCGGGAGGCGCTTGGCGAGGAGGCAGCGGGCCCTCCACGATTCCTCGTGCGGGTAGATGAGTTCCCCTATTACACCGCATTCGATCAGCCCGATCAGCGCGACATCGAGATGTCGCGACGATTTCACGATGTTATGGCCGGCGCCGGCGTGCCTCATCTCATGTCGATCTTGCCGCAGCTCACGCATGCCCCCCTGGTGGCCGGCTCCAGCGGTGGACGTCCGCTCGGGGAGGTGGAGATCGCGCTGATCGAGCGGATGCGTCGTGAGCACGTCACGTTCGCCCAGCACGGCACCAACCACCGCACGCGCTTCGAGCACCCGCGGCGACGATCGGAGTTCTGCGGGCTCTCGGCAGCGCAGATGCAGGAGGTCCTCGAGGATGGTCGTCGCCGTCTAGAGCAAGTGGATGTCCACCCAAGGGTGTTCGTGCCGCCGTTCAACCGCTTCGACGCGGCGCAGTATCCCGTGCTCGCCGATCGCTTCGAGGTGGTCTGCGGGGGGCCGGAGAGCGTGCCTTTGATGGGCTTCCACGGAGGGCCCCTGTGGCGTGATGGGGCCGTGTATCTCCCGTGCTACGCCCCGCTCTATGCCAACGCGCAGACGATCCTGCCGGTGGTCGAGCGCATGATCGATCTGGCGCCCGGGACGTGGATTCCGATCGTGCTGCACACCTCCTGGGAGCAGGCGGACGAGTTTCGCGGGCTCGAGCGCCTGGCGCGGAGGATCGCGCCGTTTGCCGAGGATTGGGAGGACTTTCTCGCCGCCGTCAGTTCCTCAGCCGTGCCCGCAGGCGGCGTATTCCCTCCGGCAGCAGGTAGCGCATAGTCGGCCCCGGATCGCGCGGGTTCCACATCGAATGGGAGGCGAACGGGGCAGCGGCGAGCGCACCGGCGAGCGCCCGCGGGCCCTGCGCATAGGCGGCGGCGAGGTCGCGGTTGAGCCATTGAAAGCCGGCTCCGTGCCTGGGATGGTGCGCCGACGCTGCGCCTCGCCCGAGCGCCAGGTTGGCCCACAGCGCAGGCAGGTTCGCGCCGGCGCCCGTGGCTAGCGCCAGCGAGCCGTAGAACCTGCCGTTGAAGTCGGTCACGTGCGGCGTGCCGTCGGAGCCCCTGATGAACTCAACCTGCGCGAGGCCGAACCAGCCGAGGTCGCGCACGAGCGCGCGCACGCCGCGCGAGAGCTCGGGGTCGCTTGTCACGATGCGGCCGCGCACGGTGTCACCGGCGTCCGGCGGCCACGTGCGCCGCGCTTCCTGCTGGATCTCGGCAACCACCTCGCCGTTGCGGTCGGCGACGATGACGACTGCCCCCATATGGCCGCGCATCGGCTCCTGCAGGAGCGGCTCGCCGCCGCCCTCGCCGATCTCCCGTACGAGCTCGCGCGCCTGGGCCGGGGACGCGAACAGCTCGGTGTCGAAGCGCTTGGGCACGTGCGTGCGCGCTTTGACCACCACAGGGCCGCTCCATGCCTCAAGCGCCTCGCTGCTCGCCGGTTCGGTGCGCGGTGCCGCCAGACCCGCCGAGCGCACGGCATCGGCCATCTCCAGCTTGTCGAAAGCGCGCCGCACCACGGCATACGGAGCATATGGCCAGACCGCCGGCTCGATCTCGTCGCGGCGCCGCGACAGCGTCAACAGGCCGACGTCGTAGCTGCAGAAGACGACGTCGTAGCCGCCCTGCGCCACCGCCCTGGCGATGTCGGCCACGAAGCGATCCTCGTCCTCCTCGCACTCGCATACCGTGTGATGGGGCCCGGCCATGCGCGAGGTGCTCGCAAAGCTCGGCTTGTACGCACCTGTGCTGACGGTGAACCCCGCGGCGGCCAAACTGCGAAGCGCCACCAGCGTCGCCCGGTCGCGGGACTGGTCGACCAGCAGTGCGCGCACTTGGCTAGCTTATTCGATGCCGCTGCGCAGACACTGGCGGTGGGCGAGATAAGCCTGACTGGCTCGAGCTTCGCCACCAGCTTGTCGCCCGTCATTCTCACTGTCCCCGCGTTCCTTGGGCGGGAGCGCCCAGGATCCGCTTCGTGTCCTCGACATGGCGATAATACGACTGATGAGGATCGTGAGTGTGATGACGACCGACTCCAGCGGCGGCGCCGAGTTCGCGGCGGTGGAGATGCTCGAGGCGCTGCGCCAACGCGGCCACAAGACGGTGATGCTCACCGACATGCCGCAGATCGGCAGGGACACTCAGGTGGAGGTCAGCCCGGTCGCCCTCGGTCCGAAGCTCTCCAGGCGCAGCTGGATCGGCCTGGCGTTGCGCTGGCCGCTGCTGGTGCGACGTCTGCGCCAGGCGCTCCGCGCGCAGGCTCCCTATGACGTGCTGATGGTGCACTACAAGAAGGAGCAATTGCTGGCGTTGATGCTTCCCGGAGGGCTGCGCGGCGCACTGGTGTGGGCCGAGTGGGGACCTGTCCCCTTCCCGCTGCGCAAGGGCATCCCCCGCCGTGTATACCTCGCCGCCGCCAGGCAGGCCGCGCTGGTGCTGGCGATCTCGCAGGGCACGCTGCGATCGGTCGCCGAAGTGGGGGTGCCGCGGGAGAAGATCGTAGTCGTGCCCAACGTGCTGCGCAGTGAGGAAATCCGCTTCAGCGAGGAGGGCAGGGCGCGGGTGCGCGGCGAGCTCGATATCCCGGCCGATGCGTTCGTGGTCGGCTGCATCTCGCGCTTTCACCCCAAGAAGCGCAACGACGTGGTCGTACAGGCGGTCCGCGCTCTCGAAGATCCGCGTGTTCATCTGATCCTCGCCGGCGACGGCGAGACCGAGGGTGAGCTACGCGAACTGGCGGCCCCGCTGGGCGCGCGCGCGCATTTTATCTCCACGCCGGGCGTCGAGGTCCCGGAAGTGCTCTCGGCCTTCGACGTCTCCGTGTTCTGTCCGAGCCCCACCGAGGGGGCGCCCCGCGCGGTGATCCTAGGGATGCTCGCCTCGCGCCCGTGCCTGTCGACGGGTGCCGAGGGCGTCTCGGACCTGATCACGCCCGAGGTGGGCGGCATCGCCTCGCCGGAGAACGACCCAGCTTCGCTGCGCGCGCTGCTGGAGGGCTATCTGGACGATCCGCAGCGCATAGCCCGCGAGGGCGCGGCGGCGCGGGCCTATGCGGAGCGCACCTACGCGGCACCAGTCGTGGCGCAGGAGATCGAGGGTCTGCTGGACGAGGCGCTTGCATCCGCGGGGTCGCGGGTGCGCACCTCCGCATGAGCTCTCCATCGGGCAGCCCCGCGCCGCCGCGCGTGGACTCTCCGTCGCGCAGGCGTCTGCTGATGATCGAGCAGGGCGGTCGCGGCGGTGTGGCCGACTACACCGCCGAGCTCAGCCGCGCACTGGCCGCACAGGGATGGTCGGTCACGCTGGCAAGCGCCGACGACCACCGCTATCCGCCGATCGAGGGGGTGCTCGTGCGGCCGGTGTTCCACTACGTGCGCGAGGACTCGAGGTTCGAGCGCGAGTTGCGCAGGCGCGGGCTTGGACGGATCGCCAATGGGGTGTTCTTCCTGCTCGCACTGCCTCGCTTGATGCGCCTGGCGGCGCGCGCCGACGTAGTGCACACGCAGGGTTGGGAGATTCCCCAGATCGGGCTACTGGCGATCGTCTGCCTGCGTCTAACTGGCACTCCCGTGGTGCAGACCTCGCACAACGCTTTCGAGCGCTCACGCACGTTCGTGCGCACGCGCAAGGTCGTCAGGCGTCTGACGGCGCGTCTGACGGCACGCACGATCGTGCACACGCAGGCCGATCTGGCGATGGTGGCGCCGGAGGTGCGCAGGCAGGCGATCGTGATTCCCCACGGCGAGTACGGCGGCCTGGCGCGCACGGGCGGCAGCGCCGAGCGCCCGGTAGCCCGAGCCGCACTGGGGATCGCCGCGCAGGCGCCCGTGACGCTCATGTTCGGGCAGTTGCGCCTGGACAAGGGCCTGCGCGATCTGGTGGAAGCGGCCCGGCGGGTGCCTTCGCTGCACCTGCTGATCGGCGGCCAGGAGGCGGGCGGGCTCGCTGCCGTCGCTTCGCTGCTCGACGATCCATTGCTGGGTGGGCGCGTGACGGTGCGCGAGGGCTTCTTGGAGATGAGCGAGGCGGCGGAGCTGTTCGCTGCTGCCGACACCGTCGCGCTGCCCTACCAGGCGGCCAGCCAGAGCGGGGTGCTGCTGCTCGCCTACGGCTTTGCCCGGCCGGTGATCGTTTATCCGACCGGTGGTCTCGTCGAGTCGGTGATCGACGGCGAGACGGGTTGGATCTGCGCGGCATCCGACGTGGACGCCCTCACGAGCGCGCTTGCCGCGAGCGTTGTGGCGGGTCCCCAGGAGTGCCTACGTCGGGGGGAAGCCGGGCGGGTGTTGGCACACGAGCGTTTCGCGTGGCCGGCGATCGCCGAGCGCACGGCGCGCGTCTATAGCGATGTGCTGGTCTGATCAGTTCAGGTGCGGGCAAAGGCCGCGCGGGCGACATCGACGACGGTTTCCACGTCGTCCTCGTCCATCTTGGCGCTCAGCGGCAGCGCGCAGTGGCGATCGGAGACTTCGAGCGCTCGTGGTAGGCCCTCAGCGGGCGCAACGTCGCGGTACTCGCTGAAAGTGTGCAGCGCGGGATACCAGGTGGTCTGCACGCCGCCCTCCTTCAGCTCCTCGCGGAAGCGGTCGCGGGCCTCTCGGTCATCCAGCAGCACCGGGAAGGCAAAGTGTGTGCCCAGCTCCACCGCGCGCTCGTCGAACGGAACCTGGATGCCCGGGATGTCCACCAGCCGCTCCCGGTAGGCGCGTACGATCGCCCGCCGTGCGGCGATGTCCTCGTCAAGGCGCTCCAAGCGGCTCAGCCCGAGCGCCGCGCGTGGCTCGTCGATGCGGTAGTTGAAGCCGATGTCGACGATGTCGTAAGCGGGGTCGTGGCCGCGGTGACGGTCCCAGGTGCCGCTCGTGAGGGCGTGCGAGCGCAGCAGGCGCACGCGCTCGGCCAGCTCGTCATCGGCGGTGCTCACCATCCCTCCCTCGCCGACGCAGAGCTGGTTTTTGGAGAAGAAGCTGAAGGCGCCGAGATCGCCGACGGTGCCCACCTGGGGGCCGTCCTCTGCGACGCGCGCCTCGATTGCCTCGGCGCAGTCTTCGATCAGAATCAGCCCGTGCGCGTCGCACAACTCGCGCAGCGCCGGCACGTCGGCGGGGTAGCCGAAGAAGTGCACCGCCATCACCGCGCGCGTGCGCGGCGTGATCCGCCGCTCGACATCCGCGATGTCGAGGTTGACGTCGTGTGGGCCGAGGATGTCGCACAGCACCGGCGTGGCACCCACGAAGCGCGCGGCGCTGGCGCTGGCCACGAAGGTGAAGGCCGGCACGATCATCTCATCGCCCGGACCGAGGCCCGCGGCGCGACAGGCCAGGTGCAGCGCGGCGGTGCCGCTTGAGACAGTCAGCGCGTGGGGTGTGCCGATGCGCTCGGCCAGCCTCTGCTCGAAGACCTTCGTGCGGGGGCCCATCGTCAGCCAGCCCGAGTGCAGGCAATCGAGCACGGCCTGTACGTCGGCCTCGGTCACCGCGATGTCGGTCAGCGGCACACGCCAGTCGCTCATATGCCGAGCTCCCTTGCGGCCAGGCATGGCAGGCTGGCAGACATGTACGCGGGAACGGGCACGTGGGTCGACTGATGAGCAGTCTGGCGTCTCATGCCGCCACCGCCTCGGCCAGCGCCGCGACGACGCGATCCTGGTCCTCGTCGCTCATGTGTGGAAACAGCGGCAGCGTCAGCTCGGTCCGCGAGGCCAGCTCGGTGATCGGCAGCGATACCTCTGGGAAGCGCTCGCGATATGCGCTGAAGCGGTGCACCGCCGGGTAGAAGATGCTTGTCTGCACCCCGTGCTCGCGCATCTGCCGCGCGACCTCTGCTTGGGTCCCGTCGCGCTCGAGCATCACCGGCATCACATAACAGGAGGACCCGGGTATGTCGGCGTCGTCGAAGGGCACGATCACGCCGGGCACCTGCGCCAGCAGGCCGCGATAGCGCAGCGTCAGCTCGCGCCTGCGTGCGATGTCCTGCTCCAGGCCCTCCAGGCGCGAGAGCAAGAGAGCCGCGCGCGGCTCATCCAGGCGGTAGTTGTAGCCGAGCTGCACCACGTCGTAGGTGTCGGTGCGGCCGCGGTGGCGGTCCCACGTGCCGCTGGTCATCGCGTGCGAGCGGCGCGAGCGCGCTAGCGCGGCGACGTCGTCGTCGTCGGTGCACAGCAGACCCCCCTCGCCCACCGAGAGGATCTTGTTGGAGAAGAAGCTGAACGCGCCCGCCAGGCCCCAGGTGCCGAGCTTGCGTCCGGCGAGCGTCGCGCTGGGAGCGTGGGCGACGTCCTCGATCAGCGCCACGCCGTGCGCGTCGCACAGATCGCGCAGCCGATCGACGGCAGCGGGATAGCCCGCGTAGTGCACCACGCAGACGGCCTTCGTGCGCGGGGTAATGTTTCGGGCAACATCCTCGACATCCAAGTCTGGCCGCTCGCGCGAGCGGATCTCGGCGAACACCGGAGTGGCGCCGCAGTACAGCACCGCGTTGGCGGTCGCCGCGAACGTGAAGGCCGGCACGATCACCTCATCGCCCGGGCCCACACCGGCCGCGAGGTAGGCCAGATGCAGCGCGGCCGTGCAGCTGGACACGGCGACCGCGTGGCGCGCCCCGAGCTGCTCCGCGAATGCCTCCTCGAAGGCGGCCGTCCGCGGTCCCATCGTCAGCCAGCCCGTGCGCAGCACCTCGGCCACGGCCTGCAGGTCCTGCTCGCGCAGGCGCAGGTCAAAAAGGGGGAGCTCTGGGAAGGTCTCGGTAGCGGCCATGCAGATGACGATGAGGAGTCTGGCCTCAGGGGTCGCCGAGACTCAGCCACGATGGTAGCCGCTCGCTGTGGGGACTTGTTCCCATGCGGCGCACAAAGGGTATCTGAAATGTGGGTTGAGTCCTCCTCGTCGCACGTATGGGAGTACCTCTGGTGCGATCTCATGCCATGATCCGGGCATCTTCTCTCGGGACCGACATGGCTGAGGGCTGGCGCCAGCCGGTGCTGAGCGCGAGCAGGAGGCTGGGTGTCGAGCCGGCCCTGCGTTTGGCGCAGCGAGCCCTCGCCGGCCCCATGCAGCGACGCGACCTGCGCGACATCGAGCATATGCGTTTGCTGATGAGGCTCTCGCTCCCACACGACGCGAACTGCATCGACATCGGCGCGAACGTGGGCGATGTCCTGCGCGAGATGACCGCCATCGCGCCACACGGGCATCACGTGGCCTACGAGCCGCTCCCCGACCTTGCCGCCGACCTGGCCCGTCGGTTTCCCGAGGTCGATGTCCGCAACGCGGCGGTCGCCGACGTGCCCGGCGAGGCAACATTCTACCGCGTGAAGAGCGCTCCCACCCGCAGCAGCCTCGTCGTCGACGGACTCCATCCCCGGGATCTGGAGCCTTTGCACGTGCGAGTCGATGCCCTGGACGATGCGCTCAATCGCGACTACGCTCCCACGTTCGTCAAGATCGATGTCGAGGGGGCTGAGCGCGAGGTGTTTGCCGGCGCCCAGCGTACCCTCGCCGAGCACCATCCACTTATCGCCTTCGAGCACGGCGCCGCCGCGATTGGCCATGGCGGAACGCCTACGAGGGACATCCACGGACTACTCAGCGCTTCGGGGTATCGCATCTTCGATATCGACGGCGCAGGTCCGTTTACGTCATACGAGTTCGAGTCGATCACCGCGGCCGGAAAGGTATGGACCTTCGTTGCGCATATGTGATGAACGGCTGAGTGGGCTCGTCCCGTTGGGTTCGGTTCCGGTGGGGTTGGCGGCAAGTCTTTCATCTGCCGACTGAGTCGCCCAGCGAGACGCCGCTGCCAGGCGGTCGCCTCTGTGCGTCTCGTAACTCGCGCGGTATGACCCGGCTTGGCTCGGGCAGGACGAGTGCCCCGGCGGGCACGTCATCGACGACGATCGCGCCGACGCCGATGACGGCCTCCTCGCCGATCGTAAGAGTCTGGCCATGGGCACACAGTACGATTGCGTGCGCGCCGATGACGGCGCCACGACCGACGCGGACGCCCGTATGGGCATACGTGGTCTTGTCGTTGTTTGAGGCTATCGTGGCGTACTGCCATATCTGAACCCAATCGCCGAGCACCGTCGATCCGTGGATCGTGACGCCGAGCCCGCGATGGGCGAAGTTCACGTGGCCGTGCAGCTGGACCTCTGGCTCGAGCAGCGCTCCAAAGCCGATGAAGATCAAGGTCTTCAGAAATCGTGCTGTGAGCCGATGGCCGTGGCGATGGCACCACATGCTCATCTTCCAAAGCCGGAAGGCGATCATCGTGCCGCGAGCCTAGCGCAGAGCGCAGCATCGATCTCGACGTGGCATATGCCTCTCGGGGACTTTCGACTACTCCGAGCGGGAAGCGCCGATCCCGACGCCGCGAACGCCATCTTGGGCGTCGTACGGACACACCTTCTCGACCAGCCTCTGCCAGCGCCCGGCCCAGTGCTCGAGGCTGTTGTTATTCAGCACATATGCCCGAGCGGCCGCAACGAGGCCGGTACTTGCGATGTTCGGGAGAGTGTGCAGGCGCGTCGAGATGTCCTCGATGTTCGGCTCGATGCAGAGCGCCTCGTACTCCGGTACCGCGCGCAGAAAGGTCCTCATCCAGCCAACGCGTGTGCTCAACAGCGGCCGTCCACAGGCGAGTGCCTCCAGCACGACCAGGCTGCAGGCCTCATAGCGACTGGGGAAGAGCACACAGTCGCTCGCTGCATATGCCTCGCTCAACGCGTCGGGCTCAAGGATGCCCAAGTGTCGGGTGCCGGGCGCGCCGGTCGGCCCCGCGACGAGCAGTTCATAGCCGCCGCGAGCGGCGCCCTCGACGAGGAGATCACTGCCCTTGCCGTGTTCCAGGCGACCTACGAACAGGGCGTAGCGACCAGCCCTGGACAGCCCCAGGCGATCACGGGCGTCGGTCATGTCGCGTGGTGCGAAAGTGATTGTGTCGATGCCGTTAGGAATGATTGCGTCGGGGCGCAGGCGGTAGTAGCGGCGCACCTCCTCCGCGACCGTCTCGGACACGCACACGATGCGCGACGCGCTGCGTCCTGCAAGCGCCTCCGTGAGACCGGCGCTCCCGGCGCGCCGCAGGCGCTCATGCAGCGGTGTCTCGCGGCTCTGCGCGCGTGTGCTCGCCACCATGGTGCCGTGGTAGAGGTGGACTCTCGGTATCCGCCGAGGACAGCCGATCCCGAGAAACCCGTTGGTCACGATCAGGCCGAGATCGTTTGCATCGTCGCGGGTGGTGCCGGTGGCCGACCACGACAGCGCGGGGTAGTTGAGACCCAGACGAAACTGCAGTCGTGTCAACTGACGTGTCGGGCCGACGATGCTCACCTCCCATCCCTGGCGCTCGAACACGTCGCAGAGCAGCGCACATACACGCTCGACCCCGCCGGCTCGATTGGAAGGGTCTGGGGAGACGATCGCGACGCGACGCACCGACTCAGCCCGTCGGGCGCCGTTCGCCCGGTCCTGCGCCGACGGCCGCACGCAGCCTCCGCAGGCGTGCTCGCGATGCGCCCACGAGGAGCGCTCTGACTCGCATCGACGTGAATCGAAGCTGTGCTCTCACAACCCCTGGAATGTAGCCATGCTCCACCAACCACGTGCCGTGTCTACTCAGAAACCGCCAATTGTTGCGCAGCGTCCAGTACTCATAGCGAAGCGTCGAGGAGTGATGCTGTCCTCCACGCCAGGTTTGCCGCTGGTAACAGTAGGTTGCGGGCGTAAACAGGCAGCGAAAGCCGGCGCGCGCAGCCTGTACCAAGAAGTCTGTCTCCTCGCGATAGCCATTTACCGGGAAGTTCTCATAAAAACGCACGTGGTCGAAGATCGTCCTGCGCACGAGGACTCGAGCAGGAAGGAACGGGGTCTCGATCGCTGCGTCCGGGAAAACACCGACATCCTCCATGGACGGTCTTTGCTGACGGGGGGCCGCTGCAGCGACCTGGGGCATCTGAGCATCTTCGGCGTAGGTATGAAGGAGAGGCGCTCCGACGATATCGGCTCCGTAATGCTCCGCCTCGGAGCGCAAAGTCCGCGCATAGTCCGACGGAAAGCGGCAGTCGTCCTCGCCAAACAGCACCCACGTGCCCTTGGCTGCCTCGATTCCGGTGTTACGAGCGCTAGCCACGCCCCGGTTGGCGGGATGGGTGATCACGCGCAGTCGTTTGTCCTCGAACTCTTCGCAGGCCACAAGCGTGTCGTCGGTCGAGCCATCGTTGACGACGAGGATCTCGACGATGTCCTGCATCGCCAGCATCGAACCGAGGTTAGCGCGCAGAGCAGCCGCGCGGTTGTAGCTCGGAACCACAAGGGAAATGTCATTTTGCTCATGTACATCCACGATGGCCACAGTCTAGCCAAGCGCACCTCGGGGGCACGGCCTGAGTTGGGTGTGCCCGTACAGGCATCGCCTGCCTCTACCATCCTTCCGTGCCCGTGTATCCCGTTAGCAGAATAGGGACCGACTCCTGCCCATGAACGAGGCCATTCAAGTCGGTACAAGACGTATGACGATCGACGTAGTTGTCCAAATCGTCGCTCGCATCCTCAATCTGGCGCTCGGGGTGGTCGTGACGTTTGTGCTGGCTCGCGGACTCGGGTCGAGCGACTTCGGCGTGTGGTCGACGTTGTTTGCTGCCTGTCAGATTGCCGGCAGCTTCGGCGAACTGGGGCTCACACAGGTGACCGTCAGCCGCGCTGCTGCGGAGCCCGATCGTGAGCCGCAGTGGCTTGGCGCGCTGCTTTTGCTGCGACTGCTGGTTGTGATACCGATCACGATTGCATCGCTGATCGCCGTACTGCTGATCGCTCCCTCTCATCAGGACAAGGTCGCCGGCGTATTGATCGCGTGCGTAGCTCTCGCGGGGGCGCCCGGCGTGATAGGCGCCGTATTTCAGTTGCGCATACGCAATGACATCTCAATGGCGCTTCTAACGCTCAACAGCATCATCTGGGCAGGTGCGGTGTTCGCCGTGGCCGCCGCATCCGGAGGCATCATCGCCTTCGCCGCCGTTTTTCTCCTGAGCACCGCGCTCATGACCGTCCTGGGCGTGGTGCTCGCCCTGAGGTTCACAACAGTGCGTCTGCGCGGAGCACGTCAATTGTGGCGACCACTGCTGCGAGTTGGGGTGGGAGTCGGGATCGCCGGCATATTTGTCACCTCATATGTGAGGCTCGACCAGATTCTCGTATTTGAGCTTGCCGGGGAACATCAGGCGGGGCTCTACGGTGCCGCTTATCGGCTGCTCGATCAGGTGCAGTTCATTCCGATGTCGATGATGACCACGCTCTTTCCGCTGATCGCGGCTGCCTACGCCAGCCGTCGCGATCGTGTTCGCAATCTCCTACAGGCTGCGGGGGAGTACCTTTCGATGGCGTCGCTGCCGATCCTTGCCTTCACGATCGTGGCTGCCCGTCCGATCATGATCCTCCTGTTCGGTATCCAGTTTGCCGCGGCTGCGCCCGCGCTACCCGTCCTAGCCGGAGCCTTCGTCTCGATCTCCTTTGGCTATCTGGTGGGCAACATGGTGGTGATCCTCGAACTCCAGCGCCGGTTTGCGATCTATGCGGCGATCGGTCTGCTCCTCAATGCCATTCTGAACGTGGTGCTCATTCCTCGTTACGGCTTCCTTGCCGCTGCCTGGGTGACTCTGCTCACCGAGGTGACCGTGATGTCGCTCTCGGCACGCAGTGTGCTACAGGCGTTGCAGATGAGGCCGCGCGTGGGTCGTCTGCTGCGTACTCTTGTGGCGGCCCTGATCATGGGCACGGCGACAGCCCTTGCCCGCATCGCGGGTGTGCCGCTCGCCGGCCTCGCAGCTGTCGCTGCGCTCAGCTACTTCCCCTGCCTGCTGGCGCTTCGCGTGCTAACCGTGGGTGAGGTGCGCTCGGTATTGCGCAAAGAACCGCCTGCGGCGACCGATGATGAGCCCATCGCATCCCCCTCACCAATGCCATAGTAGTCATAGCCATTCGTCACCTCGGCGAGTGTGTTGACGACAAGACCAACGCGCCTCATCTGTCGTCGCTCGAATATCAGACGAGCGCGGCGCACCTGATCTCGCGTCGTCACGCCTGCGCGGGCCACGATCAAGCAGGCGTCCAGGTCGATCGCATCGAGCAGCACACGGGTATCGGCAACGGGAAGCAATGGCGCCGAATCTATGATCACGAGCTCGGCATGGGTTGTGAGCGCATCGAAGATCTCGGCCAGTCTCACAGGATCCATCAGACTGGTGGCATTCAAGGGGATCGGTCCGCTTGGAAGCAGTCTCAAGAATGCCTCCAGGCCCGCGATCGGTGCACGCAGAAGTTGCAGTGGGTCCTCTCCGCTATGCAGAGCCGACGTGATACCGAGTGGACTTCGATCGAGATCCAGACGCTGCTCGAGGCTCGGGCGCCGCAGGTCCGCCTCGACCAGGATCACCTGTCGTTCGGACTGTGCCGCGGCGCGTGCCAGGCCGAGCGCGACGCTGGTCTTGCCCTCGCCCGACACGGCGCTGGTCACAAGCACGGTCTTGACCGGATGGGTGTGGGGGAGCAACGACAAGCCGTTGTGCAATATCCGAAATGGCTCGAGCGTGAGCTCGATTTCCCTGGGTGTTCGCGGCCTGCGTGGAAGTCGCGGGATGCTGGCCAGTGCGGGAACTCCGTACAGCTCTTCGAACTCCTCCCATGACTTCACCCGACGATCTATGAGGTTGAGGACGAATGCGATCCCGATGCCAAGCAGCAGCCCGACGATCAGCGCGATCAGAGCCGTGGACTTCGTCTTCGGCGAACTCGGCGAGCCCGGCGCTGTTGCCGTGCTCACGACATGTGCGTTGCCCGTCTGGACCGACTGGAGCAGCAGTAGCTTCTGATAGAGGCCGCGCAGGTTGGCGCGATCCACGGTGTCGCTCGCGGGAAGTTCTTCGGCCTTGCGGTTGATCAACTGCTCTCCCCTGACCAGCTGGCCAACGTTCTGCGCCTCGCTGTAGATGACGTACTGTTCAGCAAAACCGTTGGCGATTTCGGCAGCTAACTGTGGGTCTTGATCGGTAGCGGTGACGTCGACGATGTAGTCGTTCTGCGGATTGCTTGCGCTCACCTCGTCGAGCAATTCGGCTGGTGTCATTTTGAGCTTCAGTGACTTGACGACCAGCGCGGCGACAGGTGGCGTGGTCACGAGCTGCACATTGGTCGCCTTGACCCCTTCGGGGTCGATCGTCTGTTCCCCGGCGACGCCCGCTACCTGGCTTGGGAGCGAGTTGCTCACAAACTGGAGCTTGGTGGTGGCCGTGTACTGCTTCGGCTGCCGCTCGACGTACACGACGGCAACCGCAAGCGCCACGATCGGACAGAGTACGACCACCCACCAGCGTTCTCGCAGCACCCGCAGGGCTCGTACGAGCCCAGGGGTCTCAGCCGAGGCGGATGTCTTTTGCGTTGATGTGGCCATGTCAAACGGACTCGCGCGGCGTGCGGTGGGCAGGCTGATAGTCCCCTCCGCACGCAACGACTAGCATCAGGATCATAGCCGGAGCTGCGGCGCGTAGGGCCTCGACAAGCGGGTGGACGGATACTTGGAGGGCGCTCACGCCCGCGCATGCCGCTAAGCTCCACGGTTGGCATGGCAAGCCGTCCTCGCTTCGTGGTCAACTGGCGTTCTGCGCGCTCCACGCTCCTCACGGCTCTGGTCGCGGTCACGCTCTCGGCCATGGCTGGTATCGCGATGGTCAAGCTCGGGAGCGTGCAGCGTGAGCTCAAGGCGCTGTTGATCGTGGCTGCGGGGGCGGCAATGGTGGTGGCGATGCTGCGCCCCGACGTTGGGCTCGCAATGCTGCTGATCTTGATGCCGTTCGAGTTTCACTTCTCCGGCACCGGCACAAACGAGGTCGTGATCGTCGCGATGGCGTTGGTGCTTGTTTGGCGGATTCGCGCAGGCATGATCCCGGGCTGGATTTTTGCGGGCGGGACGGCCCTCGTCCTGGGCAGCTTCGCGGCGGCCAACGGTGCGCAGAACCAGACGAGCGCTTTGTGGGGAGGGGTGCGCTGGCTTGCCGCGATCATCGTCTTGTACGCGGCGATCAGCGTCTTTCACGGTAGCCGCGACGCATCCCGTCGCATGGTTGACATCTTTGTTGGTTCGGCAGTTGTGGTGGTGATCTTTGCGTTTGCGCAGAAGGCGGGCGTCTACGTCTTGGTCGGACCTCCGTACTTCAACGGGCATCCCAATTCGTTTTTTGGCATCTACACGGTCTATGCCGGCTACACGGCGATGGCTGCTGTGCTGGCAACCGGTGAGGTTCTGATCGCTTTCAACGACCGCCGCATGTTCCGCGCAAGTGTGTATGGGGGGATTGTGATACTGATACTTCTGGGCGTTGCAATCTCAACCTCGCGTGGCGGGCTGCTGGCATTGGGTTCCGGGTGGCTCTTGCTGCTTGTGCTGAATGCGCGTCGGGGGACGATCCTCGTCCAGGTCTGTGTCATCTTCGTCATCTTCCTGGGGGCCGGTTATCTGGCCACTCCCCACTCGACAATCGTCGCGATTCAGCAGCGTTTTTCGACGCAGCGCAGCGCCAATACAGAGGACAAGACGCGCTTCGCCCTGCAGAAGGCGGGTGAGCAGGCATTGGGCAGTTATCCATTTGGCCTTGGATACGAAAACTTCCCCTTTTATCTGCGTGATCACGTGCACAACGCATACATCCAGATGGCCTTCGATCACGCTCATGAGACGCCAATCGAGATCGGTCTGGACGCCGGCTGGCTGGGCCTCGCGGGCTTCCTGGTGCTCTGGGGATGGCCGATCGGCAAGGTGTTGACGTACGGAGGTGGCGGCACATCTGCCGTCAGGGCCACGGCGTTTGCTGCTGCCCTGGGCGGCTTTATGGCGCAGGGCCTATTTGATTATCTGTTTTACGAGATAGACGTGCTCATCTTCTTCCTGGCGATGGTATGGGGCGTGATCCACGCGCTATCAGTTGACGAAGAACAGCAAAGGGCCACCGCCCTGGGACGGTGACCCATTGATCTGCTGCGCTCCCGCCCATGTGGGCACGAGCCGTCTGTCGTTCTACTGGCCCTGTTCGACCGCGATCGAGGCGAGCGTGGCGAATGCGGGACGGGTGCTGTTGTCGTTATTCATGTAGCCGAAGTGCCCGGTGCCGTCGTCGTGTGACTGGTACCACCAGATGCCGGCGACGTGGGGGTCGGCGAGGAGGACCTGGTAGGCCGAGCGCATCTTCGTGGCCTGTTCCTGTTCGGAGCAGGCGCCATCGGACTGGCCGCAGTTGCTGAGGCTGTAGCCGAACTCCGTGATGTAAATCGCAGGAGTGCTGCCGAGGACAGTCTTGGCGACCGCTTCCTGCGCGGCAACAGCCTTGACGCCGTTGGTGTCATAGCTGTTTTCGTCGAGTGCCCCGTACGGATGGGTGCTGAGGCCGTTGGCGAGGATCGCCGCGGCGAGCCCCGGCACGCCGACGACCGCATCGTGCAGCCAGCCACCGCCCTGAGCGTCCCACGAAAAGCCGCTGGGTGAGGACCAGTTGCCCAAGGGGTAGTCACCGAGCATGTTGAACAGCAGCGGCGTGTGGATGCCGGCGCCCTTCATCGCGTTTACTGCGGCGAGATACATCTGCCCGTACTGCACCGGGTTGGCGATGTTGCCCTTGAGGTACATCTCGTTGCCGGCTTCGGCGATCGTGATGCCGGGGTTGCTCTGCAACTGCGAGACGACGGTGGACGCCCAACTGGCCGGGTTGACCTGACTGAGCGGGGTGCCGTCGTTGACGTTGCCGACGATCGCCAGGCTGTGGAACCCATCGCTGCGGGATTCGGCGATGGTATTCGATTCCATGCCTATTTCTACGCGGTTCCAGGTTATGTGGCCTCCGAGAATCGTGCGGGCGGCTGTGGTGCCCCAGCCGGCCCCGTCGTTGGTGCCAATGATCTTGCCGGTTACCGCGGGCGGCGTGGGTTCGGGTTCGGCGGGAGGCGGTTCGCTGCCGGTGGGCGGCGGTTCGCTCGTAGGGCTCTGCGGATAGGCGATCGAGACTTCCGGAGCCCAGGAGCTGCCTTCGACATTGGTGCGAACGCTGAAATGTACGGTCGCGCCCGGCACTGTGACTGGGGTTGTGGAGGTTCCGCTGACGGTCAAGTATTGATCTTCCTGTCCGGGCACCTTGCGCACGAACACATAGCTGCCGACGCCGCCGATGGCGTTCCAGCTTACGGTCTGCCCAGAAATGGTGATCACCGGCGCTTCGTGCGTGTTGGTCGCCGGTGGCGTGGTGACGGGTGGCGTGGTGACGGGGGGCGTGGTGACGGGGGGCGTGACCATCGGGTAGGCGATCGAGGCTTCGGGCGCCCACGCGCTGCCTTCGACGGCGGTGCGGACGCTGTAGTGGACGGTCGCGCCGGGTACCGCCGGCGGGGTGATCGAGTTTCCGCTGATGACCGAGTATTGGTCTTCCTGTCCGGGAGCCTTACTCACGAACATGTAGGTGCTCACGCTGCCGATCTTGGTCCAGGTCAGCGTCTGCCCGGAGACCGTGATGATCGGAGCGGTCTGTGGGTCGGCCGGGGTAGGGATCGGCGGGGTGGTGATCGGCGGGGTAGTGATCGGCGGGGCGCTCACCGGTGCGGCTTCCGACGATGTGGGGGCCGGATAGGCGATGGACTGCTCGGGCGCCCACGCCGAACCGCCGACATGCGTGCGCACGCTGTAGCGGACTGTGTAGCCCGGTACCGGGGGCGGGGTGGACGAAGTGCCGTTGATGACCGAGTACTGATTGGCCTGGCCGGAGACCTTGCGCACGAATACGAATGTGCTTGTATTGCCGGGTCGTGTCCAGGTCAGCGTCTGACCGGAGACGGTGAGCTGCGGAGCCTTGGTCATGGCTGAGGCGCTTGTTGCGCGGCCGGCGCTGCCGTGGGCTAGCTTGGCGAGACGACGCTCGCTGGCCGCGAGCCGCTGGCCGGCGTGCTGAACGGCGCGTCGCTGCGCCCGGCACTGCTTGGGGTGCTCGATCTGGCAGGCCTTCAGTGCTTTGGCGTCGGACACCAGGGCACGGTCGGCGGCACTGTTGGCCGCAGCGGCGGCGTTGAGCGTGTTGGAGACCGCCGAGATCCTTGCGCGGGGCGAGGGCTTGGGTGGTGTGGTGGCTGCTGCGATGGTGCCTACGGACGTCAGCGCCAGGCAGGTGACGAAGAGCAGGATGAGTAGCTTGCTCCACGCCCATTGGGGGTGAGACTGGGCGGTGATCATGGCTTCTCCTTCGGGGGCTGGGCTGTCTCTGGGAGACCCCTGGCTGTGCGAGCCCGCCTTGCGACGGGGGTGCCTTTATCGGGATTTGCGAGTGGCGCGCCCGGGGAAGGGGTCCCCGGAGGGGGCTAACGCGCCTTGATTCTTGAGGTGTGCACGAAATCTTTCGGCCCTGCCCAGCGCATCCTTGAGCGTTCAGCCGGGCAATCGAACACTTCGTCGGTCTATCCGCCGGGATGGTTGCGGACAAACCGCGCCGGCCCGGTGGAAATCCCCGCCGGCATTGAGGATTCGGGCGGGAGTTGCGCACGGCCCGCGAGTGGTCCGTCTGTCCAGGACGGACCATCCACGTCGATCCGTTGGACGTTAGTTCTACTGGCCCTGTTCGACCGCGATCGAGGCGAGCGTGGCGAATGCGGGACGGGTGCTGTTGTCGTTATTCATGTAGCCGAAGTGCCCGGTGCCGTCGTCGTGTGACTGGTACCACCAGATGCCGGCGACGTGGGGGTCGGCGAGGAGGACCTGGTAGGCCGAGCGCATCTTCGTGGCCTGTTCCTGTTCGGAGCAGGCGCCGTCGTTGGTGCCGCAGTTGCTGAGGCTGTAGCCGAACTCGGTTACGTAGAATGGGGGGGTCGCGCCGAGCACCCTCTTGGCGACCGCTTCCTGGGCGGCGACCGCGTTGACGCCGTTGGTGTCCGCGCTGTTTTCGCCGAGTGCCCCGTACGGATGGGTGCTGAGGCCGTTGGCGAGGATCGCCGCGGCGAGTCCCGGCACGCCCGCGACCGCATCGTGCAGCCAGCCACCGCCGCTCGTGTCACGGGACCAGCTGCTCGGTGAGGACCAGCTGCCCGAGGGGTAGTCGCCGAGCATGTTGAACAGCAGCGGCGTGTGGATGCCGGCGGCCTTCATCGCGTTTACTGCGGCGAGATACATCTGCCCGTACTGCACCGGGTTGGCGATGTTGCCCTTGAGGTACATCTCGTTGCCGGCTTCGGCGATCGCGATGCCGGGGTTGCTCCGCAGCTGCGCGACGACCGTGGTCGCCCAGGTCGAGGGTTCGATCTGGCTGAGCGGCGTGCCGTCGCTCACATTGTCGAGGATCGCCAGCACATGGAACTTCTCGCTGAGGGAGGCGGCGAGCGTGTTCGATTCCGTGCCGATTTCCACGCGGTTCCAGGCTATGTGGCCTCCGAGAATCGTCTGGGCGGCCGCGGCTCCCCAGCCGGCCCCGTCGTTGGTGCCGATGATCTTGCCCGAGGGCGGTGGCGGCGGCTCGCTTTCGGTGGGGGGGGGTTCGGTCGTCTGTGGATAGGCGATCGACACTTCCCGCGCCCATGGGCCCTGACCTGCGAGTCTGTTGGCCGCGAGGCCATAGCTGACCGTCTGGCCCGGCACGACAGGCGGCGTGACGCTGGTGCCGGTGAGAACCGAGTAGGTGGTGGTGCGCGTGGTCGTCGGATTCGTGATGGTCGCCAGCTCGTAGCTCCTGGCTCCCTGAATAGCGCTCCAGGAGATTGTGTCTCCCTTGACGCTCAGCACTGGGGCGGGCGGGCTGCTGAGAATAGGTTCAGGTTCAGGTTCGGGCGCCGGGGCGGTGACGGTCGCCTCCTGTTCTGACCAGGTCACGCCGCCGTCGGCGCTGACGCCCACGTAGACGGTTTCCCCTGGCGCCAGGGTGGGGGTGTAGGACTGGATTTCGCCGGGGGTCCGTTCGACCCAGATGTAGCTTGTGACGCGGTCGGCGGCGCCACGCACGTCGTTTGAGACAGCCACGACGTAGGCGCCCTCGAGCTTGACCGGATGCCACTGGACGGTCTCGCCCGAGACGCTCACAACTGGGACCGCCGGCTGCCCTTCGGGTTCTGGTTCGGGCTGTGGTTCGGGTTCTGCCGTGGGGGCGGTGACGGTGGTCTCTTGTTCTGACCAGGTCACGCCGCCGTCGGCGCTGACGCCCACGTAGACGGTTTCCCCTGGCGCCAGGGTGGGGGTGTAGGACTGGATTTCGCCGGGGGTCCGTTCGACCCAGATGTAGCTTGTGACGCGGTCGGCGGTGCCGCGTGCGTCGTTTGAGATGGCTACGCGGTAGTCGCTCTCGAGCGCGATCGGATGCCACTGGACGGTTTCGCCCGAGACGCGGAGCACCGGAGCGCCGATCGTCGCCAAGGGAGCGGCGCTGTCAGCGTGGGCCCCCGAGGCGGACAGGAGGCCCAGGACGAGCCAGGCTGCGAGCGCCACGCAGGCCACAAGCATCGCCCGCGCTCGGCCGCGGCCCCAAGGCGGCATCGAGCGCGCGCTCCCCCGCATGCCAGCCTCCGCGACCATGGCGAAACTCATGCCCCGTATGCCCGACGACGTTGTGTTCATCCCGTGGTCCATCTCTCCCCTCGAATTTCAGCCTGAGTCAGTTCCTGGCCGCGGCCGGAGCGAGCCCCTGATCGCATCGAGCGCGACGGAGGTCGCGCCGGAGGCGCGCATCTCCACAAGTCGGCAGAGGGTAGCAGCGCTCAGAGTTATGTCAACTGGGTAGTTTCTACCAAACCATGGCGGGAATCACGTGGCCGCGGGTGCCAGCAGCGCGCTCAGAGCGTCGATCGAATAGCGCTTCTGCGCAAGCTCGCGCCCATGCCGCCCTAGTTCGGGCGCCCCGTCACGCAGGAGATCGACGAGCGCGTCGGCGAACGCCTCTCCGTCGTCGGCCAGCAGGCAGTGCTCGCCATCGCGCAGCTCAAGACCCGCGGCGGCACGCGCGGTGGCGAGCACCGGCAGACCATGAGCCAGGGCCTCGATCAGCTTCAGCGGGGTGCCGCCGCCCTGCAGCAGGGGCACGACCGCGCAGCGAGCGCTCGCGTAAGCGACGGCTAGGTCATCCACGAAGCCGAGCGCCTCCACGCGTGGATCGCTGGATGGGGAGCTCTCCAAGCCGGCGCCGACGAGGACCAGGCGCGCATCCGGCAGCTCTGCCCACACCCTGGGGAAGACATCCTTCAGGAGGAACTCGAGGCCGCGGCGGTTGGGCTCGTATGAGAAGCTTGCCACGAAGATCGCCCGGGGCTCCGAAGTGAGCGGCCAGACCGGGGTGATCGACGTTACGTCAACCACGTTGGGCACGTAGCGCAGGCGGGCGGTCGGGCACAGTTGGCGGGCGCCCGCCATGTCAGCCTCACTCACCATCCACGATTCCGTCGCGTCTCGCAGGAGCCGGCGCTCGAACGAGCGCAGCGCTCGTGCGCTGAGGGTGCGCGTGAGCCCGCGCTCGTCCAGCTCGTGACGGAAGCCCGACTCGAGGTTGTGGGCGTTGTAGATCACGGGTCGTCGTCTGCTCAACTCGGAAAGGGCTGCCGCGGCGATCGGGCCGTCGGCGATCACGCGTTCGCGCCGAGGGTCTTTGCTCAGGTGCGTGGCTCGCTCGACCAGCTCGGGCGATATACCGCGCGCGATCGCTGCCGGCACTCCGCGCAGGCGCGACCGTGCGTAGACCGCAAGTCGCACCGCCCCACGCGAAGGTCGAACCTCGTGCAACTCGATCCCCGGAATCGAACGGAACGCGGCGTCGGGCTCACCGGCCCCGAAGCGCACGTACAACAGATCGAGGCCACCATGCGCCGCCAATGCCCGCGCCACGCCATAGGTGCGCATCGCCTGGCCGGAGCGCAGCACGGGGGTGTGCGTGGTGACGAGCAGATCGCTCACAGATCATCCTCAGGTTGCTTGGGCCACCAGACGCCGTGGACCGGCCGCATATGCTTACACGCGATGACCCCGGCCACACCCTGGGAACGCAGGGCATGAAGCGTGCCGTGATTCTCGCCGGCGGCGAAGGCACCCGCCTGCGCCCCTACACCACGGTGCTGCCCAAGCCGCTGATGCCGATCGGCGAACGGCCGGTGCTCGACATCGTCATGCGCCAGCTCAAGGCGCACGGCTTTGAGCGGGTGACGATCGCCACCGGCTACCTGGCTGAGCTGATCGAGGCGTTCTTCCGCGATGGCGCCGACTACGGCATCCCGATCGACTACTACCGTGAGCACGAGCCGCTGGGGACCGTCGGAGCGCTGGCGCTGATCGACGGGCTGGCGCAGCAGGACGTGCTCGTGATGAACGGCGACGTTCTCACCGACATCGACTACGGCTCGCTGCTCGAGCGCCATCGCGCCAGCGACGCCGCTGCGACGATCGCCACCAAGGTGCGCCACATCCAGGTCTCCCTGGGCGTGCTGCGCTTCGCCGACGAGGCCGACCCTACGCGCCTCACGGGCTACGACGAGAAGCCGGCGATCGACTTCACGGCCAGCATGGGCGTCTACTGCTTCGCGCCGCGCGCCCTCTCTCACATCGATCCTGGCGAGCGCCTCGACTTTCCGGAGCTCGTGCTGCGGCTGATCGCGGCCGGCGATGTCGTCAGGGCGTGGCCGAGCGAGGATTACTGGCTTGACATCGGTCGCCACGACGACTATGAGCAGGCGCAGGAAGAGTTCGAGGCGGTGCGCCACCGGCTGATCCCTGCGGAGTGAGCCCGCGGCAGCGGGCGCCCGACCCGAGCCAGGCCAAAGCCGGCGAACTGTCGAGCGTGGCCTGCGTCTCCGCCAGCGCCTGCACCGCCGGGGGCTCCTACACCACCAGCGCGGGCGCCAAACAGACCCTCGCCGAGGACTGGAACGGCACGCTGTGGTCGGTGCAGGGCACCCCCAGCCCCGGTGAAAGCAAAGGCGATGCCCTTGCGGGGGTCTCCTGCGTGTGGATCACTGGCTGTTATGCCGTGGGCTCCTACACCAACACCAAATCCATCCAGGTCACGCTAGGGCAGAAATACTACGGTTGAGCCGCCGCCACGGCCGCGGCGATCTCCTGCAGGCGCCGCTCCCACGAATGCGCCGCCGCACCCCGCGAACGCTCGGCGCGGCGCTCGGGGCTGTCCTGCGCGAGCGCCTCATCCAGCAGCGCCGCCATGCTCCCGGCATCGGCCGCGGTGGCCACCTCCGCCACCCTCGCGAGCGCCGGCAGCGGCGTGGCCACCACCGGCAGGCCCGCCGCGAGGTACTCGTAGACCTTCATTGGGAAGATGCTCCCTGTCAGCTCGTTGCTGGCATAGGGGATCAGGCCCGCATCGGCCCCCCGCAGCACGGCGGGCAGCTCGCGGTAGGCGCGCGCGCCGAGCAGGTGCACGTTGGGCTCGGCCGCGAGCATCGAAACGTCCGCGCGCGGATCGCCCGGCCCCACTGGCCCCACCAGCGCAAAGGACCACCCCGGGCGCGCTCGCGCCAGCTCCACCAGCAGCCCCAGGTCGAGCTTGGTCGTGACGATCGCGCCCGTGAACACCACCCGCGGCCGGGGCAGCGCCTCAAGCGCGACGTCCACCGGCCCCTGCCGCAGCGCCGTGGCGAACAGGGCGGTGTCCGCCACGTTGGGCGCCTCCAGCACGTTCCCCGACCGCTCGCGCATACGCTCAGCGAGCGCGGGCGCGCTCGCCAGCACCAGGTCCGCGCGCCCCACGAAGCGCCGCTCGGTCGCGCGGAAGCTCGCGCCGTCCACGCCCGCCTGCGCGGCGATGTCATCCACGCAGTGGTACACCACCAGCTGCGGTCCGAGCGCCTCGATCAGTGGCTCGGCCTGTGGCACGTAGGCCCAGAGGATCGGATGCGCGCCCATCCCAGCGCGCCGCGCCGCGCGCCGCACCAGCGCGCTCAGCAAACGCCGGTTGAGCGCGCGCACCGCGCGGTTTGAGTGCAATGGCAGCACCAGTGGCGAGAGCACGTGCAGGCCATCGACCGCGCGCGGTGGCGCCAGGCCGCGGCGCAGGCGGCGCAGGATGCGTGCCACGTCGCGGCCCGCCAGCTGGGGGCGGCGCAGGCCCAGGGACTCCACGAACAGCACGTTGTTGTCCTTTGCCAGGCGGCTCATCAGGTGGTGCTGGTTGGTCCACAGCTCAGTGTCCCAGTCGGCGAAGCCCACGCACACGATGTCCTTGCCGGTCATCATCATCTGTGCCCATGATCCTCGATGAGCTCCGCGAGCGCTATCCACGCGTAGCCGTCGTGCACGACTGGCTCACCATCCCCGGCGGCTCCGAGCAGGTCGTGATGGAGCTGCTGGAGATGTTCCCGGCCGCGGAGGTGTTCACCTCGATCTATGACCCCGCACCATGGCCGTCGATCATCACAAACCGGCCCATCCACTCCTCCCCACTCCAAAGAGTCCCGCGTGCCACGACGCAGTATCCGAAGCTGCTGCCGTTGATGACCGCTGCTTTTCGCGCGTTTGACTTCAGCAGCTTCGATCTGGTGCTCTCCTCCAGCCACGCCTGTGCCAAGAACGTGCGTGTGCCGGATGATGTGCTGCACGTCTGCTACTGCCACACGCCGATGCGCTACGCCTGGGAGGAGGACTTCATGGAGGGCGAGCAGATGGGGCGCCTCGCGCGGCTCGCGCTGCGGCCGCTGCTCGCGCACCTGCGCCGCCAGGACCTGGCGGGGGCGGCCGGGGTGGATCTGTTCGTGGCCAACTCGCAGCACGTCGCGCGGCGGATCGAACGCTGGTACGGGCGCGACTCGCAGGTGGTGCATCCGCCTGTGGATGTCGAGCGCTTTCTCGGCTTGCCGCGCGCGCCGCATGACTACTACCTGGTGTTCGGGCGGGTCGTCCCTTACAAACGCGTGGAGCTGGCGGTGCAGGCCTGCGCGCGGCTGGGGCGCCCGCTGAAGGTCGCGGGCGACGGGCGCGCGATGGAGTCCGTGCGCGCGATCGCGCAGGGCGAGCCCACCGTTGCGCGGAACCAGAGCGCTGAGGGCGGCGGGCGCGGCGGCGGGGGCATCGAGCTGCTGGGTCGTGTGGATGAGGCCCAGCGCGACGCGCTGCTCGGCGGCGCGCTCGCTCTGCTGTTCCCCGGCGAGGAGGACTTCGGGATCGTGCCCGTTGAGGCGCAGGCCGCGGGCGTGCCGGTGATCGCCTATGGCGTGGGCGGGGCCAGCGAGTCGGTGCTCAACGGGCGCACGGGGGTGCTCTTCGACGAGCAGAGCGACGCTGGCGTGGCGCAGGCCATCGAACGTTTCGAGGGACTGACGCTGGACGAAGGTGAAGTGCGCGCAAACGCCACGCGCTTCGGGCGCGTGCGCTTCCGCGAGGAGATGGCGGCGGCCATCGAGGGCGCCGCGCGCGCAAAGGCCGAGCGCGCAACGGCTGTGGGCTCGGGCGGGGCGCAGACTCAGGGAATGTTGCGGTAGCGCCCGGCGAACGGGTCGCCGAACTGCTCGGCGTTGAGCGCCGCGATGATCTCGCCGATGCCATCCGGGACCGTCATCAGCGTCTCGAAGCCGAGCTCGGCGCGGATCTTGTCGAAGCTCACTTTGTAGTCGCGCGGGTCCTCGTCACGGTGAACGTAGTTGACCTTGCCCGTCGATATCTGCTTGCCGATCTCCTCGACGAGGTCCAGTTTGCGGTAGTTCTCACCCGAGCGGCCCGCGTTGAAGACCTTGCCCGAGACCAACTCCTGAGGGGCCTCCAGCACGGTGCGCACGGCGCGGCCGGCGTCGGCGACGTGGATGTAGGGGCGCCAGAACTGCTCGCCGAAGACTTCGAGCTCGCGGTCGGCCCACAGTTCGCGCGTGAACTCGTTGACCGTTAGGTCGAAGCGCATTCTGCGACCGACGCCGTAGACGGTTGCAAAGCGCAGGCAGGTGGGCTTTGTGACGTTGCCGTTCTCGTTGGCACCCGCGAGGATCGCCTGCTCCATGCCCACCTTCTGCTCGGCATAGAGCGACACCGGGCGCAGCTCACCCTCCTCGGTGATCGGCTGCGTGGGGTCGGCCATGCGGCCGTAGTTGCTGCAGGTGGAAGCGAACACCAGGCGCTCCACGCCGGCGGCGTTCGCGTCGGCGACGAGCGCGCGCGTGGCCTGCACGTTCACGTCGTCTGATTCCTGCGGGTCGCGTGCGCAGGCGGGGTCGCCGACGATCGCGGCGAGGTGCACCACTGCCTCGGCGCCCTCAAGCGCCTGCCGGCGCGCGGCGTCGGAGCGCACGTCGCCACGGATCACCTCCACGCCATTGCCCTCCTGCTCGGCGGCGATGTCCTCCTGACCGTGCAGGAGCGAGTCGAGCACGCGCACCTCGCGGCCGGCCTGCTGCAGCTCTTTGACGAGCAGCGCGCCGATGTAGCCGCTGCCTCCGGTGATCAACGTGGGCTTGCTCACAACTCTTGTTCCTTCCGTGCGGGGGCGCTTTTGAAGCGATGGTAGTCGCTCGCATCGGCAGGCCCGGGGGGCGACTTGAGAGTTGTGGCCCCCGCGCCCTCGACCGCGCCCGCCACCATCCGCGCCCGCGCCCGCCTGCGGCGCTCAGCGCACCGCGCCCGGCCCACCCGGCGCGGTGGCCGCGCCGGCATCGACGAGCCCCGCCCCATACAGCTGCCGATCCCCCGGCCCGCCCAGCGGCCGCGCGGTGGCGCGCAGGCGCGCGAGGATCTGTGCGGGGGTGGGGTGCGCGCCGAGCACGCGGCTGGCGATGATCAGGGCGGCTGTCGCGCTCACGTGCGGGGTGGCCATCGAGGTGCCGTCGTAGTCGGTGGGAATGCCGAAGCGGCGCGGGTTCGTGCCGATGAAGGTGACCTGGAAGATGTTGCGACCCGCTGTCGCTTCGGGGTGGCAGTTGGGATCGTCTGCCAAATCGGCGTCGGGCCCGCCGCCGGGCGCGACCAGCGTGAGGCGCGAGCCGTCGTTGGAGTAGCTGGCGAGGCAGCCGTGTTCGGTGCTGGCGCCCACCGAGACGACATCGGGTGCGCGCGCGGGGTAGGCGATCGCGCGGTGGCCCTCGTTGCCGGCGGCGGCCACGACGAGCACGCCATGGCGGTGCGCATAGCGCAGCGCTTCCAGCAGGCTGGGGATGTCGGCGGCGGTGACGAAGCTCGAGAACTCGAGGCTGAGGTTGATGATCGCGGCGTGGTGGGCCACGGCGAAGCGCACGCCCTGCGCGATCGTGGCGGCGTCGCCTTCGCCTTCGGCGTTGAGCACGCGCACAGGCATCAGGCGCACGCCGTAGGCGAGGCCCGTGAGGTCAATGTTGTTGCCGGTGGCCTCGGCGATCGTGCCCGCCACGTGCGTGCCGTGGCCGTTGCGATCGTTGGCGTAGGGGCTGTGCGCGACGAAGTCATAGCCGGCGACGAACTGATTCGCGGTGAAGTCGGGCGAGCGGCGGAACGGGCCGCGGTTGGAGTAGGCGATGCCGGTGTCGAGCACCGCCACCACGACGCCCCGCCCACCGCCGCCGCGCGCGCCGTCGGCGGCGAGGTTGGCCCAGGCCTGCGGTGCGCGCACACCGAAGGTGCCGGAGAAGTTCCACTGCAGCTGCTGCCACGCGCCGGGGGTATGGCCGCGGCCGGGATCGTTGGGGATGAACCCCGGCCCTTCGGCGGCGTGCGCGATGTAGTCGGGCACGGCCCACTGCACGCCGCGCAGGCGGCGTAGCCTTGCGATCGTGGTGGCCACCGAGGACCCGGGGGACAGGCGCAGCAGGCGCGTGTGCGAAGCGATCGGCGTCGGGTCGCCGGCACCGGCCGCGCGCGCGATCGTCGCGCGCACGTGAGAGGGCGTGGCGGGGGCGTACCTGACGAGCACCACGTCGGGCACGTATGGGGCGCGCGCGCCGGGTGTGCCGGCGGGGGTTGTTGTGGGGGAGGGGTTGGGCTGCGCAGTTGCCCGGCCGCTGCGGGTGACCCGAGGGAGAAGGGGCGTAGCGGCGCCTGCATCGCGGGGCCGCGTGGGAGCGAGCAAGAGCGACGCGGCGAATGCCAGCGCGCAGGCCAGGGCGAGCAGCGGCCGCCGCGCGCGCCACGTGTGGGGCGGCCTTGAGGATTGAGGGGGGCTCGACATGAAGAGGGGCTTGACTGCCGGCGCGGGGGCGGCGGTGAGCAATGATGATGATGTACCGCCTGCGATGCGGCGGCCCTGTACCGCTGCAAGAGTCATGCCTGAACACTTCTTCCCACGTGACGAGTACTTCATGAACCTCGCGCTGCGCGAGGCCGGGCAGGCATTGGAACACGAGGACGTGCCGATCGGCGCGGTAGTGGTGCACGAAGGCGAGGTGATCGCGGCGGGGCACAACGAGCGCGAAGTGCGCCAGGACCCAACGGCGCACGCGGAGGTGCTGGCGCTGCGCGCGGCCGCGCAGGCACTGGGTAGCTGGCGCGTGCTGGAGGCGGTGCTGTATGTGACGCTTGAGCCTTGCGCGATGTGCGCGGGCGCGATCGTGCTGGCGCGTGTGGCTCGTGTGGTGTACGGGGCTAGCGATCCGAAAGCGGGGGCGGCGGGGAGCGTGCTCGATGTGCTGGGCGAGGCGCGCTTGAACCACCGCCCGGAGGTGGCGGGGGGGCTGCTGGCGCAGGAGTGTGGCGCGCTGTTGAGCGAGTTCTTCGCGTCGCGACGCTGAGCGCGGGCCTGCGCGTCGTGGCGCCGCTGGCCCGTGCGCATCGCGGGTGGATCGTCCAGTGGCTCGCGGCGCGAGGCGAGCGGGCGCTTGGGCCGGCCCTACGGCTCGGTATGCACGACGACATCCACCAGATCGGGCACCTGGCGGCGCAGCTCCTCCTCCAGTTCGCCGGCCAGCTGGTGCGCGTCGATGAGGCTCGTGTCTGGGGGGATATCCACGGTGAGGAAGACCACACGCCCGGCGTCGGCCGGCAGCAGCCTGACCGAGCGCGCGTCGCGACCGGTGCGCTCGCGCACCAGGCGCTCGATCTCCCGCGTCGTTCGCAGATCGCCGGGGCCGTCGGCGGGGCGCGCAACGAGCGGGCGCTCGAGCGGCTCCAGGTGGGTCTGCACGTCGCGTACGCCGGGGCGCGCGCGGATCGCCTGCTCGATGCGCTCGGCAACGGCGTGCGCGCTGCGCAGGGGGAGCTCGGGAGGGAACTTGAGGTGCAGCGAGACGCTTGCCGATCCCTGTTGCTTGAAGATCGTGATGTCATGCGCCTCCTTGACCAGCGGCTCGGCGAGGGCGATCGCGAGGATGCGCTCGCGCAGGTCGAGGCCAGTGCGGCGCGGCTCGACGTGCACGACGGCGTCGCTGCCGGGCAGCTCGCGCTCGATGGCGGCCTCGACGAGGTTGGCGGCCTGGTGGCCCTCGACGACGGCCTGGCCGGGGGCGACGGCGACGACGACGTCGGCGAAGTAGTGCCCGCCGGACTCGCGCAGGCGCAGGCGCCGCAGCTCGATGTCCGGCGCGAGCTCGGCGACGGCGTGCTCGGCCGCTTCGCGCGCCTCGGCGGGCGTGCGGTCCATCAGCACGTTCGCGTTCTCGGCGATGAGGCGCCCGGCGGCCATGAACACGAGCACTGCCACCACGAGCGCGGCGATCGCATCGCCCTGCGCGAAGCCGTCGCGCACCACCAGCAGGCCGATGAGCACCGCAACCGAGCCGGCCATGTCGCCGGCGAAGTGCAGCGCATTGGCGCGCAGTGCGGGGCTTGCGAAGCGCGCGGCGACGCGCCAGGAGACGACGGTGCGCGCCAGGTCGAGGACGAGCGCTACGCCGATGACGGCGAACAGATACCAGTGCGTTTCAGGCGCTTGGCCTGAGTTGAGCAGGTGCGAGATCGCCTCGACGCTCACGAACAGGCCACCCCCGAGCAGGATTACGGCCTCGCCGAGCGCGCCGAGGTTCTCGGCACGACGGTGGCCGTAGGGGTGGCCGCGATCGGCGGGCCGGCCTCCAAGGCGCACGGCGAAGAAGGTGAGCGTCGCCGCGATCACGTCGCCGCTTGACTCGATCCCGGCGGAGATCAGGCCGAGGCTGCCGCTGAGCAGGCCGGTGCCGAGCTTGAGAACGACGAGCACCGTGGCCGTGAGGATCGAGACGAGCGTGGTGCGCCGCTGCACGGCCAGCGGTTCGTCTTGGTCGTGGCTGGCGCGCGCCATCATCGCGAACGGAGGGGGAGAGATTCGAACTCTCGGTACGCCAATAAGACGCACAACGGTTTTCGAGACCGCCGCATTCAACCGCTCTGCCACCCCTCCAGGGGAGCGATCCCAAGGCTAATGGATCTGCGCGATGATCCCGTTGTGCCGCCGAGCCCCGAGACTCCCGTCCTAGCCCCGATGGCGGGTGTGGTGATCGCGGTGGCGTCGGCGCCGGGGGAGCACGTGCGGGCGGGCACGGCGCTGGTGGTGCTGGAGTCGATGAAGATGGAGCACGAGGTGGTGGCCGACGCCAGCGGAGTGGTGGGACGCGTGGAGGTGTCGGTGGGAGATGCGGTGGAGGAGGGGCAGGTGCTGATGATCCTCGCCCGGGGCGAGGGGGGAGAAGCAGGCGAGCACGACGCCGAGTCTGACGCGGAGGCCGACTTGGATGCCGAGCGCGAGGATCTGCGCGCGGTGCACGAGCGTCACGCGTTCGGTTTGGACGCGGCGCGGGGGGAGGTGGTGGCCAAGCGCCATGCGGGCGGGGGACGGATGGCACGCGAGAACCTCGCGGAACTGGTGGACGAGGACACGTTCGTGGAGTACGGGCCGCTGCTGTTCGCCGCTCAGGAGCGCAGGCGCCCGCGCGAGGAGCTGATCGCGCGCACGCCGGCAGATGGGCTGGTGGCGGGCGTGGGGGATGTGGATGGGGAGCCGTGCGTGGTGATGTCCTACGACTACACGGTGCTCGCGGGCACGCAGGGCATGCGCGGGCACCAGAAGAAGGACCGCCTGTTCGAGATCGCGCAGCGGCGGAGGCTGCCGGTGGTGCTGCTGGCCGAGGGCGGTGGCGGGCGGCCGGGCGATGTGGACTGGCCGATGGTGGCGGGCCTCGACTGCCGCGCCTTCCAGCTGTTTGCGCGGCTCAGCGGTGGGGTGCCGCTGGTGGGCGTGGCGGCGGGCAACTGCTTCGCCGGCAACGCTGCGCTGTTGGGGTGCTGCGACGTGGTGATCGCGACAGAGAACTCGAGCATCGGCATGGGCGGGCCGGCGATGATCGAGGGGGGTGGGCTGGGGGTGTATGAGCCGGCGGCGGTGGGGCCGATCGACGTGCAGCACGGCAATGGCGTGGTGGATGTGCGCGTGGCCGACGAGCGCGAGGCGATGGCGGTTGCCAGGCGCTGGCTCTCCTACTTCCACGGGCCGGTGGCGGAGTATGCGGTGCCCGACCAGCGCGCCTTGCGCCACGTGGTGCCAGGTGAGCGCAAGCGCTCTTACGAGGTGCGCGGGGTGCTAGCGGCGCTGTGCGACGAGGGCTCGGTGCTCGAGCTGCGCGACGGCTTCGGCCGGGGGATGGTCACCGCGCTGGCGCGCATCGATGGCAGACCGTTGGGCGTGGTGGCCAACGACCCGCGCCACCTGGGCGGGGCGATCGACGCCGATGCGGCGGACAAGGCCGCGCGCTTCATGCAGCTGTGCGACGCCTTCGATTTGCCGGTGCTGCTGCTGTGCGACACGCCGGGCTTCATGGTGGGGCCGGCAGCCGAGCGCACCGGCTTGGTGCGCCATGTGGCGAGAATGTTCCTTGTGGGCGCCAACCTGACGGTGCCGATCGGCACGATCGTGCTGCGCAAGGGCTACGGCCTGGGCGCGCAGGCGATGGCCGGCGGCGGCTTCAAGGCGGGTCTCTTCACGGTCGGCTGGCCGACCTCGGAGTTCGGCGGCATGGGCCTTGAGGGAGCGGTGCGCCTGGGCATGCGCCGCGAGCTGGAGGCGATCGAGGACGAGCAGGAGCGCGAGCGCGTGTTCGCGGCTACCGTGGCGGCCGCTTACGAGCATGGGCGCGGGGTGAACATGGCCGCGTACGGCGAGATCGACGACGTGATCGACCCGGCCGACTCGCGGCGCTGGGTGAGGATGCTGTTCGACCGCGGTGGTGGTGGGTGGCGCGAGCGAGAGCGCAAGAAGCGCCCCAACGTGGATGCCTGGTAACGCAGTCCGTCCTGACACGCGCCGCGGACGTCCCGCCGCTGCGGATCGGCGTCTGCGATGAGCGAAGCTGACGAAGGCGCGCAGAGAGGACTGCGCATCAACGACGAGCTGACGATCCCGCTCGCGGAGGTGACGGTGCGTGCGAGCCGCTCCTCAGGCCCCGGCGGTCAGCATGCCAACGTCACGGCCTCCCGCGTGGAAGCGAGCTTCGACGTGCTCGCATCGCTCACCCTGAACGAGGCCCAGCGGGAGCGACTGCTGGCCCGCGTCGGCCCGCGCGTGGCAGCGATTGCGCAGGACGGACGCTCGCAGGCCCGCAACCGCGAGTTGGCGTTGGCGCGCCTGAGCGAGCGCCTCGCGAGGGCGCTCGCCGTGCCCCGCAGCCGCCGAGCAACCCGCCCCACTGCCGCCTCACGCGAGCGCCGTCTGGCGGCCAAGCGGCGTGATGCCGAACGCAAGCGCGAGCGTCGCCCGCCCGAGGACTCCTGAGCGGCCCGGCAAGCGGCGGGACGCCCGCCAACCTCGGGTGCTTCTGCACCGGCGGCTACAATGCCCGCTCTGCGCCAGTAGCTCAGCTGGATAGAGCGTCGGTCTACGGAACCGAAGGTCGGGAGTTCGAATCTCTCCTGGCGCGTTGAAGAAAGCCCCGCTAGCACGGGGTTTTTCTCTTGCCCGAGGTCGCGAGCGGGTCCCGTCACGGACAGGGTGTAAACACAAGCGTAAACAGCCGCCGCGGCTCATGTGGTGCTAGCTAGTGGGCTCGGAGTGCGCCCTTGGGCAGCTTGACGCGGCGGGTGAGGATTTCGAGGCCGAGGATGAGCGTGCGCATCGCGCCGAGCTGGCGAAGCATGGCGATTGTGTCGGTGTGCCCGTGGTCTTCGACTGTTCTGCCGTCCTCGCTGAAGCGGCTGATGGTGATGCCTCTGAGCGTTATGGGGCGGCCATGGTAGGTGCCGGTCAACACCCACCTGGACGCGACCCGGTTGCCGTCGGTGAGCTGCTCCTCCACTCCCATCTTCAGGTTCTTGAAGACCGCGAGATAGAAGGCGACCGATTCGCGTCCGCCTTCGTAGCCGTGGAAGGTCATGTCGTTGACGTGATCTACGAAGTCGGGGCTGAAGAACTCCTCCATGCGAGAAAGGTCGCCGGAGCAGACGATCTCGATGGCCTGGCGTGCTTGTGCGGCTATGTCGTGTTGAGTGGTGGTCATGGCGCGAGCATACACGACAAAAATGTAGTAGAGTGGCGTTGTGGCGGGAAGGCCAAAGAAGGCAAGCAGTGGGCTCGCTCCGCTTGAGTCCGAGGTGATGGACGCGGTGTGGGCCGCCTGCGATCCGGTATCGGTTCGCGAGGTGCTCGACGTGCTCAACCAGCGGCGGCCCGAGCCGTTGGCCTATACGACCGTGATGACTGTGATGAACCGACTGGCCACGAAGGGGGTGTTGAGCCGCGAGGGAGAGCGGCGCAGCTATGTGTACGCGGCCACGGCTACGGATGTCGCCGGGATCGCGGTACGCGATGTGATGCGTACCCACGGCGACGCCGCGGTCGCGCACTTCGTGGACGAGGCGCGCGCGGACCCCGGCGTGCTGCGTCGCCTGCGTGCTCTACTCGCGGAGGGTGCGTGAGACTGGACAGCGCCAACCGCAGCTTCCTTGCATTCATGGGCCTCGCGCTGCTCTGCGCTGCGCCTGTCCTCTGTGGAGCCCTGGGGGGCGTGCTCGTTCCGCTCGTTCTGGCGCGAATATCTCACGGCGGGCTCACGGGAGTGCTTGGCCACGGCGCACTGCTGCTCCCGCTGCTCCTGTTCCTCGCCTTGGTCGTGGGAGGCTTGACGCTTGCGGGCCGCTCGCTCGCGCGCCAGGGCATCGCCTCGCACCGGCTAGCGCGCCGCGTATGCGGACTGGCGCGGGCGCTCCCCGACCAGCTGGCAAGAGCAGCCATGCGGGTGGGGTTGAGTGGGCGAGTCGTTCTTGTGGATGCGCCCGAGTCGTTCTCGTTCGTCTACGGCGTGCTGACTCCCCGCGTCGCGGTCAGTCGCGGGCTGCTTGAGAGCGTCTCGCGCGTGGAGCTGCGGGCGGTGCTTGAGCACGAGCGCTACCACGTCCGCAACCTCGATCCCCTGAAGATCGTGTTGGTGCGAGCGCTCTCGGCTGCGCTGTTTTTTCTACCGGCGCTTGACTCCCTGCGTGCCCGCTATATGGCTGGTCGTGAGCTGGCAGCCGACAGACGTGCGGTCGCGGTGTGTGGGCGCCGCCCGCTCGCAGGAGCGTTGCTGAAGGTTGTGCGCGGCCCAGCATGGAGCGAGCTCGATGTCGCGGCGCCGGTCGGCGGCCTTGAGCTGCTGGACGTGCGAGTGACTCAGCTGGAAACGGGCACCGAGCCAAGACCACAGGCGCTCGGCATGACCCACGCGACGCTCTCGCTCCTGGGCGCGGCGGTTTTCCTTGCCATGTTCCTCGCGTCTGTGCTCAGCCTGGGTGGGTCGGCAGCGGTCCACCACGCGACGGGTGCCGGTCTGGCCGCTGCCACTCTGCTCGGCAGCCTTTCCTGCGCCGCGCCCTTTGTTGGCGTGGGGCTATTCGCGTACTTGGCGATTGCCCTCCATGCGAGGCGACCCCTCGCATTCGACAATCCCTCGGGCTCGGCGTCGAGCTCGTAACGGATGGGCGCGAGGCAGAGCGGCTCAGGCCTCGAGTTCGAGCTTGATCTCACACATATCCACGGAGGAGCGGACGCCCGGGGTCTCGGAGGCGTCCATCGCGCTGAACGCGCGCGCGCCTGCGTCCATGTCCTCGGCGGTGGCAAAGTGCTGGAGCACGACTGCTGTGCTCTGTGCCTCGTCGAACATCATCGTCAGGCCTGTGGCTGGCACGCCTGGGGGCGGGCCGTCGGACTCCTTTATGCGCGCCAGCAGCCCCTCCATCCGCTCGGCGTTCACATCGGTGAACCTCACGACACGTACATACATGGGAATCTCCTCGCGTTCGGGTCTCAAGCATATACCGGAGCAGGCGCTCGTTCACCTCATATGAGATGGCGCAGGCGCCAGCCGAGCGAGGGGCCGGCGAGCGTGCGTGTGGCGAGTGCTGCGGTCGTGACGGCGCTCGCGCCGCGCAGCGCCACGGTCGCCATCTGCTGGCCCGCGCGTGGCCTGTTCCGCACGGGGCTCACGACCACCTGCACGGGGAGCCTGAGCCCGGGCCAGCCGATCTCGCTCAGGGGGCTCGCAGTCGCAGCTGTCGTGCGGCGGCCGTACGTTGTGCTGGCGGCCAGCACGCGCGTTCCGGCGGGCAGGGCGGTCTTCACTGCCAGGGCGGCGGCGGCGGAGTCCCCCAAGCGCCGCGCGCTAGCGAGGGCCGCTGCGATCAGTTCGCCTTCGCTCTGGCCGAGCACCACGCCGAGGATCGTCAGGTGCCGTCCGTCGACTTCCACGCGCTTGGCGAAGACGAAGCAGCCTCCGGCCGCGCGGTCGGAGCCGGTCTTGATCCCCACGTAGCCGTCGTGTCCGACCAGGGCGTCGTAGTTGCCGACGCGGCCCACGAACGGCAACTCGGCCGAGGACTCGTCCACGATCGCCGCGAACGCGGGTATCTGCATCGCGTGCTTTGCGAGCTTCAGCTGGTCGGGGGCCGTGGAGAGCGTCGTGTCGGCGAAGCCGCTCGGGTCGGTGTAGGTGGTCGCGACCATGCCGAGCTTCCTGGCGGTCGTGTTCATGTGCGCCACGAACGCCGCGGGGTCGCCCGCGTCGTGGATCGCCAGCAGCTGCGCGATGTTGTTGGCCGAGGGCAGCAGCAGCGCCTGCAGCGCCTGGCGCTCGCTCAGCTGCTCGCCCGCGCGCACCGGCAGCACCGACTCGCCGAGCGCCGCGCGCTGCTCCTCTTCCTCCACGTCCGCCGCCGTGATTCGCAGCGTGAAGCCCTGTTCGCTGCTGGTGAGCGGATGCTCGCTTAGCGTCAGATAGGCCGTCATCACCTTGGCCACGCTCGCGATCGGAACCGGGGTGAAGCCGCCGTAGCTGCCGAAGCTGCCCACACCCTCCACTTCGACGGCCGCCTCGCCCTCGCGCGGCCAGGCGAGTGTGGGCCTGTGCCCGGGGATGCGCACGTATGCGGCCAGGATCCGCTTGATCACCGGCGCAGGCGTGGGCACAGTCGCGGCCCGCCGCATGGTTGCCGCCGCCAGCGTCACGAATACCAGCGCGCCGATGAGCCACCAGCGTGTGCGCCGAGAAGATCGACGCTCAGCGGCTGACTTCCCCACGATCCTCACAGTCTCCAGGAAGCTAGCGCAGCGGGCGGAGGTCTCGATGGCGCAGCGCAGTGAACAGCGCAGTGAAGCTACGTGTCGATCCCCGGGATGAAGTCCATCGGCAGTTCTCCGTGAACTTCGGCCAAGCCAATCAGATCATTTCGGTCTCGGGGGCGATCGGCAAGGCGCTTGAAGCCGACGATGCTGTTGAGGCCCGCGACGAGGAACTCGACCGTCCCGTAGTCGGCGCGCATCGCGTGCTCCTCAACGGTCTCGAAGTCGAGCGGGGGAAGTCCGCCGCGCAGGATGTCCACCACCCCGGCGCGGGTCTTGGCTCGCAGATGTGTCTGGTCGAGCAGGTGCTCCTCGCCAAGCGGCGCGTCGTCGCGCAAGCGCCTGCCATCGAGCTTGGCGAGCGCGCGCAACACACGCTGATCGTTCTCGGCCTCATCGGGAATCAGGAAGTCGATGTCCTCGGTCGCGCGGATGAAGCGATTGGCGATGACCGAGAATCCGCCGATCACCACAAATCGGGCCTGCTCGGCGACCATCGCCGCGGCGGCGACGTCGAGTTCAGGATCGAGGGCGGCCATCCGCCCGCTCGACGGCTCGCAACAGCGCTGCTGCCTGGGCGGAGAGGCGCTGTCCACGCCCTAGCATCTCGCTAATCGGGGTGTCGGGTGGCGGCGTCAATGCGCGGCGCTTCTCCTCGTTGAGCGCAGCCCACTCGGCCTCGTGGCCGGACTCCAGCAGAGTGCTGCGCGCAGTAGTGCCCATAGATCGAGTCTACCGTCCAGCTCGGCCAGCATTGTCCTATCGGCGCTTCTCACGGCGCAGCAGTTTGAGCACTTCGGCGAATGACGGGGTGAGCGCCCGGGTGCGCTCCGAGCCGAGGCCCAGGGCGCCGGCGATCCGCAGCGACACCAGCGAGATGGTGGCGGCCACGCGGATTGTGGCGAGCGCCGCGCGCGGGTGGGGGTAGTAGCGGCGGACGCTGTCGAGGTAGTGGGGGGAGGCCAGCGGATGGGAGTCTGAGCTGGCGCCGCCCAGGTGGGTGAAGCGCGCTGTCGGGACCACTTCGCGGCGCCAGCCGGCCATGGCGATGCGACGCTGCCACTCGGTCTCCTCCAGGTACAGGAAGAAGCCCTCGTCGAGCGGGCCGGCGTCGCGAGCGGCTTCGCTGCGCACCAGCAGGGCGGCGCCGATCGCGTGGGCGATCTCGGTTGGGCGGCCGAGTTTGCGGCGGGCCACGTTGTGGGGGTCCAGGCGGCGGCCGCGCACGAGGAAGGCGAGCGGGGCGCAGAAGTCCACGAACAGCGTCAGCAGGTTGGGGAAGCGCTTGAAGACGTTGTCCTGCGGGGAGCCGTCGGGGTTGAACAGCAGCGGGGCGGCCAGGCCGGTCGTGGGGTTCTCCTCGAGATGGCTCGCCAGGGCTGCCACGGCGTT